>QAML01000007.1:0-66191 GCA_003150315.1 Prevotellaceae bacterium | reverse complement strand
AAATACAAGGCACTTATTTTAAAATAAGTGCCTTGTATTTTTTACGACAAGCCATGTGTTTTTTTCGCCGTGTTTTTCACCATACAATTTATGCCTTTTCCGCGAGCGCAAATCTTTAAGTTTTTGCAGCAAATGCCACACATGAATTTGCTATGTGCTTTTTACAGATACCGCACGGTTCGTGTTTACGAAAACTTTATTACATTTGCTTACAATTCTCACAAACAAACATAGAAAACAATGAAACTTATAAAACTGAACACGGTGGTTGCATCCGCACTGCTTTTGCTTTCCTCCGTTGATACACACGCCCAAACGGACTACATATATAAAAATTTTCAAAACCCTCCCGCCGAGGCGCGTCCACAGGTTTGGTGGCATTGGATGAACGGAAATGTGTCGAAAGACGGAATACGCAAAGACATTCTCTGGATGCACAACTCGGGAATCACCGGTTTCCACGTGTTCGATGCCGGAATGGGATGCCCGCAAATAGTTCCGAAACTCATAACATATCTTTCGCCCGAGTGGAAAGACTGTCTTAAATATGCCGTAAGTCTTGCCGATTCGCTCCACATGGATGTAACGATTGCCGCATCGCCGGGCTGGAGCTGCACGGGCGGACCTTGGGTGAAACCCGAGGATGCCATGAAGAAAATAACATGGCACAGCATGATTATAAACGGAGGACGCACTTTCAAAGGCAAACTTCCCGAAGCTTTCAACGCCACCGGCAATTTTCGCGACATGGATAACGGCAATCTTAATACTGTGAAATACTACAAAGACATAGCCGTGATAGCCGTGAAACTGAACAGCGGAGACGACAGCCCCGAATCGCTCAAAGCCAGACTGACATGCAGCGGCGGAAACTTCACTTTGGAACAGCTTAACGACGAAAAACTTAAAAACGGAGAGAAACTCACACCCGACAGCGAAGGAAAACTCTGGATAGAATACACCTATCCCCAACCGCAAACCATACGCGCACTGTCAATCTGCGACGGAAGCATAAGGAATAACTGGGATAACGGACTTGCAAGGAGTTTGTTCCATCTTGAATGCTCCGACAACGGAAAAGACTACAAAAAAATATGCGATATTCCCCAAGGCGGAGCATACCAACAGACAATAAGCATACCGAAAACCACCGCCAAACACTTCCGACTGGTATGCGACCATCCGCATGGCTCCGGCAAAGACGCATTCATGCATTTTTCCGAGTTTTCGCTGCACCCGTCGTCACGCGTGAACTTTGCCGAAGAACGTGCAGGCTTTTCCTCCTACTCAAGACTCAACAGTTACCCAATGGTAAAGAGCGATGACGCAATACCAATCGAAAATGTGATAGACATAAGCAACTACGCCGATTCCGAGGGCAACCTGAATTGGAAAGCACCCGCAGGCAAGTGGCAGATTTACCGTTTCGGCTACTCGCTCACGGGAAAAGTAAATCATCCCGCCTCACCCCAGGGCACCGGTCTCGAAGTTGACAAACTTGACAAGGCAGCAGTGAATCGATACCTCACTCATTATCTCGACATCTACCGTGATGCCACGGGCGGAATGCTCGGCAAAAGAGGAATAAACGGACTTCTCATCGACAGTTACGAGGCAGGAAACGCCACATGGACCATTAATATGCCCCGGGAATTCTCTTCGAGGCGCGGATATGAGTTATACAAATGGCTGCCCGTGATAGCAGGAAGAATTATCGGCTCGTCGGACGAAAGCGAACGCTTCCTGTGCGACTGGCGAAAGACTATCGGAGAATTAATCGCCGAAAATCTCTACGGAGAATCCGAAAGAATTGCACATGAAAACGGAATGCAAACATATTTCGAATCAAACGAAAATTCGCGTCAGTATCTTGCCGATGGAATGAGCGTAAAAAGCCACGCCGACATCCCAATGGGAGCAATGTGGGCGAGACAGGAAAAAGACCGTCTCATGTATGCTTTCGATTTGAAAGAGTCTTCCTCGGCAGCACATGTGTACGGACGAAGATTTACTGCCGGAGAATCCATGACAGTTGACGGACACGAAGGAATGGCTTACTCTTTCCATCCCGGAAATCTCAAAAAAGTTGCCGACCATGAGATGTCGTGCGGACTAAACCGCTTTGTAATCCACGAAAGTGCGCATCAGCCGGTTGACGATAAGCGTCCCGGTCTTTCGCTCGGGCAATACGGTCAATGGTTCAACCGACATGAAACATGGGCAAAGCGCGCAAAAACATGGACAGACTATCTCGGGCGAAGCTGCTACATGCTTCAGTTGGGAAAAAATGTAGCACAAATTGCATACTATTACGGTACGGACAATTCGGTAACAGGCATCTGCGGTGTGGACAAGGTTAGCGTTCCCCGAGGATACGGCTACGACTTCATAGGACCCGACGAATTGTTGAAAGAAACAGACATTAAAAATAAAGAACTTGTTACCCGTGGCGGCGCATCCTATAAAATGCTGTGGATTTCGCCCGTGGTGGTAAAGATGAGCGTCAGCGAACTTCGCAAAATAGCTGCCATTGCAAAAGCCGGTATACCTGTTTACGGCGAGAAGCCGTTGGCAAACAACGAATTGAAACAAAACAACGACGAATGGCAGAATCTTGTGAACGAAATATGGAACTCAGGACTCAGCAACGTTATCACTCCCTTGCAAACCAATAATCCGCTTGAAACGGCGGGAATAGCCAAAGACATAGACTTTCCCGAGGATTGTAAAATCAATTATATTCACCGCACCACCCCGGAGGGCGATGTTTATTGGATTTCCAACGCATCCGACAAGGCAATCGACACAAAAGTCAGCGTAAAAGCCCAAGGTTTAGAGCCGCAAATATGGCATCCCGAGGATGCTCGCAGAGAGAAGGTGGCATATAACACGGACATGGGGCGCACAACGGTAAACTTGAAACTGAACCCGCACGATGCCGTATTCCTTGTAATGGTAAACGATGAGGACATCTTCCTGAAAGCCACGGAAGACTTGTTAGGAAAAGACGTGATGAATTTGGACGACAACTGGACTGTGAACTTCGAAGAAGAACTCGGCGCACCTGCCGAAGCAATATTCCCGCGTCTCATCTCATACACGGAATCCGAAGACGCAGGCATAAAATATTTTTCGGGAACAGCCGTGTATTGCAAGAAGTTCAAGATGAAAGCCAAACCTTCGAAGAAAGCTTCGTACAAGCTAAATCTCGGCAAAGTGGGAAACATGGCAACGGTTGTGCTGAACGGCGACACCATAGCCACACTTTGGCACGAACCATACGAAGTTGACATAACCCGCGCCCTGCACAAAGGCGTGAACACACTGAACGTGGAAGTAATAAACCCGTGGCGCAACCGCATAATAGGAGACCGTCAGCCGGGAGTAAAAAAACGCTACACCTATCTGGGATATGACAACTTCTTCGACAGCAAATCGGAACTAATGCCTGCGGGACTTATGGGTCCGGTAAGGATTATAGAAGAAACACGCTGAAGAAAAAACATCGCGCCGGGCACACAACCTCGGACGCATGCGCCGCGCAAACTTTTGCATTCGGCAAGTTTCTGCCGATATGCAATAAAAATGCAGCAAAATGCGCATTTCGCAAAAAACATATAGGACTTCGTAAAAAATACAAGGCACTTATTTCAAAATAAGTGCCTTGTATTTTAAAATATATGCCTTATATTTTTTATAATCTCAAAGCTCTGACTTACTGCAACTTACAAAAAACTCCAAAAATTGGATAAGATTTTGATTCTCAGCACCTTGCCCCAAAGTGCATAGTTTCTGTATTTTTGGCTGTCGGTTGTGCTATTTATGAAAACTTATGCAGTCTGCGCTTTATATTAAAGTACACGTCGGACAGCCGAAAGCGAAAAAATTTCATCCCCTGTTCCCCCTTGCATTTCGGCAATATATTTAGCTATACGGCGGATTTTTAAGGATGAATTTGGAAGTGCCCCAGCAAATGCGATTTTCCGCGCCGTCCCTGACCGTAAATTTTGTAAAAGCCGGGCACTAAACGCGAAACATCAACCATGCTGTCGTATTTTATAACCTTCAACTCGCGCCCGCAATCGTCATGAATCATCAGGAAACAGGCATCCACGCTGTCAAGCCGCAGTTTGCCGCCGCGAACTTTCATTCCCGGTTCGCTCAGCTTCGCTTTGAACACAGGATGATTGATTTCGGCAACACCGCTCTCGTTTCCGAAACGGTCAATTGCCGTTACACCGTAAAACATATCGCGACTCGCAGGACAGGCAACGTCCAACGTGTATTCGTTTCCCGATATGTATGATGCCACAAGCCTTGCGCTGTCGCAGTTGACAGGATATACATCCGACACATATACATTATAGCGCAACGAATCGCCGGGTGCGGGGTCGGTTGACGGTTGCCAAGAAATTCTCCACGCATATTTGGACTTTTCCACCGCTATTTTTTCAGGCACAGACGGGGCAATGCTGTCCTGCCAAGCCATTGCCGGCTGCAAAGCAGGGCGCGTGTAAAACAAATATTGGAGATAATCGGCAATGCCTTTGACATTGTTCTCAAGAAAACGGCTGCGAAAATAAGCCTGACCGTCCGCACCGTGCATGCGGAGGAAATTAAGTTCGCGCGTAACGGTTGTCAAATCCCAGTTTTTCTGTCCTTCGTCAAGAAAATATACACCCAGTCCCGGCGCAACCACACGTTTGTTGGAACATTCCACCCAATCAAGTGCAAAAGGATAGAAATGATTTCCCTTGAAATACATCATGGGGAAAATTTCGTCCATTATTCCCTCTTTCATCCACTGCTGCACGTCCTGCGCAACGGCAGTTCGTGCGTTCCAACCACAAGAAAAATATCGCGGCAAATCGTCATGTTTTCCCACAGGCGAGCAACTGAGCATGACCCAAGGCTTAAGAGTTTTTATGGCTGCGTATATTTTTCTGACGCAGCGCGTTACATTCTCTCGCCTCCACTCACTTCGTGTCATTCCCTTGCCGTATTTTTTGAACGTGGCGGCATCGTTGAAAGGAATTTCCTTTTCGGGATAACGAATATAATCGAGATGAATTCCGTCAACATCATAGTTTTTCACGATTTCAGCACAAAGCGAAGCCAGATAATCGGAAACCGCCGGAACTCCGGGGTTCATCATCCAATGATCTCCCGCCTTGAGACACAACTGTGGGTGTCGGCAGATTATAGAACGCTTGCCGAGCTGCTTTGTTACGCTCAGACTAGTAAGCGGAAAGGCAACCACCCACGCCTGAATGCTCATTCCGCGCTTATGACACTGCTCCACGGCATATTGCAAAGCATCATAGCCCGGCGAAACTCCCGGTTTGCCCGAAAGACAACCGTCCCACGGCTCAATGGCAGAGGGATAAATCACCGTGCCACGCACTCGTGTTTGCAAAAGCAGAGTGTTGATGCCCATAGCCTGTAAACGGTCGAGATGATCACGTAGCTGACGTTTCTGACGTTCCACTCCCGCAGCGTTAGAAGCATAACCTTTGGGCCAATCAAGCCCGCCGATCGTAGTAAACCATACAGCCCTCACCTCACGATGCGACTGCTGCGGAATGATCTGCGAACAAACCGGCACAAAGCCCATACACACCAGCACAAACGCCGCTAATATTGTTTTGAATTGCATATACCGTAGTTTTAAGACCACAAAAATACGCTTTTTATGTGCGTGGTGAAAACTTTTTCTTAAATTTGCTCCAAAACAAACAGGGCTTCCAAATGAAAAAACCACCCAAAAGCGTATGGCTTCCCTCTTTAATGGCAATATATGCCGTTGCATTCTTCATATATGAGTTCATAATCCGCAAAGTAGGGTTTTCGCCGCGCAACTTGTCGGTTATGTTTGGAGCAATAATCATGATTGCCGCCGTTTGGTGGATTAACCGCAGAAACGAAAGGCAAAACGGCAATCGCGAGAACGGTTCGGAAAGAAACAAAACTAATAACAATAACAAACAATGAAAAAGTTTATTGCTGTTGCGGCATTGTTCGCAATGATTTTCACAGGTGCAAGCGCACAATTCGAAGCAGGAACAAAATATATCGGTGCTTCGCTTTCCGGTTTGAGTCTTCAATACAGCTCAAACGAACGTATGCGTTTCAATCTCGATGGTGCTGCCGGTCTTTTCGTAAGCGACGGACTTCTTGTCTATGCTAATTTCGGCTACGGGCATACACGCTACACAGATGATATAACTGCGGGGCTGAACGGACGCTTCTATTTCAACCAAAACGGCATCTTCCTCGGAGCCGGTGCGCAGTTCGTGCACTACACAAAGAGTAACAACGATCTCATGGTGCCTGTAGAAATCGGCTATGCCTTTTATCTAAACCACTATCTTGCAGTTGAGCCGTCGGTTTACTATAAAATGAGCATGCACGACTTTAGCGACAATTCTTCTGTGGGACTTAAGATAGGATTGGGCTATTATTTTTAAGCATTCAACAATTATAGAATACTAAAAAAACTCCCGAAGCGTGAAAGTTTCGGGAGTTTTTGTTTGCGTGAAGGGTTGCTTTGGAAATTAAAACTTCCACCACGGTTTTTTCTTGGGTTTTGCGGAATTGTAGTTGCCTGTCAGTATGTCGTCAAAGGTTTTTCCTTCGCTTATCATCTCATACATTGTTCCCCAATCGGGCAAACCGCCGATATTTCTATCGTCTATGTAGAAATCAGCCTTAATCTTGCGCGAATAATCGGGCGATTCGGGAGTTTCCTCCGGGTAGTTCTTGTTTGCAGCAAAGAACTCCACGCCTCTCTCTCGGCACCATTCCACAGCAGCATCAAGATATTCTCCTTCTCTTACGCTGTTGAGCACAAGTATATGCCCGTCGTCTATAAGTTTTTTCAGAGTTAGCGTGGCGAAAGGTATTTCTTTTCCTATTTCGGGGTAACGATGTTGCACTATAGTCCCGTCAAAATCTATTGCTATCTTCATTGTTTTTGCCTGTAAATCTTTTTTCCGTTTATAATAAATATTCCTTCGGGCAAATTGTCCGTTTTGTTCATTCTCATGCCGTTTATGTCGTAAACCGTTTGCGGCATTTGCGCATCCATAACCGTTTTCACATCCACCGTTCCGTCTTTCGCGAGGCGCAGTCCCCTTGTTTCTGCGCCTTTAAGGAACTTGAAACCACACCTGAAAGGTAGCAGGAAACTTCCTTCGGCAGCAGGAGAAAACGTATAACCGTCATTTCCGAGAAACAAGTATTCCGCCTGCGGCGATGCGGGTCTTATGGTTTGCAACGTACCGTTGAATTTTCCGTTTTCCCAATTGGGCAGGAATGATGACACTTCCGTTCCTTCGGCTGCGGTAAATGTTACCGGCGAATTACCATATTCCCGGCGTTCAAAACGGACAATGTAAGGAGTTTGTGCCTTTATAGAATCGCTCTTTCCCAATTTAACCTCGCCATTCTCTATATGCGCAGGAACATAAGCCTCTGTTTCCTCTGATGTTACCGACACGGTAAAAGGCAAAACCAATGTACTCCACCCCTCATGCGGAAACACACGGGTATAGGTCAGAGAATCTCTGCCCACAGTAAAAGAAAGCGGGGCATGAAACGGCTTTCCGTCGCACAGTTCCATTTTTCTTATCAAATGCGCACTGTTTTCGCCCACACTTACCACGTTGCGCCACTCGCGCGGTACTTTTTCCGCGAAACTTTCGGGTATATATACAATGCAATTTGCGGCAACGGTATATTTGAAGTCCGTGAACTGTTCGGGCAAAACGGCTTTCGTCAAGTCGACGCTCGTTGTTGCGGAGTCCAATGCCTGAGAAACCAAATAGGAATTGAAGCGTCCTTCATAAACTTTCCCTCCCAAGCCGTCGGTTATCACACTTCCGGGAGAGGACATGGGATATGTACGCGCGGGAAAGTAATTTCTGCCGTCCACACGTGTTTTTTCCACGAAACAGAAATCCATGTCTTTTTTCCCGCTCCTCGTGTATTGCCTCAGAACAAGGTTCATTTCACTGCCGTTACGGATTACAGACAGATGTCCGTCCTTTTCGGTGAACACTGCTGCCGACTCTTCGCCTGCAAACTCTATCATGTTTACCCTGCCGTCGCTCCCGCCCACGGTCACATAGCCCGCGTTTCCGGCAAGGAGCATAAAACCGCCCGCAACTCCGGCATCAACTTTTTGCCATTTCATGTATGCGCCGGTCATAACCAGACTGCTGTCGCAAAGAAACATGCCCTGCGTGTCGGCATACTTCAAACAACCCTCACCGTTTTTGATTGCCGCAGCCGCATAACAGTCTTCCCCCTTTTCGGAAACTATCGCAACTGTATCGGTTTGTGCCGCAGCGCGTGGCGCAAGCACCACGGACAGCGCAACGAGAAATATGTTTATTATGCCAAAGGGTTTCATATCCATATGCAAAGTTACGAATTGAAGCGGATACACAATGATTTGAATGCAGCGGAAATAAAGCTATGCACTGTCCGCAAGCCGGTTTTTCAAGCCATTCGCAGCCAAATTTCCGACCCTCTTTTTTCACCCCTCAAAAGTCATTGTTTTTCAGCTTTATAGAAACGCGAAAAATACAAGCCATATATTTTAAAATACAAGGCACTTATTTTAAAATAAGTGCCTTGTATTTTTTGCGATAAGCCATGTGTTTTTTTCAGCATGCAAAAACAGGGTGAAAAATTACCAACCCGCATCTTCCCAACCGGCATCTTCATACCATTCCGTGCGCCTGAAACATTTATTCAAATCGCCGAAAATGCAACTTGCCGCATTTTGCGAATAAATCTGTTGGGGAACGAACGCCGAAATGGCGCAATAGTGCAGCAAATCAACAGTAAGAAACTTGCTGTTGCCCTTGCTGTCGCTCTCCACAAAGAACCTCTCCGTACCGTTGTAGTATACCATACATTTGTCGAGAGCCTTGCGCCACTCCGCATAGCTTTCGGGCGAGAGCATCTTGTTCATGGCGCACGCAAAATCGTAGAAATGGGGGCGATAGAAGTATTTGTAAGCATAAAGTTCATATTGCGTAACCCCGTCCATAGGTATCCAGTTGTAAACAGTGTCGTTATCCGCCGCAACTTCATAAGCCTTGATTTCGGAAATACACTTCCGGGTGGCGGCGGCAAGGTTCTCGAGTTCGGAAGTTCTGACACACGAAATAACCATGCCGAAGTCGCTGTAAACATTGTTTAACGGCAGCGACACGATGTAGTTATAATATGACGCGGCAATCTGTGAAACATCGTCTTTGAACAATCCGTCGCGCACGAGAGTGGTATAGTTTGGCCCTATGGCTGGAGTGGAAATCGGCGAAGCTATCACATAATCCGTGGCGTGCCGTAAAGCGTAATCAACTTCTATACACTGCATGAGACAAGAATCGAAGAAAATGAATTTAGGGTGCACCCCGCTCTCCTCTATAGCCTGCGCCATGTCGTCAATGTCCATTGTGGAACCGTAGAAATTGTTCCGGTTCAAATCATACTCCATGTTGCCGCCCTCGCCAACGTCAAGTCCGAAACTTTTACGCTTTACCTGCGAATAATCCTTACTCCACGACGGCACCCAACCGTCGCTGTGCGACCACATGACCAATCCGTAGCTTTCGGAAGGGTATGTGCCTTTCATCCATTGGAGCAATTCCTTGAGCACACCCGCATCGCTCGAATTTACGTCCGACCCGTATCTGCGCACAAGCTGTGGCTGCTTGCAACCCTTGTAAATGCGATAAACTCTGGGCTTTTGTGCATCGTCAACATAGAGTAAAAGCTGGTCGCGAGCGTTCATGAACTGACTTCCGGCAATCATCTCCGTAGAATCTCCCTTATTGAACTGCTGATAGCCCAATGAATTTTGCGCACTAACATACACAAGCACCGTGCGGCGTATTGTTGTGGAATCTTCGTCCTTTTTGCCGCCACCGTTGTCGTCCTTGCCGCACGAAACAACAGCCAAGAGCAACGCCACATAAAGCATTGCGCTCAATATATTCTTGTAAATCATTGCCGTTTCCTTCATTTTTTTATTTCTCTGCTTTCGGGTAGAAAGATTATGGTTTTATAGCCGAACGACAAGAACATTGATTCAAATTGTCGGTGTATATTGTCCGTGGCAAAATTGATTTGAATGGAAGTAAGATTGCGCCGAAGCATGGCTTTACGGGCTTTTTCGTACAAAACCTCGTTCACGCGCTCGTTCCATGTGCCTTTCTCATAAAAAGTTCGCGTTCCGGCTTCGTCAATAAACCTCGGATTAAGCAATCTGACCTTTGGCAGACGCAAAAGAGCGGTATCTCCACGTGCGGTGAACCAATCTTTCGCCGCATCAGCCAGGTCTATTCCTATTATCATGGTACCCCGGTAAATTTTTATGAGATTCTTGTCGCCAAAGAAATGCTCTTCGGTTGTGTCTACCATTTCTTCGCACGAAATATGCAGAGCCTCCCACTGCCCTATTGCCTTAACCTGTGTAATATGATTGACTGTTCTGCCAATACTCCCGGTATGTTCTATCTTAACTTCGGACGTGGAACGAAAACGATTTGCAAAGAAAACCACAGCAACAGCTATGGCGGCAATAAGAAGCAAATAGGGATAGCGCACAACAAACGCCATGAATTTGCCAAACAAGAAAACAGGCATGCTGATCAACATGCTCCACCTGTTGCGCCGTTTGGCGCGTTCGCCCTGTCTTTTTATATCGTCGAAATTCGATTTTATTTCGGGTTCCATGCCTTATCTTTTCAAAAGTTCCTCGATACCCGCCCAATGTAATATGGTTCGGTCGTTCACAGTGGGTCGGAATTGAATTGTTATATCGGTTTCGGAATATCCCATAGCCTTAATTATCGGTACAAGTACCTGCGCGGCGTTCACTCTTGCCGCCTCCACGATGCCAAGTTGGGGAATAGCCATGGCAATACTGTCCATACCCTGACGGCAATAGGCTTCAATCTCCTCCTGTTTGAAATTCGAGCGCAAAGGGTCAACAAGTTTCTTGACATTCCTGTGGTCTATTTTCGAATTTCCCACCATGATTTTCGGATCAGGGAGAGTGATGATGATTTTCCCGTCCTTGCGTTTAATGTTACTCTTGTTGAAATCCGAAAAATCCACATATCCCCTAAGAGTAACGTCAAGAGGAATGGCAATCTTGCGATCTCCCACGGGAAGTGCCTTGCTGAACGGACGAGAAAACATCTTGCCGCGCACAACTATCTTGTCGTCAAAAGTAACTATCTTGTGTATACGGTATTCTGCGGTTGCCAGACGGGCACATTCGGATATGTTGCTGTACAAAACGGCTGTGGTGTCGACTGCAGGCTTTTCGTTTGCGGCAACAACGCTTTCCTGCTGTTCTTTGTTGCACGAGGCAAAAACGCAAAGGCACAGACAAAGAAAAACGACAAACCTTTTATATGTTCTTTCGGTCATTCGGCTCTACTTATCGGTTCAAAAATAATCAACAAGCACTTTAAGCGAATTAGCATCCTTCCAACTCCATTTTCTATTCTTCATGAGTTCCTTGAAGTCGTTTCTTTTGTCGGCGCGAATGCTTTTCTTCACAATCTTCTCGGCTGCGGGAATTGCTTCTCCCTTTACCACGAAAAAATATTCGTCTTTCAAAGGCCACGAACTCCCTTCTCCTTCCGCCCAATAGTCAGCATTTGTGTCTATAAACAAATTAAATTCGGGCAAATCGAGGAATGTAGAATTTCTTCCGCTTCGTGCGTCCTCGCGCATCCTGTCCGTGTCGATTGTTGTTACCACTGTCAGGAAAACTTCGCCCTTTTGCTCGATAACTTTCCCCATACGGTCGCCCGTTTTACGGTAAAGCGCATCGCCAAAATCCACGGAAATAACGCCGAAAAGGTTGGCTTTCATAACAGTTGTGTCATTTTTGTAAAGCAAAGAGGCATCTTTCAGAAAGATATTGGCTTTGTAAATTTTATCTTTGCCAAAAGCGAGCTCAATATTGCCGTCTTTGAAATCCTTATAGGCAAACGGAATTTTTGAACGCCTTTCCACTTGAGCCTGCTGCGCCATTGTTGCTCCGCTTACCCATAGCAATGCAGACAAAAACAAAATAGTTTTTTTCATTTCCTTACAAGTTTACAATGCAATATTATGAATTTTCAGCGACATACGGACTTGCAGAAGCCAAATTCAAAGGAAATTGCTAATTTTGCGCATACAATTTCTCAGCCGACAAATGAAAGATTACATATATAGCGCACACAAAGAAGAAACAGCCATTCTCGTTGGTTTAACCACCGAAAAGCAAACAGAGAAAAAGACCGAAGAATATCTTGACGAGCTTGAATTTCTTGCGGAAACTGCCGGAGCAAAAACCGTAAAGCGTTTCACGCAAAAAATAGTGCAGCCCCACGCCGTTACATACGTTGGTTCGGGCAAACTCGAGGAGATAGGCAAATATATAAAGGACGAAGCCGAAGAAGGACGGGAAATAAGCATGGCGATATTCGATGACGAATTGTCGGCAAAGCAAATACGCAACATCGAAAAGGAGTTGCAGATTAAAATACTTGACCGCACATCGCTTATTCTCGACATTTTTGCCATGAGGGCGCAAACCGCAACGGCTAAAACCCAGGTAGAACTTGCGCAATATAAATATATGTTGCCGCGATTGCAACGTATGTGGACCCACCTCGAACGTCAGGGCGGCGGTTCGGGTTCCGGTGGCGGCAAAGGCTCGGTTGGTTTGCGCGGACCGGGAGAAACGCAGCTCGAAATGGACCGTCGTATAATTTTGAACCGCATGGCGTTGCTCAAACGTCGCCTTTCGGAAATAGACAAACAGAAAACCACGCAGCGAAGCGGGCGCGGAAGAATGATTAGAACCGCTCTCGTGGGATATACAAACGTTGGGAAAAGCACCATAATCAACCTTCTTGCCAAGGCTGAGGTTTTTGCAGAAAACAAATTGTTCGCCACACTCGACACAACCGTTAGGAAAGTGGTGATAGAGAACCTGCCGTTCCTGTTGTGCGACACGGTGGGATTCATTCGCAAGATTCCCACCGACCTCGTGGACTCGTTCAAGAGCACATTGGACGAGGTGAGAGAGGCAGACCTTTTAATTCATGTAGTTGACGTTTCCCACCCTGACTTTGCAGAGCAGATTGAAGTTGTAAACAAGACGCTCGGAGATTTGGGCTGTGCCGAAAAGCCCACAATCCTTGTGTTTAACAAGGTTGATGCTTACAGCTGGGAGAAAAAGGACGAGGACGACCTCACACCGGCTACCGAGAAAAACATTTCGCTTGAAGAATTGCAGAAAACATGGATGGCAAAAATGGGAGGCGACTGCATTTTCATTTCAGCCAAACAGCGCACAAATATAGACATTTTCAAGAAGATGTTGTACGACAAAGTGAGATACCTGCACGTACAAAAATATCCCTACAACGATTTTCTTTATCAGAAATACGAAGAAGAGTAACTGCCGAATCTTGTTCGGCTGCTACTCTTTACCTTTTATTTGGAAAATCAAAGCGTCCAGCCCTCGAATCTCACATTATAGGCAGCACCGTCATAGTTTGCGCCCACAATATATTGCATAGCCGTGGGAGAGAAACGCTCCTCATAGAAATAATGACAATGACCGCATAAAATAGCTTTGAGCTGTTTTTGCTTTTTAAGCCATTTCACGAATTCAAGCGTGGGTTTGTCGGCTCTTTGCTGCACACCGCGATTGCGCCATTGCTGACTTTCGGGCAGAGAGGGGTCGTTTTTGTAAGTGGAAGTGATGCTGAGGGGCGCACCCGTTACATAAGCCGCGCCGTTATCATTGCGTTTCATGGCATACTCGGCATGCTTAGGAGTATAAAGCGGAACATGGCAAAGCAACACCACAGGCAGTCCCTTTTTCATCTCCTGTTCCACGAGTTCGTGCTGATGTTCGGTAACATTATAGTATATATCGTCAATAGCCACGAAATTCACCCCATTAACCACCTTGGAATAAAACACAAGATTGTTGGGAAAAACCTCCTGCACCGCTGCATAGCTCTGCTGTTTGTAAGCCTCGTCTTCTTTTGCCTCGCCCACATACTGCGAATACTCATGATTGCCCGCAGATGCTATGACATTATCGCCCATTATGTGCGACGAAGCGCAATCAAGGTTTCTTTCGGTCGTAAAGTCTATAAGATCGCCCGTATGTATGAGCATCATGTCGTTCTTCTTGGCATATTCCACCGACTCGTCAAGATAGTGTTCTGCATTCGGGAAAATGCGGCTGCGTGCGGCGGCAAGTTTCATTTTACGTTCGTTGTCACGATTGTCAACCATGGCAAGATGAGTGTCGGATATGTGAAGAGCCGAAAAAGCTTTCTCACAATTCAGCTTTACGGTTATATTCTTTATGTTCAAAGGCGCAACCGAACGCGGACGTTTACTCTCGTCAAAAGCAGCAAGCACTTTGCCGGGCACGAAAGGCGCAACCGCCATAGCCGCACAGAGTTCCAAAAAATCTCTACGTTTCATTATTTTCAGGTAATGTGATATGTTAGGATGCGAATTTACAAAAAAACAACAAATCAGCCTCGAAACCCGCAACCTTCGCCGTTTCGGGCACAGCCTCATGAACATACAAATTGCCGTTTGCCGCAGAGCAAACGGCGGTACAGACATCTCATTTTAATACCCCCCGGAAACCGCATTTTTATCCCCGTTTTAAGGGGTTTTGTACCTCATTCTTTTTCAGATATTTGGAAAGACGAAAAATACAAGGCACTTATTTTAAAATAAGTGCCTTGTATTTTAAAATATATGGCTTGTATTTTTTACAACAAGCCTTATGTTTTTTTTCAACACTGCGAACGCCTTCAAAAACGTCCCGAAAATCAAGTCTTGCATGCCCGTTCGGACGGGATGCATACTATTCCATTCCGAGAAATTCCTTAATTCTTTTTAGCGGAATGCCGAAATTAAAAGAAGTAGTGCCCTGAAGTTTTGCAAAATTCACTCCCACTACATCGCCATACATATTCAGCACCGGACTTCCGCTCGAACCGTGAAGCACAGGTATGGAATACATCAACCGATATTCGTCAGGGTCTTGAAGAAGACTGCCCTCGGTTATCTGGGACTTCAATCCGCGATAAGTTTGAGCCAACTGCGGTCCGTGATTAAAGCCTATCATGCAAAGTTGAGTGCCGGCTTTCAACTTTCGTCCCTTATAGTCGCGGCGCATTCTCTGCCAATAAGTCTCAAGAAGCGTTCGCTTGCCTTTCGTTCCGCTTGCAAAGTGGAAAATATAGCATCCCTTGGGAGTTTTCTTGCTGTTGAGCCTTATGAGAGCCAGGTCCACATCGTCAATGCCCGACACTCTCGTTACGGTGCAGGCGGAAAAATCTCGCGCAGACGACACTTGGTCGCCGTTATAGGCAATTCCCACCTGGCTTGAGGCGGTTATTCTTATTTCCGACAGGTCTATATTTTCAAGCATTGCCACATTTCGGTCATATTCCTCCATGTTTTCTCTAAGTTCTTCAAGTTGTTCGCTGTTATCCACATCGCTGTACAAACCCTGATAGTAAGCCTCGCTATATTGTTCCTCGGCAGCATCGCGCATAGCCGCAAACAAGCTCCTGATCTTAACAATCTGATTGCCGAGAGCCCGGCGAATAACATCCTTGTCTATTTCGGGGCGCACCACATGGCGGTTGGTAAGAATGTTTCCGTCTCGCGAAATAAAAAAGCCCGTTCCGAAAGCCACGGCAGAGTTTCGGGTGATCTCCGCAAGGTTGTCGGTTAAGTTTGTAAGGCTTCCGTCCTCGCCCACACCGGTGAAATAAAGCACACTTCCGCCTATGTTTATAGTGTAGTAAAACCTGTTCATTATTAAAACCACTCCCGATGCATCGTTCTTGTAAATTTCGTCAACACCCATGGGCTTTTCCTTGCACGAAGTAAACACCCCGCACATCATGACGCACATACAAATGAAAAATCCGAAGACCCGCGTTTTCATGCTTCAAATTATTTTTACGTTTGCGGTGCAAAGTTAAGACTTTTTCGCGAACGCGCCCAAAAGCAAGATACAGGGGAAATCAAAGTGGGCAAAGCAACATTGATTTGTGGCAAAAAACACGGCGCATACGGGTAACAAAATCTCGAAAAACGGCAACGATGAAGAGTATTTCAATATGTCGGAAAAAACATAAGCCTTGTCATAAAAAATACAAGGCACATATTTTAAAATAAGTGCCTTATATTTCAAAATAAATGCCTTGTATTTTTGGCGTTTCCAAGTACATGTTTTACAACAACTTACAAAAGCCGATTTTTGAGGCGTTTTTGCAGCGTCTCGCGCATTGGAAATGCGGGGATTGCGCCCACGATTATTTCAACACCAGACCTCCGCCGGACCGGATAACCACTTTTGCTTCGCCTTTGGCGTTTACTTTCAGTTTTTGCATCCGACCCTGCGGCAGAGAACCGTTCTTGGCGGGGCTGTCATTGTAATAGCTCACCTGTTTTCCTGCAAGCATGGGCAGACTGAGCGTTAATTTCAATTCCTTTTCCTCTGCATTGAGTCCTGCAACGTACCAGTTGCTTCCGCTGCGGCGTGCCACAACGAAATACTTGCCGGGATAGCCGTCTATGAAGCGTGTTTCATCCCACGCAGTGGGAATTTCCTTGAGCAAATCGAGTTCAAACTGCGGAAGTTCCTCAAGATTGTTGGGCATCATGCCTATACACTGCACCTCGGTCTGGGTGAAAATGGCGGCTGCTATTTCGAGTATATCCGAAGTGTGGCGTGCATGGCGGCTTTTATTGTCGCGCGACATGTGTTTGTTGAGAAGAGTACCCCCGTAGTCCATTGCCGCAACGGCATTTCGGGTAAAAGCGAACGTGGCAAGCTCTTGCGCCTCGCTCTTTGCGCTTTCGTCGTTGAAATAAACGTTTTCGGAAGCCCTTACAGCTTCGGAAGAAATGAAATTCGGGTACATTCTTTCCCAACCACGGGGCAACGTGCATCCGTGGAATATCACAAAAATTCCAAAATCATTGGCATCGGCAAGAATGTCCTCATAAAGTTTCATGGTTTCCTGCTTGTCGCACCCGAAATAATCGACCTTTATTCCCGCTACTCCTATGTCTTTAAGCCATTTCATCTCGCGGCGGCGAATATACCCTTTGTCCATGAGATTTCGCGGTCCTTCGTGGGTATCGTTTATGTGTCCGTTGGAACTATACCAGAGAATAAGGCGAACTCCTTTGGAAATGGCGTAACTGCTAAGCTCGGTCATGCGCTTACGCCCAATCTTCTCATCGCGTTCCCAGTTGGCGTCAATAAGATTATACTCATATCCCATGGTTGCAGCCATATCTATGAATAGTTTCTGGTCTTCGCAATTGATTGAAGGGTCCTGCCAGTTAATCCAACTCCACACATAGCGACCGGGCTTATATGTTTGAGACGGCTCATAGAGAGGTTTCACCACGTCATAGGGAATGGTGGTTTCGACAATGGGTTTGAGCGTGGAACCTACGGTTATGGTTCGCCACGGAGTGCTTCCTGGAAGCGAGAAACCGCATGCCGAAGAACCGAGACCGCTTCCCTGTCCCGGCAAAGGGAACGTGATTCTGTAGCCTTCGCCCGGAACATATTCGGAAAGCGAACATCCTGCATAATCACTGTCGGTGCCGGTTTCACCAAGAAGCATCCAGCCGTCATTGCCTATGCGAAAGAGAGCAGGGAAAGCGTATCCCTCGCCGTATTGCGACCTTCTGTTGAGCGGAGCATCAAGTGAAAATTTTTCTTCATACGCAGGCGTGGCGCGACACCAGCCTGTTTCGGCGGGACTTAACGGAGCCACGAACGATGTGGAACGCTCGGGAATGTTGAAAGACGTGGCTTCGCGGTCAATACGTATGCTGTACCATGTGCCGGTTATGGGAAACGAATAGCGGAAAGCAATATCGTTGTCCGAAACATTGAATGTAATCGTCATCTTCTGGTTTTTGGCGTTGACGAAATCGAGTTTCATGCTGTTTGCCACATAATGTATTTCAGAACATTTTATGCGCGTCATTGCGTAGGTCTCGTCAATCTTTGAAAACGAAGAACCCGTTAGCTTCAATCCCTGTGTGAAGTCGCCCACATTGGCAAACACGCCAAGGCGCGAAGCATCAAGAAATTTCTTACTCTCATACTGTACGGAATAATTGGCTCTGCCGCCGTCATCATTGACTTCCACGACAAGTTTTCCGTCAGGCGAGGAAACTTTTGTGCTCTCTGCGTGCAGCGCACAACAAACAATACCGGCAAATAAAGCCGAAAGCAATGCGGTTTTCATGGTCTTGCTGTTTTTGAGAATACTAACATTTTTACTGCAATAGCAAACCGCCCTGAGGCTGAATGACAACTTTTGCCTCGCCCTTGGTATTGACTTTCAACTTCTGCATTTGTCCCTGCGGAAGTGCCCCGCCTTTTGCGGGACGGTCGTTGTAGTACGTTACTTGTTTGCCGGCAAACATGGGAAGTTTGAGAGTAAGTTTCAATTCCTTATCACCCGCATTAAGACCGGCTACATACCAATCATTACCTTTGCGACGCGCCACAATAAAATACTTGCCGGGATAGCCGTCTATGAATTGTGTTTCATCCCAAGCCGCAGGAATTTCCTTCAACATGTCAAGTTCGAACTGCGGAAGCTCATTGAGATTGTTAGGCATTATTCCAACACACTGCACATCAGACTGCGTGATATAAGCAGCAGCAATTTCGAGGATGTCGGAGGTATGACGCGCGTGGCGGCTCTTGTTGTCGCGCGAAAAATATTTGTTGAGCATAGTGCCGCCATAGTCCATTGCTGCTACTGCATTGCGAGTAAAGGCAAATGTGGCAAGTTCCTGTGCCTCACTCTTGGCACTTTCTTCGTTGAAATAAACGTTTTCGGAAGCCCTTACAGCCTCGGAAGCTATGAAGTTCGGGTACATTCTTTCCCAACCACGGGGCAACGTGCAGCCATGGAATATCACGAAAATTCCAAAATCGTTTGCATCGGCAAGAATATCCTCATACAGTTGCATGGTTTCCTGTTTGTCGCCACCAAAGAAGTCCACTTTTATTCCTGCTATACCCGTTTCTTTAAGCCATTTCATCTCCTTGCGACGTTGAAGCACCGTGTTCATGAGATTACGAGGAGTTTGAGGCGCATCATTCCAAGAACCGTTGGAATTATACCACAAAATGAGGCGCACACCTTTGGAAGCCGCATATTTGCTAAGCTCTGCCATGCGCTTACGTCCTATGTTTTTTTCCACATCCCAATTGGCATCAATGAGACTATACTCATAGCCCATTTGAGCAGCCATGTCTATGAACGCTTTCTGGTCGTCGTAGTTTATTGATTCGTCCTGCCAAATAATCCAACTCCACACGTAACGTCCGGGAGCATAGTTTTGCGATGCAGGATACTTTGCTTTTACAACGTCAAAGGGAATGGTGGTCTCGACAATGGGTTTGAGCGTAGAGCCAACGGTTATGGTTCGCCACGGAGTTGAAGCGGGGAGTGACAAACCGCATCCGTCGGAGCCCAAGCCTGCATTTTGCCCGTGCGAGGGGAAAGCTACAGTATATCCCTCTCCGTTCTTGTATTCGGAAAGAGCGCAGCCGGCATATCCGCCATCGGTTCCCGTTTCGCTTATAAGCATCCAACCGTCATTGCCAACACGGAACAAGGCAGGGAAAGTATAACCGTATCCATACTGAGACTTCTTGTCGAGCGGAGCATCAAGGGAATATACTTCCTCATAAGCGGGATGTGTTCTGCACCAAGCCGAACAGGGGTCGCTCTGCGGAGCAATGAAAGCCGTGGACGAGGAAGGAATATTAAAAGAAGTGGTTTCGGAGTCTACATGCATGGCGTTCCAACCGCCGAGAACAGGAAAAGAATAGCGAAAAGCCACATCGTTGTCCGAGACATTGAACGTTACGAACATTGTTTGCCCTTTTGCGTTTTTCAACTCCAGTTTCAGCTGATTTGCCACATAATGTGCGTTTGCTGTTTTGGAACGACTGAGAGAATATTTCTCATCTATTTTTGCCGTTGTCGAACCTGCTATCGAAAGATTCTCGGCAAAATTTCCTGCGTCGGCAACAATTCCCAAACGCGAAGAATTGAGAAAAGTCTTACCTTCGTAATTAATTGAATAAGAAGCCTTGCCTCCATTGTCGTTTATGCTTACAACAAGTTTTTGATTGGGCGAAGAAACATTTACGTCCTTTGCCGGGGACATGACACAAGAGCCGAGAGCAATTGCGGCGAAAATGATTTTTGCTTTCATATTATTTATTGTTATTTATTTCAGAGTTGCTTTAGAACGGATAGCCTATGGCGAAATTCAAAGACAGACCATCGGTGAATTTTTCTATGTTATAATATCCTTTTTTGGAAGTTTCGTAGGGAGCATGTAGTGCCACGCCGAGGTCAAGGCGCAATACAAGAAATTCCATGTCATAGCGTAGTCCCGCTCCCGTGCCGAGAGCTATAGACTCTAAGAAGTCCGAACCGGAGAGTCTCCCATGCGGGCGTTTTTCATCCTTGCGCATTAGCCAAATATTACCAGCATCAAGAAACGTTGCTCCATAAAGAGAACCGAAAAGTTTGAAACGTAACTCGGCGTTTGCCTCTAATTTTATATCGCCTGTCTGATCGATATAAGAATATTTTGATTCTTGAGAATGGAAACGTCCCGGACCAATGGAACGAACCGTGAACGCTCTTATGGAATTGGCACCGCCCGAACTGAATTGCTCACTATATGGAGCCACGCTGCTGTTGCCGTAAGAATATATTACACCGGCAAAGAACCTTGTAGCAAATTTGAACGTCGGATTAATGGTAAACGTTTTGTGCAGCTCGGTTGTGAGTTTTACAAACTGAGCGAAAGGATTGCCAAGAAAACTTTTGTTCTCTTCGTTGAACTTTCTTCCGCTCAAAGCATAGATTCCCGAGATTAAATTTCCCGACTCCTTAACTGTGGTCTGCCACCAAACAGGATTTAAGGCACGCCTTGTAGAACTGTAAGTAAAGCTATAGCTTATGGCAGGGATAAATTGGTTTCGCATACTAACGAAAAGCGCGGGATTGGCATTCATTACAGAATCGAAACGTGCCGATTTCTTGAAAATTCTGTTATAGTCAAGAGAAAATATGGAAAGAGAATGAGTAACATGGCGCGAAGGACGCCAATTATATGTCATATCCAATCCCCATTTGGTCATATTGAAATATCCTGAACGATTCATCCAATCGCCGCTAAGAGTGAATTTAGTGGAAGAGGGAAAGAAAATCTTACTATTATCTATCCATGGCATGAACAGTGTAGGAAATTCTACACCAATGGAACTACCCAACTCGTATGAATTAAGAAGATCATTACGTTCGTGTCGTCTGGTCTGGGTTTCCCATTCGTATGAACCATAGATTCTGAAACTCAATTTTTCTCCGGCTCGAAAAGCGTTGCGCTTGGCAATTTCAAAAGAAGCTCCGGGACCTACCTGGTCATTGCTCTTGGCTGTTACGTTCATGTTGAACTCTGATTCGTAAGGTTTGTCAAGCTTTGCGAAAAGATAGACATCAAGAGTGTCGCTTGCACCCGTTGTATCGCGAGGGAAATAGTTCATATCTATAGAACTGAAAACTTGCAAACTACTTAGTTTTGAAGTAGTGAAACTCTGCTTTAAATAGCTGTACGGCTTCCCGCGCATGGAAAACACATTTTGCTTCCAAAGACTCGAGTGCAAAGGGATGCGCCGCCCGGGATAATAAAATTCAAAATCACCACGTGTAACATGTTTCAGCGTTGTATCGCCGGGAGTTGCGTTTATATAGACAATCTTCTTGCCATAATACCATTTTCTTTTGGCATTGTCGGGAATGTTCTTTGCCGGCTGTATCCGCATTTGTACTTTTCCAGGAATAGCAAACGTATCTGCAGAGAAAACAGTGTAGTCTGGATTAAAATAGAAATATCCGTTGTTTCTGAATAGATTCCTGAGACGAGTTTTCTCTTCGCTTATCTTTGACGCGCAGAACTGATCGCCTCTATGAAGCAAACGTTTCGACCATTCCTTTTTACTGTGGATAAGAGAATCTATTTCGGGAGGATAATTAAGGTAAGCAATAGAATCAAAACGGAAAACATCTCGCGGTGTAACATAATACTTAACCTTAGCTTTGCGATTATTTGAATAAGGAAGAACTTCGTAGCTTACATCCCCATGAAAATATCCGTAATTATGAAGAGTGTTTGTTGCAACACGGGCACGGAGTTCCGGATTTACCATAGAAATATATTTGGGTTTTTGCGAGAAATTCTTGAAAAGCCATTTGCCTATGAAACTTTTGGAATTGACAAAGCCGTTATAAAACCAAAGTCCCATGGGAAGCGGATGCCTTAAAGACGAACTGCCAAATAAGGATGCGTTGGGCGGATAAGCAAGTACGCCGTCAACTTCTTCGCTTGCATTTTCCCAAGCCTTGGCATCTGCTGTACGTTTTTGCTTGTCGGCTATGCGGCGTTCCTTTTCGCTTAAGGTATCTGACTTTCCTGTAAGCTCAAGCAAATCTTTCACTCCTGCATTTTTCGAATTCAACAAATTATCTACGGTTCGCGCAGCATCAGCTATTGACTTTATTATACCTGCAGAATCATTCTCCGCCTTGGAAGAACGCTTCACGCCTTTATAGTCTATTGATTTTATTCCTGTATAAAGTTGTTCGTCTTCGGGGATATTCGAAGTAGTTGAGCATGATGACATAAATAATATTGCCACCAATGCAAAACTTAGTGCGCAGGCAACTTTTCTCATTAGGTGAGCCCTGTTTTTTACGCGGCATCCTAAGATTCCTATATTATATATATGTATCATTTGTCGTTGACATTATTGTTTTGGTTGCCGCTTCCTTCGCGTTTTTTCTCCACCATGGCTCTTGCCTCGGTCTTTTTACGTTTCTTTTTCTGCGACTTCTGTGAACTGCTGTCTCCTTTTTTCCAAAAAGTAAATATCTCTCCAAACTTTTCTGCCTTACGCCTCAGCACCAAACCTGCGCCGGCTTCCGTTAAACTGCCTTCAAGCGGGTCTTGCGAGTTATGGTCATAGAAAATTCTCACGTAGCGTTTGGCACTGTTGTCAATACGATATTCAAGAGATATATTATCAATAAAACTGCTTGCATCGTTTCGGGCATCTTCTCCGGTTGATACATGTCCTCCTATTATAACGTTTACTCTGTTGCCCCAGAATTTCTTTGCAAAACGGAAGGAATAGTCTGTATTTGATTCTCCTGTCGCAGAAGTTCCGTCTTCCACGCTAACACTTAAATCCACAGACTTCAAAGCCTTGCCCGCAATCTGCTGTACCTGGTTTTGCAAGAAAGCATTAAGCGCGTTACTTGTCTTTAATCCGTTTGAGGCATTGTTTTCTTCAAGATACAATCCCGTGGCAAGCATTGAAATGGCGAGTTTGTTTTTCTGTTCCGCCGACATGGAAGCAAGCTGATTCTGTATTGTCTGGTCATCCGGAGCCTCGATAGTAAATTCAAGTCCCATTCTGTTGAGTGGCTGAGTGAGTTTCAAACCAACATCAAAATTAACGGAACGCGGTTTGTCATTGTCATTCACCGAAGCTTTCACTCTTTCTTTTGCAGCAATATTAAGCGTAGGGTTCATAGGTTCTCCTGTAAAATCAATATAACTGCCTTCGGTAAGATAGAAAGTTCTTAACGGTATTACAGGCAGAGCATATTTCATTTCGCCGCTGTTCATTGTGTAACGTCCGGTAAGAAACATCTCACCCGTTGGCGTATATTTGAAAGTAAGATTTCCCCCACCTTCTACATCTATATAGCTCTGCTTGTCATCGTTTATGTCGCAGTGCAAATGAACTACGTCATTAATATTTACGTTCAGCACCATGGTTACGCCCGTTGCCTCTTCCCTTTTGGGCGGTGCGGCTGCAGTATCACTGAAATCCACGAAACTTACTAAAGAATTCAAATCGTTTTCAGCGGAAAGCGGACTGTCTTTTAGCACATACGAAACATCTGTCTTGGGAAGTACGTTCAGGTTTCCGTAAACAAACAGACTCGAAAGCGTTCCCTGCACCGTTACATCAACATCGGAATAAACAGTTCCGTAAACTTCAGACTTGGCTGTTTGCTTGGAATTTATCAGTTTGAAGTTTTGAGCCTTGACTTTCATGTTCATATTCACATTGTCAAAGTTGCTGAAATCCAAATTTCCGTCAACGACAAGCGGATTGTTTTGTGTTGAATAGAAATTAAGAGTATCAAGATGCAGCACACTGTTTCTGACAATGGCGGAATCTTTCTCCACTCTTAGATTTATGCCATATATATCAGAGTATACTATTACGGAATCAAGCAAAACCTTACCACTAAGCATTGGTTTTGATGTTGTTCCCGTTAAATCGAGGTCGCCTCCGAGATAACCGTCAAGTCCGAGTGTTTCTCCCGTAAAACCGTTGAACATTTCGGTAGGAAATTTCTCCAGTTGCAAACAAGCATTAAGCGAATCGCTCTTGCCATAATACGTTCCGTCAAGATTAGCCACTTCCTCTCCTGCACGCGTTATGGAAGTATTTATATAATGCGCCTCTTTCTTGAGCATGGGGAAATATGTACCCACAAGTCCGATGTCTCCGAGCGGTGCGCCCTCATATTCCATGTTTTTCACACCGAGATCGTAAGCAGCTGCAAGCTTTTCGTTTTCTTTCGTAACATGCAAATCGCCCGACAGGAAGCCCGAAATCAACGGAGCAAAAGGTATGGAGGATGTCAGTTCACGCAAATTTACTTGGTTTACGCTTACAGTTATGTCGCTCACGGAATCCGTACGGTTTCCATAGACTTTCAAACCAGTACCGTCGTCTGCAAGCAAATCTATGTCCGATTGCAGCGTGTTATCATCAAACAGTGTGAGATAATTGTCCTTGTTCACCTTGAACTTGCGGTATGCTATTACGGGATTCTCGGGATACATGTGGAAAGTTGTGCCGCTGTCGGTCAACAAGGCACGCATTCCGACATTCATTCCTTCAACACCTTTTTTGTCTTTATAGACAACTTCCACACCGGCCCTGTCGTTCAGCAAATATCCGTTTATTCCGGCGGTGAAGATATAAGGATTGTATTTGGTGGCATTGTGAACAAGACCTTTGAAACGCAATCCTGTGGTGTCTTGATAAAGCGAAATATTCATCGTATCGAGCAAAATGGAGCCAGTATTCAAACTGTGAATATACCCCGTGCCGTCTATTCCGTTATGAGGGTCGCTTTGTAAATGCAGGAACAGTTGGTTGAACGAATATCCCCCGTGAAATTTCAGGAAATTGCTGAGAGGATTGTCATTTCCAGCGTCAACCATGAGACTTATTGCCGGTAATTGTTTACGCAAAAGCTCTTGGTCAAGATGTTTATGCTTTATCTGCTTGTTTAGTGCCGTCATGAACTTACCTACCTGCGCAGATATTCTGTCTATATTGTTGCGACTGTGAGCAGTAAGATGCAAATCGCCCGCCGAAACTCTGGCATAAAGAGAATCGCGATGGTTGTCGAGTTTTACAAGCAGGTCCTTCGCTCGAAAACTTTTGCCACTGTCCACATGAAACATTATACTGTCAACCGTGGCGTCTATTCCATAAACGCTCATGTTGCTGTTGGCATAAAACGTGGCTGCAGCGCGCGTAGACAATTTCATGTTCTTTTCGCCGCCTGTCAGTTTCTTTATGTCCAATCCGCCGAGTTTCGCATTCAGTTTTCCCTTTACGGATTTCTTGGTAAATTGTACATCAATATTTCCCTGACCTTGCAAAATGTCGTTATCGGCAACAAACGAAACTTTTCCCGCACCACCACGCATAAGTGCCGCAATCTTAGTATTGCTCAAGTCATATCCGCCAACGCCGAACTTCTTAAAGTTTGCTTTTGCCGACATTTTCATGCTCTTTCCGAAAGGATCGAAGCCGCTTCCCGCTGCCGATATCTGCGAAGTGAGATTGTGGAGACCGCTTCCCACAACTATTTTTCCGAGAGGCACGCTCTGTGTGGAAACTCTCGCGGAATACGAATTGCTATGCGTGTCAAACCAACCGTTTACGCTTGCTTTGCCATGCCCCAGCACAAGTCGCGAATCAGTTTCATAACGTTCGCCCCGGAACTTCAAAGTTCCATAAGCAGAAACCCCGTGAGGAATATTTATCCCGCTCTCGGAATCAAGTCCGAAGGCATTTTTCAGATAATCTATGTTCCATGTCTTGAGCGAATACCTTAAATTTCCGGAACGTTTGTCGGAAGTTATGTCATTAAGTTTTCCGTCAAGACGCAGTTGCATCATGCCATCAACCGATACCTTGCCGTTTTCCACAGTCAGGTTACCTTTCTCCCCGCCAAGCGTTGCGTCAATGTTAACCGGCTTCACGGGCAAAAGTTTCTCTACATCCGCTCCAAGTCCTCCCGGAATTGCAGAAATTAAATCGCGGCGGTCAAGATTGCCTCCTATTTTAAGTTTGATTGCTCCCTCTCCGTCCCTGTTCAAAGCATCGAAAGCAAACACTCCCGTGGCATTCAAAGTGGAATAAGGCGTTTTGAGTTTGAATCCTCCGAGTTCGAGTTTCGCCGAATCCACATACAGCGTACCGCCCATGTCATTGAGCGCGAGACCGCTCTTTTCTTTCACCGTCAGTCCCTTCAACCGCGCACGAATCGCCCCGGCGTTGTATTTCAAACTGTCTATGTCAGCATTGAAACCTGTTACGGCTATATGATTAGGGTCTAACTTCTTAACATAAGCCTCATAAGGAATATCATAAGTAGCACCAGTTTTGCGAATTCCTATATGTTCCACCGTATAAAGATTGCGGGCTATATCGAAATAGCCGTTTTTCACAGTAAGCGAGCCGACAGCCGCACTTACTCTCATGGAATCGCCCGGGAAACGCAACTTAACAGCAGAATTCGTTATGTCGAACCCACTCAACTTGATTCGCCAAACGGTAGGTTTCTTTGGAGTGGTATCTTCTTTGGCAGTATCGCAGAGCAATACCGTAACATTTGAATTTGCAAGGTTGCCGCCATCAATATTCACATACGAATTTGCCAAATCAATGCCATGGCTTTGCAATTTAAGCTCTCCCACATAACCTTTAATCTGTGTGTTGCTTATAAAGTCTACTGTATTGATTTTGCTGTCGTATATTTCCAATCCGTCAACGTCCACACGGCTTTGAAAAAGCGGTAGCAATGCCACATTAACCCTCACGCTGCGTGCATCGAGCACGGTATCGCCTTTTTGACTTGCAAAAGTATTTATAAGGGCAAGGTCGAGAGGAAAAGCAAGACGCACTCTCCCCACGCGCAAATCCATGCCCGTTTTTTCGGAAGCATAACCGGCAACCTTATGAACCACAAAATTCTGAACAGGCGGTATATATAAAGCCACGGCAAACAGCATAAACAGCAGCACCACCGAACCTATCGCCACCAGAACAACGCGGATTATTTTTTTAAGCATCAAGTTAAAATATATTTGAGTGTAAAGTTACGAAAATTTGCCCTTTCGCAAAGCATACAGATATATTACGGCGCACAAAAAGCAACAGAACATAAACATATATCCAAACTCACACTGCATATTTATCGAAAAATTCACAATATGTGCACATACAAAAAAAACATAAGGCACTTCGTAAAAAACATAAGGCACATATTTTAAAATATGTGCCTTATGTTTTAAAATATATGGCTTGTATTTTTCGCCTTTCTAAGATTTTATTTTACAATGACTTATACAGACGCTGTTTTTTGCAAGTTTTATGCATAAAAACAGCCTGTCCATTCTCTAACTTTCGCCGGCTGCCGCCCTGCTTATTTGGTATGTTCTTCAACCCATTTGCGAGCGTTCACAAAAGCTTCCACCCACGGCGTGATTTCATCGTTCTTGCGCGAGGAAGGATAGAAAGCACTCTGCCCAGGCAGGAATGCACGTTCGGGGTGAGGCATCATTGCCACATGACGACCGTCCGCACTCGCAATACCTGCGGTGTTGTAGTCCGAGCCATTGGGATTGGCGGGATATTTATCGTAAGAGTACTTCATAACGATGTTGTATGCGCTCTCGGGCTCGGGAAGTGAGAAATGACCTTCGCCATGAGCCACCCACAGACCGAGCTTTGAGCCGGAAAGCGAGCCGAACATCACGCTTTCGTTCTTCTCTATATCTACATCCACGAAGTTGCTTTCGAACTTGTGAGAATTGTTGTGGAGAAGATGAGAACGCTTTTTGTGGTCGGGGTTTATCAAATTCAATTCTACCATGAGCTGGCAACCGTTACATACTCCGAGCGAAAGTGTGTCCTTACGCGCGTAGAAACGTTCAAGGGCTGCTTTTGCCTTGGGATTGTAAAGGAATGCACCAGCCCAGCCTTTGGCAGAGCCAAGTACGTCGCTATTCGAAAAGCCTCCGCAGAAAACTATCATGTTTATGTCATCAAGAGTTTCACGTCCGCTCACGAGGTCAGTCATCATGACATCTTTTACATCAAATCCCGCAAGATAAAGCACATACGCCATTTCTCTCTCGCCATTCGTACCCTTTTCGCGAATTATCGCCGCACGAACGCCCGAAGGTTTCCTACGGTCGGCATCCAATCCGAGACTTTCAAGCGTACCTTTGAAATGGTCGGGATATTTAATGTCAAGAGGAATATTCTTGTAGTTTTTGAAACGCTCTTCAGCACAACCGTTGAAACTTTGTTTGGTGTCGAGCCTGTAAGAAGTCTCATACCACTCATCGCGAAGCTCGTCAATATCAAGGTTCACGGTCTTGCCGTCTTTCTCAATCTTTATGGTACGCTCGGCAACAGGTTTGCCGAGAGCCACATAAGCCACGCCCGATTCTTCAAGGATTTTCTTTACGGCATCAAGGTTTGCATTTGCCACCTGAAGCACCACGGCGGGATTCTCAGCAAACAAAATCTTGAGCAAATCCTTATCGGCAAAAGCATCAAGGCTTACATTCAATCCGCCCTTGGTATTGGAGAAACACATCTCAAGCAAACAGGTTACGAGACCGCCTGCCGAAACATCATGACCCGCAAGTGCGAATCCGTTTTTCTCGATTGTTTGAACGGCATTGAAGGCTGCGCGGAAATATTCGGCATCTTCAACCTGCGGAGCCTTGCTTCCCACCGCGCCAAGCGTTTGGAAGAACGCCGAACCACCGAGTTGGAGTTCCGATTTGCTGAAATCTATATGCAGGAGTGTGGAATCTTCATCGTTAACTACCACAGGCGATGTAACATTTCTCACATCACTCACCTCAGCTCCCGCAGAAACAATCACTGTTCCCGGAGAAATAATCTTTTCTCCGCCGGGATATTGCTGCGAAAGCGAAAGCGAATCTTTTCCTGTGGGAACATTTATCTTCAAGTCGCAGCAAAAATCACTCAAAGCCTTTACACCTTCATACAGACGCGCATCTTCGCCTTTCTGCGAGCGGCAGGGCCACATCCAGTTTGCCGAAAGAGAAACACCGTCTATGCCCTCCTCGAGAGGAGCAAAGACTATGTTTGTCAATGCTTCGGCTACGGAAAGTCGCGAGCCTGCTGCCGGAGAAATCAAACCGGCTTGCGGAGCATGACCGAGGGCTGTGGCAATTCCTTTACGGAATCTGTAATCGAGCGCAACCACACCGCAGTCGGACAAAGGCAGTTGCAATTCACCCACACACTGTTGTCTTGCAATTTTTCCGGTTACAGAGCGGTCCACTTTATTGGTAAGCCAATCTTTGCAAGCCACAGCTTCGAGATGAAGCACCGTCTTGAGATAGTCAAGCAGCTTGGTGCTGTCATATGAAGCATCCTTGTAATGTCGTTCCACAGTTTCGTCCTTCATTACAGTCTTTGGCGAATGACCAAACATCTGTGCAACATCAAGGTCAAAGGGCTTCACGCCGTCGCCTTGCACGAAAGAAAAATGTGCATCCCCTGTGGTTTCGCCCACAACGTACAACGGAGCGCGCTCACGCTCTGCAATTTTTCTCACATGATCTATGTGCTCTTCGTCAATAAGAAGTCCCATGCGTTCCTGGCTTTCGTTTGCAATTATTTCCTTTGACGAAAGCGTAGGGTCGCCTATTGGGAGTTTTGTCATATCTATTTTGCCGCCGCATTCATCCACAAGTTCCGAAAGACAATTGACATGTCCTGCACTTCCATGGTCGTGGATTGAAACTACAGGGTTCACATCTTCTTCGCAAAGGGCGCGCACAAGATTGTTGGCGCGTTTTTGCATTTCGGGATTGGCACGCTGCACCGCATTAAGCTCTATGCCACTCGAATATCTGCCGGTGTCAACCGAAGAAACCGAACCGCCGCCAAGACCTATGCGATAGTTGTCGCCACCTACCACTACTACTTTATTACCCTTCTTGGGTTCTTTCTTCAAGCAGTCGCGTTTTGTGCCGTATCCCACACCGCCGGCAAGCATTATGACTTTGTCATAACCATATTTCTCGCCGTTTTCCTGATGTTCAAATGTCAGCACCGAACCTGCAATGAGCGGTTGCCCGAATTTGTTGCCGAAATCCGAAGCTCCGTTCGAAGCCTTAATCAATATCTGCTCGGGAGTCTGATAAAGCCACTTCCTGACGGGCAAAACGTTTTCCCAGCTTCTTCCTCCCTCAAGACGCGGATAAGCAGTCATATATACGGCAGTTCCTGCTATAGGCCATGAGCCTACACCGCCTCCCATACGGTCGCGAATCTCACCTCCTGTTCCGGTCGAGGCACCGTTGAACGGTTCCACGGTAGTTGGGAAATTGTGAGTCTCGGCTTTGAGCGAAATAACGCTCTCAATGTCTTTCACCACAAAGTAATCGCTTGTGGCATGTTCCTTGGGAGCGAACTGTTCTACCACAGGTCCTTGGGCAAAAGCCACATTGTCCTTGTAAGCCGATATTATGTGATGCGGATTTTCCTTTGTAGTTTTCTTTATGAGTGCAAAGAGCGATGACGGCATCTCTTTTCCGTTGATTATGAACGTGCCTCCGAAGATTTTATGGCGACAATGCTCGGAATTAATTTGTGCAAAACCGAACACTTCGCTGTCAGTGAGTTTTCGTCCCAGTTGTCCTTCCACCTTGTGAAGGTATTCTATTTCTTCGGGCGAGAGAGCAAGTCCTTCGCGCTCGTTATATTCCTCGATGTTCTCGATATGCTCTATCGGTTCCGGCTTGCGGTCGGTGGTGAATATATTCTGGTCAAGCCCTTTATACATTCTTTGGAGCATAGGATCATAAGTGGCGTTCTCATCTTCCACGGGGAAATATTCTTCTATGCGTTCCACGTCAGGAATATTCATGTTCTGGGTTATTTCCACCGCGTTGGTGCTCCACGGAGTGATCATTTCGCGACGAGGACCCACAAAGAAGCCGTCAAGCTGCCCACCCTCAATGCGCTCTGCGTTGCCAAACAGCCAACACAGCTTGTCTTCGTTCTCTTTAGTCAAACTGTCCTTAACTCCGGCGGCTATAACGTTACCGCTCGGGACCTTGAAAAATACTATCATATCGAGATGTGTATAGAATACGTGTATAATATGGTGCAAATTTAACCTTTTCGCCCGACACGGTAAAAAATTTCGAAACCATTCTGACATTTGCGCTGCAATATGCCATATAGTCCAAAAACTTTCCCTTCCATTTCGACTCATAAAGCATGCCCGAAAAAACACATGGCTTATCGCAAAAAATACAAGGCACATATTTTGAAATAAGTGCCTTGTATTTTAAAATATATGGCTTGTATTTTTCACCACAATAAGTATTTGATAAACAATAACTTATAAAAGCATCTCAAATTGCCTTATCTCGCTGGTTTTTAGCGGTTTATGAAATTCCTTTCTTCTTGGGGATTTTTTTGCCGTCGTTGTGTGTATTCCGCTTTTCCTCCTGCCATAGTTCCCACGAATTAATTATGTTCTGCCAAATGACGTAACTGCCCGGGGCAACGGCTGCAATTGGAGACAGATAGGTCAATGCCATCCAAATGGTGAACGTAGTGTTTTTTTGTCCGAGAGCCTGTCCCGCGCTGATGCGGTCTTCGCGGCTCTTGAGCCCGCCTATGAATTTTCCGGCGGCAAATTTGAACAGGCACACACCCAATGCACCGAACACAAGAGCCGCCACAAGATGAAGACGGTCAAGGTGGGCAAAGACTACACGCATTGTCATTCCCGTTACCATTATCAGCGTAAAGCCCCAAATATAGAACGCCACGTTTTTGAGCGATATGAGTTTGCGGTGAAGGCTCGGGATGACATACTTTACGAATTGTGCCAACACGAAAGGCATAACGAGCAACTGGGAAACTCTCAGCAATATCACGGAAAACGCACTGACAACGTGGATTCCCGGCATGGGGTGTATGAGCGGGCAAAGGAGCGGCACGAGAAGAGCCGAAAGCAAATTGCTCTCAAGTGTGTACGTGCTTATGGAGGCTGTGTTGCCGCCAAGTTTGCCTGTTACCACGGCGGCAGCCGTTGCCGTGGGGCTGAGCAGGCATGCCAACACTCCTTCGGCAACAAGTTCGGAAAATGTGGCAGGCTTGAGAAATTTTATTATCAAAAACGCGCAGCCCAAACAGAGCACTGTTTGCAGTATGAGCGTTGCCGCATGCCACGGACGGGGTTTCATGTCGCGGATATTCACCTTGCAGAATGTGAAAAACAATGTGGCAAACACCGACACGGGCATAAGCGTTTCGACAAGGCGGAGAGCGAAATGTTTGAAAGGAAACAGCGCCTCGATATTGGCAAACGCGAGATAAAGAATGGTGCCTGTGGTCATGGCAACGGGAAGCAGCCACATTTTCAAGAAACTTACTATGCAATTAACGGCTTTCATCGGTAAAAACAGTCTATGTTGTTGCAAAAGTAGCAGGCTTTCACATTATTTTGTAATTTTGCAGCCGCATTTCGGCGCACAATCATCACAAAAGCGTTGAAATGCAACATTTGGCATGCACAAAGACGTTTTACAATAAATCGTTATGTTCAAACAACAAGTTAAACAAGCACAGCCCGGAACGTTCAAACGCTTCTCGCGCAAGAACTACGCTTTGCTCACCTGCTTTCACCGTCAAGTGAGAATAGGAGTGCTGAGCGTGGCAACACTCGGAGCCACTCAAAGTGCCCTTGCCATGAATCCCGGAAAAGGATTTGCAGGCGACACAATTGCAGAGCAGAACCTTCGCGAGGCAACAATCACCGCGAGCCGTGCAAAAATCGCTGCCGACAAGGCAGCCCGCGTTGTAAGCGTCATAACCCGCGACCAAATAGAACGTGCGGGGGCGACATCAGTCAACGATCTTTTGAAACTAACTGCAGGCGTAGATGTCCGACAACGCGGCGGTTTTGGTGTACAGTCGGACATAAGCATCAACGGAGGCTCTTTCGATCAAATCACCGTGCTTTTGAACGGTGTGCCAATCAACAACCCGCAGACAGGACACCTTGTATCCGATTTTCCGGTCTCTCCCGATGAAATAGAAAGAATAGAAATTCTTGAAGGAGCCGCCGGTCGACTTTTCGGAAGCCAGGCGTTCAGCGGAGCAATCAATGTGGTTACACGCAAAGTTGTAAAAAACTCGCTCCACGCCGATGTGGCAGCCGGTTCGTATGGAACAGTGGGCGGCGGAGCAAACATCGGATTAAAAACCGAGGGGTTCACACATTTCTTAAGCGGCAACTTTACAAGAAGCGACGGTGGCACGGAAAACAGCGCGTTTAATCTCGGCAATGCGTTCTATAACGGAACATACAAAAGCCATGACATACACGCTTCATGGCAAACGGGACTCGCAGCAAAGGAATACGGCGCAAATACATTCTACAGCGCGGCATATCCTAACCAATGGGAATCGAACACACGCATCTTTGCCTCTGCCAAAGCCGAGACGCAAGGAAAAGTACACATTTCCCCGCAAATTTCATGGATTAGATCAACAGACCATTTTGAATTGATTCATCGCTCATCGCGCGGAGAAAATTTTCATCGCAATGACGTATTCTCTTTCTCAGTAAACGCATGGACGGCATGGCTTCTCGGTCGCACCGCAATAGGAGCGGAACTTAGAAGCGAGAATATTCTTTCGTCAAACCTTGGTCGCCCGCTCGACTCAACAAGATATGTAAAGATTAACGGGCACAAAGGCAATTTTTATACGCACAACGACCACCGCACAGACATAAACTATTTCATTGAACACAGTGTTGTTGCAGGACAATTCACTTTCTCTGCCGGAATGCTGGCAAATCGTAACACGGCTGTCGATGAAAAGTTCAGACTTTACCCGGGTATTGACGTTAGTTACAGACCGGGTAACGGTTTCCGCCTGTTTGCTTCGTGGAACAAGGCTATGAGGCTGCCCACTTTCACAGATCTTTATTACAAAAGCCCTACACAGGAAGGAAACGTGGGATTAAAACCGGAAAAAGTGAGTTCTGTAAAAATCGGTACGGAATGGCGGAACTCATGGGCGGAAGTTCTTTTGCAAGGTTACTATAATCACGGCACAAGCATGATAGATTGGGTGATGTTTTCGCCTGAAGATATATACCATTCGGCAAATTTCAAACTCGACAACTTAGGTTTTTCGGTTAATGCGGCTGCCGATTTGAATAATATTTTAGGTGCGGACTTTCCCGTAAGACGTGTTTCACTTGCCTACGCATATATTTATCAGGATAAGAAAGACGGAAAAGGAGTTTACCGTTCCAATTATGCAATGGAGTATCTTCGTCATAAATTAGCGGCTACTCTCGACCACAAAATTGTATCTCATCTTTCGGCTTCCTGGTCTCTGCTTTGGCAAAAGCGTGAAGGAACGTACATAAAGTATTCAGGAGGACAGAACACGGGTATTCTTAAAAACTATCCCTCTTATGCCCTGCTGAATCTCAAGGTTAATTGGAAAATGCCGCACTACGAGATATACGCCACCGCAGACAATCTCACCGCTCGCAAATATCGTGATTTCGGCAGCATAGTTCAGCCACGTTGCTGGGCAATGGTTGGAGCCAAAATAGATTTAGATTTATAAGCTGTGTAATATGCCAATTCGGTATTAAGACAAAAACAACCGAATGTAAGAAATTATCATCCGGTTACAAGACATAAGAATTCCTATGCGGCATATTATTTATAACATGCCGCACACAACAAAAAAGAAGCCGGGCATCGTTAATGCGATGTCCGGCTTCCGCCGTTTTATAAGATTTGTCTGTATGTCAAATCCTATTGCTGAATACAAGTTTCCCGTTTTCAGCGTCAACAAATATCGGTTTGCTACGATCAACCTCGCCTGCGATGAGTTTTTTACTCAAATCGTTAAGCAACATTCTTTGCAAAGCTCTTTTTACAGGGCGTGCGCCAAATTCCGGATCGTATCCCTCGTTTGCTATAAGCCTTACGGCGTTTTCGGAGACTTCGAGTTTCACTTCCTGTGAAGCAAGCAATTTTTGAATGCCGGTAATCTGAAGGTTCACAATCTGTTTTATCTGATCTTTCTCCAAAGGACGGAACATAATTATTTCGTCTATTCGGTTGAGAAACTCGGGACGTATTGTTTTTTTCAGCATCTCCATAACATGGTTCTTCGTCTCTTCCACAGTTTTCTCGTATTCCGCGCCGCTGTTTTCTTTCAGAGCGTCAAAACGGCTTTGTATATACTGGCTGCCAAGGTTTGAAGTCATTATTATTATGGTATTTTTGAAATTTACCACGCGACCTTTGTTATCGGTAAGCCTTCCGTCGTCGAGCACTTGGAGTAAGATGTTAAACACATCGGGATGTGCTTTCTCTATTTCGTCAAACAAAACCACGGAATAGGGTTTGCGCCTTACAGCCTCGGTAAGTTGTCCGCCTTCATCGTATCCTACGTATCCGGGAGGCGCACCGACGAGACGCGAAACACTGAATTTTTCCTGATATTCGCTCATGTCTATTCGCGTCATCATGTTTTCATCGTTGAAAAGGTATTCAGCGAGAGCTTTTGCGAGTTCAGTTTTACCCACACCCGTTGTGCCGAGGAATATAAACGAACCTATAGGACGGCGCGGGTCTTGCAATCCCGCACGTGAGCGTCTCACGGCATCGGCTACCGCAGTTATTGCCTCATCCTGCCCTATTACTCTTTTATGAAGCTCTTCTTCAAGGTGTAAAAGCTTGTCGCGCTCGCTTTGAAGCATACGGCTTACGGGTATTCCCGTCCAGCGGCTCACAACATCGGCAATGTCGTCGGGAGTTACTTCCTCTTTTATTATTGCTGCGCCACCCTGGCGTTTTTTCAAGTCCTCGTGCAGTTTTTCGTTCTCGTCGTTCAGGGCTTTTATCTTACCGTAACGTATTTCCGCCACTTTGCCGTAATCACCATTGCGTTCCGCTTTATCAGCTTCGAATTTCAACTGCTCTATCGTGGATTTGTTGCTCTGAATCTTGGCAATTACTTCCTTTTCCGCGTCCCATTTCGAGCGATAATCGGCAGCCTTTTCTTTTATTTCGGCTATTTCCTTGTTGAGTTGCGAAAGTTTTGCATCATCCTGCTCGCGTTTTATGGCTTCACGCTCTATTTCCAACTGTTTTTCCTTTCTTGTCAGCTCGTCAAGCTCTTCGGGCATGGAATCACGCTCTATTCGGAGTTTGGCTGCGGCTTCGTCCATAAGGTCTATGGCTTTGTCAGGAAGGAAACGGTCGGAAATATAACGATCCGAGAGTTTCACGGCTGCAATAACGGCATCGTCCTGAATACGCACGTGATGATGGTTTTCGTATTTCTCTTTTATGCCTCGCAGAATGGATATTGAATCCTCCACACTCGGTTCGTCCACCATTACGGTCTGAAAGCGTCGTTCGAGAGCCTTGTCTTTCTCAAAATATTTCTGATATTCGTCGAGAGTGGTGGCACCTATGCTTCTCAGTTCGCCACGTGCAAGAGCGGGTTTCAGAATGTTTGCGGCATCCATGGCTCCCTCGCCTTTGCCCGCGCCCACAAGGGTGTGGATTTCATCGATGAAAAGAATTATGCGTCCGTCGGAATGCGTAACTTCATTGATTACCGATTTCAAACGTTCCTCAAATTCGCCTTTGTATTTTGCACCCGCCACAAGCGCACCCATATCGAGTGAATACACTTCCTTGTCTTTCAGGTTTTCCGGCACATCGCCACGCATTATTCTCTCGGCGAGTCCTTCTACTATGGCTGTTTTACCCGTACCCGGCTCGCCTATGAGAATAGGATTGTTTTTGGTGCGGCGCGAAAGTATTTGCAGCACACGTCTTATCTCGTCGTCGCGCCCTATCACGGGGTCGAGTTTTCCCTGACGCGCAGCCTCTACAAGATTGCGTGCATATTTGGAAAGCGACTGATAGGTGTCTTCGCTCGATTTCGAGTTCACTTTCTTACCGCCACGCAGTTCCTTTACGGCTTCGCGGAGATTGCCTGCGCTCACGCCTGCATCTTTCAAAATGCGTGCGGCGTTGCCCGTACTTTCCACCATGGCTTCGAGAATGGTTTCGAGTCCTATGAATTCGTCTCCGTTGCGGTTTGCCATGTCTTCGGCTTTAAGAAGAATATTATTGGTTTCCGAACTGAGGTAAGGCTCGCCGCCAGTAACGCGAGGCAAATGGGAAATTTCGGCTTCCACACTCCGTGAAATACTATCGGGGTTCACTCCGAGTTTATTGAAAATGTAGTTCGTTACATTCTCTCCCGCCTTGAGCACACCTGCCAACAGATGCACCGGCTCTATTGCCTGCTGCCCGTGTCGCTGCGTGCTGTCTATGGCATTGTTAATTGCCTCTTGGGCTTTAATTGTAAATTTTTCGAGGTTCATATCTTAATAGTATTTGATTCATTAATGTTCGTCCTATAATCTTCAAATTGCTTGCCAATTGCCGGAAACTGACATTTTTGTAAGCAAACAAGTGTCGGGAGAGACAGAAATACACGACTTGGGTGCAAAAACGACAACAAAGAGAGACAAAACAATGCCTTTTTGCAAGTATTTCGTCATGACACATTTGACACAAACCGCCCTTCACGCCCCGTGCTCCGACGGGGAAACTGACATTTTTTGCGTAACCCGTTATTAATCAAAGTTTTAGACCCGCTCCTAAAACATTTCATAAGTTACTGTCTGTCAGACATTTGGAATGTCGAAAAATACAAGCCATGTATTTTAAAATATAAGGCACTTATTTCAAAATATGTGCCTTGTATTTTTTGCAATAAGCCATGTATTTTTTCGAGCATTCCGCAACGGGGCAAAAATTTCCCGAAAACCATTGTTCTTTTCCCCATTTCGGACTAACATTTACAGACATGTTCCACGCCACATTCCGTGGCATACATAACTCGTAGCCTCGTGGCATCTCTGAAAATAGTTTTTGCACTTCAAAATGCCGTTTTCCGTGCACAAAAACGGTTTTATGACAGAATCTGTTCATTTTTTTCGGCAAAAAGTTTGGAATTTTACAAGAAATGAGTACTTTTGCCATTGCATAACAGCACTTCTAAGAAAATGACACTGCATAATATGAGCAATAATTTTTGGTGGTGGCGCTTGAGGATAGGAAATTCGCAAGTGTAGAAGCTCGTATATATAAAAAGGAACATAATAAAGATACAATCATAATGAGGCTCGTTGCACTTGCAGCGGGCCTCAAATCGTATAAGAACAATAATAAACAAAAACATAAAGACATGGGAAAATATTCAGTAGATGAACGCGGATATTACGGCATATACGGCGGAGCGTATGTTCCGGAAATTCTTCACGGATGCGTTGAAGAACTGCGCCGCAACTATCTTGACATCATTGAAAGCGAGGATTTTCAGAAAGAATACATGAATCTGCTGCGCGATTACGCAGGTCGCCCCTCACCTCTCTATTTTGCAAAGCGACTTAGCGAGAAATACGGCTGCACAATATATCTCAAGCGCGAAGACCTCAATCACACCGGCGCACACAAGATAAACAATGCGCTCGGTCAGGTATTGCTTGCCGAAAGAATGGGCAAAACGCGCATAGTGGCAGAGACAGGAGCGGGACAACACGGTGTGGCAACGGCTACGGTGTGCGCCCTGCGAAACATTCCGTGCACTGTATACATGGGCGAAACCGATGTGAAACGCCAACATCTGAATGTGGAGAAAATGAAAATGCTCGGCGCAACGGTAGTGCCCGTTACGAGCGGAAACAAAACACTCAAAGATGCCACCAACGAGGCTATACGCGACTGGTGTTGCCACCCCGAAGACACACATTACGTCATAGGCTCAACTGTAGGACCTCATCCCTATCCCGACATGGTTGCGCGATTGCAATCGGTGATTAGCGCGGAAATCAAATACCAGCTCGCGCAGCACACAGGCAAGAGCAATCCCGACTATCTTATTGCCTGCGTGGGCGGAGGCAGTAACGCAGCCGGCACAATCTACAACTATCTTGACGACGAGGACGTGAAAATAATTCTTGCCGAAGCCGGAGGAAAAGGAATTGACACCCATTACTCGGCAGCAACCATAGCACTCGGCAGACCCGGTGTGCTTCACGGCTCATACTCTCTCGTGATTCAGAACGAGGACGGACAGGTAACCGAACCCTATAGCGTGTCGGCAGGACTTGACTATCCCGGCGTTGGACCCATGCACGCCAATCTTGCAAAGGTGAGAAGGGCAAAAGTAATAGCAATAAACGACGACGAAGCCCTGAAAGCCGCACAACTGCTCACACGAATCGAAGGAATTATCCCTGCACTCGAATCGTCGCACGCACTTGCCGCACTCGAAAAGATAGATTTCAATAAAGATGACCTTGTGGTACTTACGGTTTCGGGACGCGGCGATAAGGATATGGACACATATATGAAATATTTCAAGTAAAAATAAACGTTGCACGCCTTATGAAGACATTCGACTATACAACATCGGTGAAAGCATTGCCCGGAGACATTCATACACCGGTAACGACATATATGAAAGTGCGCGACATATTTCCACAAAGCGCACTTATGGAAAGTTCCGACTATCACGGCGGCGAAAACGGACGCTCCTTCATTGGTCTTGATCCTATTGCAAAAGTTTCGGTAAACCACGGCTACGCCACAGCAACTTATCCCGACGGCACGGAAGAAACCACAAAACTTAACGAAACGGACAACCGCATTGAAAACGCCATTTCAAATTTCATGAACCACTTTGAAATAAGCGGTGAAGACGCTAACTATTGCGGACTTTACGGATTCACATCGTTTAATGTGGTGAGATATACCGAAAACATTAAAATAAAGGATAGCACAGCCTCAATGAACGATGCCCCCGACCTGTTATATATATTATATAGGTATATAATAGTGTTCAAAGGCTTTCGCCACGAAATGGAAATAGTAACTCTGAAAGGCGACGGCAAAGACGAAACCTCCAAAATTGCGGAAGCGATAAACAGCAACCAGATGCGGATATATCCTTTCCGTTCCGTGGGACAAACCACAAGTTCTTTGACCGATGACGAGCATCGCGCCAACATTCGCAAAGGAATAAAGCACTGTCTGCGCGGAGACGTTTTCCAAGTTGTCATTTCCCGCCGCTTCGAACAGCATTACGAAGGCGACGATTTCAATCTTTATCGCGCACTGCGACGCATTAATCCCTCGCCGTATCTGTTCTACTTTGATTTCGGAGCATTCAGAATCTTCGGATCTTCGCCCGAGACCCATTACAGAGTGGAAGGAAAGGCAGCATATATAGACCCCATAGCCGGCACAACGCGGAGAAGCGGCGACAAAGCCACTGACGATGCGCTTACAAAGGCTCTGCTCGACAACCCGAAGGAAAACGCAGAACATGTGATGCTTGTGGACCTGGCAAGAAACGACCTGAGCCGCAACTGCAGCAACGTAAAGGTAAACTTCTTTCGCGAGCCGCAATACTACAGCCACGTCATACATCTCGTGAGCCGTGTATCGGGCACATTGAGCGACAACGCAAACACCATAAAGGCTTTCATGGACACTTTTCCCGCCGGAACATTGAGCGGAGCCCCCAAAGTTCGCGCAATGCAGATTATAAGCGAATACGAACCTCATAACCGTGGCGCGTATGGCGGCTGCATAGGATTCATAGGCTTTAACGGCAACATGAATCAGGCTATAACAATTCGCACATTCGTAAGCCGCAACAATACACTCTGGTTTCAGGCGGGCGGAGGCATAGTTGCCAAAAGCAATGTGGAACAAGAACTGCAAGAAGTCAATAATAAACTCGGCGCACTCAAAGCTGCCATAATCGCCGCCACAGAAGACAGCGACAAATTCTAAAAGATTTCTCATCATGAATATTTGCATTATAGACAACTACGATTCTTTTACATACAATCTCAGCCACGCCATAAAATCTTTGGGAGCAGAGGTAACGGTTTTGAGAAATGACAAATTCAATATAGGAGACCTTGAAAAGTTTGACAAACTTGTTCTCTCACCAGGACCGGGCATTCCGTCCGAAGCAGGACTTCTCACAGAAGTCGTTAGACATTATGCCGACCATAAGCCTATACTCGGCGTTTGTCTCGGAGAGCAGGCGATTGGCGAAGTATTCGGCGGTAAACTTGTCAATCTTTCGGAAGTTTATCACGGAGTTCAGACACCGGCAGACATAATTGCGAACGACTATATCTTTGATAATCTTCCCAAGGAGATAAAAGTGGGAAGATATCACTCTTGGGTTGTGAGCGACGAGCATTTTCCCGCCGAACTCGAAGTAACAGCCCGCAGCAAGGAAGGTTACATCATGGCTTTACGCCACAAATCTTTCGACGTGCACGGCATACAGTTTCACCCGGAATCGGTATTGACTCCCGACGGACTGACAATAATCGGAAATTTCTTAAAACATTAATCCACACTCCAAAGCTATTATACAATGAAAGATATATTATTGAAAATACAAAACGGAGGCACTCTATCGCAAGCCGAAGCCTGCCAAATACTTCTTGAGATAAAAGACGGGAAAGTGGACCCGATTCAGCTCGGAGCCCTTTTGGCAATGCTTAATCAAAGAGGCGCGACGGTTGAAGAGATTCTCGGTTTTCGCGAAGGTCTTTTACAAACATGCGTAACGGTAGATCTTTCTGCCTACGACCCTGTTGATATCGTGGGAACGGGAGGCGACGGAAAAAACACCTTTAATATTTCCACTTGTTCCTGTTTTGTAGTCGCCGGAGCCGGTTTTCATGTTGCCAAACACGGAAATTTCGGTGCGACTTCGGTAAGTGGTGCAAGTAATGTCATAAAAGAACACGGAGTAAAATTCTCTTCCGACCGCGCACAACTCACAAAATCAATCGAAGAATCGGGAGTGGCGTATCTTCATGCGCAATTGTTTCACCCGGCAATGAAAAACGTGGCTCCTGTAAGGAAAGCTCTGCAAATTCCAACGGTTTTCAACCTTCTCGGTCCGCTTATCAATCCCACAAGACCCAAGCACCAACTGCTCGGAGTGGCAAACTTGTCGCAGATGCGCCTTTACTATAATACACTGACCCGTATCGGAATGAGCTTTGCCATTGTAACAAGTATGGACGGCTATGACGAAATCTCGCTGACCTCTGATTTCAAGGTTATGACAAACAATTACGAAACCATATACAAGATCGGAGATTTGGGATTTGAGAAATCCGAGGCTGGAAGCCTTTCGGGCGGAAACAGCGTGGACGATGCAAAAGAAATATTTGATTCCGTGCTCGAGAACCGCTCTACAATTTTCCAGAAAAACGCTGTAATAGCAAATTCGGCTTTCGCCATACAAACCATTAACGGCAAGAGCATAGACGAATGCCTCGGCATGGCTAAGGAATCGCTCGAAAGCGGTAAAGCTCTTGATGCCTTCAAAAAGTTCGTGGAAATAAACAGTTGAAAAAGCATGAAAGATATTCTGAGAGACATTATAGCCGACAAGCGAATAGAAGTAGAAAAACTTAAAAAGGATATAAGCATAGACAACTTATATAATAATGCCACGGAGCACAAACATGCAGACTTCCGTCTCTCCATAGAAAACACGTCAAACGGCATTATCGCGGAATTCAAACGGCGTTCGCCGTCGAAAGGTTGGATTCACCGCGATGCAAAGCCTGAAGACGTGGCTCCGGGATACGAAAAAAACGGTGCGGCAGCCATGTCAGTGCTCACGGATGAGAAATATTTCGGCGGAACTCTCGAAGATGTTGCAAACGTAAGGCAACTTGTTAAAATGCCGATACTTCGCAAGGATTTTACAATTGACGAATATCAGCTCCACCAGGCTAAAGCATTCGGCGCAGACGCTGTGTTACTGATTGCCGCGGCTATAAGCGAAACGGAATGCCGAAAGTTGGCTCGCATAGCCCACGAGTTGGGACTCGAAACTCTTCTCGAGGTTCACAATGAGGATGAAATTTCATACTTGTGCGACGACATTGATGTTGTAGGCGTAAACAACCGCCACCTTGGCACTTTTCACATCGACATATCGACTTCCGAATTTCTCGCGCCCCAACTTCCGCAGAGCATAACGCGCATTTCAGAAAGCGGAATCAGGTCCGCATCCGACATAATTCGCCTGCAAATGCTCGGGTACAGGGGATTTCTGATTGGCGAACAGTTCATGAGCGGAGACAATCCCCCCGAAAATCTCGGCAAGCTGAATGCGGACATCGAAAAACTGATAACGTCCTCTCTATGATTGTAAAAGTTTGCGGAATGCGCGATTCTGAAAACATTCGCGCCATAGAACAGACGAAAGCCGACCTTATGGGTTTTATTTTTCACCATAAATCGCCGCGCTTTGTTGCTTCCCTACCCGAATACATGCCTAAAAAGCAAAAACGTGTGGGAGTTTTCGTCAACGCTTCTCTCGAACAAATTCTCGCAAAAGCGCAAAAGTTTTCGCTCGAATATATACAGCTTCACGGCGACGAGCCACCGGCTTTCTGCAGCGAGCTGAAAAATCGCGGACTTAAGGTAATTCGCGCCCAAAGAATAGCAAACGCCGATGACATTATCCGAGCCGAAAGCTACAACATGGCAGACCTCATGATTTTCGACACAAAAACGGAACTTTATGGCGGTTCGGGAAAAAAATTCAACTGGCAACTGCTCGAAAACTACAAAGGTTGCGTGCCGTTTCTCCTAAGCGGCGGCATCCGTTCCGACACTTTCGAAGAAATAAAAGCATTCTTCCATCCGCAGTTTGCAGGCATAGATCTGAACAGTGGCTTTGAAATATCTCCCGCCTTGAAAGACGTGGGAAAACTTAACAACTTCATTGAGAAAATAAAGGGCATGCGCCCGTAAAAAAACAAACATTATGAACCGAATAGACAACTTGTTCAAAACAAAGACCAAAGAAATTCTTTCAATATACTTTTGCGCCGGCGACCCAACGCCCTCCTGCACCGCCGAAGTCATACGTTCGCTCCAGCGCAACGGAGTTGACATGATCGAAATAGGCATGCCGTTCAGCGATCCTCTCGCCGACGGTCCCGTAATCCAGGCTGCGTCAACACGCTCTCTCAAAGGAGGAATGAGTGTCAGGAAACTTTTCGAACAGCTTGAGGGAATACGCAAGGACGTAACCATTCCGCTCATCATCATGGGCTACATAAACCCAATCATGCAGTACGGTTTTGAAGCCTTTTGCCAAAAGTGTAACGAGGTAGGCGTTGACGGACTTATAATACCCGACCTCCCGTTCCGCGAATACGAAGAGCATTATCGCGAAACGGCTAAAGCCCACAACATAGACATGATAATGCTGATTACACCCGAAACCGAGGACGAGCGAATAAGAATGATTGACAACGACAGCGAAAACGGTTTCATTTACATGGTATCTTCCGCCTCCACCACCGGTGCCCAAAAAGAGTTTGATGCCAAGAAACAGGAATACTTTGCACGTATAGACTCCATGAATCTGCGACGTCCCAGAATGATAGGATTCGGAATATCAAACGAAGCCACATACAAAGCCGCATCAGCCCACGCCGCAGGAGTGATAATAGGAAGCAAATTCGTAACATTGCTCAACGACACAAAAGACCCCGACAAAGCAATAAAGCAACTGCTTCACGACATAGGCAGATAATGCTTTGTCAATATAAAAGCCGGTTATGGAGCAAACATCTGCCATAACCGGCTTCTTTTTATATTTTCCGTTGTTCTTTTACCCTTTATGCGCGGGCATCTTGGCTTTATATTCGTTTACAAGCCCGTTAAACTCCGCCAACTTTCTGACATTTTCAAGTTCCGGAGTGCGCTCCGCCATGTCAAAACGGCGAAATCCTTTTTCGAAAGCTGTTTTCAGAGCCATCAAAGCCTTGGAAGTTTCGCAAAATTCGAATTTGCCAAAGCCTCGACCGGTTGTTCTTTTCCGATATACAGCACTCCGAGAGCCAAATAAGCATAACCGTTTTGGGGATACTCCGAAATTTCCTTGTTCAGATACTCCAAAGCCTCGTCATAATTACCTTGGTTCAAAGCAGTTACTCCCTGAACATAATTATAACTGTTAGGTTGCTTAACATCATCGGCAAAAGCCGTCAAAGTAGAAAACGCAAAAATTGCCAAAAGGATTGTCTTCATGATTCGCATGGTTTTCATTTATGTCTGCTTTCGTTTTACGGGTTGTGTACACCGAATTTCAGACTGTAAATTTAACTCTTTTTTCAACAAAAGGCGATATTCGGTCATTTTCACACAACTTTTTCATCCACATCCCCGAAAATCATCACCACAGCGGCAATAAATCCATTCCGAATAGGACCCAACCCGGTTTTCGCGCCCATAAAAACCACGCCCCGTCGTACTTGGCAAAAAACACAAGCCATGTGCGAAAAAACATAAGGCATATATTTTAAAATACAAGGCACTTATTTTAAAATAAGTGCCTTGTATTTTTCGGCGTTTCAAACATCTGATAAACAGCAACTTACAAAAGCCAGCTCAAATCCTTTATTTCCCTGATTATTAACACTTTGCAAAAAACCATGAGTTTTACGCCATTTTTCATTATGCGTGGAGCTATTCCGGCAGGCATTCCGGCAAAAAATCCGCTACACGGCGGCTGCCGTATAGACCGATTCGGATGTCCGGAAACACAGATTGCACCATACAAGCTCCAAGGTCGGCAAGATTTTCGCAACGGAAATGCTTTTGCAGTAATTAAAAGATTCGGAATGTACGTAAACGGGAATGTTACGCCGGTCATTGGAAACAGGAAGCCCATTGCCGCAAGCGTTTTTGCTAAAGCGAGTTGCTAATACAGCCCGCATGGAAAAGAATTGAGCCTTATGGCGCAGGCGATATTGCCAACCGGAACGAAAACACGGTTGCCATGAACAAAAATAATCGTAATTTTGCGGACGAAACGTAAGAACGAAAATATTAAAGACTTAAATAATCATGGCAAAGAAAGCACTCCTTATGATTCTCGACGGTTGGGGAATCGGCAAACACGACAAAGGCGACGTAATTTATAACACTCCGACACCCGAACTCGACTATCTGAACGCCAACTATCCCCATTCGCAGCTTTTGGCATGCGGCGAAAACGTTGGACTTCCCGATGGTCAAATGGGAAACTCCGAGGTAGGACACCTGAACATAGGTGCCGGTCGCGTGGTTTATCAGGATCTCGTGAAAATTAACCATGCCATTGCCGACGGCAGCATACTCAAGAACCCGGAAGTGGTTTCGGCTTTCGAATATGCCAAGAACACCGGCAAGAATCTCCACATCATGGGTCTCACATCTACCGGTGGCGTTCACTCCGAACTGTCGCACATTCTCGCATTCCTCGACATAGCCAAGAGCTATGGCTTGGAAAACGTGTTTGTTCACTGTTTCCTTGACGGAAGAGACACCGACCCGCGCAGCGGCAAGGGCTTCGTAAAAACCGTAATAGACCACTGCGCCGAAACAACCGGCAGCGTGGCTTCGGTAATAGGTCGTTTCTACGCCATGGACCGCGACAATCGTTGGAACCGCGTAAAAATTGCATACGATCAGCTTGTGAACGGCAAAGGCAAGGAAGTTGACAATCTCGTGGAGGCTATTCAGGACTGCTATGACAGCGATACGCCCGAACATAAGGATACCGACGAATTCATGGAGCCGTTGGTTAACGCCAATGTGGACGGAAGAATAAAAGAAGGCGATGTAGTGGTGTTCGTAAACTATCGCAACGACCGCGCACGCGAGATTACGTCAGTGCTTACGCAGAAAGACATGCCCGAAGAAGGCATGCAGACCATTCCCAATCTGCAATACTATTGCATGACTCCTTATGACGCAGACTTCAAAGGCGTACACATTCTTTTCCCCAAGGAGAATGTGAACAACACTCTCGGAGAATATCTGAGCGCAAAGGGACTTACACAACTCCACACCGCAGAAACCGAGAAATATGCCCACGTAACTTTCTTCTTCAACGGAGGTCGCGAAGAACCTTTCAAAGGCGAGGACCGCACTTTGGTACCTTCACCAAAAGTTGCCACATACGATTTGAAACCCGAGATGAGTGCTTACGAAGTAAAGGACAAACTTGTGGAATCAATAAAGAAAGGCACATACGATTTCATAGTAGTGAACTTTGCTAACGGCGACATGGTGGGACACACCGGCATTTACAACGCAATAGAAAAGGCTGTAGTGGCAGTGGATGCCTGCGTGAAAGACGTGGTTGAGGCTGCAAAACAAATGGGATATGACACTATAATAATTGCAGACCACGGCAACGCCGATCACGCGCTCAACGAAGACGGCACTCCCAATACCCAGCATTCGCTCAACCCGGTTCCGTTCATTTATATCAGCGACAATAAAAACGCTACGGTAGAAAACGGAATACTTGCCGACGTTGCTCCGAGCATACTGCACATCATGGGATTGGAGCAACCCAAAGAAATGACGGGACACTGCCTTATAAAAGACTGAAAAGGCAAACAACCCGCAAGATAAACATACACCGTAAGGCGTGTAAGGCGGCAAAACCGCAATGCACGCCTTTCTTTTTTGCACTTGCGGGAGAAGCGGCGGGCTTTTTGAGAAATAAGATTTGCACAAACCCAAGATTAAAAGAAAATACACCGAACTAACAAAGTAAATTCGTATCTTTGCCTTGTTATATCGGAGATTACGCAAAAATCCGACCAAGGTAACAATTCATTTAACGTTTACGCAATGGCAAAACACTATCTACTTTTTGCATCATTGAATTATGCCTACTCCATTCTGCGTCCGCTCGAGAAAGAAATACTTCGTCGTGGCGATGAGGCGGCATGGTACATAGAAGACGAATGCGATGATTTGCTGACCGAGGGAGAACGAAGACTGAAAACCTTTGACGAAGTGAAGAAATATAACCCCATTGCAATTTTTGCACCGGGCAATTTCATCTACGACTTTTTCCCCGGCGTAAAGGTGGCGGTTTTTCACGGCTATCCCATGCGTAAACGAATAGAAAAGATAGACGACCATTTCACAATACGCAACTGGTTTGATATCTACTGCACCCAGGGACCGTCAAGTACTCCTTATTTCAAACAACTTGAGGCAAAACACAAATTCTTCAAGGTATACGAAACCGGATGGTGCAAAGTTGATGCGTTTTTTTCGCCTTCACTTCCGCCGGAACCCAAAAGAGATGTACCGGTAATACTTTACTCTCCCACATTTTCCAAAGGTATTACGTCGGCATGGGCACTGCGCGAAACCATTGACCGTTTGGCTTCCGAGAAAAACTGGCGTTGGATAATAACATTCCATCCCAAACTCGACGATTCCCAACTTATCGAAGACTACAAGCAAATTGCCGCGCGTCATGACAATATTGATTTCCGCAAAGTGAACAAAGGTTTGGAAACTTTTAGGGAGAGCGACGTTATGCTGTGCGACAGTTCTTCGATTACAGTGGAATATATGTTGCTCGACAAGCCGGTTGTTACTTACCGCAACACTCATCCCGGGAAACATTTGCTTAACGTTACCGACACAGAGCTTATTGGTCCGGCTATCGAGCGTGCTCTTACGCGCCCCGACGAACTTATGAGCAACATTCGCGAATATACTTCCATGCACGAAGCTCATCGCGACGGCAAAAACTCGTCAAGGGTGCTCAATGCCGTAGATGATTTCATTGCAAACTACAAAGGAAAAATACGTAAAAAGCCGCTGAATCTCATTAGAAAGTTGAAATTGCGCTGGCGACTCAAAAAATTCATAATATGATTGACCCAACCGTAATCATGTCGCACCGGGCAGCGGCGGAAACAGACATAGCCGTTTCGGAAATAAAGCCCGACAAAATCTTCGTGCTTTACGACACCACGACACTTGATTTGTGCGCCCCGATTCTTAAAGACAGCGATGCCATAAAGGGTGCCGGACAGATTGTAATAGGTGCCACCGATGCCAACAAGACTCTTGAATCTCTCGCAAGCGTATGGTCGGCACTCAGCAACGGCGGAGCGTCGCGACATTCTCTGTTGATAAACGTGGGAGGAGGCATGGTTTCCGATCTCGGAGGCTTTGCGGCTTCAACTTTCAAGCGCGGAATTGCATACATAAACGTTCCTACTACTCTTCTATCAATGGTTGACGCTTCGGTAGGCGGAAAGACAGCCATTAACTTTAATGGTCTCAAAAACGAAGTAGGTGTTTTCAATGCGCCGCGCCGTGTTATTGTCGACACAGAGTTTCTACGCTCGCTCGATACCCGCAATCTTCTTTCCGGATACGCAGAAATGATTAAACACGGGCTTATCAGCAACGAAAAGGTCTGGTCTCAGCTCATGAATTTCAATTTCAACGACTGCGACATAGCAGAACTTCACGACATGGTGGCTGCAAGCATTGACATTAAGGCGAACATCGTGAAGCAAGATCCGCATGAACACGGAATACGCAAGGCTTTGAACGTGGGACATACCGCAGGACACGCATTGGAAAGCTTTGCGCTTTCAAAATCCCGCCCCGTGCTGCACGGATATGCCGTGGCGTGGGGAATGGTGTGCGAACTGTTTCTGAGCAAAACAAAGAAAAATTTCCCGTCAATGCAGATGCAGCAAACCATTGACTATATACGCCGCAACTATGGCAGTTTTGCATTCACTTGCAACGACTACGACCGTTTGTTCGAGCTTATGCGCCACGACAAAAAGAACACCGGCGGCATTATAAACTTTACACTCCTTTCGGGAATAGGAAAAATAGAACTCGACTGCACGGCTTCTAAAGAAGAAATCATGGCTATGCTTGATTTTTTCGGAGATGCCATGAACTAAACCGCAAGTGATATGAAGTCCACACGTATGCGCACTGTTTTTTCCTTATTTGCGGCAACGCTTTTTGCCTTGGCGTGCGTTACGTCGTGCAAAAATTCCAAATTCAAACGCACATTCACACGCCCCGATACGCTTTGCGTGGATTCGGCAAACTTTTGTCGCGCCGATTCAACCGACAAACGCTGTATAGCAGTGGACATTCACGCCGACTATCCCACTCCCATTACAGGAAAATTAAGTGCAAACATCGCAGCATGGATTAGAAGCAAACTGGGAAAGGGTACGCCTGCCGACACAATGAATGTTGACAACGTGGTTTCCTACTACGGCAACATGAAATACAACAGTTTCGTTGCCAATCGCGACTCCGCCCCGGTTTCATACTATAAAGCCGATTGCAGAATGGACGTAAACAGGAAAAACTACATCAGTTTCTGCTTCACACTTGCCGAATGCACTCACGGAATGCACGGCATAACTTCAGTGTCGGGCATGACTTTCCGCAAAAACGACGGAAAGCAGTTCGGATGGGACATGATAAAGGACACAACCTCCAACGATTTCCACAAACTCATGCGTGAAGGCGTGCGCTCCTATCTTAAAAAGACGCTTGGCGAGAACTGTGTGAGCGATGAGAATTTCCGCAGTCTGCTTGCCCCCGAATCCGAAGCCGATGTCTCAATCGAAACACCGCTGAAGAGTTTTCCCATTCCCCAAGCCGCACCGTTCCTTTCGCGAAACGGCATGACGTTCGTTTTCCAACCATACGAAATAACGCCCTTCTCGCTTGGTGCGCCAAAATTCACCGTTCCTTTCGATGAAATAAAGCAACACATGACAAAGGAAGCCCTCAGTCTGCTTAAAAAACGAGACTGAACTAGCCTCCTATATATACATTATATATAATATGCAAATCGAAGAACTTTACAAAATCTTTCTTGAGCACCCGATAATCACTACCGACAGCCGTTCATGCCCCCAAGGTTCAATTTTCTTCGCGCTGCGCGGAGAAAACTTCGACGGAAACGTTTACGCATCAAAAGCTCTTGCGGAAGGATGCGCCTATGCAGTGATAGACCGCCGCGAGTTTGCGGCTAAAGGCGACAAACGTTATATTGTAGCGGACAACGCACTGCAAACTATGCAGGATCTTGCCGCGTTTCACCGCGAAAAACTCGCGCTGCCCGTTATACAGATAACCGGAACCAACGGCAAGACCACCACAAAGGAACTCGTGTCAACGGTACTTGCAAAGAAATACAATGTGCTCCACACCGAAGCAAACTATAACAACCATATCGGAGTTCCAAAGACTTTGCTGCGTCTCGGGAAGGAACATGAAATAGCCGTAATAGAAACCGGAGCAAATCATCGCGGCGAAATAGCACAGCTCACGAACATTGTACATCCCGACTACGGAATAATAACAAACGTGGGGCGTGCACATCTCGAAGGGTTCGGTTCGTTTGAGGGCGTGGTGCACACCAAAGCCGAACTCTACGACTATCTGCGCAAAAAGAAAGACGGAGCGATATTCCTTAACTCCGATTCCGAAATACTGTGCCGCGTGGCGGAAGGGCTGAAAGCCTATAAATACGGAACAAAAGCCGAAGCCCATCCCGAAGTATTGGGAGAAGTCGTAAACTGCGACCCGTACATTTCCTTCAAATGGAAAAGCGGTAACGGCGAATGGCACACGGTGGAAACCAAACTTATTGGCGATTACAACATAGCCAACCTGCTTGCCGCCGTGGCGGTGGGCATTAAATTCAATGTGCCGGAAACCGACATTTGCGAGGCACTACGCGACTACGTTCCCTCAAACAACCGTTCGCAGCTGAAGCAAACCGAGCACAACACCCTGATTATCGATGCATACAACGCTAATCCCACGAGCATGCACGCCGCTCTCAAGAATTTTGCGGAACTTCACGCGGCAAACAAGATGGTTATCCTCGGTGAAATGAGAGAACTGGGCGCGGAAAGCGAAGAAGAACATCAGAAACTGCTCGATGCAGTTTCATTGACCGGCTTCGAAAAAGTATGGCTTGTGGGCGAATGTTTTGAGAAGATGCACCCCGCATTCCCTACATTCCACACCGTGGACGACGTGATTGAAGAAATTAAAAAAGAAGCCCCCTCGGGATATACCATACTGATAAAAGGCAGCAACGGCAATAAACTTTTCCGTTTGCCTGACTATCTTTAACCTCCCCCGGCGGCTTGCGACACAAAAATTAACCTGCGGATGCATATATTCACTGCACAAATTGCGGTTAATTCGGGGATTTTTCACGCGGAAATGCCACAGAATTCACTCCGCTTCCGCACCCGCGAAAAAACATAAGGCTTGTCATAAAAAATACAAGCCATATATTTTCAAATACAAGGCACATATTTTAAAATATGTGCCTTGTATTTTTTGCCGTTTGCGGACTTCTGATACACAACAACTTACAAACACATCAAAAAAAGCATTGCCGGCACTGTTCCGAGCCACTCCCCGACCCTCATGCGGGATACCATATAAAATGAATAAAGTATGAATATATGCAAATACCACATTGAAAATATTCACTCCCTTTTCTTAACGACGCAAACAGGGAAAAAACACCGTTTTCACAGAAAATTTGCATCTTATTGCCTGAAAATATGGTTATAACCCCGTTATAGGCATGAAAAACGCCACATTCCGCACTTTTCAGAGCTTCACGCAGAATTTTGTCGTGTTTATTTACAAAAAGTCAACGTTTTTACGACAAACATTACAAAATGTAATATTTTTTTCGCTTCACATCAAAATACCCACAAATAGTTATACCCATGACAGGAAAAGAAACTAAATTTGCATATCACAAATACAAGATTTACAGACATGAGAATAAAGAGCATCATTTCGGACATAAAACACATCATCTCATCGGTTTTCGTAATAACCTTGTTTTTCTGTATTCCTGCAAACGCCCAAACAGGCAATACGGGAAGACTTGAAGGCACAGTAACCGATACCGAAGGAAAACCGGTGGAAGTGGCATCCGTGATACTCAACAACTCGCTGTTTACACTTACAGACGAAAGAGGACATTTCAAACTGAGCAACGTGCCTGTGGGCGAGCTTGATTATTATGTATCATGTCTCGGCTGCAAGGAAGTACGCGGCAAAATCAGAATAAAAGGCAACGGCAAAGACCGCCTGGACATTAAAATGGAACGCCTGTCTCTGAGCCTAAAGGGGGTAACGGTTACCGCCAAACAGCAAGCCATGGGTTCGAAATCCATAATAGATCAGGACGCTGTGCGCCACATTCAGCCCAAAAGCCTTGCCGACATGTTGCAACTCATGCCCGGTGCGCTCACAACGAATCCCACGCTCAACAATCTGGCACAGGCAAACGTGAGAGAGATAGGCAGTAACGACAACAACGCACTCGGTACCGCCATTATACTTGACGGCACGCCCATAAGCAATGATGCCAACCTGCAAGCCATAGCTCCCACGCGCAACGGCAAAAGTCTTAGCGCAACAACCGATGATGCGAACAATCAGGTTACTGCCGGTCGCGGTGCAGACCTTCGTACCATTTCGGCAGACAATATAGAATCGGTGGAAGTAATACGCGGTATCCCCTCGGTGGAATACGGTAACCTTACTTCGGGTGTAATGGTTGTGAAAACCAAAGCCGGTCGCAGTCCGCTCGAAGCTAAATTCAAAGCAGACCCGTTCTCGAAACTCGCATACGCAGGCAAAGGTTTCAGCCTCGGCACAGGAACAATGAACATAGGTGTTGACTGGTCGCAATCTTACGCCGACACACGCCGCAAATATATGGGCTATGACCGCATAACGGGAACTGTGGGTTACTCGAACGTATTCGGCAAAAACAGCGACCGACCTGTTACATTCAACGTAAACGGTTCGTTCTACAGCAATGTGAACAACTATAAATATGACAAGCAGATGAGCGAACTTGACCTTACGTTCAAGAACAAGAACACAGGCGGAAGGCTCGCTATCCACGGACATGCGCAACTGAACGGTTGGCTCACGGGATTGGACTATGACCTTTCGGGACAGGTGGCTCGCACGCTCGACACTCACCATGACAGAATTTCCACTCCCGATGGTGTGATTTCGGGAAGTATGGAAACAGGCGAGCACATAGCCAAGATGCTCACAAAAGTTTACTACAGCGACTACAGCATTGAGGGAATCCCCATAAACATATTCGCACAGTTGAAGACCAACAAGTATATCCAGCTTGCTAACAAGGGATATACCAACGTAAAAGCAGGTTTGGAATATCGTCTTGACGATAATATGGGTTACGGTTTGAAGTTCGACCTCAATCTTCCGCCGAAAGCTGGCGAAGCTCAGTCGTATCGTCCCCGCAAATTCAAAGACATTCCCGCACTTCACAATTTGTCGGCATTCCTTAACGATGTATCTTCGTTCAACATAGGAGCCACGAATCTGCAATTCGATGCCGGTATCCGTCTCACCAATCTCTTCCTCGACAAGGAGAAGTCAAAACGCAACTCTATCTTTGTTGCCGAACCCCGTGTGAATACGGAATTCACTTTCCTTTCAAAGAAGAACAACAATATATTCGACAAGTTGAGTATAAGCGGCGGCTTCGGTATTTCGAACAAGATGCCCACGCTGCTCTATCTCTATCCCGATAAAGCATACTTTGACAACGTAAGCTTCAGTGCTATCGGCGCAGACAACTCACGCCTTGCGGTTATGACAACAAAAGTTGTGGACAACACCATTAACCCCAACCTGAAACCCGCAAGAAGTACGAAATGGGAAATCGGGCTTAACGCACGCATTGGAAACATGAAGGGCTACGTAAACTTCTTTACCGAACGCCACCGCAATGAGTATGGTTTCAGTTCGGAGTTTATAGCTCTCGACTATACCAAATATAAAATCCCCGAGAACATTTTGCCGTATGCTTCGAACCTTGCGTATGCCAACAGAGAGGTAACCTATAATTACAATGGCGAACATCACAGCGCAGAAGTAACCACCGGCAACGAAATAAACACATGGTATCGTCCGGCAAACACCACACGCACTGACAAACACGGTATTGAATATTCGTGGGACTTCGGAACGTGGCAGGCATTGCACACATCGCTCGTAATTGACGGTGCATGGTTTCACATAAAGAGACAGAGAGAAATAACAAGTCTCAACTATCCGAGATACGGATACGACTACATTTCAATGTTGCCTGCAGGAAGCGGAACAATAAGCGACCGCGTAAACACCAACTTCCGTTTCATAACCCACATTCCTGCCGTAAACCTTGTGTTCACAACTACCATGCAGGTAGTATGGTATGAAAACCAGCGCAGCATATACCAGACAAAAGGTGGAACAAAACTCTATCATCTTTCTGCCGATGGTACAAGATACGTAATATCACCGCTCGGTTTCTATAACCGTCAGGGCGAGTGGACCGACTGGAAACCCGAGTACGAGAACATGGATCAGTACAAATTGCTCTATGGACGTGAGCTGCTCTACGCATTCAAAAGCGACAACATCAAGCCGTGGGCATTGTTCAACTTCCGTCTTACAAAAGAACTCGGCAAAATTGCAGAAATCTCCTTTATGGCAAACAACTTCCTCGGCATGAAAAAATATCATGTCAATAAGAACACAAGAGCTAAGCAATCACTCTACCCCGATACATACTTCGGAGCAGAACTAAAAATGAAATTCTAAATAATAACCAACCACTAAAACAAAAGACAGATGAAAAAAATTTTTAACAAAATCTTCGCAGCAGTGCTCGTAGCCGGATTGTCAGTGGCATTCGCAGCCTGCAGTTCAGACAACGGTGGCGGCATCAAATCCTACCCCGTATCAGTTAACTTGAACCTTGGCGATGGTTTGGCACTTGACAACATTTCTAACTTGCAGCTTGTTGTAAAAAGCGACAAAGGCGTTAACGACACTGTAAATCTCTCAAGTGCACAAACTCCCTTGGTTTTGAAGCAGGGCGTTTACGACTTCTCGGTAATAGGAAAAGTAAAAGACGAAGCTACGGCATTCATTACAGGTCTTGCAAAAGCTAACGTTTACGCTCAGACCACTGTAACCTTGGATGTAAGCAAAGCTTATCAGTCAACACTTATCTTCAAGACCATTTACAATGCCGGTGGCAAACAGTATTACATCAAAGATTCTTTCTTTGAGATTGTAAACAACAGCGACGAGGTACAATATCTTGACAACCTTATCCTTGCTTCCGCACTCGCAGGTCAGAAAACTCAGAATGCTTGGCAGGCTAACGGCATCACCGACCTCTATCCCATGGCAAACGGAGCTGTACTTGCATTCCCAGGAAACGGACACGACTATCCCCTATTGCCCGGTCAGAGCATTCTTATTGCTAACGACGCAGCAAACCATGCTGATGCCGATCACGCAAACGACCCCAACTGCCCCGATTTGAGCAATGCAGACTGGGAAGTATATCTTGATTACAACTCACAGGAAGTTGACTATCCCGCAAAGAACTTGAAAGTTATCTTCACAAACAACAAATTTATGCCTATGTGGGGCTTCGGCGTACAGTCTATCGCCCTTGCACTCGTTAAACTTCCCGAAGGCGTAACTCCCGAGGACTTTGCTTCAGATGCAAGTAACTTCCAGACAACTCCAGGAAGTACTTCTACTCAAGAATACATGATGATTCCTTCAAAGTATGTTCTCGACGCAGTTGATGTTTGGAATGCGAACTCAACCGAACACTACGGATTCTTCCTTGCCAAAGACGACAAGCAGGGCGTGCTCTGCAGCGATGCTTACGCAGCAAAATGCGAACGTCGTAAGGTATCCAAGACTGTTAACGGACGCAAATACTATCAGGATACCAACAACTCTGCAGATGACTTCTTGACAAGCCAGCCGCTCAAAGAAGAATAATAACAGCAAAATACATTTTCAGCAAAGGGGCGGCATGAATACCGCCGCTCCTTTGTTTTCAAATTAAAAATCAAACAAACAATAATACATTACAAAATGAGAAAAGTTTTTTTCTTTATCACCCTCTTCGCGATTTCAACACAAATTGAAGCCGCAGTAACGGACAGCGACACAACGCGCAAAGACCGACTGAACTACAAAGAACTTAACTTTCTCAACAATATATATAGCGAAAGCCATAACCCCGTGGCTCTTTCGTTTAATAAAGTTCAGACTCTTGCCGATATAAATTTCAATGGGCATTTTGAGAGAGGAGCATTTCATGCTGTAAACAAATCAAGCAAGCACAACGACTTCACGCTTGATATTTCCGGACTGAAACAAATAGGAAAATTCAGTTTGTCCGGAAATATCAAATATCTCAACAGTAAGGATTACAACCACAAATGGGAAAATTCTTACATGATAACACCAGAGAATCCTTTTGTACTCGGCGACTCGGTAAGCAGTAACGTCAATACCGAGGAGTTTACGCTCCACATGGGTTCGGCATACCGATTCAATGATAATTTTATTGCCGGTCTGAAAATTAAATATACTACAGGAAGTCTTTCCGATCAGGAAGATCCTCGTCCCAAGACAAACTCCATGCACTTCCTCGTAAACCCGGGAGCATGGTACAAACTTTCCGATAACCACAACGTAGGTCTTTCTGCCGACATAGATATTTACCGTTCCAACATGTCGCATTCCATTATTAACGGACTGCTTAACCAAGTGTATTTCCTTATGAAAGGAATGGGAGACAATCAAACTTTCACTTCTCACGACGTTTCGGGTTACACTCGCGATTATAAAGGAACACGCTTGGGAATTAATGCACAATGGAACGCTTTATTCGGAGAATTTGAGAATTTGCTAGAATTGGGATTCAATACAAATTCTGAAAATGCGGAAGACGGAGGTTCTTCCTATACATTTAAGGGAGGAGATTACAACAGCAATAAGTTTTCTCTTTATGATCGTTTTACTTTTGGCTCGGACGAGCTGAAACATAACATTTCTATAAGCGCAAGCCTAAACAAAACCGAAGGTTATTGGTATGACCAGGAACGTAAAGTGGATACAGAGCATGGCAACTTAAACTACTTTGAGATATTGAGCAAAGACAAAAATCATGAAGCCACATACGCCGATGCTTCTTTGGAATATCGCATAGACGGTCTTAAAAACGATTTACCAGATTGGTCGGCACGCGCAAAATTCGGAGTTTCAAACACCGATATTACCCAGTACGAACTTGACGCAAACAATCAGAAATATACCATAGCCAATATTATTGCCGACGGAACAAAGAATTGGGATATAAACAAGTTGAGACTTGAAACAACTTTAGGCGCATTCTATCAAACAACTTTAGGAACTCCTACATTTGGAACAGTACGCAACAAATTGTACACCGAGTACACTGCGCCATCATTTGAATTTGCCACAGCAAAAGCAGCAGGCTTTAATGTACGTTTGGCTCTCAACATTCCAATAAGCCTTTATAAAACTCCGACTTGGCTTACCGTTTACGGAAAGACTTCTTGCCGTTTCTATAATGGCGACAATGAATACAGTAATCGCTATGACGGAAAATCGCAGGCATACGTTGATTTCGGTTTGAATCTTACCCTTTAACAAAATAAGAAAGACAAGATACACAGATTATGACGAAACGAAAAATAGCGGCATTCTTTGCCCTTACACTTATCCTTTTGCAGCCTATAAAAGCAGCGAAAGGATTTGCCATTATTATTGACCAGAAAAGTCTTAATGAAGCAAAAAATGAAATTGAAGCTTATGCCAAGGCAATAAAAGACGTAAACAAGATGAAGGTTTACACCATAGTTGACCGCTGGGGTGTTCCTGATTCTATACGTGCCTGCCTACGCAGTATGTATTACCAAGGAAAAATTCAAGGAGCAGTATTTATAGGAGACATTCCAATTCCTATGATACGCGACGCACAGCATCTTACTTCTGCTTTCAAGATGGATCAAAGGCTACCCAAAGAAAAATCAAGTGTTCCCTCAGACCGTTTCTATGATGACTTCGGACTTCAATTCCGTTTTCTCGAAAAAGACAGCACATCCACTCTCTATTATTATTCTTTGAAAAGTAGATCCGAGCAATATGTACACAGCAATCTTTTTACAGGAAGAATTCGTCCTACAGATGTAGGGGGCACAAGCCGTTACGATAAACTGCGCAAATATCTTCGCAAAGTTGTGGAAGAAAAGAATGCACATAACAGGCTTGACAGAATTTTCTTTCTCACCGGTTCCGGTTCAATAGACGAAAGTCGCGTAGCCGTTATGGACGAGAAGATACAATACTACGAGCACTTCCCTTGGCTCAAGAACTGTACGAGAGAAGCCGTAAAATATGTTGACTATGCTCAAGAGAAATATATTAAGTTCACTCTCATGGACGAACTTCAACGTGAAGATCTTGATTTGAGCGTACTCCACCACCATGGAGATTTCGACACGCAATATCTTAATAAGGAGCATAAGGACGTGCCCAAGGATTATGACGAAAAAATGCGCGACCTTCACCTTAGCGACTTTGCGGAATACAAATACAATCCAAGCTCGCGCGTTGTTATTTTTGACGCTTGCTTCAACGGTGCTTTCCAAAACGAAGACTGCATTGCCAATGAATATATCTTTTCTAACGGAAAGACAATTGCATGCATGGGCGGCAGTGTAAACGTTATACAAGACAAATGGTATGACCGCATGCTTGGTCTGCTTGCTTTCGGACATACTATTGGTGAAGTTAATAACTACCAAGAACTTCTTGAAAGCCACATTATCGGAGACCCGACATTTTGCTTCGCTCCCGAAACAGATATAAAAGAAAGCGAGACAGCAGACGGACAAGTTTGGAAGTTGACACAAGATTTTTGGAACAAAAAAATAAGTTCATCTAAATTGCTCGAACTTCTAAAAACATCACCTTACGACCAAGTAAGAATGCAGGCACTGCAATTCCTTGCCCGCATGAACAATGCAGATTTCGTAAAAGGCATTGCCATTGCAGCAGAAGACCGCTACGAAATGGTACAACGTTTTGCCATGAACTACATCAAAACAAACGGAAGCGACGAATTGGCAAAACCGCTTTTGCAAACATGGACAAACCCATCAACTTCGGCAAGAGTAAAAACCGATGCCCGAATGGCTGTGGAGTTTTTCAAGAAAGACGTACTGCAGAGAACTTACAACGAAATTTGGCCCAAAAAGAACTACGTTGACAAAGATTCTCTTGGAACTAAATTCTACTGCATAATATCCAAATACGGAAACTATTGGGAAAAGGAAGTTGACGAAATCATTGCCGATACCCTTAAAGACAGTGCTTTCAGATTCAGTGCCACCTGCATGAGATTGTATTGCCCTCATTCACGCATTCCCGACATCTTGAAATATATAAAAGACAGTAAGAATGACGCAAGGCGCATTCCTCTTATCGAAGCAATGGGTTGGTATAAATACTCCTACCAAGCACCTATCATTGCAAAAGCAGCCAAACAGCTTAGCGAGGATTCGCAACAAAGCGAAGCTGTACGCGAGGAAGCACTCAAAACTTATAACCGCATAATGTGGAACAAACGCTAAAAAGCTAATTATTATAGACTACATAACAATTTCACTAATCAGCATGTACAAAAAGATTATCAACAGCATTCTTACGGTCATTGCATTCTGCTTGTCCGTTCAGTCCTACGCTGCCGTTAAAAGAGGGTTCGCAATTGTAGTAGATCCCAAAAGCTATCAGGAAGCAAAAAATGAAATAAACGACTATGCCAAGGCTATAGAAGACATAAATGGTCTCAAAGTCTTTATAGTGCAAGACAAATGGGGCATACCCGATTCAATACGTGCAGAGTTGACACGATTGCATTCTCAAAAAACTTTCCCCATAGAGGGTACTGTTCTTTTGGGTGATATTCCCGTTGCCATGATTCGCGACGCACAGCACATGACTTCTGCTTTCAAAATGAATCAGGCTAACGACCGCCGTGAATCTTCTGTTCCCTCCGACCGTTTCTATGATGACCTCGGGCTGAAATTCAAATTTCTTGCCAGAGATTCGGTAAAGCCATACTACTATTACTCTCTCACCGCCGACTCAAGACAATACCTGCGTCCCACAATTTATTCCGGACGTATTCGTCCTACTGACGTAGGTGGAACAAGCCGTTACCAAAAACTCCGCGCATATCTTAAGAAAGTCGTTGCAGAAAAACGCAGCAAAAACACTCTTAACCAAATGCTCTATTTCAATGGTCATGGCTACGTTTCCGGTTCCATTATGGCACGCATAGATGAAAAGCTTGGTCTTTATGAGCACTTCCCTTGGCTTTTGCAGCAAAAAAACGGCATTGGCTATATTTCTTACGACCAGCAGCCTGTTACCAAATATCTTCTCATGAACGAGCTTCAACGTCTCGAGCTTGATTATGCTATTCTACACCATCACGGAGCACCCGACACCCAATATATGGACGGTCTTCCCGAAGTAAGAACCGCTAACGATGCCAAGGATTTTATAAAAGCATATCTTCGTGCGCACCTGCATCACGCCGTAGACGACAAAGGAAAAGACAAAGACAGCACCATTACAAAACTTTTGAAATTTATGGACGTTCCCGCTTCTTGGTTAAGCGATGCCTACGATCCCGAAATCATTAAGAAAGATTCTTTGGACGATGCTGACACAGATTTGACCATTGCCGATTTCAAAGCCCACGGCTACAAACCAAATTGCCGCGTAGTAATGATTGACGCTTGCTTCACTGGTTCTTTCCACCTTGACGATTGCATTGCCGACGAATATATCTTCAACCCCGGCAAGACTGTTGCCGTAATAGCCAACTCGGTTAACGTGTTGCAGGATAAGTGGAGCGATCGCTATATGGGGCTTCTCGGTCTCGGAGCGAACGTTGGTTTCATTCCACGCTTCTGCGGTTTTCTTGAATCTCAGGTTATCGGCGACCCGACATTCTCTTTTGCTTCTGCCGACCCTTCAGTTGGAAACATAAACGAGCTACTTGCAGCCAACAACTACAAGGTTTGGAGCAAATATCTCAAGAATGATAAATATCCCGACCTCAAGTGCATGGCAATAGAGCAATATCAGCAGGCAAAAAAGATTTCTTCTGCCGAATTACTCAACATTTTCCGCAACTCCAAGTCTGCTCTCGTAAGAGTACAAGCTCTTGTTTCGCTTTCCGAAGATCATAATGACGATTTCGTCAAAGCTCTGAATCTTGGTGTTGACGATAGTTATGAACTTGTACAACGTTTCGCCCTAAACTACATAAGCAAGAGCGGCGACCCGAGACTTATTCCCGCACTGATGCGTGTTTCCATAAGCAATAACACTTCGAAACGCTGCAACTTCAGTGCACAAAATGCATTGTCTATGTTCCCGCAAGACAAACTCCTCGCAGAATTTGCACACCAGTTCGACAACGACAGCATTTGCTATCTTGACAAACCCAACGTGCGCAAAGGAATTGAAAAAGCCATTATCAGCAGCACAAAGAAGTGGACAGAAGAAATCGACGCTGTTTGCAACGAAGAAACTCCTGCCAAAGAACGTCGCTTCGCTATACGTGCAACACGTAACTATACTCCGGGATATGAGATAGACAGACTTATTTCTACCGTAAAATCCACCAAGAATCCCGAAGTACAAACCATGATTCTCGAATCGCTCGGCTGGCGCACATGCTCATATAAGGCTGGCGAAATCGCAGAATTTGCAAAAAAAGTAAGCGAAGACAGCAATTACACTCCCGAAGTGCGCTACGAAGCACTCAAAACCTACAACAGACTGAAATAAACCTAACAGATGAAAATAGCAAGATTCATAAAATATTCTCTAACGGCGTTGACGCTCTCTGCGAGCATAAACGCTTTTGCCTTACCCTCTTTCGTCGACAACACAAAGCTCATGTATTTTCCTCCGCTTGTTGATCAGAAAGGCGGGTCCTGTGCCCAGGCTTCGGGCATAGGCTATATGTTTACATACGAGATAAACCGTTTGCTCGATCGCAATGCTTCTGCAAGCACAGCCAATCAGTTTGCCTATCTTTTCACTTGGAATTTCGTTAATGACGGCGGAGACAACGGCGGTTTCGTGGACGAAGGACTGATGATAGCCAGAAATTTCGGAGTAATGACCGAAGCCGACTACGGATTTGCCTCGGTCTATCAGTTCAAATGGGCTTCGGGATACGAGAAATACCACAACGCATCGCGCTATCGCGTAAAGAAAATCACTAAATACGATGCCACCACCGAAGCCGAGTTGCAAAAAATTAAGCAATACCTCTACGACCATGGCGACGGTTCGAAAGCAGGCGGACTTCTCACATTTTCAACCCGTTCTTCGGATTGGAAAATAGATGATTATTACAAAGGTCCAAGCCAAACGGGATATAAATCCATTCTCACCAAACTTGCAACCACGGGAGCCCATGCCCTGACAATTGCCGGCTACGATGACACTGTGGAAAGCACCGATGCAGACGGCAACATCCACTACGGCGCATTCATAGTGGTTAATACATGGGGAAACTGGTGGGCAGACAAAGGCAGATTCTATCTTCCGTATTACTTCTTCACCAATCGCGAAAACGTAAGTGAAATCTCACTCAGCTCAACCATGCAAGGCTGTGATGTCTACGTTCACGAGCCAAAGATAATGTTCAAGATTCGCGTAAACTACTCTTCACGCAACGACCTTCGCCTTACATACGGAGCCGATCCCAATCCTTACGCGCAGTCAACACCCAACAATTACAACAGCATTATCGTAGCCAATCAGGGAGGCGACTACGCCATGACGGGAAGCTACGGCGACGAAAACACAAAGGGTATTCTTGAATTCGGAATCGATTACACCGACCACATGACCTCCGACGATGCTCAATACGGACGTTATTTTCTGAACATAGTGCGCAGCCAACGCGGAACAAAAGTGGGCGAAGGAACCATCGATTACCTTTCGGTTTACGACTATCGCGGCAGCAAACCCGTTGAATATGTTTGCCGCAACATCAAGGGCAAGACATTGCGGTTAGGAAACAACAGCTTCAGTTTTTCAACGCTTCATCCCGGTCATTTCTCGGCAAGCAGTCTCAGCACACTTGACGAGCGCGGAAACGTAAGCAACAAAACCTATATTGTTCGCACTGCCAACGGGCACATAGCCAAACTGAAATTCTCAGGAAGCAGCAACAACATCAACATGAACTATACATTCTTGAAATAATGAAAGCTAAGAATATATTTCCCGCATTATTAATTGCCTGCATTTCACTCACCGCTTCCTGTTCCTCCGATTCTCCGAGCGACGGAATAAAGAAAGGCAAAGAAAATCAGGCTGCTCCCATTTCCAACAGCAATGAAAAATGGGTCTACTACTCTCTCGAAGAAAACAAACAGGTTGGCGTAAGCAATTTCGGCGACAGTATTTCAGACAAAAAGTGGTCGGAGCGCGCCGATTGGGACATTGCCATTTGCGGCGACCTTATCCGCACCAACAGCGGTGCTTCGGGCATAGGACAAGGCGGCATTCAGGAATCCGCCGAAGACTATTCCACTTTGAAACAAGCCCCCGAAACAGGATATTCCACCGATGTTTACGAATAACATCCGTTTGTAATAATAACAAAAACATCCCGACAGACTTCCAAACCTGCCGGGATGTTTTCTTTTGCGGGTGGGAAAAGTCCGCACCTCTTTTATTTTCCTATTCTCTTCAGATATTCCGCTATGGGCAAGTTAAGGTCGCAGCAAACAATGTTGTGATGCACCACCCGCTGCTCCACGGGAGGCGGAGTCATGTAATTGCCGAAAATCGTAGTGAGATATTTGTCGTAATCCTTCACGCCGTAGAATTTTCTTCCCTCAAAGTCATACTCCACAGGGTTCACACCGAGAGTTTCCTTGGTAAAAGTCTTCTGTTTGTCGTTATGCGGCATAAGCAAATCGTGATTGTCGAAATCATATTCCTTTATGACTTCAAGCAGTCGCCTGTTGACATACTCCTTTGAGTACAGCTTTTGAACAAGCCACACAAACAGTCCGCCCGGAGTGCGTCCGTGCTTCCACGGATTGCGATACACGTAATACTGCAACCTGCGCCAATGCCTGAAACGGCGGATATGCTTTTTGCGCTCCCCCTCATTGTCCGGCGCACCATCAATCGGGAAAATATCAATCCACGCCCCGCCGTAATGACCAAGGTAAGCACGCTCCACGAAAGTGGTGTTCAAATCCTCAATCTTGGCAAAGTAATGCGGAAAAGTAATATCGTTCTGCTGATTACACAAGTTCAGATTTTCGGGCAGCCATTCCTTTCGGTTCTTTTGCAATATCTCGTAATCGGGACGCGGCATGTATAAGTCCACATCGTCATCCCAAGGAATGAAACCCTTATGCCTCACGGCTCCGAGCATCGTGCCACACGCCATATAGTATCGCAGCCCGTGCTTGCGGCACACACCGTCGAAAGCGTCCATTATTTTCAGACACTCCTCCTGCACCGCTTTTATGTCAAACTCAACTTCGCTCTTCATGATGCTGCAAAGTTAAGAAAATAAGCCCGCACGGCAACAGTTTTACGCATGTTCAAAAACGCATATATGCACATATCCGAAAACCCAAGGCATGTTGCAAAAAATACAAGCCATATATTTTAAAATACAAGGCACTTATTTCAAAATA
>QAML01000013.1 GCA_003150315.1 Prevotellaceae bacterium | reverse complement strand
GTGGCCTTATTTTAATGCCTAATTTTTAACCTGTAAAGTTTTTTAACTTTCTTCAATTTTAGTATTGACTTTTTATTTGCAGGCTGAAGTAACGAGAATGCGACGCGCAGTTATTCAAGTGTGTTCAAAACCTGTAAGCAAAAAAATAAGAGAAACGCTACAAAATCAACGTTTCTCTTATTTACAATCATGCCGCAGACCGGAATCGAACCGGAATTCAGGTCTGCAAACCTAGAAAAACAGGAGGGTTCAGCACACCTTCTTTTGAGTGTAATCAAAAGTGTAAGCAAATCAGCACTTTGTTTTTTCAAGAAACTGAGCCGGTTCCCATACCTGCATTTCTGCTGATGAATAATCCTTTACATTTCGAGTAATTATTCCATCCATCTCATTTAGTGCTGCTACTGAATACTGTACAGAATCCTCAAAATCGTTCCATTCCAATTCCAGTGCTTTTTGGATTTCTTCCTCTGAAACACCTGCTACGGACACAATCAAAAGCAGTTTTTTCAGAAGCTCTCTTACTGCTGCCTTATCTCTTAAATTCTTATATGCAATGTAGTAAATATCTGTAATTGCTGAAGCTGAAACAAATTCCTGAATATCATCTCTTGCCGATAACTTTAAAACTTCTATCGCTGTTTCGTAAAATGGAGATCGTTTCAACAACACATCCAATATTACATTTGTATCAATCAAGATTCTCATACTTTCCCAGCCTTTCAGCGCGATAATCCTCCAGTGTCATACCCGTGTCCCGAATAACTCCTACTAATGAATCCACTAAAGATTCTATATTGCCACTCTTCTTTAAATTCTCAGAAACTTTCTGTTCCTCAGCAGGTAATACAATGACTTCCACTCGCCTGTTACGCATAGTCTCTGGCAATGGAATCACAGACATCAATTTTTTTGCATCTACAATTTTACGAACAACTTCCATTATATATTACCCCTTTCATTACATATTATATTTCTTTCCTATTACTACTTACAGTATAGCATTCTCACAAAAAATATTCTATAAAATTTGTATAAAGAAAACTATGCGGTGCGTATATATCATATTATCTCTCTATTTATTTAGACTATATTAAGCTAATCTTGAACTAAATAATATTTCTAATATTTTTTACTCTTTCATCTTTCATAATTAATAAAAAGGAGCATGGTTTCTACCCACACTCCTCTGAAAATCCATTTATAAAGAGTTTTCTGCTGGTTGTCAGCCTCGGCATCCAGTTAAGATACCCATAACGACGTGGAAATCATTAAGTCCCCCACGTGGACTACAGCTTTATCCAAGCTGCCAGGCTCGATGTCCAGATAAAACATCTAATGAAATGGAAAGTTACCCTGCTCCATCTGCAACCCAACTTTTAACGATGCTCTTACATCGAGAACATTTCTATTCCTGCTTATAAGTATATTCAATTCAGCGAAAAAAGCAACTCTTTTATACCTCTTTGTGACAATACTCACATTTTATCCGCGACCAAATAATCATAAGCAATATTCCGGATATCTTAATTTAATCGCTTCCAAAAAATATTTAGCATATTCGCAGCAGAAAATCTGTCCTACTGTGTATTCTCTACATTCTGCCAACTTAGAATCCACATCCTCCATATCATTTACACTCGGTGTTCCATCACAATATAGACAAAATGCTAATCTTACAATTCTAATACTCCCGCTCGTCTGCCAGTCTTCACAAAGACATTCTGTTTTAATGCATCCTGTTGCAAAATCATAAATACTGTCTATATTCCTTCGCGTAGTCTCGCTAATTCCCAGACAATATATTAGGGCATGATGATACACCTCCTCATATCTGCATCTTACAATATTATCCAAGAAAAATTTTTCATGTTCGTCATCCACAAATTGTACTTCTTTTAACATTTTGCCTTTCATTCCTATACCCTTCCTTTCCATATAACATTACACAGCATCTTTTTTCTCCACTTCCATATAGATTCTTCCATAATCACTTGCCCCTCCTCTATTGGCATAGAAATCTGACAGGGACAAAATTCTAACATCATTAATATGACTAATGTTTTCAATTATGATCTTTATCTCTTCTCTTTCCCCCATTAATCTGATTTTAATCATTTCCACATTTCTCAACTTTCTTTTTAAAAAGCTGCATCATCAAAGATACAGCTTTCTTTCAATCTACAATACATTTTCTACAGATACATTTGCTCTAACTGCTTTTTTTCAGAATTATATTTATATACATATTTGCTCAAGAGCCCCTCTGTCATCATACTTCTGGTACACTTTAATCGCCATAACAAATCCCTTGGTTGAATACCGTCTACCGAATGTATCATTGCACCATCAACGCTTGGAAATGCCACATAATAATCTCCGCCGGTAAGTTCCGCCAACTCTTCTTGTACGCCCGGATAAAACATCGCAATTGCTCCATTTATCCCACGAACCGTTGTAACCATCGGATTATCATCTTTACCTATTCTGAAATCTTCTTCGGTTCCTGCTGCCATAAATGCTCCTTTAGTGTATGGTGGATTTACAGTATCATCTGGTCTGTAATATATCCGCGGCAATGCATCCATCATCGTATTTCGCATTGCAACTTCCCACAGTTCCTCTTCCGATACATCCCAGTTCTCTACTATCTCTTTTTGACAGAGACACGTATTATAATTATTCTGATCTGCATATAGCAAGATGTAGATTACAAGAGCCATATCCCCCACTCTCTTATAGATTGCTTTTTGTAATGCTGATTTCCGTTCGACATAATTAACAGGACGAACTACCAGCCAGTCACACATTTTTTCATAATTTGCAATATGTTTTATTTTTTCCTGTCCAGATTTGCACATATTCAGTTTGTCTTCCACATTTTCAAAGACAGCATCCCATCCACTACTACAATAAGCACCATACAATGATTGCAGATCATATCTGATTACCATTGACGTTTCCCCCAGATGCTCAAGTTCTATAACCAGAAAATCTCCCAACAGAGTGTCAGACTCTTTCTGATAATATTTTTGGTTAACGTCCTTGATCCACAGACGTCCTCTCTCATCGTCAGCAACTTCTCCCTTATAATGGACTACAATATTTTCATCTCTAATATTAAGTTTTTTCTCAGCAATCAAAACCTGAGTAATTGTGCCTCTAAAATCTTCATATAACATATCCATTACCTCATCTCTTCCATTTTATTTACCCGTTGAAAATTTTTCTTGTTTTTTATTTCTCCAGGCAGTTATTATGTCTTTCTGTCATGGATATGCCCGTCTTGTATCTGTTTCTTAATGTTATGCATTTTTTATCTCCCCTTTCGTTTTTTAGTTATCTATAATCTGCGAAATTAAAATCTAAAATGAAAAATCTATTCATATCTCCATATATTGATTTATCTATTTTATTGGTATTAAAACTAACATCATGTCAAATAGTATCAAAAGCTGATTGATTTTCCGTGGAGAATGGTGTAATATTAGTATTAAATATAACTATAGTCAGATTTGATACAAATTGAAGAGGTACAGCATGGGAAAAATATACGGCTATGCCAGAGTATCCACTCCCACCCAGAGATTGGACCGGCAGATAAAAAATATCGAAGAATATTGCAAAGATAAAAAAATCGAAAAAATCTATGCTGAAAAATATACCGGCACCAAAATTGAGCGCCCACAATTCTCGCAGCTGTTAAAGATTATCCACCCAGGCGACACTATTATATTCGATTCTGTTAGCCGCATGAGTCGTACTGCGGAAGAGGGATATAACTTATACATGCAGCTACTTCATCAAGGCGTTGATTTAATGTTTATAAAAGAGCCACATATCAACACCGAATATTATAAACGCATGCAAAATCGAAAATATGAGATAGCTCATACTGGTAAAAAATCTATAGATAATCTAATCCAATCTGTATTAGATGCCATCACCGTATTTCAAGACGAAGAAACTCTCGAAAAAATACGCATCGCATTTCAACAATCCGAAAAGGAAGTTACAGATCTGCACCAACGTATTTCAGAAGGAATTAAGATTGTCCAACGTGATAATCCGTTTCTTCCCCCTGCCAAGCAAAAACAGATTGGTCAGGTCAAAGGTAGCCGATTGACCACAAAAAAATCCAAAGCGATGAAACCACTTATCAAAAAAATGTCCAAAGCCTTTGACGGAAATATGTGTGACCGAGAAATTATAGATATCCTCGCAATTTCGCGAAACACATTTTATAAATATAAAAATGAATTATTTTCCGAACTCTCATAACACCAAAAAAGAGACTGCATTTAAAAATTAATGAAGCCGTCTCTTTCTACATTATGTAAATATACAGTCGCCTACCAAAAAGTGAATTCGAATTCACTTTTTTGGCTTATATTTTATTTTCCGGGGGCTAATCCACGGGACCATCATATTTTTTCGCGTAATGCAAAAATCTTAAAACTCTCCTGGTGTCTGGAAGAAAAATACACCAGGAGATAAAACGAAAGGATTGACACCTCGAAGTGAGTACAAGAGCGCATTACTCTAAGTGAGTTTCTCTCGATGCACTCCCATGTGTCATAATTATTATATCCTGTTATATACATTCCCAGTTCTGACACGGAAAAATCAATGCCTAACGTTCCGGTTCCCATTCCGCAAAATTTTCCGCCCGATCTGAAACATCATAACTAATCTGTTCCGTTATGTCTGCATTCCTCTGTCGTTCCTGCTCCTGATGATAATCATTATAATCATCTAACAATCCAACCATATTAAGATATCTATTAACCTCTAACAATTTTTCTCTCAAATACAAATGTTCATCCTGGTATATATCACGACTTTCTGCTAATTTCTGATTTTTCTCTGCCAGCCTCTCTATCTGCTGCTGGTATTTTGCCAATTCTCTACGGTATGTATCAGCAATCTGATGGTCAGACAACAACAACTTGTACTCATCTTCCGGAACACTATAATTACCACTCACAATAGAACGACGATGAGGTACCTCTTCTCTACTCGTACCCTTGATTATAGTAGTTGCCTGTATAAGTTGATTATGTTGATTTTGCAGTTCTCTGTAAGAATCCTGTAGACTCCCATACTCCTGTTTCAACTTTTCATAAACATCTATCGCTCTTCTGGCATTACTAAGCTGCTGCCGGAGCATGGTATATTCCTGTCTATCTGCAGATAATGCATTTTGGACATCATCAAGGGCCTGTTTTCCTGTCTTAAGGTCATTCGCATTTTGGTCTAATTCTATATGCTGACGCGAAATTTCCTGCGTAAGCTTGTATATCTCCGTATCCAGGTGATGTCTCTTCTCACCATCCGGATGATAGATATCAATGCCATGATCCCGGGCAATACGTTCCAGTTCTTGTCGTTCGCGCTTCTCCCATAAAATTTGAGCAGTCTGTCTGCCTTCTTTGAAGAATCCCTGTTCGCCCAACGCCCGTACCAGTCCGTTTTGGATACACATCCCTCTGGTATATCCATGTGCCACTGGGATATAGTCCATATGCAGGTGGACTGTAGACTCATCCCGATGCAGATATGCCCCACACAGAAAAAGATTAGGATTACGCTGCTGCCAATTATTATAATATTCTCGGAGACAGGCAATCTCATTGTCTGCCGACAAGCCGGTGTCATTCTTATCTCCAATCTGGATAATCAGCTCATAGGCGGTATGTTTCTTAGCTGATTTCCTAATCTGATTGTAATAATCTCTAATCTTCCTCTCTGGTCTTGACTGACGACGATTGTAATCATCGACTGCAGTCTGGAAAATCTGCTTATAGGCTTCTCGGACAGGAATATCTATCCATGTCTCATTATGATGAACAAGATCCTGCTGTATATGTGGCATCTGACCGGTTGTTCTGGGATTACGCCGGTTATGCTCTCGATTTGCTGCGCTGCCATTATGCACACTCACAGTCTTAGGCATATAGTCACTCTCTCCTTCCCTGCTTCCTCCCGACCGTATCCTCTCTCCAGAGTTCGGTCTCCCAATTCAATGTTTTCTCTGTCAAAAGTAGTAACCCAATACGACTAATGGCAAGCCATTAGTCGCTCAAATCCGGCAGTTACAATCCAAAAAGTCCACTACTTTTCACGCTTAACAATATGCCAAGAATTTACCCAAAAGAAAAAAGCCCTGAAACTGTAAAAGTTCCAAGACCTTTTTCATATATTTTACTCTATTAATGTGTGTTCTTTTCCTAATATATTATTCAACCTTATAATATCCATACTGCTTTGCAAGCTTAACCTTTCCATCTTTCGTTTTCGTTAAGCCGAACACTTTAATTTCATCACCTGGATGCCACTGCTCATCCTTCTTGATTTTTACTTTAATATCATCATTATTTTGATCTGTAAAAATCAAGTAGGATTTTGATACTTTATTTACCTTACCTTCTAACAAGTTTACTTTTTCCTGACTTACAACAGTCCATGGATCGTCTGGTTGTTCTTTGTTATATTTGTATACAGTTGGCATACTTCCACTGAAAAGAAGAATTGTATATGGATTATCAACGTCTTCTTTTATTGACTGATTATCCACATAAATATTTCCCGGATTTACTCCCTCCATCTCATCTGGAGCATCAGCAATATCAGCAGTTCCATCACTGGCTGTACGATTAGGTTCAACATAATCATCTACTTCGTAAAATTCATGATTTTCTTTGTCGTAACCATAATAAGTAGTTTCCTGAGTTTCAAAGTCATATTGAATAACATATCCATCATTCGGATCATCCTGAGCATAGCATGCAGATGAAATCATCAAGGCACTTATAGTCAACCCTACAACTGCTGTAATTTTTTTATGTTGTCTCAACATAAAACCACCTCTTTCTAAATTTGACAGTTTGTTAAAATATTCCTTTCGCTGCAAAAAAACTGATAGTACTACTTTTATACTTGTTTCTGTTTGGTTATAGAATATCATTATTCTACAATGATGTCAATAAAATCATTCTACATTCATGTAATATATTTATTGACATTTCATGTACATTTATATACTATACTATAAATGGGTAAATCGAAATTTAGCTATAAGAAGGTGATTGTTATAAAACTTAATCGTTTTGAAGTTGTGTCAGGAAAATATATCGAAGAAATTTCAGGTCAATCTCGTATCGGATATTCAATGAGTGATACAACAGACTTTTATGATATGATTGAATGGTCAAAAAAAGGTGGGTATCAAGGTTCAATTATTTCTTTTTATGATTACAATAATGGTAAAATTTATGAACCATTTCAAAAACAGAGGAATGTATTATATGGCCCACCTGTTTATTTAAAGAATTCTTTTTGGTTTTTACAAGGAGATTATAATAGTGGGAAAATTACTCTCTTCAGATATCTTCCAGATAAAATTCCAGAGTTGATTATACAATTTAATATAGCGGATGTAGACCTTTATAATCTGCGTATTATCGGAGAGGATATTTACATTACAAGTGAAGATGATGAGTTTGTCAGCTACTATCCAGAAAGTTTTAGATTTCCCACAACTCCTAATGAGAGTGTACGTATGATAGTAGACGGAAAAGTGTATCTCTCTGCCTGGGTAGAAGAAGGCTGGGACGATGATAACAATTGTGCAACCGAAGAATATAAATATTATGAAAAAATGATTGTAAGAGATTTTAAGGGAAATGTATTATCAGAAACGATTGGTTCCTTACAGCAACACCCAGATGGAACATGGTGGATATCATAGAAATATAATGAAAATAAAATATTAATTGATTGGAGGAATCTTATGAGTGATACATACTATGGTTTATCGAAAATGGAATATAATCTAATGAAATATTTTTGGAACACCAATGCTCCTGTTTCTTTTTCTGAAGTGGAAAAATATTGTAATACGGAATTACATTATGGTTGGGCTCAACCAACTTTACACACTTATTTAACTCGTCTTGTGAAAAAAGGGATTCTTCATTCGGAAGGAAAGGGCTATAAGTGTAAACGTTCCTATTATCCTGAACTTACGGAACAGGAATTAGCACATAAATATGCTACAGATTTTGTAGATAATACTTTCAATGGTTCTATTTCAGATCTGCTGGTTTCATTAACGTACAACACAAAATTGTCAGAGTCAGATATTGAAGAACTGAAAAATATTATTAACACCGTAACATATTCACCTTGTCCACATTAACCAATATATTAGCTATAGATTTTCCATTCCACAAAGGACACATAGACGAATTTTCTTAGCATTAATTATAGAATATTTCTGACATGGACTATGTAGTTTCCCAGTTCTCCTGTATGTCCGCGGAAAGCCCAAACTGCAGTATTGCTTTCCAACAGAATGGCACAGGAGAACTGGAGCCACACAAGTATTTCTATTTACAAGGTCGAGTGCTCTGTTTATAAATATACAGAGTACTATCGACAAGCAAAAATACATCCTCTATATTCAATTCTGTCAAAAAAAGTGAATTCGATTCACTTTTTTATCCACACTTTGTATGCCGGTACAATATTATCTCTTACCTCGATCATCTCTTAAAGCTCTTGTATCTCCTATGTTTCAATCCACTTTTTTAGAAAAAACACTATGCAGAATCTACCCATTGTTATATAGCTATTTTGTCAGTAATTTATTTTCAATCTCAGATAATTTTTCACTGTCTCCATCATCTAATGTGGGACATTTTTCTCTGCAAACTGTCTGAAATTGTTTTTTCGCGTTATATTTGCACTGTTTACTTAACAATTTTAAACAATCCAGTTGAGAGATAATCTCATCAACATCCAATACCAATGGTATTCCATTAGACAACTCAGTATCACACACCTCTAACAAAACATCCCTAACCCAAGTATGACTACCTGGCTTATAATGTTGTCTCAAAATCTTGCGAATCTCTCTATCCCTTTTTTCACGATATTTCTCGTATTCTAAAATAAAATTTTGCTCTATGAAACTATTAAAATAATTATTTATCACGCTATCTGTAACATTATATACACCATTATCTCCTAACACTTCTTGTATTTTAGATCCATTTAAAGTTATTTCGCATCTTAGGAAATTATGGCATACTGTTATCTTGTACCGCTCTAATTGCTTGGTTTTATCATATATTTTTATTTCTAACCGTTTTTCCTTGCCCCTTGATATTTTCGCATATGTCTCCGGAAACATCTTATAATCTGATGCCTTATATGGATGCAAACTCTCACTCATATATTCTACCTCTCTAAGCCGTAACCTGTTTGGCAATAGATACATCATTAATCTTATCGTTCGTACATATTCAGAGAATTTGTGATTAATGACAATTGTTTTATTAATTTCTATGCTTTTATACTTGCACTCACCCATATTAACAATGATGCCATACTCATCCTTTAAATAAATTTTTGCTTCTTTCAATTTTTCTACATATTCTATTGTTGTAAAGCAATTAAGGTTGTGATAGACTGCGTCATCAACTGACATCTCCATTCTGCCATATGGATGTCCATCTTTTCCCACCTCATATAGAAAGCTATCAAAATACTTTGTCTTTTTTATCCTGATACTGCTGATATACTGTCCTGGTCCTGCAATCTCAATATAATTTTTCTGTTTTTCTTTGACAATTATAATTCCTGCTTCCAACAGATAATCATAATTTTCTACTTTACTTATCTGAAAATTATATACACATATCTTATCCAGCAATGCTACATTGTCTCTTTTCAGCTCCATATTTTATCACTCCTATCTTCAGAATCTGAAGATAAAATGAAAAATTCTTATATTTTTGTAGCTGGATTAAAATGAGGACACTTTTATTTATTTTTCACTATACACATTGCTCACACTCTTTCATTTTTTTCTAAATTCATCATATTACCTCCATCAAAATAAGAATGGAGGTATCCAAATTGAATTCACAATCTTACTCCCCAGAAAATACAATAACTGCTCAAAGCGCATTAACACTATTGGCAGAAGCCAGCAAGTATGGTATAGTCGATATCGAAGGTGTGCTGAAAGAAATTATTGAGCAACATCCCTATGCCATCACACAGGGTGCTAATGGACGGTGGTATACATACGTAGCAGACCCCAATGCCAAGCATGGACGCAGACAGATTGCAAAATCGACCAAACAAAAAGTTCTGGATGCTATTATTTCAGACTATCATCAACACCATAACGAAGATGACGTAAAAGAAATTACATTAGAAGAACTTTATAAAAATTGGATGATCTGGCGTCGTAATACAGGCACTGCCGCCAAAACGATTAAAGAAAATTATAATGACTGGCACCGATTCCTGGAATCAAATGTAATAGCCCAGAAAAAAGTAGCAAAAATTGATATGTTTGATCTGGAAAATTTTTTCCTCGAAATCACCAAGAATCATGCCATTACGTACAAGTGTTTAACAAATGTCAAAAGTCTGCTTAATGGCATTTTTAAGTATGGTATCCGATTAAGAGTAATTAATGATTCTCCGATGCATACAGTTGACTTCAAACAGTTTCAAACTCGCTGCAAGCCTCAGAAACCACCCAAAGGCAATTATACACTTGTAGAGCGAAAAGAAATTTTAGATTTTCTAAATAAAAAAAATGATATAGATATATACGATCTAGCTATCGAATTGTGCTTCTATTTGTGCTTACGCATCGGCGAATTAATTGGCATTAAGAAGTGTGATATCAAAGATAATAGAATCTATATTTCAAGATCTATTAGAAAAGAGCAAATTATGAATGATGATTTGACCTTTAGCCCTGTTCAATACAGCACTGAAGAGAGAATTAAAGGTAACAAAACACAAGGATTTCGGAGTATTCCTCTTACTCCGCAGGCACAGGAAATTATCACTAAAACATTGAAATTAAATCCTGATGGTGATTTTCTTTTTATGAAAGATGGACAGCCCATTTATGCTGATTCTTTTAACGAACATCTTAAAAATAAAGTATGCAAACCATTGAATATTCCTTATCGTTCCAGTCATCAGATCAGATTTACGATTACAACTATGCTTTACGAAGCTGGCGTTCCACTCAATCAGTTATCTACCATGCTAGGACATTCTGAAACGCGCACTACGTTACATTATATTCGGCAGCAGTCTGTTGATCCAAAATCAAGCACAATTATGATTAATACTTTGGACACAGATCTTTCAGACAGCAATCCGGCTAATCCATAATAAAAAATCCCCTGCTCAAATTGCGCCAAACAATGAGCAAGGGAAAATAAAAGTGTAATCAAGTGTAATCAAAATATTTAATAACGAAAAATGCGAGAAATATTGAAAAATCAACATTTCTCGCATCTCATAATCATGCCGCAGACCGGAATCGAACCGGTACGGGTATCACTACCCACGGGATTTTAAGTCCCGGGCGTCTGCCAGTTCCGCCACTGCGGCATATGGAACCTATAGGGCTCGAACCTATGACCCTCTGCTTGTAAGGCAGATGCTCTCCC
>QAML01000031.1 GCA_003150315.1 Prevotellaceae bacterium | reverse complement strand
TGTAGAGAAAAATAAATTATTGTCAACGAAGGAAGAAAAAGGACATGGCATTGGTCTTGCAAATGTCAGGAAGATGGTAGAGAAATATCAGGGATTTATGGATGTTTCGAATACAAATCAGATTTTTACTGTAAAGGTAATGCTGTACTTATAAATTATGTAGAATCTATGAAAGATAGTGTAGTGGTAGGACTGCGCTGTCTTTTATTTTGCAGAAAATTAGTCAAGAGGGAAAATATTGTGACAGAAAACCTTATAAAAAACCACAATATATTCTGAAAAAACGAATTTCGCCAATTTATATATGAATTTCGCCGTTTCAGAAAATTTTGCAATAAATATGCTATTATTTAAATACAAACTATAAATGAGCAAGTTCGTGATTTTGCATAAAAAAAAAGACACCTTAAATCCAGTGTTGATTTTGAAGCGTTTATGAAATTAGCAGGATAGTTTTGTACATTTTTTCAAATTTGCTCATTTATAGCTATAATAACACTTGTCGTTGGTTTACTGCAAATTACGCGCGTGGTTAAAATGACAAAAAATAAACAGGAGGTCAAATGTATGCTAAGCAAGAAATTAAAAAAGGTTATTTTGGGATTTGTAACTGCATTATGCCTGACTGGGTCTGCAATGCCCGTAATGGCTGATACTGTCCGGTTTAATGTGACAGTTCCGGGAGATCCTAAATCAAAGAGAATACCAAAGTCAGATGATGAACAAAAATTTTATGTGACTGGTACATATTTCAGCAGTTATGGAACATTGTCGTGTCGATCATATCAGTTGGAGAATCAGCATGTCTTTTCCGAGACGAAGGATATTAGCCGTACTGCACCAAGCAATAAGGGAAAATATAAAAGCTGGGCAAAACCTCATGTATATTATTTCATGTCATCACATTCGAGTTTGAATGGCATGAATGTTGAAGGAAGATACACACCGTAATATTCATATTAAAAAGAAAAAGGCAGGATGGAAATCTTGCCTTTTTCGCTAAGGGAGAGAAAAACAATGAAGATTAAAGCGATGGCAGTTATAAAAATCACAATTAGTTGTTTGATATTTTTCAATAGTATTAACACTTGCTTTGCAGCGGATTTTCCTTCTACCTATGAAAAAAGCAGTGAAAAAGTGAAGTTTGATTGTGAGTTAGAAATTCCAAAGGATTTTTCAGAAACTGAGATGTACTCAGAAAAAACAAAAGGCCGAATTTATCCGGATATGGACAAAACGATTTCAATCTACACGCAGGGAAAAGAAGTAAAAGAAAATGGGACAATACCGGCAGCGTCTTCAGAAGATCCTGAAGGAGTTTATTATGTCTTTACAGATGGCTCTACATTATCCGTTGACAGCTCTTTTACATATGGTTCAGATACCGCAAAGTATTATGGATATATTGGAGTACGTGATCCTCAATATAAAGAACGGTTTGAACAACAGACAGTTTCTTTTATGGATAAGAATACAGTAATTGAAAAAGTATCTTCAGATTTGGAAAACATTGGCATTGATACGACTGATATATCCTGGGATGCTTATCCTTTAAATCATGAAGCTATGAGTCAATTGGAAAATGAACAGATTTCTGATGGGCTGGATATGGAAGAACACCGAAAGGAGTCATGGACAGAAGAAGATGATGCATATTTTGTCTATGGCGTACAAATGAGCCAAAAATTGCCAGTATTTCATGAATTGATGAACACTAGCAGACAGTTGGCTTATGATACACCAGACAGTTCTGTTATTCAAGCGATTTATTCAAAGAGAGGCGTAGAAATTCTTTCTTACTCAGGATATATGTATAAATTTGATGTATCAGACCAAAAAATAAATTTTCTCGCATTTGACGATATTGCTTCAGTCGTTTTTGATAAGTTTAATAACCTGTTAAATGAATCAACCTACAAAATAACCAGAGCAAAATTGTATGAGAGAGTTTTTCTGAATGAAGCGCAGCAGATGGAAGTTAGCCCTGTTTGGTATTTTGAGATTCTTCAGGATGATGATACGACATCCATTACCTTAGTAGATGCTGTTTCGGGGGAAGAAATATATCTCGAATAGGAAAGGCTGGAGAAAAAGTTGAACTACAAAAGCAAAGGTTTACTCATAAAATCTGATTTAAGCAGACTTTTAAAATGCTATAAGATATATGCGGCAATTATCGGAGTAAGTATTGCAATATTATTTTCTACAGAACAGATAGGATTGATCAATGGAAATATTTTGGATACATATATTCAGGGATCAGAGCTTTCGGGAATCATGATTGCATATGTGTTTTGTGCATTTCCATTTGCTACTGTATTTTGTGAAGATCTTGATAATAAATATATACGATATGAATTGATCAGGAGTAATTTAAAAAGATATGTAGTTACCAAAATTGCTTTCATCTATTTAACTGCAATTTTGGTTATGGTTTTAGGAACGATACTTTTTTTATTATCGGGACGTATAGCTGGTGGAGATTGGGTAAATGAGTCTGTGGGATGTATGAATGTTTTGCTGAATGGAAGTTATTCCATATTACTGAAAAAAGAGCATTATTTTTTATATTGCGTAATGTACTCTTTGCAGCTTGGATTGTTATCCGGATTACTATCTGTATTAGCTGGTTATTTTTCTTTATATATTCATAATCGTGTCACTGTATTAGCATTACCGATTATAATATATCAAATTCTGATAGAATGCTCTGGAAATACTATTTATACTGTATTTATTTTCAGAGCCTATAATAGACCAATGAATAAAGACTGGGAAAGCTTTAGTTTGATTCTTTTAATAAGTATTATCCCAACAATTCTATTAGGCTGTTTGATATACAAGAAGATTCAAAAGAGGTTATAAAATATGTTTAAGATTATGAAATATATTTTGAAAAATACTTTACTGAAAATAAGAAATATAAAGACTATCACATTTGCAATTATTATCGCCGTAACGATATGGAGTTACAATCATCCTCTGCGAGAATTGACTTACTCGATCAAATATCCGGTAACATGGTGCGTATTTCCTTTTATGATTTCAAATTTGTCTTTTTTGATACTTTTTTGGTTCGGAATAATCTATATAAATTCAGATATTCCATATATGCAGCACAGTAATATGTACCAGATTATCAGAACAGGACGTATAAGTTGGGCTCTGGGACAATTAGGTGGAACGTTTTTTCGGTCCTTTATTCTTGTAGTTTTTACAGCATTTTGCTCAATTGTTTCATTACTTCCACAGATAGAATGGAGCCTTCAATGGGGGAAGCTTATCCATACGATTGCTATGACAAATGCAGCAATACAGTATAATCTGAAGTATGTGTTTTATTATCAGATTTTAGGAAAATATTCACCATTACAATTAATGATCATTACAATAGTCATATGCACATTTATTTCCATGTTTTTAAGTTCCTTAATGTTTATGATAAGCTTATATTTCAACCACATTTTGGCAGTCTCAATTACAGCAGCATTAACGATAATGCTATTTTTTGTGGTAAATATCCATCCTAAAATACGATATATTCTTGCGAAATTTATCCCTACTGTATGGGCAAAGGTAGTGCAGGTTAACTCTCCTGTGCTTGGATACTATTGGGTACCATCTATAAAGTATATGTTTGCATTTTTGTTAATAGGAAACATTATTTTAATAATTTTGATTCTTATAAAAGTAAAGAAGTGTGAGTTCAACTGGGAAAACGAGGATATATAGGAGGAATAACTGCTGTGAATGAAAAAAAGTATATCATAGAGGTATCACATGTCAATAAGAGTTTTAAGAACAATAAAGTCTTAAAGGATGTCACGCTCAGATGTGAAAGTGGCCGGATATATGGGCTGGTCGGACATAATGGCTCTGGGAAAACGGTTTTGTTTAAAACAATTTGTGGCTTTCTGGCCTGTGATGAAGGAACGGTTTCTGTAAATGGAAAAGTAATGGGGAAAGATAAGGACATGCTTACAGAGGCAGGGATCATTATCGAAGATCCTGGGTTCTTACGAAACTGGAGTGCTTACCATAACCTTGAATTTCTGTACACGATACGAAATAGACCAGATAAATCATATCTGCATTCAGTGTTAAACACAGTTGGACTTGATCCGAAATTGAAACGCCCGGTTGGAAAATTCTCGCTTGGTATGCGGCAGAGGCTGGCACTTGCCCAGGCTATTATGGAAGATCCACCAATCCTGATCTTGGATGAGCCAATGAATGGTCTTGATAAAAATGGTGTAGCAGAAATCCGGGAGCTTTTGCTGAAGATGAAGAATGAAAATAAGCTGATTATACTGGCAAGTCATAATCGGGAGGATATAGAGATTCTATGTGATGAAGTATATGAGATGGAAGATGGAATACTTCGAAAAATAGTCAAAGAGTAAGAAAAAATATTTCGTATAGTTTATATTTCATTTTATCTATAGCACAACAAGTTAAATTATATTGACAGAAAAATTCTCACCACTCTGACGCGGGATTTCACACTCTGATGGGCTGGATTAAGATGCATTATTTACGAGGATTGCTATAGTTTCCAGAGCTTTGGGAGTGTGATTATTTTTATATTGAAAAAGAATGCCAATGGTTATATACTTCTGGTAGTATGAAAGGAGTAGAAAATGTTATATATTGGCATTTGTGATGACGATGAGGGCGTTTGTGCTGAATTGGAAAGAATGCTTTATGATTATGCGGAACAAAATAAAATTCAGATGGATATTGATATTTGGCACAGAGGAGAGAGTCTGTGCAGATTTCTGAGAGAGAAAGAGCAGATTTCGGATGTGTTGTTTCTGGATATAGAATTACTGACAACAAATGGAATTGAAGTGGGACGGTTTATAAGAGAAGAGCAGGAAAACATGGAAACTGCAATTGTTTACATTTCAGCGAACAGCAGTTATGCGATGGATTTATTTCGTGTACAGCCGACAGATTTTCTGATCAAACCTTTAGACAAAATAAAAGTTGGGAATGTCATGGACAGGATTCAGAAAATTTCAGAAGTCAGAAAAGGTATTTTCGAGTACTTTGTCAGTGGATATTATTTCAAGGTGCTGTATAAAGATATTCTGTATTTCAGCAGTCAGAATAAAAAAGTGCATCTGGTTTTAAAAGACGGACAGAAAGAATTTAATGGCAAACTGAAAGAAATAGCAAAGAAAATTCCGGGAAATTTCATTCAGATTCATCAGTCGTACCTGATCAATTTTGATTATATCGAAGAATGTTCTTATGAATCTGTGAAAATGAAAAACGGAGATACAATTCCGATCAGCCAGCCATATCGGAAATCAGTGAGAAAGCAACTGGCGGAACGTGTGTGGAGGGACAGAGAGTAAATGTTTGCGTTGATAACTAGATTTTCTATTTATATGATGTTCTGATAAGTGCGTATAAGAAACTGGAAGAACAATCTCTTATGGAAAAACAAATGCTCATTTATTCTCACCAGTTGGATGTGTTGATGCAATCGGAAGAGAAAGTAAAAGCTCTACGCCATGACCTGGAAAATCATCTGGGAGAACTTGCATTTATGGCTGGAAATCAGAATAATGAAGAAATTCAGAAATATATACAGGACATGGGGGAGTATATGCAGAACCAGTCTGAACTGGTCAGTTGTGGGAACAAGAATCTTGACAGTCTGCTAAATTATCTTCTGGGACAGGCAAAAAAGAAACTGAATCATGTAGAGTATGAGGTACGGGTACCATCTGATTTGTGTATATCAGCATTTGATCTGAATGTGATTTTGGGAAACCTGACAGAGAACGCAATAGAAGCAGCAGA
>QAML01000040.1 GCA_003150315.1 Prevotellaceae bacterium | reverse complement strand
GCATCGAATACCTCCAGGAAGCGCCTTTCGTAAAAGCATCATACCAAAAATAACCGATTCGGTTATATCAATAATATCCGGCGGCCCTTGCGGGTTGCCGGATATTTTGGTTTGCCGCGCACCTTGCGCTACTTTGGCTGCGCCTTAGACAGGCGGCGGTTCGGACAAACCCAAACAAGTTTGGTTTGCCGCTCACCTTGCACTACTTTGGCTGCGCCTTAGATAGGCGGCGGTTCGGACAAACTCAAACAAGTTTGGTTTGCCGCTCACCTTGCACTATCTTTGTATCCAAAGATTTCCGAACATGATCGAACAAATCATCTCCCGACGACTCCAGATCACCCTGCCGCAAGTGCAGGGCACCGTACGCCTGCTGCGCGACGGCGCGACGATTCCCTTCATCAGCCGCTACCGCAAGGAGGCGACCGGTTCGCTCGACGAATTGCAGGTAGGCGCCGTCAAAGAGCTGTTGGAACGTCTCACCGAGCTCGAAGCCCGTCGTCAAACCGTACTCTCGACCATCGAGGAACAGGGAAAACTGACTCCGGAGCTCCGTCGGCGCATCGAGGGGTGCTGGGATTCGGTGGAGCTGGAAGACCTCTATCTCCCTTACAAGCCCAAGCGTCGCACCCGCGCCACGGCAGCCCGCGAGCGGGGATTGGAGCCGCTGGCCGACCTCATCATGGCCCAGCAGGCCCGCGACGCGGCGCAGCAGGCCCGGCGTTATATCTCGGCCGAAGTGCCGACGCCCGAGGAGGCCCTCGCCGGAGCGTGCGACATCATCGCCGAACGCATTTCGGAGGATGAACAGGCCCGCAACGGCCTGCGCCGCACCTTCGCCCGCGAAGGGGTCGTGCACACGAAACTCGTGAAAGGTAAGGAGGCCGAAGGAGCCAAATACTCCGATTATTTCGACGCCGCGACACCGCTGCGCAACATCTCGTCACACCGTTTCCTGGCCATGCGCCGCGGGGCCGACGAAGGCATTCTGAAGATCACGGTCGACGTCGACGCCGACCGCTGCATCGAGGGGCTATGCCGCCGGTTCATTCGCCCCGGTTCGACGACACGCACCTGGATGGAGGCGGCAGCCGCAGATTCGTTCAAACGCCTGATGCGTCCCTCGATCGAGACCGAACAGCTGGCGGCGGCCAAGGAGAAGGCCGACGACGAGGCAATCCGGGTCTTCGCCGAGAACCTGCGGCAGTTGTTGCTTTCATCGCCGCTGGGCCAGAAGCGCGTGATCGCCCTCGATCCCGGATTCCGCACGGGGTGCAAGGTCGTGGCGCTCGACTCGCAGGGAGGCCTGCTCCACAACACGACCATCTATCCGCATCCTCCGCAAAACCACTATGCCGAGGCCGCCGAGACCCTCCGGGCGCTGGCCGCGAAGTACAAAGCCGAGGCATTCGCCATCGGCGACGGCACGGCAGGCCGCGAGACCGAACAACTGGTTCGCGGGCTGGGATTGGAGGGTGTCGAGGTCTTCATGGTGAGCGAAGACGGCGCATCGGTCTACTCGGCGTCGGCCGCGGCCCGCGAGGAATTCCCCGACTACGACGTGACGGTGCGCGGAGCCGTAAGCATCGGACGCCGCCTGATCGACCCCCTTTCGGAGCTGGTCAAAATCGACCCCAAGTCGATCGGCGTCGGACAGTACCAGCACAGCGTCGACCAGTCGAAACTCAAGGCGCGTTTGACCACGGTGGTGGAGAGCTGCGTCAACCGGGTCGGCGTGAACATCAACACCGCCTCGAAACACATCCTGACCTACATTTCGGGACTCGGGCCGGCACTGGCGGAAAACATCGTGGCCTACCGCGCCGCGAACGGGGATTTCAAAAGCCGCAAGGCGCTGCTCAAGGTGCCGCGGCTGGGAGCCAAAGCCTTCGAGCAGGCCGCCGGATTCCTGCGCGTCGTGGGCGGCACGAACCCGCTGGACAACAGCGCTGTGCATCCCGAATCGTACCACATTGCCGAACGCATGGCAGCCGATGCGGGCGTCAGCGTCGAGCAGCTGCTCGCGGACAAAGCCCTGCGCAAGGCCGTCCGGCCCGAACGATATGTGAGCGGAGAGGTGGGGCTGCCGACCGTGACGGACATTCTCGAAGCGCTCGACAAGCAGGGCCTCGACCCGCGGGAGCAATTGCAGGTCTTCTCGTTCGACCCCAACGTGCACACGATCGACGACCTGCGCGCAGGAATGCTCCTGCCGGGCATCGTGACGAACATCACGGCCTTCGGAGCCTTCGTCGACATCGGTGTCAAACAGGACGGGCTGGTGCACATCTCGCAGCTGGCCGACCGTTACGTCGCATCGCCCGCGGACGTGGTGCACCTGGGCCAGCACGTCGAGGTAAAGGTCACGGGCATCGACACCGTCCGCAACCGCATCTCGCTGACCATGCGCAGGAATGGTTAGCCCCGAAAACCGGAATAGGGGTAGCAATCCCGGTAATACGGGTAAGGAAAAAACCGTTGTCCGCACTTAATTTTGTAACGTGAACGAATCGGCAATTAAAATCGGAACCGCCATGAAAAAACTGGGAATAGCAATCACGACAAGCGCCGTCCTGCTGTTGTCCGCCGCCTGCGGGCAGGCGAACAGTGCGAACCGCACGCCGGAGGCCCCGGCCAGGGTTTATTTTATCCGGGAGATCAATCCGCAAAATCTGGTCAAAATCTACGAGGCCCTCGGCCGCGAAGCCAAAGGCCGGGTGGCCGTCAAACTCTCGACCGGGGAACCGGGCGGCAGCAACTTCCTCCAGCCGGCGCTGATCGGCGAGCTGGTGAAAAAGGTCGACGGCACGATCGTGGAGTGCAACACCGCCTACGGCGGAGGCCGCGCGAGCACCGCCGATCACCTGAAAGCAGCCGCCGACCACGGCTTCACGGCCATCGCCCCGGTCGATATCATGGATGCCGAGGGCGAAACGGCGCTTCCGGTCAGGGGCGGCAAGCACCTCAAAGAAGATTTCGTCGGCAGGAACTACCTGAATTACGATTTCACGGTCGTTCTCTCGCACTTCAAAGGCCACGCCATGGGCGGCTTCGGGGGTGCCGTCAAAAACATCTCGATCGGCATCGCCTCATCCGCCGGAAAGGCGTGGATACACTCCGCAGGCAAGACGAAGAACGCCAATGAGATGTGGGGCAGCCTCCCGGCGCAGGACGATTTCCTGGAATCGATGGCCGAGGCCGCCAAAGCCGTCGCCGACCACTGCGGCGACAGGATCCTCTATATCAGCGTGGCCAACAACCTCTCGGTCGACTGCGACTGCGACGCGCATCCGGAGGCCCCCCGAATGGGCGACATCGGCATCCTGGCGTCGCTCGACCCGGTGGCGCTCGACAAGGCATGTGTGGATATGGTCTATGCGTCGGACGATCCCGGGAAAGTGCACCTGATCGAACGCATGGAGTCACGCCACGGCATCCATACGCTCGAACATGGCGAAACGATCGGCCTCGGGTCGCAGCAGTACGAGCTCATAACGCTCCGATAATCCCGGCACGGGCCCGACAAAGCGAGAGACCTCGGAAGCAGATTGCTTCCGAGGTCTTTCGCTTTAAAGTTGAGGTCTGAAGCGAGTCGCCATTTGTAAGCATCTGTAATCCGCCGCAATACATTACGAGACTAACTCAATTTACCAGCTCTCAAATACCATAGCACCACAGCATCTCACACGACCTCGCAGCCCTATTCAAATTGAGCCTCAGATTGGACCTTATCGAGTATGATCATAATTTATGTAATAGAAATTTGATAATACAATTGAATTGAGTACATTCGCATACTTAAATTAGCATTTAAGCCCAAATAGCAGAAACTGAATCATTCCGACTCTCAAATACTCAAAATCATGGACTCATTCCAGACTACTCACAAAGAGATATTTAGAACTATCCATAATTTCCTTGCCGGCAGATTTATTGGAGCCACAAGGGAGCGAGCATTGTTAGATGAAGTGGTCAAATGTTTATTTTGCAAAATATATCTGTTGAACAGTAATATATCAACGAACAATATTAAAAGCTCCAAAGACTTAGAAAAGCTATATAAAGACACCTTTGAAACATTAAAAATTAAGCTTGTAGACGTATTTGATGCCAGCCAGAAAATCCTCTTGGATCAGGAGGCTATCTTGTTCTTTGATTCTCAGATCAGCAGGATTGATTTAATTAATCTTAAGAGAGACCCCTTCGGCGATTTATACGAAATCTTTATCGGATCGGGTGTTCGAGAAGAGGAGGGGCAGTTTTTCACCCCAAGAAATGGTATTGAATTACTCGTGTCGATGATTGATCCGAAATACAATGAAAAGATAATAGACCCAGCATGTGGAGCAGGTGGATTTTTAATAAGTGTCATATTTCATTTGAATGGAGACGCTATACCTTATGAGAAGCTCAAAGGGCAACTTTATGGAGTTGACAAAGATAGCTATTTAGCCAGTCTTGCAAAGATACACATTGCCCTTCTCACACTTTCTTCCGGTTATACAATCTGTGGGGACTCTCTTTCATGGAAAGATATAAACGGGAAATTAATCCCGCTAAAAAATGATTTTGATGTAGTATTAACCAACCCTCCCTTTGGTAAAAATATCGTTGCAATTTCTAAAGAGGCTCAGAAAGAATATGACTTAGGATACATTTGGAAGGTTGATAAAAAATCTAAGAAATATGTCAAAACAAACAACCTTCAAAAAAACGTTCCTCCTCAGGTTTTATTTGTGGAAAAATGCATAAAACTCCTTAAAGGAAATGGCAGATTAGGAATCGTATTACCCGAAAGTCTGCTTACCAGCAACTCATATTCATATGTAGTTCAATATATCCATGATCATTGCAATTTTCTCGCTGCAATAGGTATGCCTGAAGATTTTTTCAAAACATCAGGCAAAGGCGGTACACACACAAAGGCATGTTTGGTGGTTCTTCAGAAACGAGATGTCCGAATAGCAAAAAGGAGCGACGACATTATTTTCATGGCTGAGGCAAAATGGTGTGGCCATGACAGTAGAGGTAAGGAGATTGAATTTGATGATTTGCCTAAGATATTAGAAAATTATAGACTATATACTGAAAATAAGCTCACAAATAGATCGTTATTAGGTTACTCTATTTCGCGGGCAGAATTGGTAGATAATATTATTTCGCCCAGATATTATAATCCAGAAATAACAACCATAATGTCCTCCCTGCAGCATACGCACGATATAATATCCATTGGGGAACTTGTGTCAAAAAAAATTATTGAAATAAAGACAGGAGATGAAATTGGAAAATTAGCATATGGCACAGGCGAAATCCCTTTTGTAAGAACAAGCGATATTTCCAGTTGGGAGATCAAATTAGACCCGAAGCACGGAGTTAGCGAAGAAATCTTTAATCAGTACAGATATAAGCAAGATGTTAGACCATACGATATTTTCATGGTAAAAGATGGGACTTACCTGATCGGAACTTGCGCCATAGCTACTGAATATGACACAAAAATAATATACCAGAGTCATCTGTACAAAATAAGGGTGCTCAAACCAGAGATAATATCACCTTTCCTTTTGTTGGCGATTCTGAGCTCCAAGCCTGTAAACGAGCAAATTAAATCTAAACGATTTACACAAGATATAATAGACTCCTTGGGTACGAGGATCCATGAATTATTACTGCCTATTCCTAAGGATCGCGCTAAAAAAGAGCAGATAGCGATAACGGTAGAAAAGGTTATACTCGACAGAATTGAGGCAAGAGAATTGGCAAGAAAAGCCTGCGTTGATGTAGTTGAAAGTTAATGTCCTACATAACCTGCGGCAAGATAATTATTGTATATCTTAACTATAAACTCTCGAATAAATCCGACAGAGTTACTGCCTTGTATTCTGTTACCTTGCTCTGATATCCAGCTTATATTTTGAGCCGTATGACCTGAAATACCATCTTCGGCCTCGGATTTTAGAGGATTCATATGCCCTACTTGAAAATTAGACCTACCATGCGTCGTGTCCTCCACCTCCTCTTTCAATTGGGCAAAAGATAGTGGTTCTAATGTTATGGGGCATTTCATCACTACATCATCGAAACCCAATATTTCATTATCAATCATCGTTTGCTTCAGGTCTTGTGGGAAACCGTCAAAATGGCATACTTGCGTTATTAATTTAAGTTCGATATCCCAAGCGGTTTTTCTAAGCGCAAAATGCACTGAATCTGGATGACACTCCCATCTCTTTTCTCGATTAGTTTTATGTTCTCCTGTTAGCACTCGATCGGTTAGGTAGGTTTTTGTTTTGATCTTTGTGTAAACACCCCTGAAAAAAGAAGCATAATTGTGTTTACTCGCATCCGTTAAAAATGCTCTGAGTTTAACTACAGACATATGTAATTCCCCAAAGTTCCAGGCGATATTATTAACTGAATGAATGGGATTAGAACTTCGTGAGATATAGTCGATTGGTATTTCATAAGCAATACTTGTATTGTTTACCATCAACTTAATGAGCCGTTTATTATCACCAGAAGCAAGTTCTCCTATTAAACGTGTAAAAAAAGTCTCAAATATTAAAAGACATTCTTCATATGAGGAAAATCGGGGGTCGCCATTAAATTCCTCTGACCATCGAACAGCAAATTTAGTGGTTTCAATTGCCGGTTTTTTGACCGGTTCAATAAAAAAAGAAAATCGCAATAGCGATTTTATAATTTTTGCACTATCTCGATGGCCGACAAGCCCGATTAATAATGCAGTAAGACGGTTAAACGGCTGTATATTAACTAACTTCTGTACAAATATATCATCGTATACAGAATTTAAGTTAAATCTTTCGTTAGCAACATGGTTTTCGCAACGTTGTCTCATTTTATTCAAATATTCCAGGGTCAAATAAATCAGTTAATCTAATGTTCAGTGCAGATGCAATCTTCTCTATATTACATAGAGTAATATTTTTTTCTGCCCTCTCGATCATTCCGATATAGGTTCTATGTACCCCTGCTTTTTCCGCAAGTTCTTCTTGGGATAAGCGCAGTTCCAACCTAAGTTGTCTTATGCGATTTCCAAATACCTTTAATATATCTGGTTTTGAAGTCATTGAATTAAATTTTATTTTCACAAAGCTACCTATAGTATTCAAACGACGCTACATACTAAAGTTAGCATTTAACGCAAGGCGATCGAAAAAAAGGAAGAAGGTGTAACTTTACCGGCAGATTACAAGATACTCCCGAAGCATTGGGATTATGAGAACAGTTGCGCTATCAAGGACCCGAAGCACAATCCCGACCTTGAAGGCAACGCACATCTCCAGATGCGTATGCGAAACAATATAAAGATTTTAGAAGCTGCGCCCCTATTTGCGCCCCTGTGAATGAAAGAGGGCTTCTTAATCGCTGTAAATTAGCTGATTAGAAGCCCTCTTTGAGGTCTGAAGCGGATTCGAACCGCTGTACAAGGTTTTGCAGACCTTTGCCTAGCCACTCGGCCATCAGACCATTTTTCCCAACAAATCCATCTTCCCTGACCCGAAACCATTCGAGGCCTTCTCAGACACATCGGGAGTGCAAATATACAAACATTTCCAATTTTTGCAAAACTTCCACCCAACTTTACGCCATTTCGTAAATAAATTTACGTTATTCGTTAAAAATCGTTAACTTTACTTTTCAAAAACAATCCTTTTTTCGCGGTATGACCATTGAGGATATTGCCCTTCAGATGACTCCGGGTATCGGCATTAAAGGCGCCGTACACCTGCTGGAGCAGTTCGGCGATGCGCGGAGCATCTTCGCAGCCACGTCCCGCGAACTGACCGACGATGCGGAACTGCGGCCCGAAGCGGCACAGCAAATCCTCCGTCGGAAAGGGTTTTCGGCGGCTGAAAAAGAGCTCGACCACTGCCGCCGCAACGGCATCACGGCCATTGCTTCGACCGACGCGGAATACCCGCCGCTGCTGCGCGAAATTCCCGACTATCCCCATGTGATCTATGTCCGGGGCAGCATCGGGGCACTTTCGGCCCGCTGCATCTCG
>QAML01000073.1 GCA_003150315.1 Prevotellaceae bacterium | reverse complement strand
TATTTTAAAATAAGTGCCTTGTATTTTAAAATATATGCCTTATATTTTTTGCCTTTTCAAGTATCTGAAAAACAGTGTGGTATAAAAGGACGTTTTTTGCCTGTTTTTATGCCCTCGAAAAACCATGTCGTAAGACGTTTTTGCGCCTCTCGAAATGAGGAAATGCGGGCTGTTACGCGCGTCATGAATAAGGGACATGGCGTTCTCAAATCCAGGAGTGGCGGAGAGAGGAAAACATCCTTTCCCTGAATGATTGCTGTGGGCTGTATGTGCATGGGGCAAAAAATAATCCGCATCCCCGGGTGGAGATGCGGATTGCAGGGTTTTGTAAGTTGATGTTTATTTCTTCAAGTCAACGAACAAACGTTTGATTTGCGGACCTGTGAGTGCGTGGCTGTACATACGTGCCAGCGCAACTTCGCCATTGAGCAGGTATTCTGCGGCATTGCCTGCCGGACTTGCGTCGCCGCCAATGCAGAAGTACTTGGCGTTGTCCTGCGGGAGAGTCATCTGACCTGCCAGCTGGGTCTTGCCTGCAAACTTACCGTCAACGTAGATGCTCATGACAGGTGTTTCAACATCGAGAGTCTGAACCACGAGGGTTATGTGGTAGTATGTGTTCTTGACCACGGGATAGTCGTAAGCGTAAGCCGATGCATAGCTGCCGCTGAAGTAACCCCAGCCCTGGATAACCTCACCCGGCTCAATGCCCACGCCGCCTGTTTGCTGCGAACTGAGAACAGCGGGCAGTGAAGATAGGTTGTCGTTGTTGATAACGCAGAGAGTTTCGAGAGTAAAGTCGGTATACATAGCCTCGATAATCTTCTCGTTCTCCTCGTATGGCACACCGAAATAGCAATGAGGGTCATCGCCGGGGAACTTAGCCACCCAGCGTTTGTAGGTGTCGTTATAGTATGTTTCGGGAACAGTGGTGCCCACCGTAACGGGTATCTGCTGTTCTGAAACATCGGTTGCAGTGCCGTTTTCGCCGAATTCAATGTTGAATAGGTCGGCAACTGGTGCTTCGTCGGCTATTTCTTCGTCATCGCCTTGTTCTACATAGTGCTTGATTACATCCTTGTAGAGCACATAATCTTCATCGCGTGAAATGGCGCGTGAGTAAAGGCGCGAAACAAGAAGAAGTCCATTAAGCGCAGCATCGCATATTACAGAAGGATCAGCCGATGCGTCGCCGCCGGCAACAAGATACTGCGATCCTTCCTGGGCAAAATTCAGCGGCTCGCTTGTTGCAAGTTCGCCTGCGGGGTATCCGTTGAGATAGAGTTTGAGTTTCGAACCGTCGAATGTGGCTACTGCGTGATAGTATTTGCCCGGTTGTATGTTCTTTGTGGATACAAGGTCATACCAACCTCCGTCGCCGTATCCTGCATAGAAGTGGAATTTTCCACCACCGTCCATCCAGAAACCAACGCCTCCCTCCTGCTGGGTACCCATAGGTGATTGCTCCAAACCGTCAACTTCATTGCACATGAAGAAAGCCTCCATTGTAAAATTGTTTGTGAGAGCGGTTTTGATTTTGTCGTTTGTAGAATAGTCGAACTCGTAATACTGCGAGCGGTCGCGGTTGAATTTCGCGCCGGTGAGCTTATAGTCGCTGTCGTAGAAGGGAATCGGGGTGTTGTCGGAGGTAATGACGGGGTTTGACATGGGAGACTTGTCGAAACCTTTGCCCTGGTCGTCAACCGACAGTTCAAACAAATCGGCCGTGGGCACTTGTGTTCCTTCGGCAGGCTTGTATTCGCCCTGTTCAAACTCGTCGCTTTCTATAGGATCACTCTCGTTGCCGTAAGGATCTATGGCAGTAACGCGAATACGCATCATACCGTCGCCCTCAATTCCGTTTACAATCACGTCAAGTTTCTCCGGCATGTCGCTGCCAAGGTAAAAACGCGAACAACGATTGGAAGAAGCCACAACTTTGTCCTCCGAATCAATAACTTCAACCTTATAGTACAGCACAACATTGTTCGGGTCGTTCTCGTCTACCACAGCCTGGGGGAAAGTTACCTTGCGCTGTGTGGGTTGAAGCTGTTCTGTGGTGATTTCTACGTCTTCGAACACAGGTTTGCTGCCTTTGTAGTTGGCATAAGTGAAGTTGGTTCCGTCGTAAGGTGCGGAGAAGTTCAGCTGTTCGCCGATTTCTTCGTTACGTGCACCGTCAATACGTCTTACTCCCACATTGTTTTCATCCTCTACGGTAACAATCATTCCTTCGGACAATGTAGAAGTTCCTTCAGGCATTTCGCCGTCGATGTCAATGCCTTTCTGAATGTAGCAATTCAAGTTGCCGCCGTCGTTAAGGCTCGTAAATTTATCTTGATGGAAGGTTAGCGGGCAACGTGAGGAGAAATGTGTGTGTCCGCTGAAGTCTATTACCTGCGGGAAGTCTTTAAGTATTTCGTAAACCTTTTTTGTTCCCCAACCTCCGTCGTAGCTGTTTGAACCTTGTACGGTTCCGTAAGCCGGAATGTGCTGGAAAACGAAAATTGGTTTGCCCGGATATTTCAAAGAAGCGTCTTCAAGACTTTCGCGAAGGAAATCCAAACTTTCCTGGGTATAGTTTTCTTCGCTGCCGCCCGAGAGTCCGATGTAAATGAAAGGGTAACCTTTTATATCGAAATACTTATCGTGTTCCACGCCGAGGGAATTGTAATTTCCCATAGGGGTTCCGCCGTCGCCGGTGTACCATTCGTGATTGCCCATAATGTAATAACGCTGCACGTAGTCGGGAACTAATTCGGCGTTATTCATGACTGAAAGCATTTCGTTATACTGCGAAAGATTTCCGCTATTGGTTAAGTCGCCGTTCAAAAAGAGTGCGTCAACGTCGCTGGTGTTTTCGTAAATGGTTTGAAGGCTTTTCGTTACTCTTTCAACAGCTCCGCCTGCGCCGAAGTGCAGATCGCTCATTACTATAAAGGTTGGGAAACCTTCGAAGTTCTGTTCCACCACTACGCTTTTGCTGTTTGTTCCGTCCGAAACGTTGAGTGTGCCGGTGCGTGTGCCTTGTTGCATTTTGCCGGCTATGAATACGTAGTTTTTAGTTCCCACAACGGGGGTGGCATCTTTGGGAGTAATCCATTCCGAACCGGTAAAGGTGAGATTGGTATTGGACGTAATGTTTACCACAACGCCTGCGTCAATACCTTTAACTCTTGCCGTGTCGGTTGAAACAAAGAATCCCGGGTTTGTTCCGAGCTGTGTTACGTTTATTATCTTTGATTGTCCGTCGGGAGCGGCAAGTGTGACTTCGCCCGAGCGTAAGTCTGCATCGGAGTTCTCGACAACGCTCACGGTAACGACGTTTCCGTTTATAGAAGCTTGAAACCAGTCAGCCGAGGTGCGTGGTTTAACCGTGGTATTGGTTGTTATTTTGAAAGTTTTGCTTTCGGGTTTGTTGGCAAAATAGAGATTTTTTATATCGTTTGCCACTTTAAGCTCGGTTTTTCCCGTTGCCCCGATTGCGGTAAGTATTCTTTCTTGTGCTTGTGCGGGAAGAGCAAAAGAAATTGCTGCTACAAGCAGTGCTATGATATATTTAGTTTTTTTCATTGTCGTAGAGTTTTGGAATTATCTTACATTGATTTTTTTTGTCTTCCCCTCCACGGTGATGAGGTATATGCCTTTTTGTAGTGTGGAGTGAGACGGCAACACAACACCGTCGGTTGTGGTAACGGTGAATTTCTTTCCGCCTTCCACCACAATCTTTCCGTTCACCACGCTTATGCCCGGAGTTTCGGCTTTTGCGTCGTTTATGTCAACGGCTTCGCCCATCTTGTCGAAAGTCCATGCAAATCCGCTGCCGCTCATCTGAGAAAGGTCGAGAGTTTCCGGTTCTTCGCCCACGCGGGTATTGTTTAGATAACGCACTACACCGTCTTCGCCGGTGGCAGATATGGCAAATTCGGAATTGCTTATGGCGTTCAGACTCCATGTCTTTGGCATAATATTTTTTGCGTCGGCTTCGGGCAGATTGTATTTGCCGTCTGCGTAGAGCGATGTCGAGATGCTGTTTCCCGTGGCGCGGTTAATTATTGCCGTTTTGCCCGGTCCGTAGCTCACGAAACGCCACTGTGCCGTTTCGTCTGCGTTTTCGGGATTGACAACAGTGAAACGATATTTTGTATCTACTACCGAAGTATTGTCTACAATCATGCCTCCTTCGGGCAATGAGCTGTATATTCCGTAATATGTTACTCGTTCCGAGTTTTCATATTCCGGTTCGCGAATGTCGTTGCAGGGTTCTATTACGAAAAGACTGTTTCCGTCGTGTCCGAGTCCGTATGACTCTCTCACAAGCCAAACAAATATTTCGTCTCCTTCCTTATGTGTTGTGGGGAAACGGTATATATCGCCGCCGCCCGGGGCTGGAAGTTCCGACTCAAGGGCTATGGTGTCTCCGCCCATGCTGTGAATTATCCACTTTGTGGCTGCCACGTCATTCATTTGCACTGATTCCCAGTTGCTGTACTTTGCCGACAGTCCCACGTCTATTTGTCTGCCGTCGAACTTGTTTGTTATGGTGTACTTCCCGTTTTCGTCGAGCATGATGCACCATAGTTGTTTTGCAAGATTCTCAAAGTTTGTGAAATCAGCCTTTGGCTGTGCCACAACTTCTTTTCCGTTCGGTTGCAGGTACATGTCTGCGAACTGCACACTGCGAATGTAGCACCACTTGATGTTTCCGCCGGTGCTCACATAGTCGGGCTGTTCGTCGGCAAAGGCGTTTAAGCCGGCCAAAACGACAGCTGCACATGTTAGTAATAATTTTTTCATTAGCATAATTTGTTTAGAGGTTATGATGATTAAGCAAATGTAGGCAAATAATGTTACACGGATGTTACAAAAACAAGAAAATTTGAAAAATTCTGCTTTTTGTTCAAGTTCTTGTGTTTGTATTTGTTTGCGAAAGCGGCAGTGTTTTGTGCAAACGGCTGAAAATCAAAGAAATAAGGTGTTTTGATGGAAGTTTTGTAAGTTGTTGTGTTTCAGGGGTTTGAAATGCCTTAAAATACAAGGCACTTATTTTAAAATAAGTGCCTTGTATTTTAAAATATATGGCTTGTATTTTTTACGAGATGCCTTATGTTTTTTGCGGTGTTGCAGAAAGCGTCTGCAAATTCCCGAAAAAGGTGTTTCTTATTGGTCGTAATTGTCGGCAGACGGTTGTTTGGCAAACGCGCGCGGGTGGTGGCGCAGAATTTCTTCTCTCAGCCGGCTGTTGTCGAGGTGTGTGTATATTTCCGTAGTGGCTATGCTTTCGTGTCCGAGCATTTCCTGAATGGCGCGTAGGTTTGCACCGCCCTCGAGAAGGTGGGTGGCAAACGAATGGCGGAATGTGTGGGGGCTTATCTCCTTTGTTATACCCGCGTTTTCTGCCAGAACTTTCACTATGTGAAACACCGTGATGCGCGAAAGCTTTCTGCCGCGTTTGAAACTCAGAAACACATAGTCTTCATTGCCCGGACGGATGTTTATGTGGCATCTGCACTCTTCCCAAAGCGACAACTCCCTGAGCGCACGCCCGGAAATTGGCACGAAACGCTCTTTGCGCCCTTTTCCCATTACTTTCACGAATCCTTCGTCCCTCCAAATGTCGGAAATGAGCAGGTTGCAGAGTTCGCTTACCCGCAGTCCGCACGAGTAGAGCATTTCTATTATGGCGCGGTTGCGTTGCCCTTCTTTTTCCGACAGGTCTATGCCCGATATTATGCGGTCTATCTCTTCCACACTCAGCACCTCGGGCAGATGTTCGCCTATTTTGGGTGAAGGCAGAAGCTCTGTGGGAAGCGCGTCAATGCGTCTGTCCATGAGCAGAAACTTATAGAACGAGCGCACGCCCGAAAGGATTCTTGCCTGCGAGCGCGGAGTTATGCCTATGTCGTGAAGTCCTGCGGCAAAATGCTCAAGGTTTTCGAGCTTCACGCTTTCGGGCTGCAGTCCCGCGTCTTTAAGATAGAGCAGGAGTTTGCCCACATCGTCAGTGTAAGCCTCCACGGTGTTGGAAGTCATGTTCTTTTCCAATCTCAGGTAGTCGCGATAGAGCGACAACAGTTCTTCGCCATGTTGTGCAGCGTCTTGGTTCACGGATTTTTCTTATTTTTGCATTGGTACAAAGTTACAAATAAATCAGATGCAATGAGAATTGAAATTATAAACGGTCCGAATCTCAATCTTCTCGGAGTGCGCGAGCCCGAAATCTATGGTCATTCGTCGTTCGACGCATATCTTGAGGATTTGCGCCGACGCTATCCCTCGGTTGACCTGGGCTATTATCAAAGCAATGTGGAGGGCGAACTGATAAACCGCATACAGGAAGTGGGTTTTGCCTATGACGGAATAATATTAAACGCCGGAGCGTACACGCATACGAGCATTGCCCTGCACGATGCCATTAAGTCCGTAACCACACCCGTTGTGGAAGTTCACATATCCAATGTGCACCGCCGCGAAGAGTTCCGCCGCCATTCTATGATCTCACCTGCCTGTGCGGGAGTGATATGCGGTTTCGGTCTCGACTCGTATCGTCTGGCTCTCGAGGCTCTCATTGCAAACAAAAAGGGCTGATGCCGATAGAATCCTACATAGAAAGCCGCTCATCTGCCGAAGACGATTACCTTTACCGCCTTTGGCGCGCCACAAACATACACCTTGTGCGTCCGCACATGGTTTCGGGACATGTGGAAGGGCTTCTGCTGAAAATGCTCGTGGAAATGATTCGTCCCGCAAACGTTTTGGAAATCGGCACATTCACCGGATATTCCGCAATATCCATGAGCTACGGACTTCCGAGCCACGGACGGATATACACGTTTGATGTGAACGAAGAACTGGAGGACTTCGCCCGCCGGTGGATAGAAGGGTCGCGCCGCGCGTCCAGCATAACCTATACCATAGGCGATGTGCTCGAGATTTTGCCCGATTTCGCGGAAAAAAATGGCAACCTGCGCTTCGACCTCGCCTTTATAGACGGCAACAAAAGGCAATACGCGGAATATTACACGCTCGTAAAAAAATATCTTTCCCCGGGAGGATATATTCTCGCCGACAATACGCTTTGGGACGGGCATGTGATAGACCCTGAATATGACCGCGACAGCCAGACACTCGGAATACGCAGATTCAATGACCTTCTGGCAGAGGACGAAACGGTGGAAAAAGTAATTCTTCCCATTCGCGACGGACTGACAATAGTTCGCAAAAAAGCGGAGTGGCAATAAAACATATTTATAATGCCTAAGAAAGAAAACATAGCAATCATACTTGCCGGCGGAACGGGCACCCGAGCCGGATTCTCAGTTCCGAAACAGTTTGTAAAGCTTGCCGGACGCACAATGATAGAACGCACGGTGGACGCTTTCCAACAAAATCCGCTGATAACGGGAATTGTGATTGTGAGCAACATAGAAACTCTTGAAGAAATGCGTTCCGTGGTGCTGCAAAACCGTTGGACGAAACTCAAGGCGGTATGCGCGGGCGGAATGAACCGTTTTGCTTCGGGCAATGCGGGACTGTCGCAATGCGATTCGCCCGATTGTAACGTTCTTATCCATGACGGCGCGCGCCCAATGGTATCGCAGCGTATAATAACCGAAGTTTGCGAGGCGTTAAACAAATATAGCGCGGTGGATGTGGCTGTTCCTTCAACCGACAGCCTTATAGTTTCCGACGGCAACAGGGTTTCGAACTATCTTGACCGCAACACTGTTTGGAATGTGCAGACTCCGCAGGGATTCGGATACGAAACAATTCGCACGGCATACACCGAAGCATTGCGCAGAGAGGACTTCGGCGCAACCGATGACTGTTCCGTGGTGAGCAAATACCTTCCCGAAACCGAAATAGCCCTTGTGCGCGGCGACGTAAACAACATAAAACTCACCTATCCCGCAGACAAGGAGCGCGTGGAGCAGTTGATAGAAGAAACAAAACAATCATAATCATGAACAATCCCGCTCCCATAGCTCTGTTTACCTATAACCGACCGCTGCATACAAATATGTGCGTGGCAAGTCTCCTTAAAAATCCGCAGGCAAAAGACACCGATTTGTTTGTGTTCTGTGACGGATGGAAAAACAGCCGGGACAGAGAAAAGGTAGAGGAGACGCGGCGTGTGGCAAGGGACATCCGAGGCTTCAAGTCGGTTACCGTGGTCGAGGCAAAGGAGAACCGGGGGCTTGCAAACTCTGTAATTGCCGGCGTAACCGATGTGGTGAATCGCTTCGGGCGTGTGATAGTTGTGGAAGACGACCTTGTGTTCTCGCCATACTTTCTGGAATTCATGAACAGCGCACTTGAGCTTTTCGAAAACGATTATCGCGTGGGCAATGTCCATGGTCATCTGTTCAAAATGCGCGGTTTGCCCGACACTTTCCTCATTAGTCATGCCGACAGTTGGGGATGGGCAACATGGAAAAGGGCTTGGGAAAAATTCGAACCCTCGGGCGAGAAACTCCTAAGCATTTTGCGCGAAAAGAATCTTACAAAAACTTTCGATTTCGAGGGAACTTATCCTTTTACACGTATGTTGGAGCGACAGATTGCCGGACAAAACAATTCCTGGGCTATACGCTGGAAAGCATCTCTGCTTGTAAACGGAATGATTTCCGTGAATGCCGGAAAATCTCTCGTGGCAAACAACGGCTTTGACGAATCCGGAACAAATTGCGGGGGAGGAGAATTGATTCCAACCGAATTGTTCGAAGGCAAAATAAGTTGTTTTCGCCCCGACAGCATAGAAGAATGCCCTTTGGCGCGTTTGAAATTCGAGCAAATGTATCGTCATTACAACAGCAAGCCGCATAAGGCGTGGGTAATGGCTTTGTATCATATAAACAAACTGAAAAGTATATTTCGTAAACTATGAATAACCTTACGGATAGAGAATTCTGGAAAGAATACTGGAGCAATTACATATATGAAAAGGTTCCGACACGTTCGGAATTCGATAAATACTTCACGCCTGCCATGTACGGCGGCGAGGGCAAGACTTCCATTGAAATAGGTGGCTTTCCCGGCACAATGTCTCTGTATTTCAAACGTCGCGGATACAGTCCCACGCTTCTCGATTTCTATGTAGATCCGAAAATAATAGACGGTCTGGAAGAAAGCAACGGTTTCAGTAAGGGCGATGTTGAGTATATCGAAAGCGATTTCTTTGCTTTCAAATCTGAAAAACAGTACGACCTTGTTTTTTCAATAGGTTTCATTGAGCACTTTGACGACACGGCAGACGTTATACGCCGCCATGTGGATTTGGTAAAGCCCGGCGGAACGCTTTTCATTGCTCTTCCGAATTTCAGAGGGCTTAACGGATGGGTGCAAAAGGTTTTCGACCGCCGCAACTACGATGCCCACAACATCAGTTCCATGATTCCTTCGCGGCTTCGCGCTATTCTCGGTTTGTTGCCCCTCAAGGACGTGAAGGTGCAGTACACCGCCAAACCTATGTTGTGGTTGGAGCCGCAGAAAGGTGTTAAAAACAAGATTGCACGCAAGGTTGTGAAATTTTTCAGCCATGCCATGAAGTTGTTTCCCGTTCCCTCGCGCCTCATGTCGCCCTACATTGTGCTGACTGCTGAAAAGATATAAGGATAAAGGCATAATAAATTATGGATAATTTCTTGTTTTACAGTCCCACCGAGTTTCGTTTCGGGCGCGGTGCGGAAAACGAAGCCGGCGAATGCGTCGTGAATTGCGGTGCACGCCGTGCCGTTATTGTTTACGGCGGTGGCAGCGCGGTGCGAAGCGGTGTGCTCGGCCGTGTGGAGCAATCGCTGAAAAAAGCGGGCGTTGAGTTCACCGCTCTCGGCGGCATACAGCCCAATCCAACCGACAAGGAAGTTTACAAGGGCATTGACATTGCCCGCAAGTTTGATGCCGACATCATGGTAGCCGTTGGCGGCGGAAGCGTGATAGACGCCGCAAAGGCTATGGCGGCAGGCGTTGTTTACGATGGCGATTTCTGGGACTTCTGGGCGGGAAAGGAAACGCTCCGAAAGGCTTTGCCCGTGGGCGTGGTGCTTACAATTCCCGCAGCAGGTAGTGAAGGTTCGGGAAACAGTGTGATTACTAAGCTCGACGGATTGCAAAAGATTAGTTTGAAAACGCCTAAGGTTCTGCGCCCGAGGTTCGCGCTCATGAATCCGGAGCTTACTTTCACTCTTCCGCCCTATCAGACGGCGGCGGGAGCCACTGACATGATGGCGCACATATTGGAACGTTACTTCAACAATACCAATGCCACGGAACTCACCGATAATGTTTCGGAGGCTTTGCTTCGCACTATAATTGATTTGGTTCCCCGAGTGCTTGCCGAGCCGGAAAATTATGATTTGAGGGCAAATCTCATGTGGAGCGGCACACTTGCGCATAACGGAATCTGCGGTACGGGAGTTGTGGAGGATTGGACGTCGCATTTTCTCGAACATGAGCTGAGCGCAATCTATGGAGTTACACACGGAGCGGGCTTGGCGGTTGTTTCGCCTGCATATCAAATTTTCATGGCATCGCACAACGTTAAGAAGATAGCCAAGTTGGCTCACACGGTGTGGGGTGTGGAACGTTCGGGCAACGACAAAAGCGATGCGCTCGAGGGAATTTCGCGTTTCAAAGCATTCCTCCGTTCCATAGGGATGCCCGTAACGCTTGCGGAGTTGGGCGTTGAGAATCCCGACATCGATTTGCTCGTAAAGAGCCTGCATGCCCACAAGGGCAATCCCGTGGGAAATTTCTATCCGTTAACTCCTGCCGACACGAAAGAGATTTACGAACTCATGAACTGCCGAAAGAGCGAGAGTGCATAAGTATTCGTTTAGGCAGTGTTCCGTGCAGTTTTTCTGCAAATGTCTGAAAACCAAAAAGATAAATGATTTTTGGAAGGTTTTGTAAGTTGCTGTTAATCAGAAACTTGAAAAGGCTAAAAACACAAGGCACATATTTTGAAATATGTGCCTTGTGTTTTAAAATAAATGGCTTGTGTTTTTTACCACAAGCCATGTGTTTTTTAGAATGTGCGCATATAAACCAAAAAACATTGCATATCTCTGCGAAATATGCAATGTTTTTATGAATCTTGAAGACTCTGTTTCGTACTGAAACTTATCTCGGCAAATTTGCGGGAATTATCTTGAGGGCCTTTTTAAGGTAGTTTTCAAAGTTGGCGGGGTTCTCGTCAAACGCATACGATCCTGCGAGCGGCACGCCTCTTTGGTTCACCGCCACATAGAACGGCTGGGCGTTTGCGCCGAACTTTATCTGTTGCAGGTAGCTCCATTTGTCGCCCACAGTGCGCAACGTTTTGCGCTTGCCGTTTATGTTCACTTCCACATTGTTTGACAGCGGAGTCTTGTCGTCTGTGTAGAGCGATACGAGTATGAATTTTTCCTTCAACAAGCGGCTTACTCCCGGATCTGTCCATACCGATGCTTCCATTTTGCGGCAGTTCACACAACCGTATCCCGTGAAATCGAGCAGAACCGGTTTTCCCGTGGCGGCCGATGCCTTCATGCCTTCATGGTAGTCGGTGTATGTGGCACTTACTTCGTCATTGCCGAGTCGGAAATCTTGTGTGTTCATTGGCGGAGCGAATGCGCTTACGGCTTTAAGCGGTGCGCCCCAAAGTCCGGGCACCATGTATATGGCGAAAGCCAATGAGGCAAGTCCGAGAAACAGTCGCGTAACGGAGATGTCCTTTCCACGGTCGCCGTGAATGCTTATCAGCCCAAAGAGATAGAATGCCGCAACGGCAAAGATTGCTATCCAAAGGGCAAGAAACGTTTCGCGGTCCAGTATGTGCCACCCGTAAGCCAAATCGGCAACCGAAAGAAATTTCAGTGCAAATGCCAGTTCCACGAAACCCAATGTAACTTTCACCGTGTTCATCCAGCCGCCGCTCTTGGGCATTTTCTTCATCACGGCGGGGAACAGCGCAAAGAAAGCAAAGGGTAGCGCAAGGGCAATGGCAAATCCGAGCATTCCCAAGGCGGGAGCAAGAATTTTTCCGGTGGAAGAAACTTCTACCAAAAGAAATCCTATGACCGGACCGGTGCATGAAAACGAAACTATTGCCAGGGTAAGAGCCATGAGGAAGATACTTGCCATGCCCGATGTGGAGCGGCTTTTGGAATTGACCTTATTACCCCACGACGAAGGCAGGGTTATGTCGAAACCTCCGAGGAAGCTCGCGGCAAAGACCACGAGAAGCAAAAAGAAAAATATGTTGAAAATGGCATTGGTTGAGAGAGCGTTGAGCTGGTTTGCGCCCCAAATAGATGTTACAACCAATCCCAAACCCACATAAATAACTATTATTGCCACGCCGTAGAGTATGGCATCGCGTACAGCCTTTCTGCGCTCGCTCTGGCGGTGAAGAAAAAAGCTTACGGTCATTGGTATTATTGGCCAGACGCATGGCGTAAGCAGCGCAACGAAACCTCCGAGCACTCCCAACAGGAATATCACGAGCAAAGAGCGGTGGGAATCCGACGACATGCCGTTCTGCGCGTTGAGAAGTTCGGTTTGCGAAGCCCAGAGTGCCGCGCTGTCGGATGCGGATACCGCAGTTTGTGCAGCAGATGTCGTGTCGGTGGGAACAAGAGGGCTGACGGTATCGGCAATGGCGGATTGCGCCGCAACTTCTGCCTTTTCGTCCTTCTTGGGAGCATTGTCGGGACCATCGTTCCCCTTGACCGAAAAATCAACCTGCGTAGGCGGCATGCAACTCACATTGCTGCACGCACCATATTCCAGATAGCCTTTGGCGGAATAGTCCTTGCCGGTAATCTTAAGGCGTTGTGTGAAATGACAGGAGTTCTCGAAGAATTCAAGTTCCGCTTCAAACACCTTGTCTAACTTTCTGATTGCACCACTACCTGCCTGCAACGCACCAAGTCTTTCTATGTTTGTCGCATTGTCCATGTGGAACGTAGCGGGAGTGGGTCCGTCGTCGGGAACATTGGTTGAATAAACGTGCCAACCGCCTTCGATTTTGCCGGTAAAAGTTACGTCTATTTCGGTGTCCGACACTTTTTTCGTTTTAACCTTGAACTTTACGGGATCGAGCATTTGCGCAAAGGCGCAAAGCGGAAAGAGCATGGCGGCAAGCATCGTGAGAACCGCCGTGTGTCTTGTGCCGAAAAACCTGCGGCATGTGGTGTGGTTCATGTGGCTGCGCTGTTTATTTGACATCGATAAGTTTCAAACGGAATATCATAACTGCGAAAGGAGGTACGTTGCCTTCGCCCTGTTCTCCGTATCCGAGTTCGTAGGGAACGTATATTTCCCATTCCGAACCCTTTTTCATCATTTGCAAAGCCTCACTCCAGCCGCGCATAACCGAAGAAACTCCCAAACTTACGGGTTTCCCTTTGTTGCTTTTCGCTGTGCTGTCGAAAACCGTGCCGTCTGTAAGTCTGCCTTCGTATTCCACTACAACCGTCGAGGCACTTCCGGGTGAAACTCCCCCTCCGTTTTTAATTACTTTATACTGTAATCCGTCGGGAAGTGTCTTTACGCCTGGTTTCTTTGCGTTTTCTTTCAGAAATTTCTCGCCTTCAATTTTGTTGTTCTCGGCTGCCGCACTGTTTTCCTCTGTTGCTTTTTTTGCGGCATCCATTTCTTTGTGCATTATGGCGTTTCCTGCGAGGGCTGTTTGCTTTGCAATGGCTTCGTCGTCGGTTTTGCCCATGCTCTTGACCGTTGTCTTGATTGCTTCGCTTATACTTTTGCAGGTTTCAATCAGTTGTTCGGGCGAATCGGCGGGATGTTTGCATACGGTGATGTACTTTTTAGCCAATTTGTTAAGCTTTCCGAGCATCTGGTTGTCGGGACTTGCCACGGCAGCTGCTTCTATTGTGAGCTGAAGACTGTCCATGACGAAAAACGTGGCGTTGTTGACCGAAGCAATATAGTTGAGAGCGCGTTCTTTTGAGGTAAATTCGTGGTTGTTTCCGAATATGTCATCGCGCGAAAAGCGTCCGCTGCCGTCTATACGGCTTATCACGTCATTATAGTCGCCTTGCATTATGTCGCCAAGGCTTGCCAGCACGGCAGCATTGGTTTGTGCCTGTTCGGTTTGCTTTTTGTTCTTGTCGCAAGAGGTTATGCCCACCATCAAGAGCAGTGTGGCGATAACGATAGCTGATTTTCTCATAATTATAATGTTTTTGTTTTAGTCGAAGTTCAATCCCATTTCTCGCGCCGCAGAGGATAATTTCCCCGTAACCATTCGAATTTTTGCGGTTCGGCTTTCAGAAGCTCCGTGTCGCGCAAAGGGTTGTAAAGTTGCAGCACCCTGTCGTCCTCGTTCTCCATGGGTTTCATGTCGTGAGGCAGTGCGGGCGGGTTTACTTTGAAATCCGGTTTAAGATTAAAGAATTTGCACACGGCATTAAGGGACATTCGCGTGGCGTTTGCCTTGCCGTCGGCGGAATATCCTGCTATGTGGGGTGTGGCAATGATTGCTTTGTCAAGCAGAAGCGGATTAATCTGCGGTTCGTGCTCCCATGTGTCTATGACAGCGGCTCTCGTGGTTTCGTTTTCAAGATGTTTCAGCCACACATCGTTGTCAATCACCGCGCCACGGCTTGCGTTAATTATCACGGGCTTTTGGGAGAGGCTTCCGAAGAACTCTTCGTTGCCCATGTGGTATGTGGGGTGGTCGCCGTCCTTTGTAAGCGGAACGTGAAAGGTTATCACGTCGCATTCCTCCTGCAGTGTGCGGAGAGCAACGAATCCCGGTTCTCCCGCATTGCTTCGCGGAGGGTCGTTGAGCAGTGTGGGGCATCCGAGACGGCTGCAGGCTTTCTGTACTTCCCGTCCCACGTGTCCCACACCCACTATTCCCACCGTGCAGCGGCTCATGTCAATCAGTCCCTGCCTTGCCAGTACAATCATGGAGCTTTGGAAGTATTGCCCAACCGATGCCGCGTTGCAGCCGGGGCAGTTGGTCCATGCTATTCCGGCTTTGTAGAGATAGTCTGCGTCTATGTGGTCAAAACCTATGGTTGCCGTAACAATGAATCGCACTTTGGTGTCGTGAAGAAGCGCGGCGTTGCAGCGCGTGCGGGTTCTCACAATCAGCGCGTCGGCATCTTTCACGTCGCTGCGGGTTATTTCCGCGCCGGGAAGGTACAGAGTTTCAAACCCGAGGGCTTCGGGTATTCCGTGAATATAGGGTATTTTGTCGTCTATTACCAGTTTCATGATTTTGCGGGGCATGTATGCCGTCTTTTCCCCGATTTTACAAAGGTAATGCTTTTCTGTTTAAGTAATTGCACAAACATGTCATGAAATGCGTTCCCGTGGAGTTTTGCCAAATTGAAATGTCGGCGGAGGCGCGAGAAATATGTGCTCCCTAACGGTGTTTTCGGCACGGATGAGAGGGGCTGTTTTTATGCCTTTGTAAGTTATTGAAAATCAGGTGTCGTTTTTCGCGAAAAATATAAGGCATATATTTTGAAACAAGTGCCTTGTATTTTAAAATAAGTGCCTTGTATTTTTTACAACAAGCCATGTGTTTTTTTGAGATGCCTGAAAGGCTTTGAAAACTGTCCCGAAAAACTTGTGCACGGACGGCGAAAAACAGAAAAAAGAAATGTTTTTGTGCTTAATGTCCGCGCGGTTCAGTGGAAAAACATTACTTTTGCCATGAGTAAAAACGTAAAAGACTTAAACGTATGACTTTCACTGAAATTTGCCGACACGTTTTTCGTCAGGCGATAACAGACTATCATCAGACGGATAATGTAGATTCCGCAATGCACAACCCTTATCCCGAGGGCGACATAAAGTATGAACTCTACACAAAGGAATGGATTGATACGGTGCAGTGGCATCTGGAGGACATAATACGCGACCCGAAAATAAAACCTGCCACCGCGCTCGAAATAAAACGCAGAATAGATCGCAGCAATCAGGCACGCACCGATCTCGTGGAGCGTATTGACAGCTATTTTCTGACAAAATACAAAGATGTTGAGACTTTGCCCTCTGCAACTATTAACACCGAAAGTCCGGCATGGGCTATTGACCGTCTGGCAATCCTTGCGCTGAAAATTTATCACATGAGAATAGAAGCCGAAAGGAAAGATGCCTTGGAAGAACACCGTGAGCGTTGCCGGAAGAAGCTTGATGTTCTCACCGAACAGTGGAAAGATCTTTCTTCTGCCATAGATACGCTGCTCGATGACATAGAAGCGGGGCGCAAATACATGAAAGTTTACAAACAAATGAAGATGTATAACGACAAGGACACCAACCCGGTGCTCTATGCCGGAGGAAAATAAAAAGGTTCCCGCAAATGTCAACAGATTTGTTCAATTACCACAGGCGCACAACTTATAACGTGCATGTGGGGCGCACACCTTTGGGGAGCAACAACCCCATAAGGCTGCAAAGCATGAATACCACTTCTACCGACGATGTGGCGGGGAGTGTGGAACAAGCATCACGCATTGTGCGTGCAGGCGCGGATTATGTGCGACTGACCACTCAGGGAACGCGAGAAGTTGACAACCTTGCAAAAATACACGAAGAACTCAGAAACATACGCATTAAGTCTCCGCTCGTGGCGGATGTGCATTTCAACCCGGCGGTTGCCGACGCGGCGGCAAAGGTTGTGGAAGCCGTGAGAATAAATCCCGGCAACTATGTTGACCCTGCGCGTGTGTTCAAACATATAGATTATACCGACGAAGAATATACTGCGGAACTGCGGAAGCTCGAAGAAAGATTCGTGCAACTGATAGAAATTTGCAAAAAACACCGCACGGCTCTGCGAATAGGCGTTAACCACGGCTCATTGTCGGACAGGATAATGAGCAGATACGGCGACACGCCGGCGGGAATAGTTGAAAGCTGCATGGAATTCCTGCGCATTTGCGTGAAAGAGAACTTCCTTGACGTTGTGGTGTCAATAAAAGCCAGCAATCCCGTTGTAATGGTTCAATCGGTGCGTCTGCTCGTAAAGACAATGGACGAAGAGGGAATGAAGTTCCCTTTGCACCTCGGTGTAACCGAAGCCGGCGAAGGTGAAGACGGACGCATAAAAAGCGCATTGGGAATAGGTGCGCTGCTTAACGATGGCATGGGCGACACAATCAGAGTGTCGCTGTCGGAAGAGCCGGAATGCGAAATCCCTGTGGCTCGCAAACTGGTCAGACACATACTTTATCGCCGTGGAAAGAAACATATTTCCGGACTTGCACCTGAAAATTTCAATTATGTCTGTCCCGAACGCCGTGCCACGCGACCTGTGATGAACATCGGGGGAGACAACGTTCCCGTTGTCATAGGCGTGGGCTGCGCAAAAGGCGACTACGGATTGGATAACTGCCCCGATTATGTATATATAGGCGGATTCGATTCCACGAAAACCTACGACCCGACAATGAATTACATTGTAGACGGTCCGAACTACGACGGTCGTCCGAACGTGTTCCCTCTTTACACGCCAGACAACATGAAACTTCTGAAACAGAAGGAAGCGCCGCTGAAATTCATAGAAGTTGTGCCGTTTTTCTTCAATGACGAGATAACCGAATGCCTTCGCGAGAATCCCAATGCCGTACTCCTGATAAAAAGCGACTCGCGAAATTCGCTCGGCGAGGGACGCGCTATAATACATTCGCTTACCAGGGCGGGAGTGAAGAATCCTGTGATATTCTGTAAGGCATACGATTTTGCCGCCGACCAAAAAGAGGATTTTGAAATAGCTTCAGCCGCCGATTTGAGCAATTTGCTTTTCGACAGACTCATAGACGGTATCTGCGTATTCGAGAATCACGAAGAAAAGAACAACAAAATACCGCAGAAGGACGTATTGTCGATAGAATTTTCCATATTACAGGCGGTGCGACAACGCATTACAAAGACAGAATATATAAGTTGTCCCGGATGCGGACGCACATTATATAATCTGCAAGAGACAATAGCCCGTGTAAAAGCCGCCACGCAGGGAATGAAAGGCTTGAAAATCGCAATAATGGGCTGTATTGTCAACGGACCGGGCGAAATGGCGGACGCAGACTACGGATACGTGGGCGCGGCAAGGGGAAAGGTAAGTTTGTATCGCAAGAAAGAATGCGTGGAACGCAACATTCCCGAAAACGAAGCCGTTGAACATCTGCTCGAACTTATTAGAAACGACAGGGAATAGGAAAAAACAAAGAAATATCCCTTTGAAAATGCAACGTTTGCATATCGAAAACGAACACTCCCAAAGAGCTTCGGCACAATAAGCGACGATGTGCAAAATATTTTAGAAAGTTTAATCATTAAACCGTTTTCGCCGCTGCAGGCAAAGCGATAAAATTACTAATTTTGCAGTGGTCGAAAGCCTAAAAGAGGCAAGACAACAGTAAGAACATACATTTATAAAAACAAATAAATCATGGAATACGTAACAAACGAAAAACTTACCATTGTAGGCGCAGCCGGAATGATAGGATCAAACATGGTGCAGACAGCATTGATGCTGAAATTAACTCCAAACATTTGTCTCTACGACGTGTTCTCTGCAGAAGGTGTGGCAGAGGAGATGCGCCAGAGCGGGTTTGATGATGCAAATATTGTTTCCACTACAGACGCTAAGGAAGCCTTTACCGATGCAAAATACATTATTTCTTCAGGTGGCGCACCCCGTAAAGAGGGAATGACACGCGAAGATCTTCTCGCCGGGAACTCGAAAGCTGCTCAGGAACTCGGAGAAAATATCAAAAAATACTGCCCTGATGCAAAATTTGTGGTAGTTATTTTCAACCCCGCCGACATTACCGGTCTCGTAACTCTCGTTCACAGCGGATTGAAGCCTAATCAGGTTGCAACGCTTGCCGCTCTCGACTCAACACGTCTCAAAGGTGCGCTCGCAAAACACTTCGGCGTTAGCCAGGCTGTGGTTAAGAACGCTTACACATACGGCGGACACGGCGAGAAAATGGCTGTGTTTGCTTCACCGACCACTGTTGACGGCGTAAAACTCCTTGACGTAATTGCAGGAAAGGCTACCGTTAACGGCAAAGGTCTTACCGAAGAGGAATGGAAGCAGATGCAGGTTGACGTAACAAAGGGCGGCGCAAAGATAATAGAACTTCGTCGTCGCAGTTCCTTCCAAAGCCCGTCTTACTTGGCTGTTAAGATGATCGAAGGTGCTATGGGTGGTGAGGAATTCAATTATCCCGCCGGCACATACGCAGATACTGCCCGCTATAACCATGTTATGATGGCAATGCCCTCACGTATCACTTCCGATGGCGTTTACACCAAGCCTGTAATAGGTACAAAAGAGGAAATTGCCAATCTTGACGCAAGCTACGAGCATCTTCAGGGCATGCGCGACCAGGTTATTGCTATGGGTGTGCTTCCTCCCGTTGAAAAATGGAGTGAACTTAACCCCAATCTCTGATTGCGGATTAATTCCAAACTATAAAGGAATCCGTGGCACCTTTGTGCTGCGGATTCTTTTTGTTTTGTGCGCCGGGGCAATGCTTATAAACCGTTTGGATTGGCTCTAAAAAACAATGCCGAATGTTTGGCGTGAAAGAATAAAAAGCTACTTTTGCATTTGGTGAATTATATAAACTCCGAATTATGAAGAAAGCACTCTTTGCAATGTTATTGCTTGCCGCTGCATCTTATGTAAATGCGCAGACAAACGAACCTGTTACACTGCCAATGCCCGTTGAGGCTCAGCGTCCCGTTGTTGTGCAGCAGCCTCGCTTTGGCTATTTGGATTACCGCGCTGTTTTCGAGTCGATGCCGGGATATGCCGAGGCGCAGAAGAGTCTTGCAGAAATCAAGGCTAAGTATGACACCGAAACAGCCCATAACGAGGAAACTTTCAAGCGCATGTATCTCGAGTTTTTGCAGGGACAGAAAGATTTTCCCCAGACCATTATGCTGAAACGTCAGAAAGAATTGCAGGAGGCTATGGAAAACGGAGTGAAGTTTCGCAATCAGGTGGCCGACTTACTAAATAAGGCGCAGCAGGAACTTGAAAAGCCTTTGATTACAAAGCTCGACAGTGCCATTTCGCTTGTTGGCATGGAGCGCGGTTACGATGTAATCATCAATACAGGAGAAAGAGGCTTCCCCTTTATAAACAAAACAACGGGCGAAGACGTTACGCTGCTTGTAAAGGAGAAAATCGCAACCATCAAACCATGACTTGTCCCGGCAAAGGTGCAATCGGGGTCTTCGACAGCGGGTATGGCGGACTGACCATACTTCGCCGCATTCGTCAGGTGCTGCCTAAATACGACTACATATTCTTGGGCGACAACGCACGTGCGCCCTACGGCACGCGCTCTTTCGACATTGTCTATCGCTTCACGCTCGAGGCGGTTAACACATTGTTCGAAAAAGGGTGCAGACTCGTTATTTTGGCGTGCAACACGGCTTCGGCAAAGGCTTTGCGCACTATCCAGCAAAACGATCTCCCCAAAATGGATTCGCACAGAAGGGTGTTGGGGGTCATACGTCCCACGGTCGAGGCTATAGGAAGCATAACCCGTAAACGTCATGTGGGAGTGCTCGCCACGGCAGGCACCATTCATTCCGAATCATACAACATGGAAATCTCCAAGCTCTATCCCGACATAAAGGTAACGGGTCAGGAGTGCCCCATGTGGGTTCCCATAATCGAGAATAGAGAATATGCATCGCCCGGAGCCGATTATTTTGTTAGGGAATACATTGACAAACTGCTCGGAAAGGACCCCGAAATAGATACGATAATACTCGGTTGCACGCACTATCCGCTTATGATTGACAAGATAAGGCAATACACCCCCGCAAACATACAACTTGTGCCGCAGGGCGAGTTTGTGGCAAAAAGTCTTGCCGACTATCTTGTGCGACATCCCGAAATGGATGCGCAATGCAGCAAAAACGGGCAATGCGAATACTTCACCACCGAAGACCCGGGGCAGTTCAGCCCCTCCGCGTCCGTTTTCATGTGCGACAACGTGGAAGCGCAACAGATTTCATTGCAATAGATTTTTATTCCCACCAAAATTTCATCCCCGCATAGGTTTTCTGAACGATTTGCGCGGTATATTTTTTTGCGGTTTTCCGCCGCGAAAAAACACACATGGCTTGTTGTAAAAAATACAAGGCATATATTTTAAAATATGTGCCTTATGTTTTAAAATAAGTGCCTTGTATTTTTCGTCTTTTCAAATATCTGGATAACAGCGATTTATAAAACCGCCCGAAAAAGCGTTTTTTCGCAGTGTTTCGAGGTGTGGGAGATGGGCGTGTGAATTGCCGTCGGTGGGGTAGGGATTATGAAAAATCCGCAAATCTGCATCGTGCGCATGACAAGCGATGATGTATGAATCGTGCCGGTTGCGGCGGCACGTGTATAAAATAAAGGCGCGGACACAAAAACTAATGCCGACGCAAGGCGGGGAATGACAATAATTTCTTATCTTTGCGCATTATATAATATGCTTATAATAAACAAAAACCTAAAATGTCAAAATCAATAAACATCGTATTAGCTTTGGCGGGAGCGGTGGCTCTTACATCTTGTGGCAAGATGGGTGCGCTTTCTGCCGACAATTTTACTGTAACACCAAACCCTATGGAAACCAACGGGGGCAAGGTTGATGTTACGATAAACGGAAAATTCCCGCAGAAATATATGAAGCGCAAAGCCGAGGTAACCGTTACCCCCGTAATGAAGTATGCCGGCAATCAGACCCCGGGTCAGAGTGCGCGTTTCCAAGGCGAAAAGGTTGAAGGCAACAATCAGACAATTTCTTACAAGGTTGGCGGTAACTATACCATGAAGAATTCCTTCAAGTATGTTCCCGAAATGCAGCAGAGCGAACTTTATTTGAAGTTCGACGGAAAGATTGGCAAGAAAATCGTAAAGATTCCCGATGTAAAGGTAGCCGACGGCGTAGTAGCCACGAGCGAATTGCTCAAACGCACACTTGCTTCGGCTAATCCCGCAGTTGCTCCCGACGCATTCGTACATGTGTTGAAGCAGAAGCAGGAAGCAAGCATTCAGTTCCTTATTCAGCAGGCTAAAATCCGTAACTCGGAGTTGAAAAAGACATCTGTAAAGGATTTCATCAAGACTCTGCGCGACATCAAGGCTGATCAGGATCGCAAGGAGCTTAACAACGTGGAGGTTTCGGCTTATGCTTCTCCCGACGGCGGTTTGAAACTGAACGACAAACTTGCAGCACAGCGCGAGAAGACAAGTAAGGGATATGTAAACCGGCTTTTGAAGAAAGAAAAGGTTGCCACCAACGTAGATACCCGTTACACAGCCCAAGACTGGGACGGTTTCCAGCAACTTGTTTCGGCTTCGAACATTCAGGACAAGGAAGTTATTCTCCGTGTGCTTTCAATGTATAAAGATCCCGAACAGCGTGAGCAGCAGATAAAGAACATTTCTTCGGCTTTCCGCGAATTGGCTGACGAAGTGCTTCCGCAACTCCGCCGTTCACGTCTCACAATAAATTATGACCTTATCGGTCGCAGCGATGACGAAATTTCAGAGCAATACAAGAGCGATCCCTCGAAACTTTCGGTAGAAGAACTTCTTTATTCCGCAACTTTCACTGACAACGCCGCAGAGCAGGAAGGCATTTACAAGAAAACCGCAGAACTTTACCCGAAGGATTATCGCGCTTACAACAATCTTGCTGCAATTGCCTATATGAAGGGCGACGCTTCGGCAGCTAAAAATTATATTGCCAAAGCCAATGCAGCCAAAGCCAATAATCCCGAAGCCAATGTCAATGCCGGCATGATAGCTCTCGCAGAAGGCGATGTTGATGCCGCAGAAAATTATATAGCAAAGGGTAACGGCGCAAACAATTACAATGAAGCTCTCGGCAATCTCAATATTGCCAAAGGCAACTACGCTCAGGCAGCCAACTATCTCCGTGGCGTTAAGACCAACAGCGCGGCTCTTGCACAGATATTGAGCAAAGATTACGACAGTGCTTCGAAAACTCTTGCCGGTGTGGCAAAAGCTGATGCAACCACAAGCTATCTTAAAGCCGTTCTCGCAGCCCGCACAGGCAATAAGCAGGATGTCATAGGCAATCTCAAAGATGCTGTGGCTAAGGATGCAACTTATGCTTCGTATGCAGGCAAGGATTTGGAATTTGCCAAATATGCCGCAGATTCTGCCTTCAAGAGCATCGTGAAATAACAAATGCGGTAAGGCAGGCATCATGCACAGCCGCAACTATATCCTATTTGCACTCGCAGCTCTCGTTTTCGGGGGCTGCGGTGTGCCTAAAAACAAGTTTCGGCTGAACGGAAAATTCAAAAATATCCGTTCAGCCGATATATTTATCTATTCCGAGGACCGCTACGACACTCTTCGTATTCGCGATGGCAAATTCAAATACGAACGAGAGCTTTCCGAGCCGGAAATTCTGACGATTCAGTATCCCGATTTCTCACAACGCACAATAATAGCCGAACCCGGAAAGGAAGCAAACTTTGTTACCGATGCCGCCGACCTGACAAAGACACGCGTTACCAAGACTGAGGAGAACGAATTGCTCACACAGTTTTATGCAGATATAGAAGGCAAGCGCGGAGATCAGATAAAAAGTATAGCAGCTGCCTTCGTGAATAAAAATCCAAAGACCTTGGCGGCGCAAGCTGTGTTGGAATCTTTACTGCTTGAGACTGAAAACGTGGATGCTCCGCAGGCAAAAAGGCTTTTGACGCTTTTGCTGAAAAACCAACCCCACAATTCACATTTAAGCAGCCTTGCCGGCAGAATCATGCCCATGCTTTCCACAATGCCGGGCGCAAATGCTCCCGATTTCAAGGTAAAAACTTACAAGGGCAATGAGATTTCGCTTAAAGATTTTGCGGGAAAATATCTTTTGATAAACTATTGGGCATCGTGGGAATACGACAGTTTCCAGCAGATACGCAGCATTAAAAATCTCGTAAAGCCTTTCATGAGCAAGTTAAGCCTCGTGAATGTCTGCCTTGACTATGACATTCGCGGCTTTCGCAATACAATGATGCGCGACACGCTTCCCGGCAATAATGTGTGCGACCAAATGGCGTGGAAAAGCCCGCTTGTCAGAAAGTTTGGCGTAAGCTATGTGCCCGGAAACGTTTTAATTTCGCCCGACGGCAAAGTTCTTGCCCGCGACATCAAATCCAACGACCTCAAGGCAGGTCTCGGCAAATTCATCAAGCCATAACAAAAACTTTTTCCCATGCTTGTACGTCTTTATTCGGCAGCCGTCAACGGTCTTGACGTAAAAACGGTGGAAGTTGAGGTAAATATTTCCAAAGGTGCCAAATATTCCATTGTGGGATTGCCCGACAGTGCTGTCCGCGAGAGTTATTTTCGCACGCGCACGGCTATTCTGAACAGCGGTTTCCAACAATCCACGGGACATATCATAGTTAATCTTGCTCCTGCCGATTTGCGCAAGGAAGGTTCTGGTTATGATTTGCCCATTGCCGTAGGTGTTCTTGCTGCCGAGGGAGCTGTTGACAAGCAACGCCTTGATAAGTTCGTGCTTGTGGGAGAACTGGGTCTCGACGGCAGTCTTCGTCCTGTGCGCGGGGCATTGCCCATTTCCATAAACGCCCGCAAGGAGGGTTTCGAAGGACTTATCGTTCCCAAAGCCAATGCCCGTGAAGCGGCTGCGGTGAATCGTCTTAAAGTTTACGGAGCTGACAATCTCGCACAGGTAGCTGCTTTTTTCAATGGCAGGGAAGATATTGCGCCAACCGAAGTTGATACGCGCCGCGAGTTTTATGAGCACCAATGTTTGTACACGGAAGATTTCGCAGATGTGCGCGGACAGGAAAATGTAAAGCGTGCTTTTGAAGTTGCAGCCGCCGGCGGACACAACATATTGCTTGTGGGAAGCCCGGGATGCGGCAAGTCGATGATGGCAAAGCGTCTGCCGTCCATTCTTCCGCCGCTCACTCTTGCCGAAAGCCTTGAAACCACCCAGATTCACTCTGTGGCAGGAATCCTTGACGATAAAACTTCGCTCGTAACGGCTCGTCCTTTCCGCAATCCCCATCACACCATTTCCGATGTGGCTCTCATTGGCGGCGGAGCCAATTTTATGCCGGGCGAGATAAGTCTTGCCCACAACGGCGTGCTGTTTCTTGACGAACTTCCCGAATTCAGCCGTTCCGCTCTCGAAACCATGCGTCAGCCTCTTGAAGATCGTGTGGTCAACATTACTCGTGCCCGATACAATGTAACTCTTCCCTGTTCGTTCATGCTGGTTGCTTCCATGAATCCCTGTCCTTGTGGCTATCATAATGACCCTACGCACACCTGTGTATGTTCTCCGGGACAGATTCGGCGATATATGAACCGCATTTCGGGACCTCTTCTCGACCGAATAGACGTGCAGGTGGAAATACAACCCGTGCCGTTCAAAAAACTCTCCGAAGCGGCTCCAGGAGAATCATCTGCTGACATACGCAAACGGGTTGTGGCGGCGCGCGATATACAGAGCGAACGTTTCAAAAGCGTAAACGGCGTGCACTGCAACGCTCAGATGTCCGACAAGATGATACATGAGTATGCCGAACCCGATGAAAACGGACTTAAGATGCTTCGTCTTGCCATGGAGAAGCGTTCTTTGAGTGCGCGAGCCTATGGTCGCATTCTCAAGGTGGCTCGCACCATTGCCGATCTTGCCGGCAGTCCGCAGGTAACGGCAGAGCATATAGGCGAAGCCATAGGTTATAGAAATCTAGACCGTAGCGATTGGGCGGAAGGGTGATTTTGTGTGCTCGCTATGGCGGAGCGGAAGCTGACTTGCGGTTTGGAAGCGGGGCTTTGCCCGTTGTTTTTATCGTTTTTTTATTGTGGTGTGGCAGATTTGCTGAGAAATTTTAATCCGAAGCTTTCTTCGAAAATGTATTCCGGTTTTATTTTTTCCCGCGTTTGAGAGGATGTTTTGTAACCGGCTGCAAATCAGGAGGATAATGGGATTTTGACAGTTTCTGTAAGTTGTTGTTTTTCAGATACTTGAAAAGGCAAAAAATACAAGGCATATATTTTGAAATAAGTGCCTTGTATTTTAAAATACATGGCTTGTGTTTTTTGCGATAAGCCATGTGTTTTTTCGCACATCCCGAAACGCCTTCATTCCGACACTGATTTTTGTGCCTTTCGGGCGTGTGTTTTTCCGAACATCGGGGAAGGTTTGGAAAATTCACCGGAACATTTTTTCTGTCCCGCTTTTGCCGTTAATATGAAAGGATGTGCTTGCTTCCGTATTTTTAGTCGCGTAATGCATGACCGTATCCTGCAAAAAAGTTCGGGGTGTGCCGTCTCCCGAAACCAAACTGATAGCGGGCGCAAACCATGCGCCCGCTATCAGTTTATATTATCCGTGTATCGTTTTGCCTTGAAAACTCCGCCAGCTTCCTTTCAGAAATCGCATGGCAGGGACAGAAGCTGATAGAACAGCGTTTTTGCAATGCGCTTGTGCCCTTGGGCATTGGGGTGAAGGCGGTCGGTTTTGCTGTCGTGAAAGAACGGCGCGTTTGAATCGAGTATGGGATAAAGTCCGCACAGTGCGTTGGTGTCTATGACGGGAACCGACCACACTCTTCCTGCCTGTTTTATTGTTTCAACGTATGTGGTGAACCATTCGCCTATATTATTTTGCCAATTTTCGTCGGGTTGTACGTTGTTATTGCCGAATTCCGCGTAAGCTCTGTGTATTGGGGTGAGCAATATCACTTGCTTTGTGGGATATGTGGCTTTGATTTTTTCCAAGGCTATGTTTATTCGTCCGCAAAGGGTGGACGGGTTTTTCACCACGGTTCGGTGCATGCGCGTTTTCTCGCTTCTGGGTTCTCCCGTGGCTGCCACTACGGTTTCTTTGCTTTCGGTGTAGAAACTTCCTATGGGAACGTCGCCGTTAAAGTCGTTTGTGCCGATGAATATCATTATTGCGTCAACATCCTGACCGTGTTGTTTTATGAGCTCGTCGGTTTGGCGCGGAATATCACTCCATTGCATGCCGTTCACACCGTAAACGTATGGCGTTATGCCCAACCGGTCGCGCAGATAGCCCCAGTATTTCGTGTCATCGGGCAATACGTTCGGGTCGGTAACGGAGTCGCCGAAATATGCAACCTTTTTGTTTTTCCACGGATGAATGTCGGCGGCTGTGGTGCGGGTTTCTGTTTGTGCGTTGTTGTTTGTGGTTTTGTTTCTGCCCGATGTGGTGTTGACGCTGACGCACGCTGTAAGTAAAAACACGCTTGTTGCCGCAATGGCAGCGGTAGCGAACTTTTTTTGAATGCTTATGGATTTCATGATTGGGGTTAATGAGTGAAATGTTCTTTATGTGCGGGCTTACAGGAGCTTTTTGCTGAGGTATCTGACGGGGTACCACGTGGATATATATCCCGCAATCATGACTGTGAAGAATGTGAGCACCACATCGCCCCATCTCACGCTAACGGGGTAGGCGTCGATTATGAAACTTCCCGCTTCATTGCCCATTTTTATAAGTCCGAAATGCTGCTGCGCCATACATAGTGCAACGCCTAAGACTGTTCCTATGATTACTCCGGTAAATGCTATCATGCGTCCCTCGTAAAGAAAAACTTTTGCTATGGTTTTGTTATCCGCGCCAAGGTTGCGAATGGTGAGCATGTCCTTTCGTTTGTCAATTATGAGCATTGACAGCGAGCCTACAATGTTGAAGCACGCCACAATGAGTATGAAAGTAAGGAACAGATAAGCCACGAGTTTTTCTATTCTCATTATGCGGAACACGTCTTCCTGTTGCTCGTAGCGGTTTTCTATTTTCAGCTTTCCGCCGCCCAATTTCGTAAATTCTTCCTGCGCCGTGGAAACGTCCGTGCCGTCTTTCAGCCGTAGTTCGAGCGATGTGATGCAGCCCTGTTGCTCGAAAATTGAGCGTGCAAAGGAAATAGAAGTTATGATGTAGGATGCGTCATATTTTTTCTGCTTCACCGAAAACACCACACCGGGTGAATAGAGTTGGTCGTGGTTGAAACTTTGTGCCGGATTGGCTGAATTTATTCTTTCTCCCTTTCTCGGGGCATAGATGTCGAGAGGTGAGGAATAGCGCACGCCGAGTTGCAGTTGCTGTGCCAGTTGTATTCCCGGCGTTCCATAGTCAAGAACGTCGGCTTTAAGCCTGAAATTTCCCTCACCATAGAGAATGGAAGAAATATCGCTCGTCTTGAAGTAATTGTCGTCCACTCCTTTTATGTTAACCACCGTCTGGTTGTCGTAATATTTGGCTAACGCCTGTCCTTCCACGCATTCCGTGGCGGCAAATACCATGGGCGATTTTTTTATGGCGGTTATTGCGGGATCGTCTGCGGCTATCGATTTGCCTTTTACCGGAACTACTTTCAGTTGCGGGTCAAACGAAGTGAAGAGTGAGGCAACCAAATCCTGAAAACCGTTGAACACCGAAAGAGTGCATATCATGGCAATCGTGGCAAAGGCTACACCGGCCACGGCAACGCTCGAAATCAGGTTTATGGCGTGTTTTCTGCGGCGGGCAAACAGGTATCGCCGGGCTATGAAGAGAGGAAAATTCACGGTTGCGGCACTTTATTTCTTCAGTAGCTCGTCTATGTGCTGAATGTAGTCGAGTGAATCGTCGAGAAAGAAGCGAAGTTCGGGAATAATCCTTAATTGAAAGCGTACTCTCTTTCCCAGTTCGTAACGAACGGCACGTGCGCTCGCGTTTATGTTTTCTATCACTTCCTTAGCCTTTTCCGAGGGAAAAACACTCAGATAAGCCGTGCAAATGCTGAGGTCGGGACTTATTCTGCATTTGCTCACGCTCACTATTATGCCGCGTGTCATGCGCGTTTGCTGCTCAAAAATTTCGCTCAACTCCTTTTGCAGAAGTCGCGCTATCTTGTTTTGACGTGTAGTTTCCATATATAATGAATAATTTGTGGTATGCAAAATTAAATAAAAACCCGTTAGTTGCCAAATATTCGCCTTTCGCAGCCGTTCGGGCGGGGCATGGTGCGGCTTTCACGGTTTGCGAATTTCGGGGTGTTTTACACGGTTTTGCGCAAAAGGCTAAAAACCAGAGGATTAAGTGATTTTAGAATACTCTTGTAAGTTGTTGTGAATCAGAAACTTGAAAAGGCAAAAAATACAAGCCATGTATTTTGAAATATAAGGCACTTATTTTAAAATATGTGCCTTGTATTTTTTGCGATAAGCCATGTGTTTTTTCGCGCATCCCGAAATGCCTTCATTTCGCTTCGTTTTTTGTGTTTTCCGGGCGGAGGATTCGGAATAAAATGCTTCGGGGTGCAAAACCATCGGAATGTTATCAGAAACATGTGTCTTGCGGCAATGCAGGAAAAAGAAACGTACCGCACGACAATGGGTTTGTGTCGTGCGATACGGGTCCGAAAATGTGTAACAATGACAATGAGCAAGTCCCGTGGGGGACTTGTTTTTGTGTTATCGGTTGTTCAGGTTAAATCTTACGCCAAGCGAGATACTGAAATTGGTGGGGCGTTTTTTATAGATGTTTTCCACTTCGCTGCCATTGTTGAAGTGGTGGCTTATTCCCGGTTCCGCATAAATGCCTACTGTTTTGTTTACGTTGTATTCCGCTCCTGCCGCTGCCATGACCGAGAACTGCGGGCGTTTTTCGCTTATGTTTTGCGTCATGTCGGGTTTGCTGCTTTCGCCGGGGTATTGTGTGGTGGCTTTTCCCTTTACGAGTTTTTCCATTTCCCCTCCCGCCGTGGCATAAACGGTGAGCCGTTTGGTTTTCACGAATGAATAGCCGGCTTTCAAGGGTATTCCCACGTAGTGCAACTGTTGTTTTTCGGAGCTTACGGTGTTTGCGCCGTTTTCAAAGTCGAACTGCGATGAAAGATAACTGTATTCCAGTCCAGTTTCCACGCTCCAGCGATTGCTCAGGTGGAACTTCGCCGTTGCGCCAACCTTTACGGGCTGTTTGTGGCGGGCTTTGGAGTGGAGCCGTTGCGGTGCGGCTGTGAGTATGGGGCTTTCGCTGTCTTCCATGTCCTTGGGATATGTACCGAAAGGCTTTCCCGAGGACAGCATTATGCCTCTTGCGTTGTCGGTGTTGCCCGTTGTTCCGCTGCAATATGCACTTACGCTCGTCGGCATGCCTCCTGCTTTGCGGCTATACGCATTCCCTACGGCTTGATAAGCCGTGAGTGCGCCGGCTGATGCCGTGTTTTGCGGAGCTTTTTTCATCTTTTTCTCCGCTTTCTGCACTTTTCCCTCTGCATTCTGCACTTCCGGCGCGGACATTACCGCCGCGGGTTCTTCGGCAGCCTCTGCGCATGTGGCGCGTGTCGGTGCGGTTTGTTCGGAAGCGGACTCTGTTTGGACCGAAACCGGTATCGGCTCACGGCTAATGCGTTTTTTGCGCGGCATGTCGGTTTGGGCTGTCAGCGTGTGCGCCGGAAGGGTGGCGTTATGCGTTGTGCCTGCGGCGGCAACGGGTTTTTCTCCGTCGGCAGCAGGCAGAGTTACGGCGTTGTTGCTTTCACCGATGACAAACAAGCCTATTGCCACGACAGCAGCCGCAGCCGGGATGGTCCAAAACCATGATGCGGAAAGTTTTCTCCTTTTCTCCGGGGCGGACGGTGCTTTTTGTTGCTGCGACATCTTTTTCTGTATGTCGGTAAACAGTCCCTGCGGAGGAGTTTCCTCATGGTTTTCGAGGCGCGAGCGCAATTTTTCTATCCATTCGTCTTTCATTGCAGCTCTTTTTGCTTTTTGTAGTCGTTAATCATTTTGGCGAGCAAATTCTTTGCTTTGTGGAATTGCGAAGCCGAGGTGTCGGGCTTTATGCCGAGCGTTTCGGCAATTTCCTTGTGGCTTCTGCCCTCCACGGCATACAGGTTGAACACCACGCGGTAGCCTTGCGGCAGTTTTTTTATCATTTCCGCGATTTCTTCTGCCGATAGATTGTCGGTATCGGGTTCTTCATCGGGAATGTCGGGCAGGTTGTCGGTGGTGTCGGCAGGGTTTGTTGCGCTGCGGCGAAGCATCATGAGCGATTCGTTTACGGCTATGCGGCTCATCCATGCCTTTAGCGAGCCTTTGCCACGGTATTCGAATGCATTTATCCGGGTGAATATCTTTATGAAACTCTCCTGCAGCACATCCTTTCGGTCTTCTTCGTTCACAACATAGCGCGAGCATACGGCGGTGAGCCACCCTGCGTATTCGTCATACAGGATGCTCATTGCCTGAGGGGTGTTGTTCTTGAAAAGTCGCAGTATGGTGCGCTCTCTGTCGGTTGCGAACAGACTCATTTATATATTATGCGTGTATCTTTACTTTCGCGGAATATATTTGAACTTCAATGTTTTTTCGCCGCTGTAGGATTTCCATTTCAAAGTCATTTCCACCGGTGTTCCTGTGCTTTCAGGGAACGATTCGAGGCGGAAAGCCATGAGCCCGTCGCGCACAAGTCCCGAATTGTCTCCTGCCGCGTCGTGATAGAGAACCACTTCGTTGGGCTTGTCTCCTTTCACGAGGTTCAGCCTGTGGGTGCTGCCGTTGCGATAGTAGGTTCTGAAGCGCAGCGTAAGGTATCCGTCTTCAACGCAAGTGCTCCAATGGTTCACAATCTCCACCGGGTCGTTGCCGTAGAGCTTGGTGTTTTCGTCGCCGTGGCTCTGCGCCATGTCTTTGGTTCTTATGGTGTCAATCCAATTGATATATGCTTCGCGCGAGTAGGGCGATACTCTGTTTTTTGTGAATTTCAGGTTCACCAAAGCCCTTACTTCCCTCTTGCCCACGGGCGATGTTTTTATGTTCGAGGGCAATACGGTTGTGGAATCGTCGAGTTGCATGTAGAAAGTATTGTCATCGGGATTGGTTTTCAGTGTAACAACGGCGTTGGCTTGGTTTTTTGAAAAGTTGTCATCGTCATCATCGCACGACTGAACCGTAAAAGCCGGGAGCAACAGCATCACCGGGAGCAGATAGTTGAGGCATTTCATTTTCATTCTGTTTTTAATTTATGTGTTACATCTTATAAATGCAACGCCCCGGGAAAACTTGCCCGGCTAACCGGAGTTTTTTGCGGCGGATGAGCAAAAATAACAATTTGTTTCACTATCCGCAGTCAGGAGTACGGCTTTTCGCACCGACTGCGCCGTATGCAAAAAACAGGAATCCCTGCGAATTTTTGCAAGACTCTGAAAACCAACAAAATAAGGCTTTTTGAAGAGGTTTTGTAAGTTGTTGTTTATCAGATATTTGAGACGGCGAAAAATACAAGGCACTTATTTTAAAATAAGTGCCTTGTATTTTAAAATATATGGCTTGTATTTTTTACAACATGCCTTGTGTTTTTTTGCATAAGTGCATATAAAAATAAAAACAGGGAAGTGTAATTCGTATATAACATTTAAGGGGTGGTTTAATGCTTGTTGTTAGGGAAGTTTGTTAAAAAAAGAATGATTTTTTTTTGCTTTGTGATTGTGAAATGAAAAATAATCTATAAATTTACACGCAGAATCAGCACTACTAACGCAACCCAACATAACAAATAAGGCTATAAACTTATGTTTAATCTTAATACAAAAACCAAATGAAGAGATGTTTACTTTGGATTAAGCTATGCGTAATGGCTTGTATCCTGGGCTTTTCTTCAGGTGCTAAGGCTCAGAGCTATCAGGCCGATGAGAACGAACCTCTCATCACTGTAGTTTCGCCCGACGGTGAAACCCAGCTCACGAGCAACTGTACCTGGAAGCCCGCAAAGGGGAACGACAACTATCTTCCCGAGAACAATGAGGCGTATTACGACGCAGGAAACTACCTCGGTACGCTCATCGACGGCAATCTTTCCACTTATTGGCATTCCGATCCCACAGGAATGAACCTCAACACCCAGGATTGCTACATTCAGGTGGACCTCATGCGCGATGATTTGACGAAGTTGTTCTTTATGCTCAATCGTCGTGAAGACGTTTACAATGGCACCAAGCGTTATGGCTCAACTCCCGTGAAATTGGAGATTCAGGCAACCAACACTCCCGATGACGAAACTTCATGGAAGCTTATCACCACGCTCACCGACATTCAGCCTTCCACAACCGAGGGATGCTGGCCCTACATGTCGCTTATCGAGACATCGGAACCCCTTCGTTATTTCCGTCTCGTGCCGCGTCAGTCTGCATCAATCGCAGGACAGGCTTTTGCTTATTGGACAATATCAGAAATCCAGTTCTATCCCGCAGTTGAAATCATTGACAAGAAGGTTATCCTTCAGAATGTCGTTGACTCTATCTACGACTTGAATCGCGACTTTGCCGTTGGCGAGGGCATAGGTTATGTAAGTCAGGAAGCTTATGAAGAGTATAACAATACTTTCGCAGCTTCTCTCGACCAGCTTGACAATCCTTCGGCTACCGACGAGATTCTTTTGCAGGCTATTGCCAATTTGCGTAACGCAATAGCTAAGATTACCGCAAGCGTTACTCCTATTACCGACGGCTGGTATTTCATTGAAGCTGCCGACGCTTCCTTCTACAGCAAACAAGGAGTGAAAAAAGCTTTCTATTCTGACGATACCCGTTTGTATTGGGGCACAGAGGACGCAGAGAATCCGTTCTACTATTATTATGTAAAGCGTGCCGAAGACGGCAACTTTATTATCCAGAACGGCGGAAACGACAAGTATCTTTATTATGTTGACGGAAATGCGTGGGTAAGCACTGTGTACATGAGAATGGCAGACACCGACACCGTACATCAGATTGTAACCCCGTTAGGAAACGGTAGCTTCTATATTGCAAACACCAAAAACACACTTCCGTTGCACCCGCTTTCTCACAACAGCGGTTCGGGTAGCTTTGGAAGCGTGGTGCCTGCAAGCATCTACGAGCCGGTTTCCACATGGAAGTTTGTTCCTGTTGACGCAAGCAAACTCGAAGACTTGAAAGCCATTCAGGTCAAGAAAGACAGGGCTGCAGCTCTCTCTGATTCCTTGGGCGACGCTCGCAAACTCATTCTTTCGATTAAAGCTCCTACTACAGGTCTCATAGCATCGGCTTCGCAGCTCAGCACCAACTGTCTCTGGACGGCAGATAATGATGTTGACAAGCTTGTTGACGGTAATCATAACACCCACTTCCATTCTACTACAGGCATGAACCTCTTTGATCAGGACGAATACCTGCAGATTGATTTGGGTCGCAATGATATTTCCAAATTTACCATAGAGCATTGGGGACGTAACGACGGTGCTGTTTCCGGCAACAACTGGCATGATACTCCGACCAAATATATTGTTAAGGTTACCAATACTCCCGAAGACGAAGGTTCGTGGAAAGAAATTGCAACACTTGATAAAGGTTTCCCCGGAAACATACATAATGCTTACTATGTGTCTCCGCTCGTTAACATGAACGGCACTTACCAGTATATACGTCTGTATGTAAAGAATACTTCATCTGGCAATCCTTACTGGAATCTCAGTGAACTTCAACTCTATCCCGAAGACAGTCCTGCATCGGAGACTTCACTTTACAACACTAACGCTGATGTTAAGAAAGGTCTCGATGATCTTACCGCAGCTCTCGCAGTTGCTCAGGATCATATAGACAATCTCACCGTTGACGGTACTGAAATGGTTGCCATAAACGAGAATGTAGAAAAAGTAAATGCTATTCTCGCAAGTTTCGACAGCATACAGGCTGTTGTTGACGAAGCAAACAAATTGAGCAGAAAGCTTTATGTTAACGCAACAGAGGGTGGTCTTATCCAGGAAGTGAATACCAAGAACGACGGAACCAATCAGCTTACCGCCAGCAACACTTGGATGACAATTACCTCGGATAATGACAACTATTCTTTCAATGCAGAATTCATTGAAGACGGTTATAACCTTCTCGGTACTTTGATTGACAATAACAACGAGACTTATTGGCACTCCGATCCTAATTGGATTAACCTTGACGAGCATCCTTCTTATCTCCAGGCAGACCTTAAGCGTAACGATGTTTCTTCGTTCCTTATCTATGTAGACCGTCGTAATGATCTTTACTTAGGTAGCCGCCGTCATGGTGTACCTCCTGTTGACGCTATCATATATGGTACAAATGACGAGTCTCTCGCTGCCGATATTAATTCGGATTTGAGTTCGTGGACTAAGATTACTGAGTTGAAAGACTTCCCTGCTGTTGGCGCAGATTCGGAATGGCCGTACTATAGCAAGGATATTACTCCCGACCAGCCTTATCGTTACATCCGTTTCCGTTGCTACGAAAGTAATGATCATTTGCCTTACTGGACAATCAGCGGTTTCCAGATTTATGATTCAAAAGACAGATATAACAAAGAGAAATCGCAGTACGAATTCGTAGAAGGTATGAAAGAGGCTGCCGATAAGATGAATGCTATTGCTAAATCTGTTCAGGAGAAACTGGATAAGGGTAGCGTAATCATGGCTGACTGCGACGAACTCAAAGCTGCCATCGAAGCAGTGGAAGCTCTTTATCAGGATCAGCCTGCTGTTAACAAACTTGTTAAGAAAGCAAATTCTTTGATTGAGAATACTACCACCGGTGACTATATGGGTCAGCTCCAGGATGAGAGCAAACTCACAGAACTCCAGACTGCAATTGGTGCAGTTGCAGGAACTCAGACCAGCACAGCGAAGTTCAACGAAAACAAGAAGAACCTCGAAGATGCCATAGAGGCTGTTTACGATAACATCGTGTCTGTAGAACCGGGTAAGTGGTATTATGTTCTCAGCGCAACCGCTGAAGATGATTCCGCACCTGAAAATTACTACGGTGCACGCCCGCAGGTTAAGGACGCTGCCCTTTATGTGCTCGGCTCAGGCAAGGGTGAGAACGAAGGAGACTATAATCCGGGTAATCAGCTCCGTTGGGGTATGGACGACATCAAGAACAAGGAACGCGAAGGCGATATTGACGCTATTTGGCGTTTCATTCCTGTTCCCGACAGTCTCAACCTCGGCAAACATGTGTACTACATTCAGAACATGCGTACCGGTTGGTACTTCGGTAATGCTAATACTTCAAGCAATGACTACTACTTCAGCGGCAGCGTAACTCCGTTCCCGTTCCGTGTAGAGTTCATCGGTAAGGAGCAGTTCCACATCCAGGCTCTTGCAGGTACACGTGCCGGTGCTTTGGTATCGTTCGGCGATAACGCTCGTCAGGTTCGTGGCGACCTTTTCGATAGTGATTTCGACACTCGTGCTTCCTTCACATTCGAAGAGTTCGATACAGAGGATAATCCCGAGATTGTTATGCAATTCGACAACAATACCGCTAAGATTGTTACTCTTCCGTTCGCTGTTACCGAGCTTGGCAGAAACGACAACGTTCATGCGTTCCAGATTCACAGCCAGCCGAGCGACACAGAACTCGGACTTGTTGAAGTAACTAATATTCCTGCCGGTCAGCCTTTCATCCTCGTAACGGGTGATACCACATTGTACGAAGCAGATCAGCCCAAGGTTGCTCTCAACTTCGATACTCCGACCGACCTCACTATTGTTGGCGACACTGTAAACGGTCTTGTACCTGCATTCCCCAGCAATAAGCTTTCAAAAGCAGGCTTCGGCTACTTCAGTGGCAATGTTCTTAATGTTACAGACGGTGAGACTGCCGTAACTGTTACTGCTCATAGCGGTTACATTATGCCTAATCTTATCGTTGCCAAAGAAGGTGAACCTGATGTTGTAATCAGCACATTCGAAGGTGGTATTCTTAACAGCATCAAGAAGGCTGTAAGCAAACTCAACACTACTGTTGATGTTTACACGGTTGACGGTGCACTCGTTAAGCGTAATGTTAAGGCATCTGATGCTAAGAAGGGTCTCAAGAAGGGTCTCTACATCATCGGCAAGGAGAAAGTGCTTGTTAAGTAACAATCCTGTCCGATTCTGAAATAAATCCCCGTGGTCCTTATTGGATTGCGGGGATTTTTTTGCCCTTTTTCCCCGTGATTAAAGCGGAATTTTTCGACCTTTGTAAGTTGCTGAAAATCAGATGCCGTTTTTCGCAAAAAATACAAGGCACTTATTTTAAAATAAGTGCCTTGTATTTTAAAATATATG
>QAML01000092.1 GCA_003150315.1 Prevotellaceae bacterium | reverse complement strand
ATATTTTAAAATACAAGGCACTTATTTTAAAATAAGTGCCTTGTATTTTTCACAACATGCCTTATGTTTTTCAGGGCATGCCTTAAATGTTTTTTCATTCCCGCAAATCTGCATTTTCAAGCCCCTGCCGAGAGTCGCAAAAAAACTTATTCGTTTTCTTTTCTGCGTTGCAGACACAGCGTCATTTCCTGCGCGGCTCGCGCCGAGGCACCGGAGCCGCCCAATATGCGTATCACGTCCTCGTAACCTCGGAGAACCCGGCTGCGGCAACTGCCTCCGGGGGCTATTTTCACCAATGCCTCGCGCACATTGTCCGTTGTCATGCCGTCGGCAACAAGTTCCTTAACTATCTCGTCCCCCGCAATGAGGTTTACGAGGGATATAAACCTGACTTTGAGCAATATTTTTCGCAAGAAAGACACTATTCCGCCCATGGGAATGTAGTAGCAAACCACCTGAGGCACTCTGAGCAAAGCCGTTTCAAGAGTGGCCGTACCGGAAGTTACGAGTGCGCACGAAGCAAACTGAAGCAAGCCGTAGGTTTTGCCGGAAACAATTCTGACATCGCCGTTTTCCATCATCCCCGACGGGATGTTACGCTTATATATATTGTCGTCTATATTCGGAGCTCCCGCCACAACAAGTTGAAATTCTTTTTCCGTGAACGGTTGCGCCGCAAGAATCATTCGCCGCAGGTTATAGTTTATTTCCTGTTTGCGGCTGCCGGCAAGAATGGCTATTATCTTTTTTTTCGGGTCTAGTCCGTTAGACATCGTGAAGTCGTTGCGCGAATCGGCATAGTGCACCCGCATGAAATCTTCCACCTCGTCGACCGTGGGATTGCCCACGTAGTGGATGTCAACACCGCGTTGTTTGAAAAAAACACCTTCGAACGGAAGAATGGAAAAAATCTCGTCAACGTATGCACGCAAAAGTTTTATGCGATTCTCCTTCCACGCCCACACTTTCGGGGCGATGTAATAATAAACAGGTATGGAAGTCTTGGTCTTTACATATTTGGCAATGGCGAGATTGAACCCGGGATAGTCCACAAGAATCACCACATCGGGACGAACCTTCATTATTTCCTTCTTACACCTTGCCATAGCTCTGAGAATGGTTCCCGCATGCATCACGACACTCACCACACCCATGTAAGCTATATCGCGATAATAACGAAGCATCTTGGCTCCCGCCGCTTCCATAAGTTCTCCGCCGTAAGCATAGAAACGTGCATCGCTGTCGTGTTCGCGCAGCGCGTTTATAAGGTTGGCGGCATGAAGATCTCCGCTTGCCTCTCCGGCTATAACAAAATATTTCATTGTTCTATGCCCCAGTTTTTAACTTCTTCGGCAAGCCGGTGCGAAGTAACGTCGAGAGTTGTGGGAGTAACCGCCACATATCCTTCGGCAAGTGCATGACTGTCGGTGTCTTTTGCTCCCGGGTCAGTGTCGGTATAGTTTCCTGTTAGGAAATAAAACGTTCCGCGTCCTTCCACATCGCATCTTTCAAATTCGTTAATCCAACGACAATGCCCCATGCGGCATATCCTTACACCGTTGAAGCTTGAAAGCGCAGGGAAATTAACATTCAAACACGTGAGCGGGGGCATGGAATTTTCAAGAGCAGCCTTAACCACGCTCTCGACATAGGGTTTCAAGGGCATGAGATTGGCTTGCGGATTATGATTACAGGAAGAAAACGCCACACTCTTAATGCCGTGCAAAGCTCCTTCGATTGCCGCACCGAGAGTTCCCGAATAATGAACATTTATAGAAGCGTTGTCGCCGTGATTTATGCCGCTGACCACCAAATCCGGCTCGCGCGGAACAATGTCATGGAGAGCAAGCTTGACACAATCCACGGGAGTTCCCGAACACGAGTAAACTTTCAAACCATCTTCCATGCGCACGGGCGAGAAAGTAATGGGCACCGTGGAAGTAATGGAACCTGCCGCACCGGAACGCGGACCGTCGGGAGCAACTACTATTATATCCGCCAGAGGTCGAAGCCAGTCTATCAGAAGATTTATGCCCGGGGCAAGATAACCGTCATCGTTCGACAATAAAATGAGTCGGGATTGCTGTTTCATATATTCACTGTTTTCTTTTATGCAAATATACGGAAAAATCACCTAACAACACGGCAACCGCAAAGCTTTGAGCACAAAGGCGCAACGTTGTTTTTTACATATTTAGCATATCAAAGGGTTGGGAAATGAGGGATTTTTTCTATTTTTGCATAATCTCAGCCTAATGGGCAGAACGGATTTATATGGGAAAAATAATAGCATTAGCAAATCAGAAAGGCGGTGTGGGAAAAACAACCACGGCAATGAACCTTGCCGCTTCACTTGCCACTTTGGAGAAGTCGGTTCTTTTGGTTGACGCAGATCCTCAGGCAAACGCCTCCTCGGGTCTGGGCGTGGACGTAAGAAAAGTGGACTGCTCCATATACGAGTGTATCGTTGGAGGACATGATGTGCACGAAGCGATATATACTACCGACATTGACGGACTGGACATACTGCCTTCCCACATTGACCTTGTGGGAGCCGAAGTTGAAATGCTCAACTTTGACGAACGGGAAAAACTAATTAAAAAGACTCTCGACCCTCTGCGCCCGGAATACGATTACATTCTGATAGACTGCAGCCCGTCGCTGGGACTTATAACCGTAAACTCTCTCGTTGCATCGGACAGCGTAATAATTCCCGTGCAATGCGAATATTTTGCACTTGAAGGAATAAGCAAATTGCTTAATACCATAAAGATAATAAAAAAGAAATTGAACCCGGGGCTGGAAATTGAAGGATTCCTGCTGACCATGTATGACTCGCGTTTGAGATTGGCGAACCAGATAAACGATGAAGTGCGTCGCCATTTTCAGGAATTGGTATTCAAGACAGTTATTCAGCGAAACGTGAAACTAAGCGAAGCCCCGAGCCACGGCGTGCCGGCAATTCTATACGACGCAACATCCATAGGAGCAAAAAGCTATCTTGAGCTGGCGCGCGACGTAATAGAAAAAGACAGAAAATAATAACGGCTGTCTGAATTTACAAACGAAATATTTATGGCAGTACAAAAGAAATATCAGGCGTTGGGGCGCGGACTTGACGCGCTTATAGCCACAGGAGAAGTTAAGACTTCGGGAAGTTCGTCAATAGGCGAAATATCCGTAAGTCTGATAGTTCCGAATCCCAACCAGCCAAGACGCGACTTCAGCGACAAGTCTCTTGACGAACTTGCCGACTCGATAAAAGAATTGGGAATAGTGCAGCCCATTACTTTAAGAAACATGGGCGACGGCTCGTATCAGATAATAGCCGGAGAACGCAGATGGAGAGCTGCACAAAGAGCAGGACTTAAAACAGTACCTGCATATATTCGCACCGCCGATGACGAGAAAACCATGCAAATGGCATTGGTGGAGAATATTCAGCGCGAAGACCTCAATCCAATAGAAATTGCGTTGGCATATCAAGGACTTATTGAACAATACGGGCTGAAGCAGGAAGAACTTTCGGCAAAAGTTGGCAAAAAACGTGCAACCGTTACCAATTATCTCAGATTGCTGAAACTTCCGGCGCAGGTGCAAATGGCATTAAAGAATAAAGAAATCGACCAAGGACACGCCCGCGCCTTATTGGGACTGCCAAGTGCAGCGACACAACTGAAAGTTTTCGAGGAAATAAAGAGCCAGGGACTGTCGGTAAGGAAGGTGGAAGAAATGGTGAACCGCCTTAACAGCGGAGAAGACGTTAACAACTCGGGGAAAAGAATACGCGCACGTCGCGACAAAGATAATTCCGACGAATATAACGCACTTCAAAAACATCTTTCCGATCACTTCGGAACCAAAGTCAAAATGACTTGTTCGCCCGAAGGCAAAGGCAAAATAACCATACCGTTCCGCAACCAAGAGGAAATGGAACGCATAATAGCCATGCTCGACAAAGGTAAGTGAAAACCGTTGCCCATAAGAATGTGCACTTGGCACTTTGCATTTCGCGAGCTATTTTGCCGGCAGTAATAGTTTTGCTTTCGGCATTAAGGGGTACGTGTGTCTCGGCATCAACCATCATGATTGCAGACAGCATCTTGCCCAAAACAATAACAGATACGGCAACAGCAAAAGACATTAACGAAACCGTAAGCAAGGTAAGCGAAGATTCCGCAAAGATTGTTGGAAAAGTGGACTCGGTTATGAAAATGGCGGTAAAGCAAAAACTACCCAAGCCAAAGTTTGTTCCCGACCCGAAACGCGCTCTCTGGCTTGCATTGGTTATTCCTGGAGCCGGACAGATTTACAACAGAAAGTATTGGAAGCTTCCCATATTCTACGGAGGATTTTTGGGATGCACCTATGCGCTTATGTGGAATCAGCAAATGTATAAGGATTATTCGCAAGCGTACATAGACATAATGGACGACGATCCGAATACAAAAAGTTATATGAACATGCTTCCGCCTAACTATGATATAACGGGTATGGAAGATCGATTCAAAACAATATTCAAGAATAAGAAAGACCGATACCGAAGATGGAGAGACTATGCTGCTTTTTCGTTTGTCGGTGTTTATCTTCTTTCTGTCATTGATGCTTATGTTGACGCGCAACTTTCGGCTTTCGATATTTCAAAAGATTTAAGTCTTAACGTCAAACCTACGGTTATACAAGTGCACAGCACAAAAAGTTCAACAGCTGTAGGAATAGGTTGCGGGCTAAACTTCTAAATACAGATTATGAATAAAATATATATAATAGCACTGATGTTTCTTGCCACAATAACGGCAAAAGCACAAAACGATATCACCGTACACGATGACCAAACGGGAAAAGACGAAGAAATTGGCATTCCCGAAGCAATGACTCTTGATATAGACACGCTGTTAAGGCAATGGAATGCTTCGCAATACCTTGAAGCCGACACTAACTGCAACATGCAGGACGTTAACCCGGTTTTCTCCGACAGCATTTACGTTGACCGCCTGTCAAGAATTCCCACAATAATGGAAATGCCCTATAATAATATTGTAAGAAAGTTCATAGACCAATACACAGGCAGGCTCAGACATTCCGTTTCCTATATGTTGGGAGCCACAAACTTTTACATTCCTATTTTCGAAGAAGCTCTTGCACTTTACAACCTTCCTTTGGAACTTAAATACCTTCCTGTTATAGAAAGCGCGCTTGATCCTACCGCAGTAAGCCGCAAGGGAGCCACGGGACTATGGCAGTTTATGTTGTCCACAGCAAAACGCTACGACTTGAAGATTAACAGTCTTGTTGATGAACGCCGCGACCCCATAAAAGCTTCTTTTGCCGCCGCGCAATATCTTAATGATCTTTACAAGGTTTACGGTGATTGGAATCTTGTAATTGCCGCTTATAATTGCGGACCGACTTCTCTCAACAAAGCCATTCACCGTGCCGGAGGAAGCAAAGACTATTGGACCATTTACCCTTATCTTCCCAAAGAAACCCGTGGATACGTTCCCGCTTTCATTGCTGCCAATTACGTCATGAATTATTACTGCGAGCACAACATTTGTCCCATGCGCGCAAGACTTATTGACGGTAACGACACTGTGGTAGTGAACAAAGATTTGCATATGGAACAGGTTGCCTCGGTTTGCGGCGTGGAAATGGAAAAGATTAAAGCTTTCAATCCCCAATACAAAACTTCGCTTGTTCCTGGAAATTCTTACGACTGCATTTTGCGTCTGCCTTCCGAAGCTGCATTAAAGTTCATTGATCTCGGCGATTCGGTTTACAGCTACCGTAGCAGCGAACTTCTCACCAAACGTAAGACAGTAGAAATAGACGAAGCCGAATTGGAGAAGCAGCAAAACTCTGCAAGACGTTCCTATTCTTCTTCACGACGCAGAAGTTCACGCAGTTCGCGCAGAAGCAAAAGCGTTACTATCAAAAACGGACAGACTCTATCCGAAATTGCAGAAAAATACGGCACAAGCGTGAGCAAACTGCGCAGACTCAACGGAATTAAAGGCTCAAACATAAGAGCAGGAAAGAAGATTAGAGTAAAATAATCACTCACCATGAGCGTAACACCTGCAACACCCGACCCTATTAAAGACGAGCAAATGATAAATGACGCATTCCGTCATTTGCTCGACACTTATCTTGCCTCAAACCACAGAAAGAAAACCGAGGTTATTACGAAAGCTTTCAACTTTGCCAAGAAAGCCCACAGCGGTGTGCGCCGTCTTTCGGGAGAGCCTTATATAATGCACCCAATAGCTGTGGCGCAAATTGTATGCGAAGAAATCGGTTTGGGTTCCACTTCCATTTGCGCCGCCCTGCTTCACGATGTCGAAGAAGACACCGACTATACAAACGAGGACATAGCAAATTTGTTCGGTCCCAAAGTTGCCAACATTGTTGAGGGACTTACCAAAATTTCAGGCGGCATCTTTGGCGAAAGAGCTTCGCTTCAGGCAGAAACGTTCAAGAAGCTTTTGCTTACCATGAGCGATGACATCCGAGTCATTCTCATTAAAATTGCCGACAGACTTCACAACATGCGCACTTTGAGTTCCATGCTTCCGAGAAAGCAATACAAGGTGGCGGGCGAGACATTATATATATATGCTCCTCTCGCAGACCGTTTGGGACTCAACAAAATCAAAATGGAACTTGAAGATCTCAGTTTCCATTACGAGCATCCGCAGGAATACGAGGAAATAAAATCGAAACTCGCAAAAACCCAATCCGAGCGCGAAGAAATATTCAATGAATTCACAGCTCCCATTCGAAAAGAACTCGACAAGAGCGGATTGAAATACCATATACTTGCACGCATCAAAACGCCCTATTCCATTTGGCAAAAGATGCAGAACAAGCACATCACTTTCGAAGAAATTTACGACATTCTCGCCATACGCATAATTTTCGAGCCGAGCGCGCCCGAAAAAGAGGTACGCGAATGTTTCAACATCTATGTTGCCCTTTGCAGCATATACAAACCACAACCTGACCGTCTGAGAGATTGGATTTCACATCCCAAAGCCAACGGCTACCAAGCCTTGCACGTTACATTGATGAGCAACCGTGGCGAATGGATTGAAGTGCAAATCCGCTCAAAACGCATGGACGACATTGACGAACAGGGCGTGGCAGCCCACTGGAAGTATAAAGCCCCGGGTGAAGACTATAGCGATGACGAATTGTCCAAATGGCTTCACACCATAAAGGAAATTCTCGATGATCCACAGCCCGACACGCTCGACTTTCTCGATACCATAAAGCTGAATCTCTTTGCCAACGAAATTTTGATATTCACCCCGAAAGGCGAAATAAAGACAATGCCCGCAGGAGCCACTGCTCTTGACTTCGCATTCTCAATCCATTCGTTTTTGGGCAGTCATTGCATTGGCGCAAAGGTAAATCACAAGCTCGTTCCCCTGAGTCATAAGTTGCAGAGCGGCGATCAGGTGGAAATTCTTACTTCACGTTCGCAACATGTCCAACCCGAGTGGATACAATATGCCAATACCGCCAAGGCAAAAGGCAAAATCCGCGCACTGCTGCGTCGCGACGAACGCGAGAAAAGAGCCGTGGGCGAAGACATCCTGCGCAAGTTCCTTCAGGAAAAGGACATGGAAATAAACAGCGCGGTTATCGACAAACTCTGCCGCTTTCACGAAATTCCCACACGCGACGGTCTTTATCTGGCACTCGGAGAAAAAAGCATCACACTCAATGATTCCGATGCCGATTTCATACAAGACCGCAGGCGCAAGCAGCCTTCGTGGCGCAAATTCATACCTTTCATAAGCAGCAAACCGAAAACTGCCGAAAACAGCGACATAAAGAAAGTTTTCATCGAAGGAATAGACCGCAAAAAGACTTTCATTATCAATGAAGATTCAATAAAACACTGCAAGATTGCCGAATGCTGCCACCCAATTCCCGGCGACGATGCCTTGGGATATATTGATCCGTCAAACGAATTCCTCATTCACCGTCGCGATTGCCCCGTGGCGGAAAAACTGAAGAGCAACTACGGCAACAGGGTCGTGGCTGTTGATTGGCAAATGCACCACATAAATCTCTATCCCGCCACAATTTACGTCAAGGGCATAGATGTTCAGGGGATTCTCATGGCTATCAGCGAAGTAATCTATAAACAATTGAATCTCGACATCAAAAAACTCACCGTAACCACCGATGCCGGAATTTTTGAAAGCGAAATAACAATAAATCTCCACGACACAGCCGATGTGAAACAGATATGTTCATCGCTTCTCGGCATAAAAGGCATTGTGAAAGCCGTGAGAATAAGTTGACAACAAACATACGCAAGCATACAAACTCCCGCCGCACATTTGCAGCGGGAGTTTTTGTTTCGACACGTGCACCTGTTCCCGGATATGCTCACCAAAACAGTAAAACGGGTAATTCTATCCATAATATCATTAACTGCGGTTTCCCCTGCATTATATATTTTTGCCCAGAAATCCCTATTTGCAAATCAATTGACAGGAGAAGATTCTTGAAAACAGCAGGTTTGTTAGCCGGTGGCAGCATGATTTCCGGCACACAAGCCATAAACATATTAAAACATCAGAACAAGAAAATGAAAATAACCGTATTGACAGGAAGTCCGCGCAAAAACGGCAACACAAATCACTTGGCATCGCAATTTATCAAAGGAGCAGAAGAAGCAGGACACAAAGTGTACCGATTTGACTGCGCAGGACATCAAATCTCTCCCTGCCGAGCCTGCGGCGCATGCGGAATGAACGGCGACTGTGTGTTGAAAGATGATTTCCATGAGGTTCGCCGCCACATTATCGAGTCGGACATCATAGTTTTCTCCACACCTTTGTACTACTTCGGCTTCTCCGCGCAACTCAAGACCTTGATAGACCGTTTCTACTCCATAAACGGTAGCATAAAAGGCACCTCCAAACAAGTTGTTCTGTTGATGGCTTGCGGCGGACCCGACACTAAATATGCCGAACCCATGCTGGCTCACTATCACATGCTTCTGGACTACATGGGGTGGAAAGAGCGCGGCTCCGTTCTCGCTCTCGGAATGTTGCAAGCCGGAGCAGTGAAAACCTCCCCCTTCAGCCAACAAGCATACGAGCTCGGACGTTCACTTTGAGGGTGATTTTTTCGGTTCTTTCAGGACACAGGAAAAAACACATGGCTTGTCGTAAAAAATACAAGGCACATATTTTAAAATAAGTGCCTTGTATTTTAAAATATATGCCTTATATTTTTGAGCCTTACAGATGCCTGATAAACAACTACTTACAAAAGTCTTTAAGTTTTGCTTATTTTTCTGACTGCTAGGCACTTATAAAAACGCGCATGTTTTGCCGCATTTTCGGTTAGGCGGAAGAACAAACAAACGGGTATTTCCGCCCGTTTTTCATGAAAACAAAACTGTGCGAATACCGCAAAATAAGTACATAATAAACGTTATAAGCCCTCAATAAAAAAACAAGAATGCACTCAATTACCTAAATTTCCATATCTTTGCACTATGGGAATGCTCTATGTAGTGCCCACACCTGTGGGCAATCTTGAAGACATCACCGAACGCGCACTTAAAGTGTTGAAAAGCGTAGACACGGTGCTTGCCGAGGACACCCGCACATCGGGTATGCTTCTGAAGCATTATGGCATAAGCGCAAAACTCTGCGCACACCATAAATTCAACGAACACCAAACCGCCGAGGCTTTCTCCTCACGCATGGCGGGAGGAGAAAACATGGCACTCGTAACCGATGCAGGCACGCCGGGAATAAGCGACCCCGGATATATGCTCGTAAGAGCCTGCGCCGACAAAGAAGTTGAAGTGCAATGCCTGCCCGGAGCCACGGCTTTCGTTCCGGCTCTCGTTGACAGCGGACTGCCATGCGAAAGGTTCACGTTTGAAGGCTTTCTGCCACAGAAAAAAGGCAGAGCCACACGCATAGCGGCACTCGCCGAAGAAGAAAGAACCATGGTGTTCTACGAATCACCATACCGCGTGGTGAAAACCCTGCAACAGTTTGCCGAAGTGTTCGGCAAGGAACGCCGCGCATCGGTTACACGCGAAATATCAAAGATTCACGAAGAAACAACACGCGGCACACTCGAAGAATTATCCCTCCACTTTACTGAAACAGAGCCTAAAGGCGAGTTTGTGATAGTTGTGGAAGGCATGAACAGAAAAATAAGAAACAACGAAACCAAAAAATAAAATCTCATGAAAAGAATTGTAATTTCTTTGCTTGCTTTGACAGTTCTCATGGCTTGCAACAACAAAAAAGAAGAGAAAAACCTGGCTTCACAAAACACAATCGATTCGCTCACCGACGTTGTTAATCAGAAGAACAATGAGTTGAATGACATTATGAGCACATTCAACGACATTCAGGAAGGATTCCGCGAAATCAATGAGGCAGAAGGTCGTGTAAACATAGCCCGCAACAACGGCGAAACCAATGCCAAGGCTGACATAATGGAGAACATCTCTTTCATTAAGCGCACCATGCAGCTCAACAAAGAGCGTATAGCCAAACTGAGAGAACAGTTGAAAGAAAGCAGCTTCAATACTTCAAAACTGCAAGCCACAATCGAAAGCCTTAACAAGGAACTCGAAAGCAAAACAGCAAGAATAGAAGAACTTCAAGCCGAACTGGACTCAAAAAATGCCCACATAGCTCATCAGGATAAGCAAATATCCGAACTGAACACAAATGTAAATTCTCTCACAGCCGACAACGCAGCAAAAGCACGTGCAGTGGAACAGCAGGACAAGCAATTAAACACCGCGTGGTACGTTTTCGGCACAAAGAAAGAACTTCGCGAACAACACATTCTCGAAGGCACAAACAAAGTATTAAAAGGAAATAATTTCAACAAAGACTACTTCACGAAAATAGACATAAGAGTTGACAAAGTAATAAAACTCTATTCGAAAAGCGCGAAGCTTCTCACCAACCATCCCGCAGGTTCCTATTCGCTTGACAAAGATGCAAGAGGAATGTACACACTTCGCATCACCAATCCCACAACTTTCTGGAGCGTTAGCAAATATCTTGTGGTGGTTGTGAAATAACAAATAAAACATTAATGACAGACATACTGATAATCCTGCTTCTTATCATACTCAACGGGTTCTTCTCGCTGGCAGAAGTGGCATTGATTTCCGCACGTAAGAATCGCATTGAAGCAATGGCAAAATCCGGAAGCCGGTCTGCGGCTTCCGCGCTAAAACTAATGAACGACCCCGACCGCTTTCTCTCTACTGCGCAAGTAGGAATAACCATAGTGGCAATTCTCACGGGTCTTTTCTCGGGCGAAGAGTTTGCCGGACGTTTCGGAAGCGTTCTTTCATCGCTCGGAATGAGTGAAGTCTATGCGCAGCCCGTTGCCCAAATTCTCATTCTCGTTGTGGTAACCTACATGTCCTGTGAACTCGGCGAATTGTTCCCAAAGAAAATAGGAATTGACCGTGCCGAAAGCATGGCAAAGCTCACCGCACCGCTGATGACGTTTTTCTCACGTCTGTCAATGCCCGTTGTTTGGCTTTTGTCAAAGAACACAGAATTCATAGCCCGCTGTTTCAATCTCAATCCCGAAGAACGTAGTGTTACCGAGGAAGAAATTAAATCCATAATACAGGAAGGAACCGACTCGGGTGAGGTTCAGCAGGTGGAACAAGACATTATGGAACGCGCACTTGCGCTTGGCGACCAAACCGTAGAGCAAGTCATGACTCACAGAAGCGACATGGTTTTCCTGGAAGCGGAAATGACATCCAAGGAAGTGCAGGACATTGTTACGGAAGAGACTTTTGCCGCCTATCCTGTGGTAGGCGACGACCCCGATGAGGTTATCGGTGTTGTTACATTGAAAGATCTTGTTTCGCAACTCTGGCAAAAAGACTTTTCACTGCGGAAAGTTTTGCACAAACCGCTGTATTTCCCCGAAAACATGACGGTTTACAAAGCTCTCGAAGAACTTAAGCGCAACAAATTCAATCGCGCTTTGGTTGTTGACGAATTCGGCATTGTGCAAGGCATAATAGTTTTGCGCGACATCATGGAAGGTCTTGTTGGCCAGATACCCGACGAGGACGAAACGCTTGACATTATTGAAAATGCCGACCACAATTCATGGTCTGTCAGTGGTCAGTGTCAGTTTTACGACTTTCTTGCGTTTTTTGACGAAGAAGATCTCTACACACCCGATTACAACACCGTTGGCGGGCTGATTCTCGACCTGTTGGAGCGTATTCCTTCGGCGGGAGAGACACTTGAATGGAATACTTTCGATTTTCGCATAATGAAGATGGACGGCACGCGAATAGACACTCTGCTCGTGCGCCACAAGCCCCAACCCAAGGAGGACGAAAGCGGGAAAGAAAGCTGAAAAACCTGGGATTTTCGGGCTTTTGTAAGTCATTGTTTTTCAAACATTGGGAAAAGGCAAAAATACAAGGCACTTATTTTAAAATAAGTGCCTTGTATTTTGAAATATATGGCTTGTATTTTTTACGACATGCCTTATGTTTTTTTGCATATCGGGAAGTGCCCCAAATCTCAAAGGAAAAAACATCCGGTTTTAGCCATTGTGCGCAATCTTCAAGCGTACCTGCATAAAACGTTTTGCCCTGCAAAATCTGCTTAATGCAATACATTTGCACGCACATGCCAATCCGCTTTTGTCATATAACTGAATTTTTCCTGCGTGTCAAACCAAGAACCTCCTGCAAAGCCTTATGCTTTGCAGGAGGTTCTTAAATTTTCTTCTATATGCCCGGCAAAAATCAGAATCTGAAATCAAGTTCCACATCTGCCATGGAATAATTATGCTTGCTCAACGAACGGTCGTTAACAAAAGCATATTCGGCGTTCACCTGTATGTTCTTTGAAAAATTATAATTCAATCCCGCCTCATACTGTGTCTTTGCTTTCTGCCAATCAGCCTTGGGACGATAAAGATCATAGCGGGCTTTGGCATAAAGCTTCTCCTTAACGATAGGAGCTATGACAAGTGCATAATAACCATCGGCTTTGTTGCCGTCAGCAAGGTTCACGGTTATATCTTTTGCATCGCTCTCCTTCTGGTAAGTCTTTGAAAAGCCATAGCCTGTGGAATGGATATATTCGGTTCGCATTGTCCAATCGTTCACCTTGTATTCCGCCGAAAACGCATACCTTCTCTGCTGCAAACGACGGGTTCTCGTCAGCGTGTTGTCGGGGTCGTTGGCATCGACATTGCCTTTGCGTGCATACGAACCTGTCCAACCGAACGCACCAATCCTCATGCCTTTCACGGGCATTATCCAAACGCCGCCTATAACGTCTTTCTGTTGGTCCACATCCTTTACATTTATTCCCTGACCGTTGTAAACACCTACCTGATAGTGCAACAAATTTCTTCCCGAAGCATTTTTTAGGAAATCTCCCTGGAATTGCACACCAATATCCCTGCCGTTGCTTGCATGCATACCGCTACGGTCGCTAAAACCTGCGAGTTTGGTTACATTCTGTGCATAGCTCATGAATCCCTGGTCTATCGGATTCATCGGGTTTTCAAATGTAAACGGACGTTTGAACTGTCCCGCTTTTACGCGGAAGTAATCATATTTCTGCCATTCGGCAAACAAATCCACCATTCTCGGACTGCTTCCGAGATTGCTCGTATTGCCGTTGAACTGCAACTGGGCTTTCCAATAAAAATCCCCGGCTATACGCCCGTCAAGAGCCAGACGCAACATACGGATATTGAAAGAATTCGATTCGTTGCCCTTTTGGAAACTCGCCTGATACTGTGTCAGCGCATATCCGCTGAACTTTACATTTCCCAACCAGGACGGTAATTCTTTTTGCGCGTTTGCCAACAAAAACATTCCTGCAAGAAATGCGGTAAAAACAATTTTCTTCATTATAATATTATGTCTTAGAATCTTAGTTTTCTTGGTATATACAAACATACGTGCATGTAAACACCCTGCAAACTTACGCAAAAAAAACGCGGCGGCGCACACCATTACGCACATATTTTAACAACCGTCGTCAACAACAGGCATAATTTTCCACACAACGCCACGGTCTCTTCCCCCATGGTTTTACAAATCCATAAAAAGCCTTGAAAATGCTCTTTCAAAAGCCATTGTTTTTCAAGTGTTTGAAATCGGCAAAAATACAAGGCACTTATTTTAAAACATAAGGCACATATTTCAAAATATATGGCTTGTATTTTTTGCAACAAGCCTTATGTTTTTTTGAGCACGCAAAAAGGGATGTCGCAACTCCTTTTTATGTGCACGAATTTGCTTTCCAAACGATACAAAAACCTATCAAAACAGTAAAAAATACAACCGAAAGCGACAAATACGGCATTTTCTTGAAATAATTACACTTTTTCGGGTAAAAACATAGAAAGTTGTATTGTTTATTTGTATTTTTGCGTCATAAAGATACAAGACGCCCTAAAACATAATCAGGCGTAACGTACAAAAAACAATACACTATGTGTGGAATTTCGGGTATTCTGAATTGCGAAGGGCATGACAAGTCGCTTCGCTCAAAAGTTTTGAAAATGTCGTCGCGTTTGCGTCATCGCGGACCCGACTGGTCGGGCATATATTGCGGCAAAACCGCCATTCTTGCCCATGAACGTTTGTCGATAGTTGACCCGCAGTCGGGCAAACAGCCTCTGTTTGCTCCCGACGGCAAACAGGTGTTGGCTGTGAACGGTGAAATTTACAATCATCAGGAGATTCGCGAAAGATATAAGGGAAAATATGATTTCCAAACGGGTTCGGACTGCGAAGTTATCCTTCCGCTCTATCGCGACAAGGGAATGAATTTTCTCGAGGAGATTAACGGTATTTTCGCTTTCGTACTTTACGATGAGGAAAAGAACTGCTTCATGATTGGTCGCGACCATATAGGAATAATTCCTTTATATATAGGAAGCGATAAAGAAGGCAGAATTTATTTCGGCTCGGAGCTTAAGGCTCTTGAGGGATTCTGCGATGAATACAAGACATTTCCTCCCGGACATTACTATGACAGCCGTGACGGAGAGTTTCACAAATGGTACAAGAGGGATTGGACCGACTATGAGAACGTAAAAAACAACGGCGCTTCGGTTTTGGAATTGCGCAATTCGCTTGAAGCAGCCGTTAAACGCCAACTTATGAGCGATGTTCCCTATGGTGTGCTCCTTAGCGGAGGACTTGACAGTTCGGTAATATCGGCAGTGGCAAAGAAATATGCGTCGAAACGTATAGAAGAAAGCGGAAAAGCCGACGCATGGTGGCCTCAGCTCCACTCGTTTGCCATTGGACTTAAAGGCGCACCAGATTTGGCAAAGGCAAAACTTGTTGCCGACTACATTGGCACAGTACATCATGAGATTAATTACACGATTCAAGAAGGACTTGATGCCGTGTCGGACGTGATATATCACATAGAAACTTACGATGTTACCACCGTGCGCGCATCAACTCCCATGTATCTTTTGGCAAGAGTGATAAAAAGCATGGGAATCAAGATGGTGCTGAGCGGCGAAGGTGCAGACGAAGTTTTCGGCGGCTATCTTTATTTCCACAAAGCCCCCGACGCAAAAGCGTTTCACGAAGAAACGGTGCGCAAACTCGGGAAACTGCATTTGTACGACTGTCTCCGCGCCAACAAGAGCCTTTCGGCATGGGGCGTGGAGGGACGTGTGCCTTTCCTTGACAAAGATTTTCTTGATGTAGCCATGCGCATTAATCCCGAAGCCAAGATGTGTCCGGGCAACACCATAGAAAAGAAAATTGTTCGCGAAGCTTTTTCGGACATGCTCCCGGAACAGGTGGCTTGGAGGCAGAAAGAGCAGTTTAGCGACGGAGTTGGTTACAATTGGATAGACACTCTTAGAGATATAACCTCAAAAGCGGTGTCGGACGAGGAAATGGCGCACGCCGCAGAGCGTTTCCCCATTAATCCGCCGCGTAACAAGGAGGAATATTACTATCGCACGATATTCGAAAGCCATTTCCCGAGTGAGAGTGCCGCCAAAAGCGTGCCGAGTGTGCCGAGTGTGGCATGCTCCACGGCAGAAGCTTTGGCTTGGGACGCATCGTTCAAAAACCAAAACGAACCTTCGGGACGCGCAGTAAAAGATATTCATATCAATGCCTGAAAGCCGTATGGGAAGAGTGATAGAATTTACAAAAATGCACGGTGCCGGCAACGACTATATCTATGTAGACACCGACAAATACCCAATAGACAATCCCGAAGAGCTTGCCATTAAATGGAGTAGGTTTCATACAGGAATTGGAAGCGACGGGCTGATTCTTATAAGCCGTTCGAAAAAGGCAGACTTCCGTATGCGAATTTTTAATTCCGATGGAAGCGAAGCCATGATGTGCGGTAACGGAAGCCGATGCGTAGGCAAGTTTGTTTACGATAAAGGATTGACCGAAAAGAAGTCCGTTACGCTCGAAACTCTATCGGGAATAAAAATCCTGAACCTGCACGTGGAAAACGGCAAAGTGGAAAGCGTGAGCGTGGACATGGGAAAGTCGCAAATTCTGACGCTCGGCGGCAACACCACACCTTTTGTAAACCAACCGATAACCGCAAAAGGCATTACAATGAATGGCACGGCAGTTTCCATGGGCAATCCGCACCTTGTTTTCTTTGTTGAAAATGCAGAAATATTTGATGTGGCGAGTGTAGGACCTGCTTTTGAACATCATCCGTGGTTCGAAAACCGCACAAACGTGGAATTTGCACAAATTTTATCGCCCGCAAAAATAAGAATGCGGGTTTGGGAACGCGGTTCTGGCATTACAATGGCGTGTGGAACAGGTGCGTGCGCCACTTTCGCCGCTGCAAAAGAATGCGGATTGGTTAACGGAAAAACGACACTTGTTCTTGACGGCGGGGAACTGCAAATAGAAAATTCCTCAACCAATGGAGATGTAATAATGACCGGTCCCGCACAAACAGTGTTTGAAGGAAAAATCGAAATTTGAAACAAAACACGACACAGAACATGATTAAAGCAAACTATAATTTTAAGCAGCTGTCGCAAAACTATCTTTTTGCGGAAATAGCCCGAAGAGTGGCGCAATATAAAGGTAACAATCCTGAGAAACACGTAATCAGTCTTGGCATTGGTGATGTTACGCGCCCGCTTGTACCGGAAGTTATAAAAGCAATGCACAAAGCGGTGGACGATGAGGCAAATGCCACAACTTTCCACGGTTACGGTCCTGAACAGGGCTATGATTTTTTGCGCGATAAGATTTCTGATTTCGACTACAAGCAACACGGCATCGACATAGAGCCTGATGAGATTTTCGTTAGCGATGGTGCGAAGAGCGACACAGGAAATATTATCGATCTTTTCGGAGATGACAACGTAATAGGGCTTACCGATCCTGTTTATCCCGTTTATATGGACAGCAATGTCATGAGCGGACACGCAGGGAAACCGTTCAACGGCACACACGAACACATTGTTTCGCTCCCGTGTACCGAAGCCAACGGTTTTGCACCCGAGATTCCCGACCGCACACTTGACTTGATTTATCTTTGTTACCCCAACAATCCCACGGGAACCACTCTTACTAAAATGCAACTCACTGCTTGGGTGAATTATGCCCTTGCAAATGGTTCGCTTATCCTTTTTGATGCAGCCTACGAGGCATTCATTACCGACGACACACCACATTCCATTTACGAAATAGAAGGTGCAAAAAAATGTGCCATAGAATTTCGCAGCTATTCCAAGACTGCCGGATTCACAGGTGTACGTCTCGGATATACCGTAGTGCCTAAAGATATAATCGTAAAGGACAACGGTGCCGGCGAATTGGAATTAAATCAAATGTGGAGACGAAGACAAACCACAAAGTTCAATGGCGCGTCATACATTTCCCAACGCGGAGCGGAAGCAATCTATTCTCCGCAGGGCAGAGCCGAGGTAGAGGCAAACATAAACTACTATCACAAAAACGCTTCACTCATGAAGCAATCACTTGAAGAGTCAGGTTTTACCGTTTTCGGCGGAGTTTGCTCACCATATCTGTGGGTAAAAATACCCGAAGGCGAAACTTCGTGGTCATTCTTCGACAAATTGCTCAACAAAGCGGCATTGGTAACAACTCCGGGAGTTGGTTTCGGACCAAGCGGCGAAGGATTCATACGGCTCACCGCTTTCGGCAGCCACAACGACGCTTTGGAAGCAATGCAACGCATCAAGTCCATTCTTTAGCTTACGATATTATTCAAAAAGCCGCACCCGGAACACAAAGGGTGCGGCTTTATTTTTATCCTTTCGGTTTTACTCCTTATTATTAAGCAAAGAAACATATTCATAAAGCCTGCGATAGAACTTATGTTTCTTTAGTGTTTCCGCATTTCCGAGAATAAACAGTTTCATCCTCGCTCTTGTAATGGCCACATTCATTCTTCTTATGTCGGAAAGGAATCCTATGCTTCCTTCATCGTTTGCCCTTACAAGACTAATGACTATTATATCGCGCTCCTGCCCTTGAAAACCGTCAACAGTGTTTACGGTTATGTTGTTACGGAACGGTCGCAAAAACACATCCCTCCCAAACATACAACGAAGCAACTGCACCTGCGCCTTATAGGGCGATATTACACCGATGTCAATATTTTCATCGAGCAATCTCTCTTTTCCTATGTCCGAGATATAGTTTTTCAATGTTTCAAGAGTGAGTTTCGCCTCGGCGCGATTGATTCTTCCGTAACTGTCTCCAACAAATTCTTCCTTGCTGTCCACATCCGTCGAATCAATCCAACTCACCGGCGTGTCAAAGTCGAGAATTCCGCGATTTTTCACCTCCGGCGCACTCTCAAGCCGCCCTTCGTAAAACATTTCACTTGAAAAGCGGGCTATCGCCTCGTTCATGCGATACTGCACATTAAGCAATGAAACGCATTCGGGCTTTTCCTCCGCCAGAGTTTCCATTAAAGTTTTTCCCAATCCGCCTTTTACAGCCGTGCCGCTCTTTATTGTGGGCGGCAACTGCCTGTGATCGCCGGCAAGAATCACTCTGTGGCATTTTTGCAAAGGTATCCACACCGCCGCTTCCAAAGCTTGCGCCGCCTCGTCTACCACAAGAGTGTGAAACTTCATGCCGTCGAGCACTCGGTTTGCCGCTCCCGCAAGCGTACAAGCCACAACCCTTGCCGCATCCATGAGAGAGGAGTGGATGGAAAGCTCAAGTTCCGTGGCTTTATCGCGAAGTCGCGAAATCTTCTGATGTTTGCGTTCCACATCGCCCTTTTGAGAATACAGTTGTCTTATTGCGCGTCTCACAGCCCATAGTTGCGGATAGTCGGGATGCGATTCGAAACGCCGTTCATAGGTAAACGACAGCATTTTGTCGTTAACTCTCGTGGGATTTCCTATGCGCAGCACATTCACTCCCCTGTCGGTAAGTTTCTCACTTATCCAGTCCACTGCCATATTGCTCTGCGCACAAACCATTACCTGACTCTCGCGCCGCAATATCTCGTAAACAGCCTCAACAAGCGTTGTGGTTTTCCCCGTTCCCGGAGGTCCGTGTACAATTGCCACATCTTTAGCACGCAACACCTCGTTCACCGCCTGTCTTTGCGAAACATTCAACCATGGAACGGGAGTTGGAAAAGGCGTAGTCTTTGCCGGCTTCTGGCTTCCGTGAAAAATTTCGCGAAGTTCGGCAAGCCGGTTATCCTTTGCGGCAATGGCGGCATCTAGTGCGCGAAACATGAGGCGATAGGTAGTTTCGTCAAAAAACAACTGCACCCCGAGGCGTTCGGCATTCTCTATGGCAACAACAGCATCCGTTCCCGGAACAATCACAACCATACGATCGCCGTCGGCATAGCTCACAACCGCCGAAAATTTCATGAAATGCGGATTATCGTTTGCATCGAGCGTAAAAAAACATACCGGTCGCCCGTACTCGAAATTGTGATCAATATCCGTATCTTCGGTCCTGTAAACTTCTATTGAAAGTTGGTTGAGCGAATTATAGTAACTGCGCCCCACCCTAAGCGGAAACCAGCAAATGCCTCTCTTTATTTTTCTGCCAATCGGCATGGCAGTGGTTTCGCGTTTGAAAGTTTCCTGCTCGTATCTGTATTCCGCCTCGAGCATACGGCGGTTTTGCAAAAGAAAGTCTGCTGATTTCGGCATGACGTGCGTGCGGATTAATAATTCATTCTGCCTTGCGAAACTCCAAACTGCACAAACACATGGTTGCCGAGTTTGAAATCCACCGCACCTCCCCAACGGTCCTCGCCAAAGTCGGGATAATTTCTGAAACGTCTGTTACCGGGCACAAGACTCTTCTCGCCGAAAGCATAAACATTCATGCGCTCGTTAACTTTATAGGCGGCAACGCCAAACACAGAGGCATTCCTCATTTTCCAACCGCCCCAATCGAGAGTCTGCATGCTCACTCCGCCGGCAAAAGCCCATCTGCTACCGAAAGGTTGGGCATAGACAAACGCGGCATTGCTTCCGAAACCCACGCCCTTGGGCGAATGTTTTCCGAAACCGGCTGTAACGTTCATTCCAAACTGTGCGTTCAATCCTTCATGCAGTTGCCACGGACTCATATAAAAAGGTTCGGGCATCCAAAGCCTCGGCATAAGTGTGGCAACCGTTCCCGTGTCTGCCACAGACGACATCGGAGCACCAAGACCCTCGTTCTCAGCCACCGGCAGCCGCTTGCGCACAACGTCCTGTGCACCCGCTGCCATACACACAGCGGTAATGATGACAACAAAAAGCAATCGTTTCATATCTGTTTGCGAAAATACAAATAATCCGTCTTATCGCACAAAAACAAGTACAAAATGAACTTAAATAAACTTGCACCGGCAAACCCTCACCCATGTAGCATGTCACCGCATGGTAAAAACGTCATGCCGCACTGCTTGATACGGTAAAAAATCGTTTTTTTTGCTCGCCGTTTCGCGACACCCGAAAAAACACATGGCTTATCGCAAAAAATACAAGCCATGTATTTTAAAATACAAGGCAC
>QAML01000008.1 GCA_003150315.1 Prevotellaceae bacterium | reverse complement strand
CGTAATCCTCACCCAAACGAATCGGGCACAGTGCCTCGGCTACTTCACGTAATGTTTTCATAATCGTCTCAATTTTTCAATTTCCCTATTCTTGTCATCGATTACCTTGCGGGCTATTTCCTCGCGCTGCTTCGACTCGTCGAGGCAGATTTTCAGTTTGGCTATTTCTGCCTTCAGTTGACGGATTTCCTCTTGGTATTCGTTTTCCGGACCGTATCTCCACTCAGGGAAAGAGTCGTCTGTTTGTAGGTAGCTCATACCTAATCCTGTCATCAGTTTCATATTATCGACTTAATTTCTCGTAAGCGTTGATCGTCTCGAATATCCGCAGCGCTACCTGCGGCACTATGGCGTTGCCGTAGGCTTTGACGGATTCCCTGCACCAACTTGGAAAGGTAATGCCGTCCAATCCACCGGAAAACCCATCATCTCGGCGACAAACCGGGGATTCAGTCGGAAACCTTTCCCAGTTCCGGATAATACGGTCGTCCTTAAATCCAGACCGCCTTTTCCGTGTTTGCCCGGCGATTGATAATCTCTTGCTGTCGGTGTCGGCATAAACCCCAACGGCATGAATACCGTCTTCCCTTTGACACATATCTTCAGACCCTGAGTCTGCGCGGTGGGCAATAAACCATATTCTATTCCTTTTGTGTGGGGCATTGACACCACAAGCTGGAAGTACAAACGGTTGGACTTCGTAGCCCTCATTTTCCATGTCAGAACACACCTGCTCGAAAACCAGTCCCTCCGACCAATCAACAATTCCGAGAACGTTTTCGCCCACGACCCAGCGGGGACGAATCTCCCGAATAGCTCCAAGCATCTCCGGCCAGAGATAGCGGTCATCTCCCGTGCCTTTTCTATTACCGGCGACGCTGAACGGCTGGCACGGCTACGGGAACCCTCCGGTAAGGACAATGTCCTCATTCCTCCAGAGGGTTCCGTATCGTTTTGAAAGTTCAACGTCAATTGTCTCATAAGTCAAGGTGTGTATATCATCGTGATGGTATGCTTCGGGAAAGTGATATTGTAGTACCCGCCGACAAAAATTGTCTATTTCACAAGTAACGAGCGTCCTCCATCCTGCCCAATGCGCGGCGAGGGCAAACCCTCCTATTCCCGAAAATAGATCTATGTGTATCATTTTTTTCTTTCGATTTGATGCCTTCGCGTGTGTTCCGCTTTTGGGAAGCAAACCAAATTATCCCTGCGATTATCGGATTTATCCCCGTTTATGTGATGGACATCCCAGCCGTCTGGTATATCGCATATTTCTTTCTCCCAAATGTAGCGATGCATCAAGCATCTGTCGTCGGTAGTGAGGGCATAGTAGCCATTACTCCGCAAGGTGAATTTTTTACCATCGTAAATCTGGAAACCGCAAGGTATAGAAGTTCGTAGTCTGAATCCTCGCTTTTTAAATGCCTTATAGACGCATTGTCTTGTAACGCCTATACTCTTGGCTGTTTCTGCCAGCGACATCCCTTTTGCGTACATCTCGGCATATGCCTTGTCGTATATTGAATTTCTATGCGCTCCCATAACTCAGAAATTTTTCAATACCATTTCAAGTCTTTCATCAACCGATTCAAGGGAACACGACTCACCGCGGGAATACGCAATGTAGTCCCGGAGCAGTCCTTGTGAGAGGATATAACCGTAGGCTTGATTTTTGACTTGTTTCTCAATGAGAAACTTCGAATAGATGGATTCGCTCGTGTCGTGAGCTGGACGGTTTGATCTGGGTGTAATTTTCCCATTCAAACATTTTTCTCTGGTGTTGGACATAACCGAAAATGTTTGTCGGGCGGAAATGAAAAACGGTTCCGCCTTTCCCGTTGTCCTACACCAGAGCGGCAGTGGGCGCATTAACGCTCCACACGGGGGTACGAAACCGTGTATATGTAGCGTCAGGGCATAAAAAATGCCCGCTACAAACAGGCAGAATACTCTGCCGCTCTGAATATAGGACGCTACAAACATACAAATCTTTTTCATTCCTGCAAAATTTATCGGCTTCCCGTATGCCACGCGGCGGCCAGATCGAAGCCGCCGACACCGGAAAAAAGAGATGCGTGGGTCATGGCTTCAGCTTGTAATGCCCCCTGTCGTTTCGTATCAAGACCCCCTTTCGTACCAGTCGCAAGCAGATAGGGGAAGCCCAACAGCTATGGTGCGCTCCTCTATATCCGAAGGTTCGAGCGTGTTCCAAACCTATTACCGACGGGGACACATAATCTTTGTCTTTGAGGTAGGCTATTATCCACTCCTCGTTTTTCGTCCGTTTCATTTCTTCCAAGTTTTTAAAGATGGATTCTATAATATTTCACGCCAGCCGACAACATATTCATCGTCATTCTCAGCATCATCGGTAAATACCAATCCTCCCTCTGTCACCCATACATTACCTAACTCAAAACTACCAGCATAGATCGGTTCTCCACCTATACGGAATACTTTCATCAATACCCAGAGGCCGTAAGGCGGACGGTTTTTCGGATCATTCCAGCGAGTCAATTTTTCATATACCCTTTCTTCTGCCTCCTGCTCGGCTAATTCGACAGCTTTGCGAGCTTGATGAATACCAATTACTGCCCATCCGCAACCATCCTTATCTACCAAATATGCGGCATCCATCTCATTGGCATTGATGTATGCCTCCGCTCTTTCGCTTTTCATGGCTCAATTTTTACCTTCATAAAGCATTTTTTCTCGTTGAGACTCGAAACGTTCTTTTGTTTTGAAATACTCGACCAATTGTTCTCGATCCATATCAATGGTGTTCCTGTCTTTATTCCGCACCCCTTCTTCGGAGTATTCCGACTTTTTCGACAGCTTAGAACTACTGTATGACAATATCTGAGAATCCAGTTTCATAATCACAAATGTTATAGCGCTTTAAAGTATCTATCATTGATAGTTGGTCCACCCGTTATTCTCCCCTCGAGATATAGTTTGACACACTCGGAAAATATTTGCGAAGGCGGTATCCCTGTTTCGGGGAAAATATCTCGAATCATTAGCGCATGAGAGGGTACAATCCTCGCCTCAGTCTTGCGACGCTCAATTTCCCGAATAGCTTCATATACTCTTTCAGAAAGGGGTGCCTCGCTTGGGTTCATTGTCGTAAAGCTTATAGTCCGTTATACGAGTCATCGAGTGATTATGTCGGAAGGGTATTTCTTCTGTAGCGCCATTACGCTGCTTGGCGATATTGACGATGCCGAGGTCCCTCGTACTGACATCTCCCTGAGAAGTAGGCCATGAATCGATATTGTAATAAGCCGGTCGAAAAATGAAGCCCACAATGTCGGCATCTTGCTCGATAGCACCCGACTCGCGCAAATCCGACAACATCGGCATACGGTTCATGCCTCCCCTTTCTTCGCACTTTCGGGACAATTGAGAAAGCAATACGACTGGGACATCCAACTCTTTGGCAATAATTTTGGCCTGCCGGCTGGCTTGGGCGATTTCTTGCTCCCGATTACGATTACGCTGGTCTGTCGAAGTATCGGCCAACTGCAAATAATCGATGAAGATGATTCCGCAACGTCCTCGCTTCTTCATGATCTTGCTATGCGAACGAATGTAGCGCATCGATACCACCGGATTATCATCCACATATATCGGCAAGTTGCTTAACTCGGCAGACGCACGTTCCAACTCTTTCCAATCTTCTGAATCCATCTTGCCAGACCGGTACACATCCGAATCGACCCCACAGACTGCCATTAGCAACCGATCCGCTATGGATACTCCGCTCATTTCGAGCGAATAGATACATGGCGAGTAACCGGCAGCGGCAGCCGTTCGGGCGCTGTGAAGCATAAAGGCCGTCTTCCCCATACCCGGGCGGGCAGCCAAAACGATCAACTCTCCGCCGTGCCAACCGGTTGTCAGTTCGTCAAGCTGCACAAGTCCCGTCGGAATACCCGGAGTCATGCCTTGCTCCGCCAACACTTGCCTTCGTTCGGCATCACGCATGCACTCGTTCAACAGTTCGCTGATATGTCTTGCGCCACGTCCTCCGGCAACGGACATCGAAATACGGTCCATGCCCGAATTGAACTCGTCTATGATCTCCGACAGATCCTCCTCATTGCGTATCTCATTCAGAGCTTTGGTGGCTACGGTTATCAACTGCCGTGACAAATACTTCTCTCGGACTATTCTCGCATGGGCAACTACGCCCGCCCCCGATCCTACCAGCATCGTATAGCCTGACAGAATAGCCGCTACGTTCTTCGATGCGAGCTCCTGATCCCGTTTGCATCGTTGCGAAACGGTAAATAGATCGATCTGCTCACCGCTATCATACATAGCCCGTATCACACTGTACACTTTCGCATTGAAAGGCTCGTAGAAACTATCCGGAGTAAGTTCGGCGACCACCTCGGGAATAAAGCCCGGCTCCAGAAGCAAAGCTCCGATTACGGCTTGCTCTATTTTGGTAGCCTGTGGAATAACAATATCGTCAATCATAGTAATTTCAATGGTTTACGAGGCACTACTTCCTCTTGTGTCGTTTTCCGTTTTCGCTCCCACGTTCTCACGGCAGCTTGCCAATTTTTCATTTTGTTACGACCTACCATCCAACCCTTAGACTCGTAAAAATCCATGAATGCTGCCGGGTCAATGCCATTGTTTCGAGCGGCACAATAGGCTGCCACCTCTTCGGTCTGAGGTGGACGAAACCGTCTACGGGAAACCGTTTCGTCCGCCTCGGCCGGCGGCCCCGGCGCCTGCGTAGAAGATTCGGAGGGTATAGGGATATACCCCGGATCTGCCGCTGAGCGAGGCCCCGCAAGGGCGGAACCGCCCGCAGCGGGGTTCCCCCCGACGGGGGGACTATAGGGGGGTATATATTCTTCCTCTTTCTTCTTCTTTGTACGGGTCGGTGTCAGGGCAGTGTACGGGTTTTTCGGGGGGGTGTTCGACATAGTGTTCGACACAGTGTCTTCCAATGGATTGTAATACTCGTAATTACAAAGAATTAAAATACTTTCCCCCTGTTCGGTTCGCCGTTCGATTTCGTGTTTTTGTATATGCTTATTGATGTATCGCTGCGTCTTTTCGACACTCCAGCCCCAACGATCGGATAAGAATCGCAAACCCGCGTGTATTTCGCCTCGTTTAATAGTTATCAGGCGACCGTTAGGTAGTTCTTTCATTGCTGGTTCCGCATCAAATCGTGCCATCTGAATTAAATCGAGCCACGCTTCTGACAGACTAAAGGTGCGTTGCTGCGACCAATAAGCATTCGTGAAGAACTTTCTATTTAATCGAATGAAACCGTCCATCAACCTTTCAATATCCCGTTCTCATCAATCTCATATTCTCTCTTTCGTAGGACAGGAGCGACCGAACGTGATCGGCCTGATGCGTACAGGTCGCATTGAGTCTGTCCAGCAGGTCTACCAAGTATTTCTCCTTGGCCGCTATGCTATCCACCAGCGCATTTTGAGCTTTGGCGGACAAAAAGCCTCCTTTAGCCAGCTTGACAACCATATCAGCGACCTCCGCACCCTTTTTCTCATTAAGCAAAAGCTTGGCTTCGGCGAGCATCTGTCCTGTACGGGCCATATACACATGGAGCGTTCTAAGCCGCTCGTTGATCTGGGCCGGATCGCACGGACACTTCTGTTCCGCGTACCGCTGATACTCCTCGGCTTCAGACAGCAGCTGTTGCAAGGTTGCCATAGTCGGAAAGTTTTAGTCGGTCCGGATATACGAGGTTCTTCGGTCGGGGATTCGGATTCTCCAAATCCCATATTGCCCGCACATGACGAAACGAGGCGAAATGTTTCTGACAGTTCGTGACCGGCACAAGCTGCCAGCCCGCCCCTTGTATTTTCCCCTTGCCTCCCTCAGTACGAGTCTTTGCGTTCAGATGAAGAATACCCGTCTTTTGGATGGGAGGAAATTCGCCCTTGTTGATCTCGTTGAACATCGTCGTATAGGTAGCGGCTTGAATATGGTGCGTAGCGTGTACATAGTTCGACGTTTTCAGATCGATCAGCCACAGCTTGCCGAGTAACCGGCAGACCATATCCACCGTACCCGCTACTGCGTACTTATCGCATACGAGCGTAAACTCAGAGCTTATGATCTCGGGCTGAAAGCGCTTGAAAAAGTCGATGAACCGGTTTATCATCTGCCACTCGCGCAGCGTATATACGCTGTCGTCCCATAATACTTCATCCCCTTGTTGCAGCTTATCGATAGCCTCGTGTACCTTAGAACCCGTGTCGGCGGCAGAATTAACGATTATATCCGCCTCCTGCCCATTACGCTTGAGCCACTCGTTGAACTCTCTGCCTTTCGGGTAAAGATCGAGTACCGTCGTAACGGACGGATAAAAATTGCCATCGGCCGTTTTATAGAAACGTTCGTCGCAGAATGTAATCTGCTTAGCCGACGGGTCGTGAAATAGTCGTCTCATAGTCGTCGTTATTAAAATGGAAGATCAGCAGGCATATCGTCCGGAATAGGCATCCCGTCCGAGAATGACGGTGAGGAATTCGTCTGATTACGCTCGAAGCGTTGGCGCACGGCGGAGCGGTCGCTCAGGGCCGTTTCTTTGTCCGATTTCAAAGATGCTACCTGACGAGCATGTTCCTGCTCCATCCATGCAGCGCTGTCGCCCTCGTCCATTACAGGCTCTCCCTGCGGGAGCTCTCCGAGTCGTTTGCGATTAGCCTCCCTGATACGCGGCTGGATAACGTCTTTTACATAATTGAGGAAAAAATTCAGTATGTCCGAATCGTCGTAAACGACGTTTCCGCGTGCATCCGTCCGTTGTATAAGCTCGGGCATCCCGTGCGGTTCTTCGCGCGTAAAGTACCAATCGACATTCTCATTGTCCTGAGACAGATAGAGCGTTCCTCGTTTCTTGTCGTCCACCACTTTTACATAGGGAGTAAAAGTGATTTTTTTGGTGAAGTCCACATTGGGCAGGGACTTCATCAGAGATCGTCCATAACCGCTCCGCTCTCTGACTTGGAGAATATAGGTATCGTCGCCGTCCACGATTGTCAGATGCCAGTTATACATCGTGTCATTGAATCGATCCTGCTTGTTGGCCAGATCGGTCAGATAGCCGGTTATTGATCGGTAATACTTGATCCAGCTAACCTTGCCGCTCTCCTTGTTCACGATCTGCACCGCTCCCGGCGTTCCTTCGCTCACCCTCAGAGACACTTTCCCATCGCTGATACCGATGTACGTTGCGTTAGTTCCTTCGTTTAATCCCATGCTTTTTAATTTTTAGTGGCATCTTACAGCTTATGCCATTGCTTTTGAGGACAGGGCCGGTTCCGCCCCGGCGACGACTTTGAATCTTACCTGCGAGAAAAGGTAGCCGTCGGCTTCGTTCGTGTTGGCCACATCTTGCTGTACATCTCAGTGGCGCACTCCTCGCATCATTGCCTGTCACTTATCCGCACGTCTGCGGTGACTGCCTGTCCATGATTCAAAACTTTTCACTATCTTTATTCCGTCGAACGGATAGCTAATCTCCGTCCGGCTAAAGTCCCCGGTATCACCCGTCGGGGGCTTTTTCTTTTCAAGAACTATTCTTTGTCCCGCACACAACGCACGCTGAAGCCGTAGGCGCGATTGTTGCTGTTCAGCGGGTAGACGCTGCCCGAGTAGAAGCCGAGGCCGCCCGCGTAGCTGACGCCTCCGTAGTACGGCGACGAGGACCAACAGTAGCCGTTGGAGCTCGTGCCGACCAACTCGCCGCTATTGTTGTTGCGCAGGCCCGCAGCAGGCAGGAATAACGAGCCCTTGTGGTCCGAGTCGTGGTTCCCCCCGAACCAACGGCCCTTGCGCTCGTCGTCCCAAGTCGAGCCGAGATCGCATAATGCCTTCCATTCCTCCCGGGTCGGCAAGCGCTTACCTACGGACCTCGCGGCCTCTATAGCCTCATGCCATGTGTAGTAATGATGGCCGTCCTTCTCATAACCGCCGATTGCCAGGTTCTCTGTGTCCCACAGCAGGCCGCAAAGCTCGATTTCGTTTTTTATCATTTTCATTCAGAATTAGTCAGTCACAAATCCAGCTTATTAAATCGGCTTCCGCAAGTCTCGCCGGACCGAACCGACGAATGGCGGATAGCTTTTGCGATATTGAGATTTGCCCAACGATGTTTCGACCGTGACTATCTCTGCCGACAGGTAATACAATCGACCAAATCTCAGATAGCGACGAATCTGATTGTTACTGGCCTTACGCATCTCAACGTATTTCCGGTAAGGCATGCCTTTAGGGCGCTTAGTGATTATTTCCATAATTCATATTTTGAGTTACAAATCCAGTTTCGGATGATCGAAAGTCCCCATTCTCGACCCTTTGGCGGGCAGGGGCGATCCGTAATAGTATGTCTTGTATTTCGCCACCGTCCGGCCGCTGTCGTCCTTGCGGATATTCCAGTAGCTACAAATGGGCATACCCTGTTTCCTGAGTCTCGAAATGATCTTGCGAGAGTCTACGGTTTGGCCGATTCTGTTACCCTGCGCCGTCGTCATCCGAATCCCCGACAGAAGGGCCGCTTTGATTCGTCTTTGGGTTCCGCTAAGTAGTCCATAATAATGTTATTTTAGCCCGAACTTGATCTTGATCACTTCGGCAATAGCCATGTACTGCCTTTCGAATTTATTTCCCTGATGTGTCTTTTTGACTTGTCTATCGAACTCTTCAATAGAACCCCGAAAGCATCCGCAGGTGATTTCAACTTTTCCTGATTGAGTTTTATAGGCATGGGTGTGACGATTAACAGACCCGAAACAATCAAATCCACAATGTTCATTATTATTTGACACCCGAGCATCGCCGCACACCTCAGCATCGCCGTACACCTGAGCATTGCCGTACACCTGAGCATCGCCGGACACCCGAGCATCGCCGTACACATGAGCATTGTCGTACACCCAAGCATCGCCGGACACCCGAGCATTGCCGTACACCCGAGCATCGCCGGACACCCGAGCATTGCCGTACACCTGAGTATCGCCGGACACCTGAGCATTGCCGTACACCCAAGCATTGCCGTACATCCAAGCATCGCCGGACACCCGAGCATTGCCGTACACCCGAGCATTGCCGTACACCTGAGCATCGCCGGACACCCAAGCATCGCCG
>QAML01000006.1 GCA_003150315.1 Prevotellaceae bacterium | reverse complement strand
GCACAGGAAAAAGGCTGGATACGGGTTCATCCGTTCGCATCATTCGAGTGTATGCCCGAATATAAGAGACGTTCCTTCCTTTCAGAAGAGGAACTGCAAAGGATGATCCATGTAGAACTGAAATACAAACGTCAGCGTGCCATGCGTGATATGTTTTTATTCATGTGTTTCACCGGCCTTGCCTATGCCGACCTGAAAGCCATAACCTATGATAATATTCATACCGACTCCGACGGCGGTACATGGCTTATGGGCAACCGTATAAAAACGGGAGTGGCATACGTTGTGAAATTATTGCCCATTGCTATCGAACTGATTGAAAAATACAGAGGTGTGGATGAAAAGAAAGACTCCCCCGAATGTGTCTTCCCGGTAGGTGAATACAACACCATGTTCCTCAGCCTTAAAATCATAGGCAAGAAATGTAACTGCCGGGCCGAAGTCACCCCGCATATCGGACGCCATACATTTGCCGTTTTGGCTATCCTCAAAGGGATGCCGTTGGAAACCCTTCAGAAAGTATTGGGGCATAAGTCTATTCTTTCCACGCAGATATATGCCGAACTGATTAATCCTAAGGTAGGCGAGGACACCGACAAGATTTGCGAGAAAATCGGCCATGTTTACAAACTTGCTATGTAACAGCTTCCTGCAAAAAGAAACGTCCCCAAGCCTGCAAGTAGGCCGGAGGACGTTTCTTCACTTTTTCTTTCTTACTTATTTTCTGAACCGCCTGAAATCCCTATAATTCTTTTTCAGCACTTCGTACAGGGAACTTTCCGGGTAAAGCAGTTTCCCTCCGATAGTGGTATAAGGCACCAGCTTTTCATCCCTCAACGTTTGCAACGTCCGTCGTGAGATATGCAGCATGGCACACACATCATCGCCCGTCATGTAATGCTCGTCCGCAACTGTCGGGCGTATCCGTGCCGTTGCATCTTCCACCGCTTTCCCCGCTTTCTTAATCCATCCGGTCAGTTCCTTGAACTCTTCCGAATCCTTTGTGATAATCTCTGCCATACTTTACTTCCTTTTGATTAATCCGCTTTCCAAGATTTCCTGAATATCCACTTCCCGGTAGAAGAATTTCCCCCCTACATTTGAGTAAGGAATAAGCCCGTTGTCCCGATAGTTTTGTAGGCACCGTTTCGATATGCCCAAAGCCAGACACACGTCCTGCGCATCCATTCATTTGTCCGGTGCGGGCGGAGCAATCTTTTTCTGAAAGTCACCCATTTGTACGGCCAGCGTACTGACCAGCCTTCTCAACTCCTGATACGCACTTGTTTCAATAATTGTCAGTTCCATACTAAAATTCTTTTTAAGTTTCTGAATATACGGCAAAGTAAAGCACATCTTATATCCTTTCCAAGTGAATAAAATCAGAGTCGTCCATTGGCGTGCATTGGCGTATCAGAGTACAAACGATTATCCTACATCTTAATACCTTTGCTTTTCTGCACAACCGCCTTTTCCTTTACGCCCGCTTTCTGTCGTGTCTCCGGAAAATGCTCCTTTAACAGTTTCCCTGCCAGCTTCTTCGCCTTTTCCTGCATCTCATCATACACATCCCATCTGTCCCGGCCCAGCAACTTGTTTTCTATCTTTTCAAATTTCTCGTGAAAACTGAACTCGTCCGGGTACTCGTCTATCAGTCCGTCTCTCGGATATCCCTTGTCCATGATATACAGCAGTGTCATCCGGTCATAATTATCCGGGCTCCGAGTCAGTCCTAATCCTTTGCTTGCGTCAGTCAGCTTGTAGTAGTTCTCCCATGTGGGCGAAAGGTCATACGTCTCTTTATCCGTTATACTTTTCAATGCCGATTTATCCACAAAAGCGTCCGTCGGAATCTTCTCTAACGGCAACAAATAGCCGTAATCGTCATAACAGCGGTTTACTTTCCCTTCCATCAGCGAAGGCCATCCACTCAGTTCATGAACAGTCAGGGATTTCATGGCAAAGTCCGTGTCAAAAAAATAATTTTCTATGTATTTATACATATATTGCTTGTACTGTTCTTCTCCATTCATATCCCTGCTGAATAACAACATCCCTTTATCCGTCTCAACGCCCGTATAGTACGTGTTCCCATTCTTCAAATCATCCAGCATTTCCGCAACCACTTCGGGTGAAGACTTTATCTCCTGCCACATCTTTGGCGTGAGCCACCGGGTATGGTTATCATCCCTTGACAGCGGATCGATGTCGTTTCATAGAGAATACACCACTTCCGACAGACGCAGGTATCTATGCAACTCAATTCCATGTTCGTCCATCGCTTTTTCCAGCCTTTGCAGATAATCCTCATTATTTCCTTCCTGCAAAGGCGGTACAATTCCCATAGCAGGCACATTATAATACATCATCCCCATAGCAGGCATCTCCGTTTCTTTCAGCGCCTTTTCCACATCTTCCTGCATAAATTCCAAGAAGCCTTCTTCGCCCGTGCCTTTCATGCTGATATGCACCGGATTGAAATATTTATCCACCGTGACATACACACTGCCGCCGTTTGTATTCTCCTTTTCCATCTGTTTATGAATTAAATGTTTATACCTTGTCCTTTTCTCTTTGCCGGAGTCCGCACCTTCATTTCCACATTCGGAAAACGCACATTATCCGGTCGTGCCACCAGTGACGAAACAATCCGTTCCTGTTCCTTTGTCAGAGGCACATGTCCCCGTTGCAGGTTTCTCAGTCTGTTGAAGTTCCGCAGCGTAGGTGCCATATCGCAATGTGCCACACAAATTCCATATCTCACCATATTCGCAGAAGCCGCCTGTCCGTCTCCGATTTTTGCCCGGTATGCGGCATCCAGCGGGGCCACTTCATAAAACCTCAAACTCTCCGGTTTCCGCTTTCCGTCAAAAAAGCCTTCCGTCACTTCCCGCAGAAACGCATCCAGCATCCTGTCCCCGCCGTCCGTCTTGTCGAACAGCAATACTTTTCGTCCGTATTCCACGGCCATACAGGTAGGAAAGGCCGCCAGCCCGTTCCGTATCACGTCCCCGTCCATCCCGAAACGATGTCCCAGACGTTTGTAATCCTCGTTTTCCAGCAAAGCCGTATGCTCCGCCAGTGATGAAAGCTGCTCGATGCCCCTTTCCTCGCAGAACGCCGCATCCCGCAATCTCACCACCCCCGACGGATGTATCTTTTCCCGTTCCAGCACCGGACAGAGCCGTTCCAGATAATCGGCATTGTTCGTGCTGAGTATGGGAGGAATCATGCCCTTATCCTTAAAATCGAAACGGAACATTCAGTGATCGGGAATAAATTCCCGTCCTGCCGTGTGAAACCTCACATTGTTGCTGATAAAACGGACGAACCCATCTTCACCCTGTCCGCGCATACTCAGATACACGGGTTTGTAGAAAGCGTCCAGTGTCATATACAGACTGCCGTTTTCCACCGCTTGCATTTTCTTTTCTTCCATAAATTCTATAAGATTAATTGTTTTTTCTCCTTGTTTTGTGGAGTAATGGAGGCAACGTGCTTCGCCTGTCGTTGTCTGTCAGACGGCTTTTGTTTCGGAGCTTCCTGTTTGCGGTATGTCTCCAGTGACTTGCCTGCCTTTTCCTCTTCCGAATGTGGATGCAGCACAGGATGTAACGTTTCCGCCCTTTCAGTCCGGTTTATCCGTGCACCCAACCTGAACTCCCCATCCGTGATATGGAACTCCGATTGCAGTAAATCCGCCGCCATCTCCTTTGCTTCTTTCTGTAAGGCCGCATAGCCGAAGTCGTGTGCCGACAGAGGTGCGTTCATCCGTGCCTTCAAGCTGTCTCCCAGCTTCTCCGCCAGTTCTTTGAACTCATATTCATAGCTGAAAGGATGCACCTTATCTGCCGCAACAAGTCCGGCATACCCGTTTTCCGAAATATACAGCAACGCCGCCACATCATAGTTCCGGGGAGAGATGCCCAGCCCGAACTCCTTTGTCAGACGGTCGAAGTTATGGAAGTCGGGCAGCAGGTCGAACTTTTCCTTGCACACACCGCCGTCCAGTACGCTTCTGTCCGCAAACTTGTCGGGAGTGAAACTCACTACCGATTTTCGCAACTGCACGTCCGTGCTCCGCAAGTCCGCTTTGGACAGCTTTTCGATGCAGTTGTCTGTCAGTTCCGCCACCCGTTTGGTGGGCAGGTCCATCTCGTATATCCGGAGTGTTTCGGGTACTTTGGTCACGTTGAAGAAGCCGTCTGCCAGATGTTGCAGATAACTGTTGCGTGCCTTCATTCCTTTCGGGGTGTTTGAGAAAAGCATCACGCCCTCTTCCGTCACCACGGCATATACCCGGTTTTCCGTTTCGGGAGTTTCCGTTGCCGCTACTTTCTGTTTGTCCGATTTTCGGGCAATACGGTTCCAAATATCATTCAGGATTGACATAGCCTTGTATTTTTAGATATGAATAACCGGTGGCAAAGAAAACCATTCGCCCACCAATCCGCAATACCACATACATGTAAGTCGCCCGTTGGCGGCTGTTGGCGTGTAACCTTTACGCCAGCCGCTCGTCCAGCATCCGGTTATAGCTCTTGCGCAGGGAGTCGATGAACGGAGTGGTGTCCGTACAGCGGTCAAACACCTTGCCACGCTTGGTGTACAATGCATTAATTTTCAAATGGAACACATCCTCAAATATCCGGATGACATCCACCACCTTCAGTTCTCGGCCTTCTGTCGTACCTATCACTCCAGCTGCCATTAATGCAGCCACTAGTTCAATCAAGTCGCTATCCGTACCATTCCATGTCAACGTAATAGCAGGTTTCTTTCCGTTTCTATATGTTGTTTCTGCTTTAAATCCAGTAGTTATTCCGCTATGGCGGAATATTTCTTTTATTATTTTCATTTCTGCATTCAGCAGTGCCAATGTCTTGCTGATGAACACATCATATAACACATGCTTATGCTCTTCCCTCATCTTATTACAGATTTGCTGCATAAAAGATAATTCTATTTTTGTATAGTTCAGCCGACGGAGTTGCTTTATCAAATCTTCGTCCTGCGAAAGTCTGGTAAGGCAGGTCATGAAATTGTCATAAGCAGTAGGTAGTTTATCTGCTGCAAGTTTAGAGCCGTTTATATAAGAGGCGAACAAACAGAAAAGAGGTGTTTCTATCAATGTTTTCATCGTATTGCAATTTTTAGTTTTACAATTTCGCTCTCCACAATAAATCATCCTATTGAAATAAAGGCAAATGCTATGCCTAATAAACAAAGCCAATAAAGCATTGATAATAAACAATATACAAAACGATTAAAATAGCGTGTCTGAAAAAACAATGTGGATTATACACGGTATGTCTTAATTTCGGACACATTCTATTTTAAACGGAACTTTTTCAATTTCAGATAAAGGGTACTCCGACTTATTCCCAACAATTTTGCAGTAGCTTTCTTATCATTGCCTGCTGCTTCCAATGCTTTTAAAATAGTTGCCCGCTCTGTCCGTTCATCATTTAATGCATAATCTTCTGGTTGTTTACATTTTGTTGGCAAATCCATCTCTGAAATGGTTATCCAATCATCTTTTGCCAACAGAGTAGCTCGCCGGATAATAATTCTTAGTTCTCGTATGTTTCCTGGCCAAGAATAAGTTTTCAATCGTTTCTGTACTTCACGATCAAATCCTTTCACATTCTTTTTCAATTCTCGATTGGCTGCATCTAACATGAATTCCGCTAATGGAATAATATCATCTGGACATTCTGCCAATAACGGTACATATAATGGAAATTCGTTCAAACGG
>QAML01000046.1 GCA_003150315.1 Prevotellaceae bacterium | reverse complement strand
TTTTTCATGATATTTTCTGATTATTGTTTGAATGTGCTTACAAAGATAGCTAAATAATTTATTTTGGCGCACTTTGGGTGTATTTTTCGAAATTCGTGTAAGCCGAATGCCGTATAATGACATCCGTTAGCACGATGACCGAAGGCTAAAGTCGCAAACCTCATGCACCGGTATATGCTGTGTGTGTCATGCTTCGCCGCTGTAAATGCAAACTTCGAAAACAAAGTTGCGTATGCGCAAAAACACATGCCCGAAAGGCGCAGAAACACGGGTTGGAAAGACTGCGTTTTCCGACAGCCGAAAAAACACATGGCTTATCGCAAAAAATACAAGGCACATATTTTAAAATAAGTGCCTTGTATTTTAAAATATATGGCTTGTATTTTTCGCCTTTCCAAATGTCTGATAAACAATAACTTACAAAAGCTCTTCAAAATGCCTTAAAGGTTTGGTTTTCAGAAGTTTGCGAAAAATCGTTTCAAACGGTGGTTTTGACTTAAGGACAGAGATGTTTATAAAAAGCATACGGGCTTTGCTTTCGTTGAAAACAAAACCCGTATTCGTGTGTTGTGCGGAAGCCGAAAGGCTGGTGCGCCCCGGCATATTGCCGCGTTATTTCTGATGTTCGCCGAATTGGCGGCACAGTTTGCCGCCTGCCAAACAGTATATGCCTATTATTATGAACGGTATGCTAAGAAGTTGCCCCATGTTCAGGAGCATTCCCTGCTCAAAGGTTTCCTGCACGTCTTTTATGTATTCCACCAAGAAACGGAACACAAAGACCGCCGTGAGACACCAACCGAAGAAGAAACCCGTGCCCACCTTTTTTTCATTGTAATGGTAGATGACGAGTCCGATAAAGAAAACCGTGATGTATGCAAGCGACTCGTAAAGCTGTCCGGGGTGTCTGGCAAAGTTTTCGCCGTTTGCCGCGAAAATAAAGCCCCACGGCATATCGGTGGTCTTGCCCACGATTTCGGAGTTGAACAAGTTGCCGAGTCTTATGAAGCACGCCGTGAGCGGAGCACAGATTCCCATGTTGTCGAGAATGCGCATGGTGTTCACTCCCGTGCGTTTCACGTAGAGATACAGGGCAAAGAGCATTCCTATCACGCCTCCGTGCGACGACAGTCCGGCATATCCCGTGCATCTCCAGCCGTCAACGGTTTTCTGTATGGGAAAAATCATCTCCACGGGGTGGGAAAGAAAATATCCCGGCTCGTAGAAAAGGCAATGTCCGAGACGTGCGCCTATGATAACGCCGAAAAATATGTGGAAAAACAGCGGATCGAACTTTTCGTCGGGTATGTGCTGCCGCTTGTAGAGCTTTTGCATCACCACATATCCCAACAGTAGTCCCACACACCAGCACAGCGCATACCATCTTACCTCGTGAGAAAAAATGGTAAACGCCACGGGGTCGGGATTCCAGTATATGAACTGCGGGAGGAGCGCAAAGAGTGTCATGACTTCGGCTTTACACGTTGAAACGGAAGTGCATGATGTCGCCGTCCTGCACCTCGTAATCTTTTCCCTCAATGTTCAGCTTTCCCGCCTCGCGAACTGCGGCTTCGCTGCCGTATTTAATGTAGTCGTCATACTTTATGACTTCGGCGCGAATGAATCCTTTCTCGAAATCGGTGTGAATGACTCCTGCACACTGGGGTGCTTTCCAACCTTTGTGGTATGTCCACGCTTTTACTTCCATTTCGCCGGCGGTGATGAAGGTTTGAAGGTTCAGAATATGGTATGCCGATTGAATCAAACGGTTGCATCCCGATTCTTCAAGCCCGGCGGCAGCAAGAAATTCCTTGCGGTCTTCCGCGCTGTCAAGTTCGGCAATGTCGGCTTCGGTTCGGGCAGCCACCACAAGCAACTCCGCTCCTTCGTCGGCTGTTGCCTCTCTCACGGCATCCACGTATTTGTTGCCGCTGACAGCCGAACCTTCGTCAACATTGCAAACGTATATCACGGGTTTGGCTGTGAGCAAAAACAAGTCGCGAGCCGCCTGAATTTCTTCCTTTTTCTCGAATTTCACGGTGCGTGCCGATTTGCCTTCCGACAGAGCTGCATGATAGGCTTTGAGCACCGTGTATTCGGTTTGTGCCTGCTGGTCGCCGCCAACTTTAGCCATTTTTTCAACTTTCTTGAGATGTTGTTCCACACTCTCAAGATCTTTCAGCTGAAGCTCGGTGTCGATAACTTCTTTATCCCTTACGGGGTCCACACTTCCGTCAACGTGAACCACATTTCCGTCGTCAAAGCAGCGGAGAACGTGTATAATGGCATCGGTCTGGCGTATGTTTCCGAGAAACTGGTTTCCCAGTCCCTCGCCTTTGCTTGCGCCTTTCACAATGCCGGCTATGTCCACGATTTCCACCGTTGCGGGAACAATTCTTCCCGGATGGACAATTTCGGCAAGGCTGTTGAGGCGTGCGTCGGGCACAGTAATTACTCCCACATTGGGTTCTATGGTGCAAAAGGGGAAGTTTGCAGCTTGCGCTTTAGCACTGCTAAGACAGTTGAACAGGGTTGATTTGCCAACATTAGGCAGTCCCACTATTCCGCATTGTAATCCCATATCTCTGTATTCGTTTTAGTTCCGAATGCAAAGGTAGCCAAATTCGCGCAAACAGACACGCTTTTAATTAATCGCGCCCAAAGTGCAAGGTAAAAGAATTATAAATTGATACGGAGTTTCCCCAATTCTTATTATTTTTGTGCTGTGATGAAACTAAGCCGCATAATACTGATTTTATTGCTACTGGTTCCCGCTTCACAGGTATCGGCGCAAAACAAAAAGGAGGGCATTGACAGCGTTCCGCCTCTGCCTTTGTATGTGCAGGTAGGTAAAACTCTATATAAAGGAGACAGCATTCCCGACATAGTAACTCCGCCGGCTTATATCTATCCTCCCATGAATTTCCGCAATCAAAAGGAAAGAATGGAGTATAACCGTTTGGTGGCAAACGTGAAAAGGGTGCTGCCTTATGCGAAACTTGCAAAGGAAACCCTGATTGAAACTTACGATTTCATAGAAACGCTGCCTTCCGAAAAAGAACGCAAGGAACACATCCAACTTGTGGAAGCGGGAATAAAGGACCAGTACAGACCAATAGTGAAACGTATGAGCAAATCGCAGGGAAAACTCCTCATAAAGCTTATTTACCGGGAATGCGACCAGTCGTCATACGAACTTATTCAGGCATTTCTCGGTTCTTTCAAGGCTGCGTATTACCAATTCTTCGCAGGACTTTTCGGCAGTAGCTTGAAAAAAGCCTACGATCCCGAAGGCGATGACAAATACACCGAAAGAGTGGTGCGACTTGTGGAAAGCGGTCAGCTTTAATCCCGCTTTCGTTTAATTTAGCCCGATTAAGTGGCAACTAAGTCCGTTGTGCAGTTGCATTGATACTATCTGCATCGTTGTGTAACTAACTTAGTAGTTTATTTTCCGAGTTCCTTTTCTATTTCAACGAATTTCGTCATAACGGCATCTATGTCCGCTTTCTGCACCTTTGAATCAAAATGGTCGATGACGTTACATGCGGCGAGCGCGGAGCTTTCTCCGAGAACCATGAACACGGGTTCCATTCTTATTGAGCCATAAGCTATGTGGGAAGCCGAGAGACAAACCGGAACAAGAACGTTGTCGGCTTCAGAGGGCTTGGGAGTTATGGCACCATATCCCACAGAATACGGACCGGGTATATACATCTCCACGTTTCCCTCGTTTTTCACTCTGCCGTTAACCACGAATCGCCCGCTGTTGTGGGAGTCCATTGTATATGCAGCCCATCCTATGGCTTTCGGAGCGGTTTCTATGCCCTGGCAGTGGTATTGCGTCATTACAAGTTGCCCAATCATTCTTCGCGCTTCGCGTATATATAATTGCGGAGTGAAGTGTCCGTTTTCAATATATTCGTCCTTGGGCAGCCCCCATCTCAACATTTCCTTACGAATCTTCTCGGGGATTCTTTCATCATGCCCCACGAAGTAAAGCATCCCCAATGTGTAGTCGCGATGAGCCTTGGCAATGCTGTCGCGTTTGGCATAGGAAGCTTCGGGATAGTCCCAATTCGCACCAATCATGTCGGTAGAAAAACCGCCTCGGTTATTGATGTCAGTTTTATGGTTTGGCATCCTGTCCCAAGCGAAAACGTCGTTAAGACCTGCCCATTCGTAGCCCTCGTGTTGGCGAAGCATAAGTTCGTAATGCGAAGGGTCGTAATTGTCCGGCTTTGTGATTTCAATACTATTGTCAGGGTCTTCGGTAAGTGCTATGCGGTAATTATAAGCTTGGATATGTTTGTCGCCGCTTCCCTGCACGCCCATTTTTTCTTGGGAAATTCCCCACAGAAGTCCGCTTTCAGGCTTGCCTTTCACCTTGTAAGGGTCTATGTTTGCCCCGAATTGGTGATTTATCGCTATTTGCACACCGTTATATGTCTCGTTGTATTGCGAATTCGGCTCTCGTCCTATGGTATAAGAGATGTCGGCTTTCGCCATTAGGTCTCCCTCGTAGGAACAATCGATGAAAACTTTAGCGGAAACCACCTTATGGAGTTTGGTTGAGGGATTGAGGGAATTTTCAAGGGAAATGCTTTTTACGGTAACCCCTTTCTTGGTGCAGCCAATGATTCTGTAGTTTCGTAAAACAGGCATGTTGGTTTCCCTGACGTATTCGTTGTAAACTGCAAGGGCAGCTTTCGGTTCAAACTTAAACACCGGCTTGTCGCTGTCGTATATCTTTCCCACGCGACGGTAAAAGTCGAGCGCGTAACCGCGTATAATGTCAAGATGACCAATGTCCGTAAATCCCAAACCGCCTGTTGTCATGCCGCCAATCCTTTGAGAAGGTTCCACAAGCACTACGCTTTTTCCCTGTTTCAATGCCGTGTATGCGGCAACTATTCCCCCTGATGTGGCACCGTATATGCAAATGTCCACATCAATGTTGCGGAGTTTCAAATCGGTTCTTTGAGCTTTTGAAACCGAAAAAACGAAAAATAAAAGAGTTGTCGTCAGAATTACGAGGCGTTTCATGGTGGGGTAAAGGGTTTTGAGGTTAATAACAGGCTACTTTGTTCCGGCGGCAACCTATTTGCCGGAAACTTTAGCCGTTTGCGGATTCAGAATATTGTGTGCGCCGATGAGGAAAGCCTTTGCAGTTCCGAATTTAAGGTTCATGTCCAGGCGCACAGGCAGATGATTTTTGTCGTCGGTTATATAAAATTTCACGAGTTCCACGTCTTTTCCCGTATCTTCGTCTTTTTCTATATACGAGAATACGAGTGTGCGATATTTTGTGGAAGTATGTTCCACCTGAAACGTTGAACGTCCCTGAAATACGAGCTTTTCGTTATGAATATCTCCCGCATCGGTCATCTGGAAATTGTAAGTGAACCCTTTCTTTACGTTATCCAGATTCATACAACGGGCGCGGAGCATGATGCTAAGCATGTCGTATATGCAGTTTGCCCTGCTCACGGTTTTTTCTTTGATTTCGCCCTTACGATTCCTGTGTTTCATTTTGGCATGACTCATTCCGCCTTTATAGGAATACCAAACTTCATCCGTGCGATAGCGATCGCCTTCCTTTGCACGCTTTGTATAATAAAGCGGAACGAGTTCGTTTGAAACATAACTCTTAAGCGTATCGCGCATAATGAAATATTTGTCCGCTTTCGAGGATGTGCGCGTTATGAGGCTTGCACGAAATGCGTCTTTTCCCTTATATGATGTGGAATTTATGGTAAGAGAAGCGTTGCCAACCTTGAACCATACGAATTTCCAGTTGAAATACATATCATACATAAGTGTTTCGCCGCTTTTGAATGCCGTGTTTTTTATGGGACATTGTGCTGTGGCGTTAATCCATGCTATACAAAGCGTGAGAATCAGTAAAATGTTTTTTTTCATCTCTTGTTGCGTTGTTTTTTCTGTTCTTCTTTTTGCTTTTTAAGCAGTCTTTCCGTGTTGCGGTGCTGTATTTCGCGTTTCTTTTCGGCTCTTTGTTTGGTTATCTCCTTTGGCTTTTGTTTCTCGAGCGGAGTTGAGCGCACGTTCCATTCTTGTTCGCTGTCCCAGCTGGCACGCAATTCTATTTCCGAAGGAAAATAATATACCGGTTCGGGTTGTTTGTTTTCGGCAAACAGACCTGTGTCCCATTTTCCGTTGTTGTTTTGGTCCACAAACATTCGCAAATAGTATTTTCCGGGAGAAATGTAGTAGAAATCGGCATGATCGCCGTCGGCTTTCACGGTTCTGTACGGTTTGTCGCCTTTCAGGAGCTGCACATAAGCCTGTCCGTTGTCATAGTTGCTCAGTGTTACGAAAAGCGAAGCGTATGCTTCGGTTGCGGGAACGCTGAAACTCATTTCCATTCTTATATTGTTGTTGCCGTAAATGCTTGTAAAGGCGGCGGAGTCTATTTCCAATTTATATTTTTGCCCGTTGCGCCATTCGCCATACACGGTGTATGAAAGCATGTTGGCACTGTCGCGCGAAACAATGAAGGGTCGTTCCTCCCAAAGCGAGTCTACGCCGAGCGAAAGATGTATCCTTGACGTGTCAACCTTTATCAGCGGTTCGTTCAAAAGGAGAGTTATGTTTTCGTTTGGGGCAAGATTGTTCGTGGCATTGTATCTCATGCGTATCCATTGCCTCGGTTGCCGTTCGTTAAACTTCTTGCCGCGTTTTTCGGAGCGTTCCTTGCGTTTCATCCACTGCTCCATTTTGTCGTTGAAGTCTTTCATGATTCTGGCATAGGGAGTGCGCGAAACGAGTTCCAATGTGTCGCTGCGCATTTCGTCTATTCCCGTGGAATCATTGGTATCCGCATACGTAAGTGTCAGTTCCAATGTGTCTTTTTTTACGAGTGCGGTGTCTTTAATCCAATATGTTATGGTGTCGTTGCCCGCGCTGTTTTGAATTAAGAAGGCATTGTCGGCATTGAAGTTTATTCCCTGTATTTTGGGAAGCTCCTGCGACGGCGCGGTAAAATAAAGACTGAACGAATAAGGCGATTTGCGTTCGCTTTTCAGCAGATGATGCACTGTTTGCACCTCCTTGAACGAACGCAACACTATGTCGTCGGGCATGAACCGCGTATAGTTCACCGTTTTTATGGTATCTATCCTCACGGAGTCTATCCACGTGGTGTCTTCGCGCGTTGCCGGAGTGCACGAAGGTATTATTATGTCTTTCGTAAAGGCTATGTCCTCGCTCTTCTGGTGAAATTCGTAGTCGCTTTCCGCGTCGTTGAGTGCATAGATGCGATATTTTCCCGGGGCAACGCCTTTTATCACAAAATGTCCCGAGCCGTCGGTGCGCCCAATCTTTTCGAGCGGGGTTTTTACAAATGCGCTGTCGTTGAGGTTTGAATGAAGTCCCACAAGAATGCCTTTCACCGGTTCGAGGTCCTGTGCGTTCAGCACTTTTCCCGATACTTCGAGTGTGTCAATGCTTTCGCCGGTCGAAAAGACATAGGCGTAACTTCCCATGGGATTGCCTTCGTTGTTGTCTAAAATGGCATCGGAGAAATCAATAGTGTAAGTGGTGTTGGGAATAAGCGAATCTTTCAGCTCCACATAGATTTTCTTTCCCGACGCGCGTATTTCGGGTTGGTCAAGCTGCGGAGGCGAAATCACAACCTTCTCGGCGGCGTTGTCGAGTTTGATGTATTCGCTGAAAAGAAGCGTTATTTTCTGCTGTTTGTTGTTCAGTGCATATTCTTTCGGCGAAGTGCCCACCACGCTCGGCGGTGTTTCGTCGTAAGCTCCCCCGTCGGGTCTTCCTGGATTGGCACACGAAAAGGCAAGTGCCGATATCAGCACCAACAGAGTGTCTTTTAGCAGTTTGCGTATGGTCATTTATATGCGTATTCCGCTCATTTGCTGTTGAGCGACAGTATTTCGTCAATTATTTTCCGGGTGTTGCTCAGGCGGGGCACCTTGTGCTGTCCTCCGAGTTTGCCTTTGCTTGCGAGCCATTCGTTGAAAAGTCCCGGTTTTGCCTCGGTTATTTCGAGCTGCTGCAGTGTTACGTTGTTCGAACGCTTTGCCTCGTAGTCGGAATTGATTCTTTGCAGAGCCTTGTCGAGTTTTTCGGCAAAGACATCCATGTTTTCGGGGCGTTTTGCAAATTCTATAACCCACTGATGCCTGCATTTTCCGTGAATGTCCATGAACACGGGGGCTGCGGTGTATTCGGCAACCTGCGCACCTGTTTCGCGGCATGCTTCTGCAAGTCCTTTTTCGGCGTTGTCCACCATGAGTTCTTCGCCAAAGGCGTTGATGAAGCTTTTGGTTCTTCCGCTTATTATGAATTTGTACGGATTTTTGGAAGTAAACTTCACGGTGTCGCCTATTTGGTATCTCCACAGTCCGCAAGAGGTTGAAATCACTATGGCATAGTTTTTCCCGGTTTCCACATCCCATAAT
>QAML01000058.1 GCA_003150315.1 Prevotellaceae bacterium | reverse complement strand
ACATCTGCGGTAATTTCGTATTTGATGATGACTTTCTGGTTGTCCAGGGCACTTCGGACAAAATCAGAAACCGTCATGCTGTTAGCCTTGGCTCTTTCTGCAAGAAGATCATATTCAGTTTCATTCATGCGTAAATGCACATCTTTAGTTTTTGCAAGAGTTTCCTCTTTCTTAGGTCTTGTCATTGATAACTTCCTTTCTTACGTGGTAGTGGTTTCATAAGAAAATCCAAATTTCGTAGCCTGCTGGGAAAGTAAGTGATGAAAAATTATCGCACTGTGACCATGTAAATGGAAACCAATACACATATCTGTGATTGTGGTCGAGGGTATGGGGAAACGAAATCCCCATCAAGTTGCAAGTGGTCAATAGCCCGGAAAGGGTTATTGTGCTACGTTGCGAAACTTGCCCTCGTTATCCTGCATAACTATATAGGGTTTAGATAAAAAAATAACATGAATATTCGTAATAATTACATCAAAAAATAATGAGTCAGCTAGTATGATAAACTAAAAGAAAATAAAATTAGGAGGTTAAATCTATGAAAAAAAATCTGAAACAGTTGGTAATGGTATTGATATTGGCAATAATGATATTTCCAGCATCAGTGCGAGCAGAAGGAAATAATTGCTTTGGAGATGATTTGAAAGGTGCAGATCAGGAGGCGTTTAGTACACTTATTGATGAAATTCAATGTATTAAAGAAGCTCATCCGGAATTTAACGATGAAAGGATTTTGGAGATTATAGATCAGAATCATACTAAATTTGAACGGGGTATTAGTGATATATGGAATTCTCTTACAGATTCTGAAAAAAAGCTGTGTATTCGTTATCCTTTTGCTGCATTAAAAGTGAACACGGCGAAAAATATAGCAACATCAAAAACAGAGAGCAAATTTGGAATGAATGGACTGGGGGATCGAAGTGACGCTTTTCGACATGGAATTTGGAATGCAGAAATGACGATACTGATTGGAAAAGAAAAAGCGGAATTGTTTGCAACAGCTCATGAGGATAAAGATGTTACTGGAAATGAATCAGATGGTTATCCTAAAGCAGCTCATAGAGATATGGATTTACATAATAATGCAGTAGGAAGAGAAATTGGCGAGGATAATAATAAGGCAACAGAAGAGGAAATGGCAGATATAATTTATAATGAGGTAATGTCTCCAGAGACACAATTTGTTTGGCTACATGAATAGAGTTTGCAAACTGCTTTAATGAAGATACAAATTTTTGAATTTAATATGCTCCTTTTCAGATGTTATGTTTTCTGGAAAGGGGCATATTTTTCAACAAAAATTTTTATTTTCTGGGCATGCTTGTAAAATCTCGAGGTAAAGAAATTTGAACAATTAGTCCATGAGGTTTATTCGCTGAGAATTTGATTTTTCCATGATGTAAATGGACAATTTGATTTACAATTTTCAGACCTAATCCATGTTCTGTATTATCGGGATTGCGAATAAATCCATTTTTATTTAAGTGTTCCAAAGTATATATATCAACTCCTTGCCCAGTATCTTCAATAGAAAAAATACAAAAATTTGTATCTTGATTAATGGAGACAGTAATATGACAACCGTTTGGATTATGGATAAAACTATTCCGTATGAGATTAGTCAACATTCTATTCAATAGGAAAGTATCTCCTATTATTTGAAGATGGTTTTTCTCATAAAATTCGGAGAGAATAAGCTCATATTTGTCGGATAAATTATTATTTATAAATTCAGCAATTACTTGTCTAGCAAGCTCAACAGGGTTTATAGAGTTATGTCCAATAGTGTACATAGAATATTCGAGCTTTGTTGTCAAATTTAAATTTTCGACTAAATTTTTTAAATATTCGCTGTATGTACGGATAATGCGTGCTTGGTTATGGACTGTTTCAGAAACATCGGGGTTATCCTCTATTTCACTGGAATAGCCGAGAATCATTGATAGTGGGGTACGTATGTCATGAGATATTCCTCTAATCCAATCCGCTCGTGTGTTGTCTTTTTTTATAAGATATTTTCCAGCACGATTTAGCTCTGCTCTGATTTCGACTAATTCACCACTTTCGTCAAGATGAAAAGAAGAACCATCTGATAATGAGTGAATACTATCGAGTATAGGAGAAACGGCTTTTTCGATTTGATGAATATTTCGTAAAAAGAAAAAAATGATCAGACATATATTTGCTAGAAAAATAGCTAACACAATATACATACCAGTAACAAAATATTTCTTATTAAATGATGTATAAAATTGAGTGACCTTATCGGGAGATAGCCCTACAACAAGTAACCCATCTAAGCGTTTCCATATGTTTACGGGATAGTCCTCCAGATACCAGCGACTAAATAAAGCTATATCTGTTGCAGAATAATGGCGAGAGAGCTGTTGTGGCATTTTACATTCCCATGTAACATCTCCGTTGTCGTTTAAAAGCATAGCCCATGCGTCAAAAGACTTTAAAAAGGCTTCTACATCTTCGTGAGCTTCTATTTGATTGTTGTTATTTTCAATTAATGAAGAAAATTTTTCTATTGGAAACTGTGATTTGGAAGCTCCTTCTAAATAAAATATCAATAAAAAAAGACATATTAAGAGAGCATTTACCAATAGAAAAAGGGCAAGAATGCGAAGCGTAGAGAGAATATACTTGCGAAAAAAATTTTGAGTTCGTGTCATGGCTTTTCTCCTTTTAGATATAGACGATAGCCAATTCCTTTTGTAGTAATGAGAGATTGTGGAGTGGAAGGTGAAGCTTCAATTTTTTGACGTAAATGTCGTATATGAGTTACTAAAGTACTTTCATATCCTTCCCAATAATAATCTCCGCAAATGGTTTGACATAAAGAGCCTGTAGTTACGATTCTTCCAACATTCTCATATAATTTTTTAAATAATAAGAGTTCTTTAGAAGTTAAAGTAAAAGTTTTATTTCCACATTGTACCTTAGCACAGTCAAGATCTACTGTTGATGCTGCTAAATGGACAATGTGGTTTGGATTAGGATAAGCACGTTTCATTAGTGCTTGTACTCTTAGGAGCAATTCTTTAGGAAGAAATGGTTTAGTTAGATAGTCATCAGCACCATTTTCAAACCCTAAGAATTTACTATCTGCTTCTCCGCGAGCAGTCAACATTAAAATTGGAATTCTGCTAGATTCTCGGACCTCTTTTAAAATGGTAAAGCCATCTATATCAGGTAGCATAACATCTAGTATTATCATATCTGGATTAAGGGTTGACCAAAGATGAAGAGCTTGCGCCCCAGTATTGGCTATGGTGAGGTTAGTAAATCCGGCATTTGTAAAAATTGTTTCAATCATTTCACATAAATCTTTTTGGTCATCAACTATAAGAATCGAACGTTGTTCCATTAGTGCGTATACCCCTTCCTGAAGTTTTGTTGTCATTTAAGATATATTATATCAAATAAAGTGATTTTTGTATATTGTTCAGGAAAATCTCAAGGATAATTCAAGGTTGGCTCAAGGATAACTCAAGGAACATATGGTATTCTTATATCAAACAAAGATTTAGGCGGTTGCAAAACTTACTGATTACAGATTATCTGCATTATATAGAAGTAAATCTAAACGGAAGTAGAAAAAGCATCAAAATTTAAAGTATAGTAGAGAAAAATAAAAATACAAGATTAAAAAATGAGTATTTATGTGGAGGTTAGGTTTTGTTAAACGCTTAAAATAACTAAAAGAAAGGTGAAAAAAATGAAAGATTGTATTATTGAAACAGAAAATTTGACCAAAAAGTATGGAAACCAGTCTAGCGTTTCAAATCTTAATATCCATGTAAGACAAGGTCGCATTTATGGATTGTTGGGAAGAAATGGAGCTGGAAAAACCACTACAATGAAAATGCTGTTAGGATTAACAACTCCTACATCTGGAAAAATCAAAATATTCGGAAAAAATATTCGGGAAAATGAAAAAGAAATCTTGCCTCGCATCGGAAGTTTGATTGAATCACCGGGTTTTTATCCAAACTTGACAGCAACAGAAAATCTAAAGATTTTTGCTGATTTAAGAGGGTTAAAAGATTCTAAATATATTAAAGGAGCTTTGGAACTCGTCAATTTGCCTTATCGGGATAAGAAATTGTTTTCACAATATTCTCTCGGAATGAAACAACGTTTAGCGATTGCGTTAGCAATTATGCATAATCCAGAGTTGTTAATATTAGACGAACCAATTAATGGACTGGACCCTATTGGTATTGCAGAGGTACGTAGTTTTATAAAAGAGTTGTGTGATGAAAGAGGAAAAACCATACTGATTTCTAGCCATATTCTTTCAGAAATTTCTTTGTTGGCAGATGATGTTGGAATTATTGATCATGGTAAATTGTTAGAAGAAGAGAGTTTGGAAGAATTAGAAGCAAAAAACACGAAATTTATCCATTTTCTTGTTTCTGATGCACGGCAGGCAGCTCAAATTATTCTTACTGAATTCAACAATAAAAACATGCAGGTTGTTGATGGGAATAATTTATATCTTTACGATACAACATTGCCAACTGATGTAATCAATAGATTGCTCTTTGAAAGAGGAATCAATATTTATCAAGTACATTTATGTGAGGATACTTTAGAGGACTATTTTAAGAAAATCACAGGGGGTGAGGGGATTGCTTAAATTAATGAAAAATGAGTTCCGAAAACTCAAAAGGAAAATGTTTATACAACTTGTATTAGCTGCTTCTTTTCTGTTTCCTATTCCATTGACCGCAATTATTTACTATTTAAATGTGGCACAAGATAAGTATGCAACAAAAACAGAAGCATTCGATGCTCTTTGGCAGTCAGTAATCGGTTTCGGTATGCTGTTACTGCTTCCATGTATATTAGGAATAATTGCAGCACTTTTGTTTTTTATGGAAAGAGATAATGATACTTTCAAAAATTTAAGGACTATTCCTGTAACGAGCACACAAATGGTATTGGCAAAATGCTTTGTTTTACTTGTATTGAGTGTCATTTTTTGTGTTTCCTCTACTGTGGCGACTATGTTGTGCGGATTTGTTTTCTGGGGAGTATCAGACATTTTATTTAAGCTGCTTTTTTCTATATTATATGGATTGCTAATTGCTATAAGTGCATTGCCGTTGGTTTTACTAATTGTTTTTTTTAGTAAATCTTATATATTTTCTATAATGTTATGCGTGTTTTATAGTGTGTTTAATTTACTTTCATCATTTTCGATGACAGCTTTACCCAAAGTACTGGTTCATATTTTACCAACGCCGAGCATCATGATGTGGGGAACAGAGCAAATGGCATCTCGTATGATAGTAAATGATACAAAAGATTTACAACATTTTGAACAAATGGGACTGATCCCTTCGACTCCTCAGCTTTTGGTTACTTTATGCATTATTGGGACAGTTTCGATTTCCCTTGCAATTTATTTGTATAAAAAAAGGAGCGAGTAATTATGGCTGTAATTGTAAAAGGTGAATTTATGAAGTTAAAAAGATATTTTATTGTATGGATTGGTGTTTCACTCATGCTTCTTAATGTGTTACTTACCTTATTCACATCGTTAGCAGAGGATGGTATGAAATGGGATTTCCAATTTCTGTGTGAACAAGTTATTAAGAATTTTGTGACAATGATTTTCCCAATGTGTATTACTCTGATTACAGGATATATTATTTCACGTGAGTATACAGATGATACGTTAAAAAATATTATAACGATACCTGTTTCTTTTCAAAAGATCTTAGCGGGAAAACTGATTATTTCAGGTATACTATCTGTTTTTTTGGGGGCAGTTTGTTTTGCATTTACTGTAGTAGCTAATTTTATTATGGGATATGGCGGATTTAGTATAAGTGCAGCATTTACAGGTCTACTTCAAATGTCATTATTAGGTTTATTACTTTACTTAACCATGCTACCTATAATTGTTTTGACAAGTAGGAAAAAGAGCAGTTTTCTTGCTGGCGTTATTATTGCTTTTGTCTATGGGTTTGTAGGAATGTTTGCCAATGGGGCATTACAATCAATTTATCCAGTTTCGGCTACGCTTGGCTTGATTAGATATCGAAATGGCGTGGAAGGTGTTACGTGGAATACAGGTCTATGTTTAATAAGTGTTTTAGCAATGTGTATAATTGGTGTAGCATGTATGTTTTTAAAGCCTAAAACTGAAAATCAAAATATAAAAAAAATAAAACGAGTAGCTCCAAAAAAAGGGTGGTAATGGGAAGGCGATGAAATATTTATGAACAAATATAGAAAAGCTGGAATTATTTTAATAGTAGGAGTTTTGGCTGTTTTATTTATGACAGTAGCATTTCTCACAACACAGACAAATGAGGATTATTATGCTCAGGTTGACAACCGATGGGTAACAGAGATTGCCCCTCACGGATTAATGAATTATAAATATTCATTGGTCGCTTATAATTCTAGTGGTGAAGCAAAAGATATTACTTTTGAGACAAGTAAGATATTAAAAGATCAGGCATTTATTAATTTAAAAGTGGCACCTATACGGGGAGTTGTAACGTGGGCAGAAATTAATTATGAAGAATTGCCTGAAAAAGTTAAAGATATTTATTAAATAAAAATGGTTGAATATCCAGATTGCTAGAAAAAGTGTTCTGTAAAATATCTATAAATAGCGGTTTGGATATTCATAAAATATTACATGAAAGTTCGATATTGTTACATGAAAACTTTTTTAGTGCTAATTTGTGTTATATTTAACTCAGATAGCGGATAGGAGGTTTCAATTTAGAATTAGCATCTACACTATTGGAATAGGCGTTTGCGAAACGCCAAAAGCCGCATAAATACGGCATTTTTTTGTTGTTAAAATAAAATATCTCCTCAAGATTTATGGTAAAATAGAATTGCCTAGAAACTAATTAACCAATCCACCTAAAGGAGATATACCTACATGATAACATATAAACAGCTCACTTTGGCAGAAATTTTTGAA
>QAML01000064.1 GCA_003150315.1 Prevotellaceae bacterium | reverse complement strand
TGCTTTAATGCTTTATCTTAATAGAATTTTTCTGTACATACGGTGAAAAAAGTGCTAAACTGTTATTATTACACGAAAGAAAGGTTTATTTAACATGCTTCAGACAATTGAATCCATCAATAACGTCGTAAATAATTTTATCTGGGGTGTCCCGGCTATGATCTGTATTATCGGCGTAGGGCTTTACCTGAGCCTGCGGACCGGGTTTGTCCAGATCCGCAAATTCCCGTATGCGCTTAAAACCACACTGGGAAGAATTTTTAAGAAAAAAGAGGCCTCTGACGGTTCCATGACACCTTTTCAGGCAGTCTGTACTGCGTTGGCAGGTACAGTAGGTACTGGAAATATCGCCGGTGTTGCCGGAGCTATCGCCATCGGCGGACCGGGAGCTGTATTCTGGATGTGGGTTTCCGCGCTCCTTGGAATGTGCACGAAATTTACAGAGGTTACCCTGGCAGTACATTTCCGTGAGAGAAACAGACATGGGGATTATGTAGGCGGACCTATGTATTATATTAAGAATGGTCTGGGAAAGAATTGGAGGTTTCTTGCAGTTCTTTATTCTGCATTCGGTGTACTGACTGTATTTGGAACAGGTAATGCTACTCAGGTAAATACCATTACAACAGCAATTGATACAGCTCTTATTAACTTTAATGTGATCTCAGAGTCTTCCACAGGCAGACTGAATCTGATCCTTGGAATTGTGATCACGCTGCTGGTTGGTATGGTACTGCTGGGTGGTATCAAGCGAATCGGAAGTGTTTCCGAGAAGCTGGTGCCGTTTATGGCATTGTTTTATATTGCACTTGCATTGGGCGTTGTGATCTTAAATATCGGAAGAGTTCCGGCAGTTTTCCATGATATTGTTTATGGAGCCTTTAATCCGTCAGCAGTGACAGGCGGTGTGATCGGAAGCTTTTTCCTCAGTATGAAAAAGGGTGTTTCCAGAGGTATTTTCTCCAATGAAGCCGGACTTGGTACAGGCTCTATCGCTCATGCCTGTGCGGATACAAGCAAACCTGTAAAACAGGGTATGTTTGGTATTTTTGAGGTATTTGCAGATACGATCGTGATCTGTACTCTGACAGCACTTGTGATCCTTGTAAGCGGCGTGCCGGTAAATTACGGTGCAGCGGCAGGTGCAGAACTTACAATTTCCGGATTTACTGCTACATACGGAGGCTGGGTTTCTATCTTTACGGCAGTTGCCATGTGTTGCTTTGCGTTCTCAACGATTATCGGATGGGGACTTTACGGAGCACGCTGTATTGAATTCTTATTCTCTGCAAAAGTTATCCGCCCATTTATGATCGCCTATTCATTAGTGGCAATCCTTGGTGCAACTGTAGATCTGGGACTTCTCTGGAGCATTGCTGAGACATTCAACGGTCTTATGGCAATCCCCAACTTAATTGGTGTATTCCTGCTTTCAGGAACCGCCATTACACTTACAAAAGAGTATTTTGCACAGAAGAAATAACAGTGTATATGCTAAACAGCTCAGAGATTTTTTCTCTGAGCTGTTATTTTTACTGTGACACAATTACTACAATTTAGCGTTTGCATAATTAAAATTGCAAACGCTAAATTATTATGATACCATGAACATGGAATGTTGTTTTGACATATAAAGAAATATATAGGAAGGTTTGTTATGAGAATAAGTTATAAGAAACTTTGGAAAATGCTGATTGATAGAGAAATGAAAAAGAAAGATCTTGCCGAGTTGGCGGAAATTAGCACTACATCAATTGCAAAATTAGGTCGAAATGAAAATGTGAATACAGATATACTTTTGAAAATTTGCAGAGCATTAAAATGTGATATTTCGGAAATTATGGAAATAGTAAGAATTGAGGAATAAAAAATGGATGCTTTTACAGTATTGGAGAATACATATTATCTTATAAATAGAAATTTTGACTTTTACAAAAATAATTTTGGACATGCATATTATGTAAATGTTCACGATGAAGAGACATATTTTATAGATAAATTATTTAAGAGTGTAGAAAATAAACTTCCCCCATCTGATAAGATGCTGAATTATGCGGTTTCATCAATATATACATCGGTAGTTGCTTTGGAGGAATACCTTAAAAGAAATAATATAAAATATACATTTAGTGATATGGATGATATATGTGCTGGTTTTTCAAAGATTGATGACGAAAAGAACAATTTTAAAGATAAGACATTCGAAGAACTAGATGAAATACTATTTGGATTATTGACAGATGGTATAGATTTAGAGTCAAGAAAAAAATCTGGTAGTGAGCGTACTCCTAAAGAGATTATTAAATACATGCTAGATATGCTGGGCTATGATAAATCGGTTTCTACTAAAAAGTCAATTATAGATCCCGCTTGTGGAACAGGAACATTTGTGAAGCAAATAATGGAAAGGTTTATAGGAGGATTGGAAGAAGACGCAGATTTATACCAATTGTTATTAGAAGATAAATTAGTGCAAGCTTATGATACAAAACCATCTAATGTGTTTGTGACAAAGATAGTAATTATTACGAGTTTGCTGAAAGCAGGAGTCGTTAATGATATAGAATTTGTAAAAATATTGGTAAAAAAATTACCAATATATTGTCAAGACTTTTTGACCGCATCTGACAATGCTGACTATATTGTGGGCAATCCTCCTTATATACGTTTGCAAAATCTAACAATGGAAGCAAGAGAGTATATAAAAAATAATTTTACAAGTTCAACTGGGAGGTTTGATATATTTACTTGCTTTATTGAACATGGGGATAAATTGTTAAAGCAAAATGGAAGGTTATGTTTAATAACCAGTGATAAGTATTTAACTGCTAATTATGGTGTAGGAATAAGACGATACTTAGTAGAAACAGGGCATGTAAGAAAGATTATTGATTTATTTGATACAAAATTTTTCGGGGCTGCGGTATTACCTGCAATTATTCTATGTGAAAACTCTGACACAAAAAGTCCTTTGGTTGAATATATAGGAATTAAAACATCAGAAAAAAAAGGCAAACAGAAATGTTGTAATGCAACAGAGCTTTTTGAATATATAGAAAAAATTGGCACATCAAAGGAATATGTTGAATATGGAGATGACATAGATTGTTGTACATTTGAAATATCAAAGGGGCATTCAAAATTACCAATGGAAGGGAAAACCTGGAATCTATCTTCGGACAATGAAAGTCAAATAAAAATGAGAATGGAAAGAGAAAAACTATGTTGTTTACAAGATATATTAGATGTATGTGTGGGGATAAAGACTACTGCGGATACTGTGTTTGTAAAGCCAATGACGGAGGATTTTATAAAAAAATATAAGTTCGAAGATGAGGTGGTTTACCCATTAATTCAGAGCTTTGATGTTGAAAGATGGTCAATTAAGTGGGGAGAGAATAAAAGAGATCGCTATATCTTATATCCTCATAAGGAAGAGAAGGGAATTATGAAAGCATATCGGCTTGAGGAAATTCCCAATGCTGCAAATTATTTGCTTGGTAATTCAGAAATATTGAAAGGGAGGAAATATTTAACAGAATCAAAAACACGTGAGTGGTATGAATGCTGGGTTCCACAGAAATTATCTAAATTTCGCAAAACTAAAATTGTTACAAGAGACATTGTATCGTCTAATACTTTTGCGTTAGATGAAGAAGGATATTTGTGTCAGGGAAATACATTTTTTTTGACAAGAAAAGAGTCTCTATTTGCTACAAAGTATGCAGATATGTCTGAGCATGAATTTTATTGTTTTGTGCTTGGATTACTTAATTCTACAGCTTTGGAATATTATCAAAAATTAATTAGTGGTTGTTTATACTCGCAAAAGTACAGATATACAACAACTAACTTGAACAAATGGCCAATTCCACGAATAGAAAATGGCGATGCAAAGAAAATTGCGAAGTATGTAGATGATATTATAAATGGTAATATAAAAATAAAAGAGGCTGAATGCAAGATTAATGATATTGTTTTCAAGGCTTTTAATTTGTCGGAGAATGAAATTGTTCAAATTAATAAATGTACTGGAAAGGAGGCAGCATAATGAATTATATTGAAATAGGTAAAATACCACCAAGCAGCAAAAACGAGCTATCTACGCCAGAGCAACTTGTTGAAAATTTAAAGTCTCTTATAGGAGAAAAGTTTCCTTTAACGGGAAAACCAAGAACGGATGGATCTAATTTTAGAAAGATGGTTACAAATCATTTGCTTTCTAATTATATTCCGGAGGAAGCTGTTGAATATGAGATTGTACCACCAAAGCAGAAAGGGGTACCATCCTTTTTGAGGGAATATATAGATACATATATAGTAACGTCTGGAGTTAATTATAATTTACAGGTATGGAATAGAAATCCTAATAGCTCATCGGTGCAGGTGGATTTGAAGAATGGAGAAACACTTTTGGCAAGTGATGTGAGATTTGTGCTGGGAAAAATAAATGTGGATGAAATTATAGAATCCATTGTTATTATGACACCAGAATATATCGAAAACAGATTTGGTAAATTTGGGAAACCAACGGTAAAACAACAATTAATAATTTCCAATAAAAAAAGAGAAGAGATTTTAAAGAAACATAGTATGATTGTTGCGGATACGAATATATCTGTTGATTTATTAGATACTGAAAATAATACGGTTGTTGGAGATGTTAATATTAAAGACGAACCTGAAAGGGTGCTTCCGATTGAAACTATTAATCAACAGGTAACAGAAAAGTTGTTGGGTGAAAAATTAGATATATCGTTGTCAACGAAGCAAAGGGGGCAACAACTCGAGCGAATGGTTGCATACCAACTTGGATATAAGAGATTACACGAAGGATTGGAAGGTGGATATCCTGATATTCGAAATCAGATGCTTGAGGTAAAAGTGCAAGACTCACCAACGATAGATTTAGGGAGATATTCACCACAATTTGAAGAACAGATAAATGAAGAATTTACTACAAGAACGATAAGATATCTTATAGCTTTAACAGATGCTTCAAATGGTAAGATTGATGGTGTTGTATTATGTCCAGGAGATGAACTGGGAAAACATTTTACTTATGTAGCAGAGAAGAGCTTTAAGTGTCAAAGAAATATACCGATGAGTTTTTTTGATGAGTATAAAGGGCAGGTTGTGTATAATCCAAATTAACAAAGTCTTGTAACTTTATTGCAGGCTGGAATGGATTTTGTTAGAAATAATTCTAAGAAAGCATGGCGCAAAGTTGGAGATGGTAGAATTAAATTATATACGAGGAGAAGAATTTAATGATTCCAATAGCACATATAGAAAATGATTTTCCAACCAAATTCGGTATCCCCAGGCAGAGTGGCCGTGTAGGGGCGCTTAAAGCGAGAATTGTATTCGAGCCGGAATATCGAAATGTGGATGCATGCCGTGGTCTGGAGGAGTTTAGTCATATCTGGCTGATCTGGGAGTTTTCGGAGGCAAAGAGGACAAAGTGGTCACCGACTGTCCGCCCGCCCAGACTTGGGGGAAATGTGAGAAAAGGAGTTTTTGCCACAAGATCTCCCTTCCGTCCCAATTCCATAGGATTATCCTGTGTGAAGCTTGAGAAAGTAGCTCTGGATGAGCCGGACAGCCCTGTACTTTATGTAGAAGGTGCAGATCTGATGAATGGAACACCGATTTTCGATATTAAACCATATATTCCTTATGCGGATTGCCATCCGGAAGCAACAGGAAGTTTTACCGAATATTCCAAAGATCATCATCTGAA
>QAML01000077.1 GCA_003150315.1 Prevotellaceae bacterium | reverse complement strand
CTTTCCAGCGTCTATGAGAACCTTTACGAGCTGTTGGATATCTCTCGCCAGTTTACTACCAACAGCAGCGGCATCTCCTACAACTCCATTCTGGCCCACGAAGCGGTCTTCAACAAAATTATCCAAAAGGATGCCGAAGGGGCCAGAGAGTCCATGCAGGAGCATCTGGCCGACGTGCGCGTCAATCTGTCCACCAAGCTGGCCGAGGCCGAGGCGGAAGAGCTGCTCCACGCGACCCCGGCGGGCTGACCGCCTGTCCCGGTATTCAATTGGTTCCATCCTGTACCAACAAGGGCGTTGTTTTCGACAGAAAACAACGCCCTTTTCTGTTTTGGACCATACCGAAACGGCTTTGCGGTCAAAATGGAATGCCAATATTTAAAAATTTCTTCTTCAAAACCGTTTCATTGGTCTGCCTTTATCTCCATGATTTCCTCTTTTAGTCCTTTTAAGGCCAATCCCAATCGGTTTTAAGCCAAACTCTGCAATTTGGGATACCATCTATCCCTAGATTTCAAGTCGGCATTTTGACGAAATTTAAGGGATATTTTTGTCAAAAATCAGCGCTATACAAAGAGGCCTCTTTTTGCTATAGTAGGCTTATCAGAATTGGAATGCCAAAATGAATTTTGCACAGAATTTTTTGTTTCGGTATGCCAGTTCTAGGGCAGCGGCCGGCCACTGGGGGCATTGGGACCCGAACTGAAAGTGGGAAGCGGCATGCGGCTGTCCCCATCCACCCTGAGAATAGACAGAGAAGGAGAATGCACATGAAAAAGAAGATTCGAGTTCTGGCTCTGGCAATGAGCGTCCTGATGATGCTCTCCGCCTGCGGTGGCTCCAGCGGGCAGAACCACTCCCCCGCCGCCTCCGGCGATCCGGTTTCCAGTTCGCCCGTCCATACAAAGGACACTCTGGTCTGCGCAGGTGCCACCGAGCCCTCCAGCCTGGACCCCCACAATCTGAATATGGTCACTGGCTTCATGCTGGACTATCAGATTTTTGATCGTCTGTTTATCTCCACCGTGGACAACGAGATCGTCCCTCAGTTGGCTGAGACCTGGGAGTGGGTGGATGACACTACCCTGCGCGTGAAGATCCACGAGGGCGTGACCTTCTCCGACGGTACTCCCCTGACCGCCGACGATGTGGTCTACTCTATTCAGCGGGCCTGCGCAAACTCGGCCAGCGCCGCCACCTTCTCCAACTTTGACGGGCCCAGCACCGTCAAGGTGGACGATTACACCGTAGACATCAAGACCAAGAGCGTCTATCCCAATGCCCTGACCATCTTGACCCATGGCCGCGGCTCCATCGTCTCTAAGGCGGCGATTGAGTCCATGGGCGAGGACGCCTATGGGCGCGCCCCCATCGGCAGCGGCCGTTTGGTGGTCAAGGAGTGGGTCTCCGGCGACCGCATTGAATTTACCCGCAATGAGAACTACTGGAATCCTGATGAGATGCCCGCCTATCAGAATCTGACCTTCCGTTTCATCTCCGAGGCTTCCAGCCGCACCATCGAATTGGAGAGTGGCGGCGTGGATCTGGCCTTCAATATCCCCGCCACGGACATCAGCCGCCTGCAGGACAACCCTGACGTGGAGGTGCTCCAGGGCCCTGGCGCCACAGTCAACCAGTTTGTCATCAACATTGCCAACTTCAACACTCTGAAAGATCCCAAGGTCCGCAAGGCCATGCACATGGCTCTGAACATGGAGGCCATTGTGAAGACCGCCTATCAGGGTAACGCCGAGGTGGCCGACAGCATCTTCCCCGCGGGCACCTTCGGCTACACCGCCGTAGGCCCCGAAGCCTATGACCCCGAGGGCGCCAAGGCTCTGCTGGCTGAGTCCGGCTTCGACACCAGCACACCCATTGTGATCAATCTGTATAAGGACTCCACTGCTCAGGCCGTCTGCGAGATGGCCGCCAACATGTGGAAGGACATCGGTCTGAACGTCTCCATCGAGATCATCGACCGCGCCACCCTGGTAACCAACAACGCTGCCGGTCAGACCTTCATGTGCCTGACCACCAACACCACCACCGCCGGCAACCCGGAGAATCTGCTGCTGCAGTGGGAGAAGCCCGCAGCCGGATACACCGACGACGCCGACCTGGTCGCCCGCATCGGGGCCGCCAAGCAGATTACCGACGACGCCGAGCGCGCCGCCGCCTACGCCGAGCTCCAGCAGGAGATTTGGGATGCCCACAATGTCATCCCGGTGTCGGTCAACAAGGTCACCTACTGTTTCCGCAGCAACGTGAAGGGTGTGGAGTGCCACGCCTCCAACAGCCCCGACCTGTCCAAGATCTACTTCGGCTGAACGATTTCCGCATAAGATTCCTTTCTTGCAGCAATCGTCCATAGGCTCATATAACATTGGAACAAGCGGTGAGATGATATATGAGCCTTTGGGCGTTTTTACTCTGAATGAAGGAGGTGGCTGGTCCCTGTCTCATCCGGGACTTCCTGTATCAGCCATGCTTCGATATATCGGCAAACGACTTCTGATGATGATCCCCGTCATGCTGGGCGTGACTTTCATCATCTTCCTCATGCTGGAGCTCACTCCAGGCGACCCCGCCGCCCAGATTCTGGGCGGTGAGGCGACCCAGGAGCAGATCAACGAGCTCCGGGAGGAAATGGGCCTGAACGACCCCTTTATCCTCCGTTACGGGCGCTACATCTGGGACCTGCTCCACGGCGATATGGGCACTTCCTACACCACCAAGCAGCCCGTGACCACCGAGCTGCTGGAGCGTTTCCCCACCACACTGCTGCTCTCCTTCCTGTGCTGCGTGGTGGGCGCCGTCATCGGCATCATACTCGGCATCATCTCAGCGGTCAAACAGTATACCATCTTCGATAACGTCTCCCGGGTGCTGGCGCTGGCCGGCATCTCCATCCCCTCCTTCTGGCTGGGCCTGATGTTCATCGTTCTCTTCTCCGTAAAGCTGGGCTGGTTCCCCTCCTCCGGCTTCTACGGGCCGGCGTACTGGGTGCTCCCCTCCCTGACGGTAGGCCTGGTTCAGGCTTCCAACGTCATGCGGCAAACCCGCTCCTCCATGCTGGAGGTGATCCGGCAGGACTACATCCGCACTGCCCGAGCCAAGGGTCAGAGCGAGCTCAAGGTCGTGCTGAGCCACGCTCTTCCCAACGCCATGATCACCATCGTCACCGTTCTGGGCATGCAGTTCGGCCACGGCCTGGGCGGCGCCATCATCTCCGAGCAGGTCTTTTCCATCCCCGGCATCGGCAAGCTGATGGTGGATGCCATCGGCAACCGGAATTACCCCATGGTCCAGGGCGGCGTGCTGCTCATCGCCCTATCCTTCAGTATCGTCAACCTGCTGGTGGACATTTTGTACGCCTTCATCGACCCTCGTATTAAGGTCGCCTATACCGGCAGGAAGGCCGCCCGCAGCAAGAAATCTGAGAGAAAGGCGGTGGCTCAGTGAGCGCGGAGAAAAAAACCGCGGTCGCAGCGACCGCGCCCAAGAAGAGCCAGGCTGCTGAAGTCTGGCGCCGGTTCAAAAAGAACCACCTGGCGGTGTTCGGCTGCGTGCTGATCCTCGTCATGATCCTGATGTGTGTATTTGCCGACTTCATCGCCCCCTACGGCTTTGACGAGCAGGACTATATGGCCTGCTTCGAGGGCCCCAGCCTGCAGCACATCTGCGGCACCGACAACCTGGGCCGGGACATCTTCAGCCGCCTGGTCTATGGCGGCCGGGTCTCCCTGACCATCGGCATCATCTCGGTGGGCATCGGCCTGCTGGTGGGCGGCTGTATCGGCGCCATCGCCGGCTACTTTGGCGGTAAGCTGGACAATGTGCTCATGCGCATTATGGACATTCTCATGGCCATACCCAGCGTCATTCTAGCCATCTCCATCTGTGCCGCCCTGGGGCCCGGCTTGGTGAATACCATGATCGCCGTGGGTGTGTCCACTATCCCCAACTACGCCCGCATCCTGCGCTCCTCCATCCTGTCCATCAAGCAGCAGGAGTATGTCGAGGCCGCCCGGGCCATCGGAGCCGGCAGTTCCCGCATCATCACCAAGCATATCGTCCCCAACTCTATGTCCGGCCTGATTGTCCAGGCCTCCATGGGTGTGGGCCGCGCTATCATCTCGGCTGCCTCCATGAGCTTTATCGGTCTGGGTATCCAGCCCCCCAACCCCGAGTGGGGCGCCATGCTGGCCGGCGCCCGGACCTACTTCCGGGATTACAGCCACATGATCCTCTTCCCCGGTCTGGCCATCTTTTTCGCGGTCCTGTCCATGAACCTGATCGGCGACGGCCTGCGGGACGCTCTGGACCCGCGGCTGAAGAGATAAGGAGGATAGGTCATGAAACAGCTTGAGGTCAAAAACCTGGTCATCCACTACGAGACAGACGCCGGCATCGTTGAGGCCGTCAACTCCGTCAGCTTCGATCTGGACAGGGGCGAGACCCTTGGCCTGGTGGGAGAGACCGGCGCCGGCAAAACCACCATCGCGCTGGGTATCATGAATCTGGTTCCCGATCCCCCCGGACGGGTCAAGGCGGGCGAAGTTCTCTTTGAGGGGGACGACCTTCTCCAAAAGAAGCCCAAGGAAATGCGGAAGATCCGGGGCAACAAAATCTCCATGATCTTTCAGGACCCGATGACGGCGCTGAACCCGGTCAAGACTGTGGCCGATCAGATCAGCGAGGTCATCCGCCTGCACCAGAAGCTCTCCAGGGCCGACGCTCTGCGTAAGGCCTGCGAGATGCTGGAGCTGGTGGGCATCAGCGCCGAGCGCATCAACGACTACCCCCACCAGTTCTCTGGCGGAATGAAGCAGCGGGTGGTCATCGCCATCGCTCTGGCCTGCAATCCCACCCTGCTCATCGCCGACGAGCCCACCACCGCTCTGGACGTAACCATCCAGGCCCAGGTTATCGAGATGATGGGCCGCCTGAAACGGGAGCTTCAGACCTCCATGATCCTCATCACCCACGACCTGGGCGTGGTGGCAGAGATGTGCGACAAGGTGGCCATCATGTACGCCGGCGAGATCGTGGAGTACGGGACGCTGGAAGACATCTATGAGGGTGCCCATCACCACCCCTACACCGTGGGCCTGTTCGGCGCCATTCCGGACCTGGACCGGGACACCGAGCGCCTCACCCCCATCGACGGGCTGATGCCCGACCCGATGAACCTGCCGCAGGGCTGCAATTTCTGCCCCCGTTGCCCCCACCGGACGGAGGCCTGCGAGCATGTGTCTCCCCAGGCCTATGAGGTCTCGCCGGGGCACACCATCAAATGTCATCTATTCGGAAAGGAGGAGGCGTGATGGGCAGTCTGATCGAGGTCAAACACCTAAAAAAGTATTTTAAGACCGCCTCCGGCCAGCTCCACGCCGTGGATGACGTGTCCTTCTCCATCCCGGAGGGCCAGACCCTGGGCGTGGTAGGCGAGTCCGGCTGCGGTAAAAGCACGTTGGGCCGCGTGGTGCTGGGTCTTCTGGACTCCACCGACGGCGAGATCTATTTCGACGGTGAGAACATTACCAACGTCTCCACGGAGGAGTTCCACACCCTGCGCCAGAAGATGCAGATCATCTTCCAGGACCCCTACTCCTCCCTCAACCCCCGCATGTCGGTGGGCGACATCATCGCCGAGCCACTCCAGATCTTCGGGCTCTATCCGGACAAGATTGAACGCGAAGAGAAGGTCAAGGAGCTGATGCGGGTCGTGGGTCTGGACCAGCGCTTCATCAACTCCTATCCCCACGAGCTGGACGGCGGCCGCCGCCAGCGCATCGGCATTGCCCGCGCCCTCTCTCTGGACCCAAAGTTTATCGTCTGTGACGAGCCGGTGTCGGCTCTGGACGTATCCATCCAGGCTCAGATTTTGAACCTGATGCAGGACCTCCAGGAGCAGCACGGCCTGACCTATATGTTCATCACCCACAACCTGGCGGTGGTCAAGCACATCTCGGACACCATCATGGTCATGTACCTGGGCCAGATGGTGGAGCTGTGCAGCGGCAAGGAGCTGTTCTCCAACAACCTGCACCCCTATACCAAGGCCCTGCTGTCGGCCATCCCCCGTCCCAGCATCCGGCAGAAGCAGCAGCGCATTCTGCTCAAGGGCGAGTTGTCCTCCCCCATCGACCCCAAGCCGGGCTGCCGGTTCGCAGTCCGCTGCAACTACGCTACCCCCGCGTGCTTCGAGCGTGACCCCGAGCTGCGGGAGTACTGCCCCGGCCACTTTGTGGCCTGTCACAACGTAGAGGCTGCCAACAACTGAGTCCCCGCCCCGCTGGCGCGGGGAGACGGACACGCTTTTGCGCCGGAAAGGTGATATGACCGTGAAAGAGGAATTGCTGCGCCGCGTCGAGGCGCTCTCGCCCCAGTTTTATCCGATTTCGGATTACATCTTCGATCACCCGGAATTGGGCTATCAGGAGCATGAGGCCTGCCGGGTCCTGACCCGGCGGCTGTCCCAGTCGGGATTCCAGGTGGAGACCGGCGTGGGCGGCATCCCGACGGCGTTCCGCGCAGTATACGAGCACGGAACCGGCGGTCCCTCCTTCGGACTGCTCTGCGAATACGATGCGCTGGAGGGGCTGGGCCACGGCTGCGGCCACCATATGCAGGGCCCCGCCCTCATCCTGTGCGCCGAGGCCTTCCGGTCCGCGGTGACCGACCTGCCCTACCGGTTGGTGGTCTATGGAACTCCGGCGGAGGAGACCGCCCCCGCCAAGCTGGACATGTGGAACAACGGCTGCTTCCGGGATATTGACCTGGCCCTCATGACCCACGCCTCCGTCGAGACTGCGGTAGACCAGAACTCCTTGGCTCAGGTCAAGCTGGACGTGACCTTCCACGGCAAGAGTGCCCATGCGGCCATGTTCCCGGAGCGCGGCCGCAGCGCCTTCGACGCGCTCCAGCTCGCCTTCCACGGGGTGGAGTTGCTGCGGGAACACGTACAGGACGATGTCCGGATGCATTATACCTGCACCGACGCCGGCGGCCCCGCCAACGTGGTGCCCGCCCGGGCCTCCGGTGAGTTCGTGCTGCGCAGCCGGTACTCCATGACCTATCTGGAGGAGGTCCGCGACCGCTTCCGCGACATCGTGAAGGGTGCCGCGCTGATGTCGGGCGTGACTTACGAGATTCAGGAGGGCCCCATGTGGCCCAACAAGATCCCCGCCCTGGTCCTCAACGAGGTCGTGATGAAAAACGCCAAAGAGGTGGGGGCCCCCGACCTGGCGCCGCCCCGCGAGCGACCGGGTTCCACCGACTTCTCCGCTGTCATGTACCATCTGCCGGGCTGCTGCCTGCGCATCAAATACGTGGATAAGCCCGTCACGTCCCACACACCGGCCTTTGCCGCTGCGGGAAAAACCGAGCAGGCGCACCGGGCCATTCT
>QAML01000104.1 GCA_003150315.1 Prevotellaceae bacterium | reverse complement strand
TTGGATATCTTCTTTATTATCGCCAAATTATTATGCTATGCCACAGGATTCTTACCTTGCGCAGCCTCATCCTGTCTTTTTCTTTCCTCTATTGCTTTTTTGGCAATCATATCTTTTACTTAAATTTCGGCTAAATTCCGCTAAAAAAATTAGTATTAGATAATGTTAAAAGAGCCTATTTTAAACCACTCTATTACATTCTGAAAAAAGCCAATGCTATTCCATTCAAATCCGTGCTACTTCATTTGTAGTAAAAACATAGTAAACTATAGTCTACACGTACAAAAACAGCTTTATCCTTATCCCTTATAAATCAATATCCCTGTCCTTTGAATTTCTTTATCTATTTGGGAGTCTGGAACTACTTGCGAAATGTCTATCATATCCACATTCACGCCTATTGCTTCTACCACATCTTCTAAAAGTCCATAAAACGAAAGTCCCTTCAGTCCACTGTCTACTAACAAATCAATATCGCTATTTTCATTTTGCTTACCCGTACTATATGAACCAAAAAGAACAGCTTTTCGAACATGATTGCTTTCAAATATCGGCTTTAAGATATTTGCTATATCATTTATAGTATACAATTCCTTTCCCATAAGTAGCCACCCTTGTTCACTTGCTTTCATATCAATTCATTGTAACAAAAATACGCATACTTATTCTACGATATATTATACTAGATTATTCCCCGATTATCAATACGAAGTACTCCTATCTCCCTAGGATTCCTGCCAAAATATAAAAGCCCCTGTAAACAATTTCTCGTTTACAAGGACTTTTCATTATACAGCCATTTTGTCTAATACGTTCAGCTTTTCCATTTCCGCTTTCTTTTTATGCGGCATGACATGAACATAGGTGTCATACGTTGTCTTTACGTTCTTATGCCCCAGCTGTTCGCTGATTACTTTAATATCAATTTCAGCCTCAAAGCACCTTGTCGCATAAGTATGTCTTAAAGTGTGCATTGTACCGTGAGAAATTCCAGCATTGTTGCGGATTCTCATAAACATAGTCTGAATATTTCTTGTATGTAGCATGGTGTTTACTCCAGAAGGAAATACCAAGTTATCATCTGACCATTCCCAGCAAAGCTCCGCATAGGCGACCTGTTGTTTCTCTTTTTCCTCCTTTAGCAGATTCACCAGCTTTTCGGTGATATATACCTTCCTTTTACTCGTTCTGCTCTTTAGGTAATCCTGAACCTGACACTCCGTCTTTTTGCCTTCTGAATAATAGTCATGTACAACCACAACCTTTTTATTCAAATCAATGTACGGCATATCAAGGTTGACGTCCTTCCATGTAAGAGCAGGCAACTCTCCTAATCGTGCTCCTGTATACAGATAGGTCATATACAGCACTTTATATGTTTCGCCTTCAAGAGCCTGCTCAAACGCCTTTTGCTCTGCTAAGGTATATACGCTTACTTCTTTCACCTCCTCTGACGGAAAAATAATGTCATCACAGGGGTTATTTTTTATCATTTTATTTCTGACTGCCTGCTTCAAAGCCCCATGAATAACCGTATAGACTTTAAAAAACAGTGACGTTGACTTCCTATTCTTTGTCTTAGTCCGATTTATCTTGCTGTTATACGCCTGATTCAGCATATACTGAATTTGCCCTGTCTTTAAATCATTCAATCTTACACCTCCAATGAAAGGATTGATATGCAGTCTGATATTGTTATAGTAGCTGGTTTTTGTAGTCGGCTTTAGGTTCTGCTTGTACTTCTCCATCCATACCTTTAACCATTGTTCGACAGTGATGTTCCCTTTCATAACGTCCACGCCCATATTAAGGGACATTTTCAAGTCGTTCAACTTTTCAAGAACCTCTTTTTGCGTGTCTGCATAGAGATACTTATATTTAGGCTTACCGTTATCCTGCATACCAAGCTTGAGCTTAGCCATCCATTTCCCGTCCTTGCGCTTTGTAAGACAGCCCTCGTTATTCGCTCGTCTTTTAGCCATAACGCTCACTCCTTTCAGGCATCTAAACTAATGCTGTCAGCTGTTCTGTACCACTCGATAAATCTATCCCTGTTAATTCGGAAAAGCTTGCCGATTCTTACCGCCGGAAAGTCCTTACTATTGCACAGGGCATAGGCGTTACTACGAGAGATACCCAAAATTTCTTTGATGTCCATTGGTGTCAACGTCAACGGTAATTGACTAAATTCAGTGTACTTTGTAGTTACTTTCATTTCTCTATCCACATTATTTGTAAAGTCTTTATTCATATCTATCCGTCCTTTCCAATCATTATCTTGCCTTTCTTGGGGTGGGATTGTAACGCCACCACCCCTTGAATGCAAGAACGAATTATACCTATTTCAAAAAAATTTCATGCTGTTGCCGTTTCCAGTTCTATCGTGTACTTTGCAAACTCAGGCAGAGTGTAATTAACCCATACCCATTCTTCTCCAATGTCCTTAACTTCCTTGAACTGACAGGATTTCACTAATTCTGCAATTTTATAGTGCCTCCAGCCGTAGGGCAGTAAGTATTTGTCGTACACATCTTCTCCCCTGTTCTCACGATAGCCGCACAGTATTTTTTGATTTTTGCTGTCCTTTATCGTTTCCAATAGTTCTATTTGCTTTTTCATAGGCATTTCACATCTATATATCTCTTTCGCTCCCCGAAGTTCATGCCTATACGGTACGTCCAGCAACACACAGGCTTTGCTGTTATTCTTTATTCTCCTAAGCACGTCTACGCAATCCATATTCAAAACTCTAACGCCTTGAAGTCTTTCGTACACCGCAGGGAGAGTACTCAATAATGTACTTGTATACTCATACTGCGACATATCTTTGCGCCATGCCTGTCTTCCTGCATTGAATGACTGAGTAATGAGTGTAAAGCTCATTTCTGCCATTCTGAACTCGTCCACATTTTTAAAGCCATTTCTCTGCGCTCTCTTGGCTTTAACGAATTCTGACTTGCTGTATTGAAGCTTTAACAGCCTGTCTAGCAATACTTTCCCCTTCTCCTCGTCCGCCATAAGATGAAACAGGTTATATATCTCAGGGTCGAGGTCATTTACTACTTCCAATTCGCTTCTATGCTTATTAAGAGTAACTGCACCACTTCCACAGCAGAGTTCATACCATGCCGTACAGTCAAACGGTATTATTGAAAGTATTTCCGCCAGACATCTTGATTTCCCACCGATCCAGTTAAAGTACTTAACCGTTGACATAAGCATTTTCCTCCTCACTTCTCATGTACATAAAGCTGATAACTTTATATTGATTTCCGTCCTCATCGGTCAGATTGTAGTCATAAGCACGACCAGCATTTACCCTCAGAAGTCCCAATTCTTTCAATTTCTTTTTTACTTCCAGCGGTTTGTAGTCACACTCTATTCTTTCGATCACATTTTTGAACTCCGTAGCGGCAATGTTACAGTAGTTATCTTTGATAGATATGATGTCCCCGATTTGATTGTCCTCCACATACTCACAGAGGTCTTTATAAACCATATCAAAATGTACCCTACTGCTTGACTGCATTACCTTTAAGTCCTTTTCTTTCTGCATGAAATTGCTTTTGACCTTTGTAATGTCATCCCTGCAAAAATCACCATCGTAATCAAACAGCCAATCAAAAGCCTTCTTTCCAATGATTTTGCTTCTTTTAACCACTTCCCTGTCTGACAATTCACCTTCAGGGCTCTGAACATAAAAGGCATACGCCATTTTACCAGTTGCCTTATCCAGCAATTTGCAGGCATGTACTTTATAGCCCCAGTCATTTGTTGCTAATACTACGGTATTTTCTTCTATATATTCTCTGATTTTTTCATTATATGTACTCATTTCGTTTCCTCCTAATCTATTCCAGACCAATAGGTCTAAATATCCTAATTTCTGTGCAGTGGTGCGACAAACGGCAGGGAATTTCTGCGCACCAAAATAAACTTTCTTAGTGGTCTTTTGGGTTTTATGTAGCTTCTGTAATAACCTCAGGTCATTACTTTCACTATTTTGTTAAGGTTCAGTGTTACTTGTTTTGGGTGTTTTCCCCCTGCCGTGATTACATTATATTATAAGCATTTAAATTTAACAAAACGCTCTATATGATATTTTGCGTTAGATATAGAGTGCATTTTATAAATTAACGAATGCAGTTATATTTTTAAATGAGTGCATTTATTACCAAACGCATATCATTTGATTTTAAGCAACAAAAATGAAAAAAGTTAAAAAAAATAGCGAGAACCTTAGTTCTCGCTATATACAAGCACTCTTATTTGTAGTTATACTCTTGACTACCTTGCATTTCTTTTCAAAATTTCAGCCGCTTCTGCTAATTTCAGCTTTTCGCTCAGAGCATTTATGAACTCCTGAAGTCTATCATCTGAAGCAGTCATTATTTCTTCCCATGTTATCTTATCAAGATTTCTTGATAAAATCTCAATACTGTTGCTTACATCATAGGCTTTGCCTTTCACAATATAATAATGGATAAGAAACAGATTTCTATTTTTATCTATGTCATATTTCCCGTTCCTAAGGATCTCTTTCAGCCTACCTACAAACACCTTCTTAATTTCATCAAGTTTTTTAACGCTTTCTTTAATATTTATCTTGCCGTCTGTATCAATCTCCAAGTGTCCTTTATACTTAAACAAGCTGGCTTCTACATCTTCTTCCTTTATATAGTCGCCCTGCTTCATTTTCCTTCTTAAAGTAGCTAAATCAAAATGCTCTTTCCATTCATCACGACTGATACCGTCAACTTCAAATGCTTTTTTACCATTGAATATTTCCTTTTCCACACCCGTTTCTCTTTGCAAAAAAAGAGCATCCTTATCTAATTTGATATTGTCATCTGAATAAACTATTCTGTTATACCTTGTCCTGCCGATTCGGAAAGTATCATACAAACCAATCATGTCTTTACTTGAATAATAATTGCTGTCTACATACCCCTTAATGTTATCCCACATATACCTGATGATACTATAATTTATTTTTCTATTTAAAACAATTTTCTTATGCTCAAGCTTATCTTTTATAAGTTCGGACGCTTTCTTCTGTTCTTCCGTTGCTTTGTTCTGTTCTTCCATGTCTTTAAGGTCTGCCATAGCTTTATCCTCCTTACTATAATGCAATTATAACAGAACCAAAAGCATTTAGTCTATAAAAGCAAATCAAAATAAAGCATTTCCTATCCCCAAACTGCTCATATCAAATAAAAAAAGTGGTAAAAGTGGTAAATATGTCTCCTTCTCTTTCAAATGCTTTTTCCCCTTTCCAATCCTCTACACTTGACAAATACACCTATCCTTCTCCCCACTCCTATTTTCAAAAAACCCTTATTTTTCCCCAGAAAACTCAACTTTTTTCCAAAATAAATCCCTTACCAACCTTTATTTCCTTGGTAAACACCACTTTAGTTGTCATTTTTTCTATCAAAATTCCCCCTGTACCCATAAACTATCATTGTACCCAGCTCTTACAACCAGTCCCTGAGATGACTGAAAAACAAACGAGGAAATTCGCTGATTATACTTTCGCTATCCATGTACCCAATTTTATAACTAGTCTATTTCAAGCCAGAAAACCAAATGTAGCACTATATACGCCAAACCAATAAACACTCCCTGTCCCCTACCCCACAGCTTAGGACACCTATTTTTATAACCAGTCCAATTTCTGATAGAAAATTATATGTACCCCTTGATAGGATACCTTTCTAAATATGAATTGCCCCACACACTACGGCTCATGTCCTTATTTTGTACAACAAGTCCTGAAACTGTTGAAAAAACAGGTGTAGCAAAAAAAATAGGGCAAATGCTTTCACATTCGCCCTTTTGATTACCGATAGATATTCAACGCCTTGCCATATTCATAATAAGCATTGATTATCGTGTCACGTAAACGGCTATTTACCAAATCATTCACACTATCTATAACCGCTATACGTGCCAATACGGAATGACTTGCCCTATCATATAGAATGTAGCCACCCGTACACCGTTGTACACTGATAAACTGAATTGCTTTATTAGAACCTGTAACCTTTCCCATATTTCTCACCCGCTTTCTTCATTCTTATACTACCTATGCGATATAATGCACTTTGACAAGTTCAACCACATTGACAAGTAAAGATGAAAAAGCTATCGAAGTAATTTTTTAGACATATCACAAAATACTGCCCTGAAACTCATTTCAAAAAATGCTTAATAGATAAATAGTCAGTGCTACTTATGTAAGTTGTCCCGTAGAACAAACGTAATTATTTGATTTTCTTGCAAACTACTTTCCCTATTTAAACTTTTGAGTTTTTCATGTTAGTTTTTGATCTATAGGTGATGTCACTTTACTGCTAAATGTTGACTTTATTAAATATTTATGTTATGCTTAATATGTCCTAAGGAGTAGATCAAGGAAGTTGAACATATAGTTTTACACAAGTCTAAAACTATGCCTATATTATTTATATTAGTTATAGATTTTGGAGGTGAATGCTATGGTTCACACTGATTTGCTTTTAGCAGTAGGGATCATTATAGCTTGTGTAATTATTGATGTTGCACTATCTATAATACATCCAGTATACTTCGCTATAGCAGCCCTATTCTATGTAGGTGCTTCTATGGTTGTGTGCTGATTAGCATGCACACAGGACGTCTTAGATAAGATTTAGAATCTCTTTTCTCTTCTAAATCCTAGGATTCTCCTTAGGACACATTAAGTATAACATATTAATTCTCTTTGTTTATTTTTTATAATTATTATTTCCAACGTTATTTTAGGTCTTGCTTGTGCTTGCTGATGTTCTGCTGTGTTTATTGTTTGTTTCTTCTTACCCTGATTATGTAGCTGATAAATCTGTGGATAAGTAGCATAATTAGTCCTACCGTTAAACAAATCGAGAAACTAGTTATATATGTCAACTTAGTTATTATTAGCAATGCTACTGTTGAACATGCCAAAAGCTTTATTACAAATAATTCCGCTTCTTGCTCTGTCATTGCATTAGCAGCTTTCTGAATGCTTATATGCTTATTGTTAAAGTATTTTTCTTCTATTCTTAATAGTATCCATGCTGAAAAGAGTACGAATGTTGTCGAAATAGCACCGCACCACTCTAAGCTTAATGATGTACAGAATAGTATAATCAACCCTAGTATGAATCCGACTAAACAAAGTAATAGGTATATTTTAATCTCAAGCTTTGATTGTTTCATAGTGTTCCCACCTCTTAAGTTGAATGTTTATTTTAAAAAGTGATGGCAGAGTGTACGCTCACTCTTCCGCTTTTAATTTACTTATTAACAAATTTATCTCTCATTGCTATACTGTTGATAGTGATTTAGCCATGATAAATGGGTTGCCACATCGCCATGCCTGCTACAGACTTAACTTCCCACATTGCTTCTGAAGAATTAGAAGTGATATTTCCATAGATGTCTGCTTTAGTACCTATACCAGAATTGCTTGCAGGATGCTCTTTACCTAGTTTAGCATAAGCTGTGTTATCAATCTTAACCCATTCGTCATACCAGTAAACATAGCCATTCTTTTCGATATAGTCGCCGCCCATGTTGTCGTAGGAGTCAGGGGCTGTACTACCGACTTTGATTTCTGCTCCGTTGATAGGAGATTTAAGACCAAGGTAGATGCCGCCCTTTTGCCCCGTGTTTTCCCCGAAGCCTAAGACACCAGTAATTTTATCACGAGTGATAGGCTGACCGTTGGGTCCGATGTCTCCTTCTTTCGGATAAACTACTCCAGACTTACCGATGTTGTCGCCTTCTTGAATTGTAGGAGGGGTGACAGGAGGAGCTTCTTTGATTGTAACTTCAATTCGCTTTGAAGGGTCTACCAGACGTTGAATGATAGCTGCTGCTTCTGCTCTTTTTGCATAAGCATCTGGTGCATAATCACCGTTGTTATTTACACCACAAAGGATACCATTACTGTATGCCTTGAGAATATAGGACATGTAGTTGCCATAGGAACGTACTTTGTCATAGTCTCCGATATTATTTTCAATGCCATCTGTGATAGAGAACTGCTCATCTCCCATCTGTTCCGCTAAACTCATTACTATATACGCCATCTCTGCTCTTGAAGCTGAGTCTTCCCAAACTTCTTTAGTTGTTCCAAACTTTTCCGTTAAGCCATACTTCTGAGCCGCACAGATGACTGAATTACCCCAATAGCTACTTCCATTCTGAGAAGCTATCTCGTTCAAATTTCCCTGCTCACTCGCTATTGTTGTTGAAGCATCTTCTCCACCAAACGCTCTCATTGCCATTGCCGCAAATTCAACTAACTTGACATTTGAAGCTGGTGCGAATTTGTTATCTCCTACACCTGCAATAATGCCTTTTGAAGCCATAGCGTTAATCGCATCTTTCGCCCAGTCATAGCCTGCTAAGTCTGTAAAAACTACACTGTTAGCTGCATAAACCATTGGTTCTGTTGCTTGCTCCACCATTTCAATAGATACTGTAGGACTTGATGATACAAGACCCGCAATGTCCTCAGATGACATTGCAAATGCTGGATTTGCCTGAGCCAACATACAAACTAATGTTAGTGTTGGGATTACTACTCGTCTTACACGCATAAACTTTCCTCTCATTGATCAATCATTCCTTTCTTGTTAGTTTATTCCTTGCTTATCTTATAATATTTGATGTCATACGTCAATCGTATTAAAGTCTTTTTACGTCTTTTTGATGTCACTTATCACAGTTAGTGGTCGCATACAACACCTTTAAATGCTGATATGATATTCATATCAAGCAGGAGGTGATATATAATGTCCACTAACAAAAGAGTCTTTACTTTAAGATTGCAGGATGATGTCTTTGATAAAATTGAATATGTAGCGAAAGCACAGCATCGTTCCATGACTAACTTCATTGAATATGCCTTGCTTCAATATCTACAGCAGTACGAAGATGAAAACGGAGAGATTACCCTTCCCAACAGTGTAGATTAACTTACCAAGGCAGACATAATAAACATTCCCCGTCTGCCTTGGTTAATCTATGTCTGCCTGACCGCATATTGCTTTTTGAAAGTACGCCCCTTGCTGTAGTCCTTTCTGATAAACAGCCTTTATATCCATTTCATGTAGTAATTCTATTGACTCCATGAGTTCATCAAATTCTTCATAGCATTCTTCAAGAAAAAGACTGCGTACACTTTCTTTTAACTCTGCTACTCTTTTTTCCATAAGTTCATATTCCTTTTTCTTTATAGGTTCACTTCCACCAATGCTACTGTCCATAAAACTTTCTATACGCTTATTTTCCATATCTTAATTCACACTCCTATGCTTACAATCCGCATGTCCTACTTGCTCTCAAATGCTTTTGATTTCAGGCATTTCAACTCATTATGTCTGCTCTATAGAAAAAGTTAATGTAGTACAAAAGTACCTAAACTGTCCCTATCCGCTCTATTATAAATATAGTTCTCTAAAAATTTGTCCCTCCCACAGACATACCCGTGGGGACTAAGCATATTATATTGCAATTCCTGTCTGCTTCTTAGCCTGCATTTTATGTAGTATTTAGAGGAGAAAAGATTACATCGGCTGACTGTAGTAGGGTGGGGGAAATTTTGATGTAGTCGAAAAATCATATTGTTATAGAGGGGCAACCAGAGGTTCTATACCCACTCCATAACGCTATGTAATTTTTATTACACGGCTCTATTGCAAAACCATGCAGACTTGATACATTGAAAAGCCCACCTTTTCATATCCAGCCTATCTATAAATGCAAGCCATATCTTACAAAAGTGACTGTACAATGATTTTTTATAAAGCCAACCCATATCAAAACCGCTTTTCTACAACTGTTCCTTTCGACCATTAAATTTTTTTCATGTCAAAAATTCTTCTACTGCATCGTCTACTGCTTATCAAAAAATTGACCCACTGTATACCCTTTTTTCGATAGCCGAATAAACCAATTTTTTTCAAATTTCTTTTTGATCCAACGCATCACCCCGTAATGCACAACCACTTTTTCATAACTGCCTTAACGAATTTTTCTTCCATGCTTCAAATGAACTGCATATATCACCTCTTTCGGCTTAACCAAGACAACAATGTTATCTTTCACCAATTATGATTCATGGCTTATTCTAACGCTGAATACTCCAACGGCATAGATGTGATACTGCAAGGAAAGCATCTCAAAATTCTTACATGATTTAGGGATATTGCAGGAATGAAAAAATAGGGATATACAGAGAACCGCACTGTACACCCCCGTATTTATTCTTATACTTTCTTGCATAAATCAGGCTTCTTTTTATCATTTACCGCCTTTTGAAATAACAATACAGGGTGAACCAACGTCAATAGGCATATCTTCCTCATACTCCGCCTTTCTACGATAAAAAGTTGAACGGCTTATATCCAAAAGCTTTGCCGCTTGCTCTGACGATACCTTTCCGTCCTGCCATTGCTGATAAACCTTTTCAAAATCGTCGATTTCTTTTCTTCTGCGCCCTTTAAACCGTCCTTCACGCTTTGCGATTTCTATTCCCTGCCGCTGTCTTTCCAAAATGCTTTTTCTCTCCAGTTCTCCAACCGCACCAAGAATCGTCATAATGAACCGCCCCATATCTCCAGAGGTATCCAACCCCTCCTGCAGGCTCTTAAAATACGCCCCCTTCTTTTCGATACTGTCCACTAAATTCAGCAAGTCCTTTGTATTCCTTGCGAACCTGTCGAAGGAAAGAACAACAACGGTGTCACCCTCTCGCAGACCGCCAATCATATTCATCAAATCAGGTCGATTCAAATTCTTACCTGATACTTTCTCAATTATCAACTTGTCTACACCATACTTTTTCAGGGCTTCTACCTGTCTGTCCGTGTTCTGATTTTTCGTTGAAACTCTTACATAACCAAATACCATTGCTCAAACACTCCTTTCTCTGCTTCTTTTCCACTTTTTCAGGTAAAAGAAGATTTACTCTCATGTACACATTTTTTCTAACCAGTCCCATTTCAGCCGAAAAACATATTTTCTCAATAGACTATACTCAAATGAGTGTCCTAAAATCATTCCAAATATCATCTCAATAAACCCCTGAAACCATTTTTGAAATAGTTATGACACTGAAATGAAACCATTCTGACACAAATTTTGAAAAATCTCATATAATTTGTCTCAAAATAAAAAACTGTGGTTTTACATGTTATCTTTTTTCTTCAAGTTCCATTGCACACATACAGTCACCGCAAATTATATTGACTATCTTGGTCGCTCTCACGCTTATTCCACAAGCAGGACAGATATACTTTCTTGTACTGCTTTTCTTCTTCACTTTCGGTGTTCCGTTAGGGGGCATAACAAATTCCAAAGGCTCTATTCGGTGATGATTTATTGCATTATCCAATAAACCGTGTTCTCTCAACACTTCAATAAACTGTTCGCTCGGACTTGTCTTGCTGTATCCAATGTACTTCACATACTCTATTACCAGTCCTCTTTTTTCGGCTTCGTTCTTAAAATTCTTATTATGATACCGCCTGCCCTTTGATGTGTCGTTAATACCATTTTCCATGCAATATAAATGAACCATTTCATGTTGGAGCGTAGCCAATAAATTCTCAACAGGTCGGTTCAAATACTCGGCTGTGATATTGATTTCATAATAGCTGTTATCCGTATCAGACCAGACTTGATTGCACGTTATATATCCATAGGCACTAGGCTTAGATTGAATAGTAATAACAGCTTTCGGTAGCTTTCCTTCGTAGTAAACCTCATTCAGAATGTCAAAGGCTCTTTCAAATAAAGCGTTGTCGTTTGATAACATAGTCACCACCTCTTTGATACCTATTGCTTTCCACGTTCAAAAGTTGGCAGTGCACTTCCAACTTTATGTCCAAATAAAAAGCTGAAGCTTTTACGCTCCAGCCTTCATTTTTTCAACCTGTATCGTTTCTTTCTGTTTCTGCTTACTATCCCCTTTAGGCGTTGTATCCTTCGCACCTTCAACGCACAATGTAATTTCTCCCTTGCCGTCAATTCGAATACCATTGACAGCACCAAATTCATACAATGTCCTGATTTTTGCTTCCGTCATTGTTCCATGCCAAAAACGGCTTGAAATTACGTCATATTCATTTCCCACTTTGCCAATCACAGTAAACATTAAATTGATAATGCAGTCCGTTTCGAATTTCGGCGTTAACGTTGACACCCCGCTCTTACGCATGACATTTTTGCAGAAGCTTTCGTCAATTTTCAACTGTCCCTCGCCGTCTAGCAGAAACCCTAAAACAGGACTTCCCATTTTAACAAGGTCTTTAATCTGCCTTTCCGTCAGTCCAATGATTTCTCCCGTTTCCATAGAGTAACATTCAAAGCCCACATTCCTTTTACCCAGCATAACCTCGTTAATTAAGACTTTACACATAATTGCCACGCTCCTATCATTTTTAATTGCTTTCTTAACTTACAAACAGATTATAACGCTGGGTATTTTTGTTGTCTGTAGTGGTAATGCAAGGAATAAGTAGCTTGAAATTAGGGAGATTGTCTGAAATACTTATTGCTCAAAATAGAATTTATAAAGAAAACATTCTGCATGAAATAATCAACAAATTAAGTTAGACAAAAAAATAAGGCACATACCTGATTTAACAGATATGTGCCTTTTGATTTCATCAAGTACTACAATATTTATAGTACAATTATAGTACGGAAACGCCTTTTTTTAAACTTACGCTCCCTGCAAAGCCTCGTCCTGCTTGCGTCTTTCCTCGATAGCCTTCTTCGCAACCATGTCCTTCACCTTCATCATTCTTGTTGTTCCTGCTCTTTCATTTTCTTCAAGCTTCATCTTGATATATTTTATTGTCTCCTCATAATTGGGGATCATAACATTTTCAAGAGCATTTACACGTCTTCTTGTTT
>QAML01000042.1:61906-75218 GCA_003150315.1 Prevotellaceae bacterium | reverse complement strand
TATTTTAAAATAAGTGCCTTGTATTTTAAAATATATGGCTTGTATTTTTTGCTACATGCCTTATGTTTTTTAGGGCATGCGGAATGTGTGTGTTTCTGTTTGCGGAAATTCGTGCTGTGTCGTGGTTTTTGATTCCCGAAATCAAAGAAAAAATGTGCGAGGTGCAAATTTTTATCCCGCAGTTACTGAATAGTTTAATCCCGGAGGGTAGTGGTTTTGTAAAAATAAATTGTGCTTCGGCACTTGACGGATTCAAATATATGTTATATCTTTGCTTTTACAAAGGAGTTCCGCTGACGGCAGACCGGGATGCTCATCAATAAAAAATGAAAACCGAGACCGTTTCGCAAGTCAATGGCGCGCTGTAAAATATACAGATTACAAAGATTTGCGGACCCTCAAATCTTATCATATAGGAGTTTTCATCGCGTATCGCGTCAGTGTTCTCCTTTCTTTTTTCTCTTTTAAGACCGTGGCGGTCTTGGAAAGTAATTATTACACTTGATGCAACAAACTGAATATCTTGACAACCTTGACGAAAGTCAGCGTAAAGCCGTAGAATATATTGAAGGTCCGTCGCTTGTAATAGCCGGAGCCGGTTCTGGAAAGACACGTGTTCTCACCACAAAGATTGCATTTCTCACCGCTCACGGGCTGAAGCCGTGGAATATACTTGCGCTGACGTTTACCAACAAAGCCGCCCGCGAAATGCGTGAACGTGTTGCCGCTATAGTGGGAGAAGGGGTTGCCAAATACCTTGTCATGGGCACGTTTCACAGCGTGTTTGCCAAGATATTGAGAAAAGAAGCCCCGCTGTTGGGTTATACGTCGAAATTTACAATATACGATCGCACCGATTCCACAAGTCTCGTGAAAAACATAGTGAAAGGCATGGGACTTGATGTAAAGGTTTATAAACCTTCCATAGTCCTTTCGAAAATTTCGCAGGCAAAGAACAATCTTATTCTTGCGGAAGAATATTTTAACGATCCCGATATTTTGAAACGCGATGATTCCGATAAAGTTCCCGAGGTTGGACATATATATATGAAGTATCAGCAGCGACTCAAGGCATCGGATGCCATGGATTTTGACGATTTGCTCGTGAAAATGTACATATTGCTCACAACTCATGAGGAGGTGCGCAGAAAATATGTGGACCGTTTCAATTTTGTGCTTGTTGACGAATATCAGGACACTAATCGCACTCAGGCAAGAATCCTTTGGCTGCTCACGCGTGAAAGACAAATGCTGTGTGTGGTGGGAGACGATGCGCAAAGCATTTATGCCTTTCGCGGTGCCGACATAGGTAATATCCTTAATTTTACGAGAATTTTCCCCGATGCCCGACTTTTCAAGCTCGAACGCAATTATCGTTCCACGAAAAGCATAGTCGATGCTGCCAACAGCGTAATTGCTCACAACCGTAACAGGATACCAAAGGATGTTTACAGTTTGGCAGGCGCGGGACAGAAGATTGAAATATATCCGACCGAGAGCGATGTGGAAGAAGCGGAGAGAGTGGTTAAATCAGTATGCAAAACAAACGCCGACAATGGTGTGCCGTATAGCGAAATAGCCGTGCTCTATCGCAAGAATGCGCAAAGCCGCGTCATAGAGGAAGCTCTGAGAAAGTCGGGTGTGCCTTATCGTGTGTATGGCGGGCTTTCGTTTTACGAACGCAAGGAAGTGAAAGATGCCATAGCCTATTTCCGAATGACCGTGAACCCGAACGACGACGAAGCTTTCAGGAGAGTTGTGAATTATCCTGCACGCGGAATAGGAAATACCACTCTAGAGAAACTAATGTCAGTGGCTACGAACAACGGAATCAGTCTGTGGGAAACCGTAAACACATTTGCAGCAAAAGAACTCGGGGTTTCTGCCACTACCTACGGACGTATATCCAAATTCGTGGCTATGATAAACGGCTTTGCCGCAAAGGCTGGTGAACTTGACGCTTATGCGCTCGGAAACGAGATTCTTGAAGAGAGCGGAGTGAGAACGGAAATAGTAACCGATACGAGCGATTTGAGCAGAAAAGAGAACCTGGACGAACTTATAAACGCCTTGTATGATTTCGTGGCGCAGGAAACAGAGACAAATGGCAGTGCGGAGAATGCCACTATTGAAAATTATCTTGCCGATGTGGCTTTACTTACCGATGCCGACAAAAACGATGCCGACAAAGAGAAGGTTTCGCTCATGACAATACATTCTGCAAAGGGACTTGAGTTTTCTGCAGTGTGTATAGTGGGACTTGAAGAAGAAATCTTCCCAGGACATCAGGCTTTCTTTGATTCTCGCGAACTCGAAGAGGAACGTCGCTTGTTTTATGTGGCACTGACGAGAGCCAAAGAGTATTGCTATATAAGTTATGCCCGTTTCCGCTTTTCGTATGGTAATGTAACCGAATCCGATCCGAGTCGTTTCGTAAAAGAACTGGACTCCTCGTGCGTACATTTCAATGACAGGAAAAGCAAAGGCTGTTATGGTCAGCCGCGCAGGAGTTTCGGCGGTTTTGATGACAATCGTTTCACATTGCAAGCTTCGCCGGTTTTCGGCAGAACGGCAATACGTCGCGAAAATCAGGAATCGGACGGCGCCCAAACACTCGAAAGTGCCAAAACACAGGCGGGCGACATAATAAAGGTAGGAACCGTGGTGGAACACCGGCGTTTTGGCAAAGGCGTTGTCAAACGTATTATGGATGCAGGTGATACAGCGAAAGTCAACATAGAATTTTATGATTCTGGAACGAAAGATCTGTTGCTCAAATTCGCACCTCTTGCCGTTTTAGAATAAAAACGTGTGCAGCATTGCAAATTTTACAAAAAGAAGTAACTTTGCAAATGCGCTGAATCCAAAAGCTTTCAGTTGCGTGGCTTTTGAAATAAACTTGTAAATAGTAATATGATTTCCTTTACAGTCAGTTTGGTGGCCTTAGTCTTGGGCTATCTCGTTTACGGGCGTTTTGTAGCGAAGGTTTTCGGACCTGACAATCGCCCCACGCCGGCTTACCGTTTGCAGGACGGAATGGATTATATTCCGATGCCGACATGGAAAATTTTCATGATTCAATTTCTGAACATAGCAGGCACGGGACCAATATTCGGAGCCATAATGGGCGCATTATATGGACCTTCGGCTTTTTTGTGGATTATATTCGGTTGCATATTTGCCGGAGCTGTTCACGATTATTTGAGCGGAATGATTTCTATAAGAACGAACGGATGCTCGCTAACGGAAATAATAGGAAAATATTTGGGACACACTACAAAAAAAATAATGGTTGTGTTCACGGTAATGCTTCTGATATTGGTTGGAGCAGTGTTTGTGAGTTCCCCTGCCTTGATTTTGAAAGATCTTACCTCGGACGTGCCGTTCATGAACATGTATTTTTGGATGGCGGTGATATTTGTCTATTATATAATTGCCACTCTTTTGCCTATTGATAAGGTTATAGGTAAGATTTATCCCATTTTCGCCTTTGCACTTCTTTTCATGGCTCTCGGATTAATGGTTGCACTTTATATACACTGGCCTTCCATTCCTGAAATAACTGATGGCTTGAATAATCTTCATCCGAACAAAGCTGCTCAACCCATATTCCCGTGTTTGTTCATAACCATTGCCTGCGGAGCAATCTCAGGATTCCACGCTACGCAAAGCCCTCTGATGGCAAGGTGTATGAAAAGCGAGAAGTACGGACGCCCTGTGTTTTACGGAGCAATGATAACCGAAGGAGTTGTTGCCCTTGTGTGGGCTGCGGTTGCAAGTTATTTCTTTTTCGATCCCTCAAGCGGCAATACGGATATGAGCATTCAGGCTCCGAATGTAGTAAATATAATGAGCAGACGCTGGCTTGGTATTGTTGGTGGAATTCTTGCGATATTAGGTGTGGTAGCGGCTCCAATTACTTCTGGTGATACTTCTTTGCGCTCGGCAAGACTTATTATTGCAGACTCTTTGAAGTTCAAACAAAAGAAATTGCTTTCCCGTCTGTACATTTCAATTCCTCTTTTTGCTTTGGTGGCGTTGATTATATGGTTCAACCTTTCCGATAAATCCGGCTTCGCAGTTATTTGGGGATACTTTGCGTGGGCAAACCAAACGCTTTCGGTATTTACTCTTTGGGCTATAACTGTTTATTTGTTGAAGAAAAGGAAGAATTATTTCATAACTCTCGTCCCCGCATTGTTTATGACAACTGTTAGTGTAACTTATTTGTGTGTTGCACCCGAGGCGATGGCTCTTCCAAAGGGAATAGCTTATACTGTCGGCGGGATAGCGGTGTTTATAGCTTTGATATGGTTCTTTGTGTGGAAAACAAAACACGCAGGAGAATATTCTTCATCAGAGGAAAAATAAAAGTCATGCGCAAGCCGTATATAAGTTTTTGTGTTTGGATGATGATTTTCTTTTTATCATCCGGCATGATTCTGTCTTCTTGCGGAGGAAAATATGAAAAATGTGCCGAAAGTTCTAACATTGTTCCTACAATATTTCCCGATTATACAGATGTAACAGTTCCTGTAAACATTGCACCGCTGAATTTTGAGATAAAAGCCGCAAAACATGTGAAGGCTATTGTGGAATTCGAAGGGAAACAAGTAATAAAAGTCGAAGGCTCTACGGTTATAGATTTTCCTGAAAAGGATTGGAAAAGAATTCTTGGAGAAGCTGCGGGTAAATGTTTGGTTGTAAAAGTATCCGAGTGGTCGGAAAAACATCCCGGCGGCATTGATTACAAACCATTTTCTATTTTTGTTTCAAAAGACAGCATTGATCCTTGGATTGCTTACCGCCTTGTTCCTCCCGGATTTGAATTGTGGAATAGAATGGGAATTTATCAACGTAATCTCGAAAGTTTTAATCAGAAAACAATAATAAAAAATTCGCAGAACAACAAAGGATGTGTCAATTGCCACAGTTTTTGTGATTACAATCCCCAAAATTGGTTGTTTCATGCTCGTGGAGAAGGCGGAAGTACAATAATAACTGTAAACGGAAAAACAAGAAAACTGCCAATAGAGCAGTTAGGACCGAAGAAAAGTGCCACATATCCTTATTGGCATCCTTCGGGAAACTTCGTTGCTTTTTCTTCAAACCTTACCCGCCAGACATTTTACGGAATAAGTCGTAATAAAATTGAGGTGTTCGATATGAATTCCGACATTATTATTTACGATGTAAAAAACGATAGGGTTTTAACCGATTCGAGATTCTGCGGAAGCGATGATTGGGAAACCTTTCCTGCTTTCTCGCCTGGCGGAAAATATCTTTATATGTGTGTAGCTCATCTTGGAATAAATGAACAGCAGCGAGAAATGATGCAGTCATATTTTGAAAAGATGAAATATGCTCTTATTCGTGTTCCTTTTAATTCCGCCAATGGAACCCTCGGAGAAAAAATAGATACAATATACAGTCCCTCGCAAAATGGAGGCAGCGTGTCTTTCCCCCGAATCTCACCAGACGGAAGATTTCTGATGTTTACCAAAGCAGACTGTGCAACGTTCCCGATACAACATGTGGAAGCAGATTTGAAAATGATTGACCTGAATACAATGCGGTTTGTGAATACTGATATATTAAATAGTAATAGTTCCGATAGTTATCATTCTTGGAGTTCTAATGGTCGTTGGATAGTTTTCAGTTCACGCAGGGTGGACGGAAAATATACTCGTCTGTTTTTCTCGCATTGTGATTCAAAAGGCAAGTTCACCAAACCTTTCATGCTTCCTCAAAAAAATCCTGAGCAAAATGGAGAATTACTTTACGCATACAATATTCCAGAGTTCATAAAGTCTCCCGTTGTGTTCAGCAGAGAAAAGGCTGCGGAATTGTTCCGTGTTAAATGAAAATAGAGATGAAACGCAATTATATATTCCTGCTACTATCAGAAATCGTATGTTTTTGGGTTCTATTTCTTTGTTTCCCTTATACAATACAAATGCAGGAGGGCGAAGACCTGTTTTTGCTTACAAGAGAATTCTTAGGTGGTGTAATAAGCAGACCGCAGGGCATAACATTTTTGATTTCCGATTTCCTTGAGCAGTTCTTTGCTACTGCATGGGCGGGAGCTTTGATATATTCATTGGTTATAACTTTATCCCAGTGGCTATTGTTCCTTACTTTACGCAATCTTGGAAAAACTTCTTTCGGCTGGTTGGCATTTTTCCCTGCGCTCCTCGTAGTGCCTAATTCCTTTCCCTTTGTCGATATGTCCGTGAACTTCCTGTTCTTCTCGTTGTTGCTGTACGTGTTCACGGCTATCAAGTCTAGGATTTGGAGAACTGTTTACACACAGTTGCTTCCCATACCGGCTTTTTGCCTTATGCCGTGGTACGAAGCAGTAATGCTTTTGGTCGTGTTTGTCATATTGGAATATGTTTACCATAAGTCAAAGATTACTTCCGCCGTAATACTCGTTCCTCTTGCTTTTAGCTTTTTTGTTCCGCGTTTATGGTCGGATTTTGTGGACTTTGTGCCTTTCAACAAGCGTCCGCTTACAGGAATAGATGAGTTTTTTACATGGAAAGTCTTTGTGGGATATGTAATAACTTGTGCGGCAGTGTTGATGCCTTTAAAAAAGAAAACAGCAGGATGGATTTCCTGTACCGCATCTGTGCTTTGTATTGCAGCATTCGCTGCAATAATGCTTACAGATAAGGATTTGCTTTTCGGAGAAAGAACAAACAAACTCTCGCTTTTGACTGACCAAAAAGATTGGGAGGGAATTATTGCCGAAGTTCCCTATGACGAGGCTGTGAAAAGTAAGATTCTTACCGACTACGTGCTTTTGGCAATGAGTGCAACAGATAATTTGCCGCAGGTACTCTTCTCTTATCCCATAAGTTCTCCCGAAGATTTTTTGTACAGACACGACAAACGAACTTTCTATACAAACTTCAACCGTCAGTTCTATGATAATATAGGAATATGGGATGAAGCTTTTCATCAGGCATTCGAATATGGTGTTACGCAGCGCGAGAACGAATGTTTCCGCTCTCTTCGTTTCAAGATTGACTATGCTCTCAATTCCTGCGATTTGGGTGTTGCCCGTTCCTATTTGGAACTTCTTCAAAAAAGCGTCTGTAATGGGGATTTCGTAAAAGGACGTATGCACAGACTTGTTGCGCTTGAGGCAAAAAGCAACAGAATAAAACTTCCGCCTTATCGCAGTGATACATTTGTAGGAGCTTATCCCATGCCTTCGGAGTTGTTCCGTCTTTTCGAACGAAACGTAAACAGCAAAAAACTTCTCGATTACGTGCTTTGCAGTCTCTTGCTTAACAAGGAAGTTGAGAAGTTTGGTATAATATTATCCCGCTTTAATCTTTACAAGAACTCTGAAATGCCGCGTGCTTATGCAGAAGCTTTGACAGCTTTGGCTTCGCGCGACCCGCGTGCCCGTTCCATTGCGGGATATAACCCTGATCTTGAAAAATATTTTGCCGACTTTGCTTCTAAAGTCAAACAGAATAACGGTCCGGGCGAATATTCCAATACTTATTGGGCATATTTGTTTTTTCGCCAGATAGAAAAACCGGAGGAGGCGGCTAATTAAGAAACGAAACTCATATTGATATGAAACGAAGATTAATCTATGCAATCGCGGCAGCCGCCGTGCTTGTGTTGTTTGGGGTTTACATGATGTTTGCCCCAATGCTTAAAGGCAATCAAATTGCTTATGTTTTTGTTGACGGCGATGATACTCGTGATTCTGTCTCACAGCAACTCTCGTCTGTGGCTCACTGGCCGCAGCGTTGGGGTGTTTCGCTTATGGCAGTACTCACACGCTACGACAATCATCCGCGCACCGGACGCTATGCACTTGAAAAAGGGCAGGGCGCACTTCAATTCTTTCGTGCCTTGCGCGGTGGAAGACAAACTCCGGTGGAATTGACAATTCCCACAGTGCGAACCATGGAAGACATGGCGGGATATATTTCGCACAACCTCATGATTGACTCCGTGGAGTTTGTGAAAACTGTGAAAGACTCCGCCAAAATGTCTGCATTGGGCGTTGATACGGCAAACGTTTACTGTCTTTTCGTTCCCAACACCTATGAGATATATTGGAATACTTCGTTGCAGAATTTTCTTTTGCGTATGAAAAGAGAATCTTCGGCGTTTTGGAACGACATACGTGTTGCCAAGGCTAAATCCATACCGCTTACGCCTCACGAGGTTTGCACTTTGGCATCGATAGTTGACGAAGAAACGGCTAACAATGCCGAAAAGCCTGCAATTGCCGGCATGTATATAAACAGGCTAAAGGCAGGAATGCCCTTGCAAGCCGATCCTACAATAAAATTTGCGTGGCATGACTTTGCACTTCGCCGCATTCGCCATGGACTTCTTGACATAAAAAGTCCCTACAACACTTATCGAAACATTGGATTGCCTCCCGGACCAATAAGAGTGGCGAGTGTGGAGGGAATAAATGCCGTGTTGAACTACGTGCACCACAACTTCATGTATATGTGCGCCAGGGAAGATTTTTCGGGCACTCATAACTTTGCCCGCACCTATTCCGAGCATCTAGCCAATGCTGCCCGTTACTCCAAGGCTCTAAACGAAAGGGGAATAAAATGAAATTGCCGGAAACATATACCATAACGCTCGAAAATATGAACTTTTTTGCGCACCTTGGTGTGGGCGAAGAAGAGAGAAAAACCGGTGTGGAAATAAAAGTGTGTGTAAAACTTACAGCCGTTGTGCATCAAGGGGCGTTTGTTAACGATGATCCTTTTGCCGCTCCCGATTATTCCGAAGCCTACAGGCGCATAGCGGAGGTTATGGCTCGACCTCTTAAACTTCTTGAAAAGCTTGCCTGTGAAATTGGAACGGTTCTGTTGCAAATGCAGGACGTTGTAGCCGCCGAGGTTAAAGTTACAAAACCCAATCCGCCTGTTGGTGCAGACGGCATGAACGCGAGCGTGAACATCAGAATGGCAAAAAATATGGATTGAAACTTTGTGCTTTCGCCTAAAAAAGCTAATTTTGCAACCGCTTGCCGATATAGCTCAGTTGGTAGAGCGACGCATTCGTAATGCGTAGGTCCTCGGTTCAAGTCCGGGTATCGGCTCTTAAATGTAAAACCGCACTTCTGTGAAGTTGCGGTTTTATTGTTTTTACATGTTTCGTGTGCCGGTTATCATGTTGTTTTTTCAAAAAAAATCAAGGGAAATAGTGCGGAAATTATGCGTAAAAATTGCCTCGTTATTTGTTGTTGGTTTTCAGATATATAGAAAAACGAAAAATACAAGGCACTTATTTTAAAATATGTGCCTTGTATTTTAAAATAAGTGCCTTATATTTTTTCTTATTTCCTATGTGTGTTTTTCGTGAAGCTATAGCGCGATGAAAATTACTTGAAAAATTGTGCTTCATGTCCACGAAAACAACAAAGATTTCGGGACAAAATATCGCATTAAATAAAAATATAGCAAACCGATTACAACTTTAGCCGCTTTTTCACGTTTATAATTTGATGATGAAGTATAGCGAGAAAAAAAGTTTCCTTTTGCGCGGGCTGTTTTTGCTTGCGATGCTGTTTTTTGCGCAGACATTCGTTTCGGCTCAAGGCAACTTAAAAATACGTGGCACCGTTAGCGACACAGACGGAAAGCCCATAGAACTGGCAGTAGTGAAAGTGGAGGGGCAGGGAGCAGGAACGCTCACAGACTTGAACGGAAAATATTCGTTCACATGTCAGAGCGGCGACAGTGTGGTGGTTGTGTTCAGCATGTTGGGCTATCAAACTCACAAGCGAACACTCATGTTTCCGCACGACTCCGTTACGCTGAAGGTTGTGTTAAAGCCGTCCGACCACACATTGGGACAGGCAACGGTGAAAGGGCAACGGGTTCAGTCGAACACCATGCAAAGCATAAAGGCAAAGGACACAAAAAATCTGCCGAGCACTACGGGCAACGGCGTGGAGGATTTGATTTCCACAATGGCGGGAGTGAGCAGGCACGACGAGATGAGTTCGCAATACAATGTGCGTGGCGGTTCGTTTGATGAGAATCTTGTTTATCTCAACGGTCAGGAAGTCTATCGCCCCATGCTTGTCAGCTCCGGTCAGCAGGAAGGTTTGAGCATCATAAACAGTGATATGGTTGACAAGATTGAATTTTCAACCGGCGGTTTCCCTGTAAAATATGGCGACAAGATGTCTTCGGTGTTGGACATCAAATATAAAAAGCCCCAAAAGTTCGAAGGAAAAATCAATGCCTCGCTTCTCGGCGGTGGTGTCTATGCCGGTTGGGGAAACAAGCATTTCAGCATAATGAACAGCGTTCGTTATAAAACAACAAGGTATATGCTTGGCTCTCTCGAGACAAATGGAGAATATCGTCCCAACTTTCTTGACTACCAAACTTATTGGTCATGGACTCCCAACGAGCGTTGGACACTCGATTTCATAGGTAACATTTCGGACAATCATTATAATTTCAAGCCCAAGGACAGGGAAACCCGTTTCGGAACGCTTGCCGATACAAAAGAGTTCCGTGTATATTTCGACGGAAAAGAAAAAGATTTGTTCCGTACCTATTACGGGGCTTTCACAATATCGCGGCATTTCGGGAAAAAAACATCGTTGTCTCTCCTTGGTTCCGCATTCAAAACCCGTGAACAGGAAACTTATGACATACAAGGGCAATATTGGCTCAACGAACTGGGTTCGCAGGAAGAACTCGGCGTAGGGACTTATCGCGAACACGCACGAAATTATCTGAATGCCACAGTTGCCAACATAGGACTGCGTTTCAACACAAAGTTTTCCAAGCACGATGTAGAAGCTGCCGTTTCCATGCGCACCGAAAGCTTTTCCGAGAAATCTTCAGAGTGGGAAATGAGAGATTCTGCGGGATATTCCATTCCCAATAACCCGGACAAAATGCAGCTTTACTATAATCTTCACGCCGATGAGAAACTTAGTGCCACACGAATAGAGGCTTATGTGCAGGACACATATCGTTTTTCGTCCAAAGTGGGAAATTTTACAGTTAATTACGGAGTTCGTCTTTCCAATTGGAGCTGGAATAAGGAAACAATCATAAGTCCGCGCGCTTCGGTGGGTTTTATTCCTTCGGCAAACGAGAATTGGATTTTCAGAATGGCAGCCGGTCTTTATTGTCAGACACCTTTTTATAAGGAATTGCGAGATACCGTTACCACAAACTATAATACGGTGGTCAATCTCAATAAAAACATAAAATCGCAGCGCAGCTGGCAAATAGTTCTCGGGGGAGATTATACTTTTCGTATGGGAGAGCGACCGTTTAAGTTTACTGCGGAATTTTATTACAAGGGCATGAGCGATTTGATTCCCTACAATGTCAACAATGTTCGCACTGTATATTACGGCAGAAACGTTTGCAGCGGTTATGCAGTGGGAATTGACACAAAGCTATACGGAGAATTTGTTCCTGGAACCGATTCGTGGGTTACTTTCTCTGTTATGCAGACAAAAGAAAAGTTTGGAAACAAGTGGGTTCCCCGTCCCACGGACCAGCGATACAATCTTTCGCTGTATTTCACCGATTTCTTTCCCGGCACAGACCGTTGGAAATTGTCGCTTCGCGGAGCTTTTGCCGACGGTTTGCCTTTTGGTCCTCCCCATTCGGGAAGAGAAAAAATGAATTTCCGCGCCCCGGCATACAAACGTGTGGACATTGGCATGAACTATCGGCTTTTGAACAACGAAGATCGCAGTCATACGCGCGGCATAGCGGGTATGCTTAAAAATGCTTGGCTCGGAATAGACGCTTTCAACGTGTTCGGCATTAACAACGTTAATTCGTATTATTGGGTAACGGACATAACCAACAATCAGTTTGCTGTGCCGAATTATCTAACGGGAAGGCTTTTGAATCTCAGGCTTCAATTGGAGTTTTGATACGGAATCCTGTTATTGGTTAGCCGTATTGTTTTCTTCCTGTCCGTTTGTCGTTTGTTCTTTTTCGGCAATAACTTCTACTGCATACTCTGCTTCCGCTTTTTTCAGGCGTTTGTTTGAAATCATTGTCTGAACGGAAAGTACGGTTTCCATTACGCCATAAACTATGAACGATGTGCCGAGCACAATGGCTGGAAGTGAAGCCGATTCAATAGGGTTAATGAATATGAAAATGCCTGCGAGCATCACCAAAGCCGAAATAACGTAAAACGGCATGGGCGTGTGTACGTTTTTGGAACACAGACGGAAGGAAACAATCTGAAATGCTCCTGCCAAAACAAGGAACGCACCGAGTATAAACATGGATATTTTCAGAAAAGCCGACGGCATGAGCGACAAAACAAGTCCGAAGAGTATACATCCCACACTTGTTATGGGAAATTGCAGTTGTCGGTCTTCGGAAAACCGCTCTATGCTTTTAACGGCTTTGATGTTGTAAATAACAGACACTATGCCGAAAAGCAGAAACAGTATGCCTATCAGCACAACTATGATACATGTGGCTGTTTCCGGGTTCAGAGCCAAAAGAAATCCTATAACCAAGGCAATGATCGCCCTTAAAATTGCGAAGATTGGTTTACTCATTGTTCTTTAATTTATATTTTTTGCGAAGTTACTCACTTATTTTGTTTCCCGCCTACAGGTTTTGTCTATTTTTGCACTTGAAAAAACAACGTATTATGCTTACAATGTATTTGGCACGCCACGGCGAAACGGAAGAAAACCGCGCGCAGATTCTTCAGGGGCAAACCGGAGGACATTTAACGGAACTCGGAATAAGTCAGGCGCACAAGTTGGGTGAAAAACTTGCAGATGAGGTTTTTGATGCCGTGATTTCGAGTCCGCTGAAACGCGCGGTTGACACAACAAACATAGTGCTCGGCTACGGACATGAGAATGAAATAGAACTCTGCGACCTATTGAAAGAAAGAGATTGGGGAGAATATACTCTGCACAGCTATGCCGAGGCACGCAAACTGGAAACGCTGCCGCCAAGTGTGGAAACGCTCGAACAAGGCATGGAACGCGGAAGACAATTTGCCAATCTTATGTTCAAAAAATACGACGGGAAGAAAATTCTCTGCGTGGGACACGGATTCATAAACCGCTGCATCATGTCCATGATATATGGTGTTGATAAAAGTGAGATTCGGAAAATGGACAATGCTGAATATCGCATTGTGGAAATGCGCGGGGAGATAGAAAGAACCGGCGCGGAAGGCATGAAAGACGAGGTTTCTGCCAACTGATGTAAGTTGTTGTTTTCCTGAATTAAAGAAAAGCGAAAAATACAAGGCACTTATTTTAAAATAAGTGCCTTGTATTTTAAAATAT
>QAML01000042.1:0-58281 GCA_003150315.1 Prevotellaceae bacterium | reverse complement strand
GTGCCTTGTATTTTAAAATATATGGCTTGTATTTTTTACAACATGCCTTATGTGTTTTTCGAGCTGTCGAACGGCTCAAAAAACAACGCAAAAAATAGCGTTTTCTTGGGATGCACGTAAGGTCCTTTTTTATGTGTGAGGTAGGAAATTCTGTCAGTCCTCTTTCTTAACAAGAATTTCGTCAAGAACAGTTATTGCCGCTTCCGGGGTGGGGATATTAGCAATAAGCATTTTGCGTTTGCCGTTAGTTTCGTCAAGTTTGCATCGGTGCAGATGCTTCATGGCGTAGTCAATGATGTTCCCAAATGTATTGCTCTTGTAGAACGGGCTTGCGTTGTTTGATACAAAGAACAAGGTCATTGACTTGTTTTTCATGAAAACCTTTTCCACACCGAGGGCACGAGCTTTGCGGCGCAGCGCAGGCATTAGCATAAGGGCTTCTGCCTGACGCGGGGGAGTGCCGAAGCGGTCTGCGAGTCTTTGTCTGTATCGTTGCAATTCCGAATCGTCGGATATGGAGTCGAGTTCGCGATATAGCATTATTCTTTCGCTTACTCCGGGCACGTATGTTTCTGGAAAGAACATAGGAATGTCGCTTTCCACATTGCAATCCTCAACAAAGAAACTGCCTTCGCCTTCCGTGGATTGTTTTATTTCGTCTTCGTAGAGAGATGAGAATTCCTGGGTCTTCAATTCGTTGACCGCTTCGTTGAGCACACGTTGATATGTTTCATAACCCAAGTCTGCTATAAATCCGCTCTGCTCCGCACCCAAAAGATTTCCCGCACCGCGTATGTCAAGGTCTTGAAGGGCAATGCTGAAGCCGCTTCCCAAATCGGAGAAACCCTCTATGGCTTCAAGGCGACGGCGGGCATCGTCGGGAAGAGAGGACACGGGCGGAGTGAGAAGGTAGCAGTAGGCTTTTTTGTTTGAACGTCCCACGCGCCCGCGCATTTGATGCAGGTCGCTAAGTCCGAAGTTTTGTGCTCCTTCTATTATTATTGTATTGGCGTTGGGAATGTCAACTCCGCTCTCTATTATGGTTGTTGCAACAAGCACATCGAAATCGAAGTTTACGAATCCTGTTATGACTTTCTCCATTTCTTCCGGCGGCATCTGCCCGTGTCCTATGGCAACTCGGGCTTCGGGAACCACACGGTTTATCATTGCTTTTATTGCGGGCAATTTCGAAACTCTGTTGCATACAAAAAACACCTGCCCTCCGCGTGCAAGTTCGCGGTTAATGGCTTCCGAAACAATTTCTTCATTGAAGGTTATCAATTCTGTGTCTATGGGATATCTGTTTGGCGGGGCTGTGCGTATAACCGAAAGGTCTCTCGCACCCATAAGTGAGAATTGCAGTGTTCTCGGTATGGGGGTGGCAGTGAGCGTAAGTGTATCGATCTCGGTTTTTATCTGACGCAGTTTTTCTTTAACGGAAACACCGAATTTCTGTTCCTCGTCAATTATCAAAAGTCCGAGGTCGTGGAATTTCACTGTCTTGCCCGTCAGTTTGTGTGTGCCTACGATTATGTCTATTTTGCCATCAGCGAGGTCTTTCAATACTTCTTTTGTCTGCTTGGCAGTTCTTGCACGCGAAAGATAGTCCACACGCACCGGAAAATCTTTCAATCGTTCGCAGAAAGTTCTGTAATGTTGCAGCGCAAGCACTGTGGTAGGCACGAGAACCGCCACTTGTTTGTTGTCGCAGGCAGCTTTGAATGCTGCGCGTATGGCAACTTCTGTTTTTCCGAAGCCCACATCCCCGCATACAAGCCTGTCCATGGGGCGCGCTTTCTCCATGTCTTCTTTAACAGCCATACTTGCTTTTGACTGATCGGGGGTATCCTCGTAAAGAAACGAGGCTTCAAGTTCGTGTTGCATGTAATTGTCGCCACTGAAAGCGAAACCTTTCTTGGAACGTCTTTCGGCGTAAAGCCTTATCAAGTCTCGGGCAATGTCTTTTATGCGCTTTTTTGTGCGGTCTTTGATTTTCTGCCATGCACCTGTGCCAAGATGACTGACTTTAGGCGGCGTTCCTTCTTTTCCGCGATACTTGCTAAGTTTGTGAAGGGAATTGATGGACACCATGACTATGTCGCCGCCGGAGTAAACAAGTTTTATAGATTCCTGACGGGAATTGCCTTCGCCTATATGGACAAGTCCCATAAATATACCTATTCCGTGATCGGAATGAACCACATAGTCTCCTACCTGCAAGTCGTTTATTTCTTTTAATGTCAGAGCATTTTTACCGTTTCTCGCACTATTTTCTTTCATATTATAGCGATGGAAACGATCAAATATCTCGTGATCGGTAAAGAGACAGGTCTTTATGTCGTCGGAACAGAATCCCGAATGTACTGTTCCAAGAAGAGGAGTAAATATGTTTGCTGCCCCGATGCCTTCAAGTGCACTTGCTATTCGTTCAAGCTGTTTTGCGCTGTCGGCAGCGATATAAATTTTGTAACCTTTCGAATTGAATTCCTCGAAAGAGCTCTTTACCAAATCGAAATCCTTGTGATAAAGAGGCTGGCGACTTGTATGAAACGAAACAGTTCTTGTATGTTTTCCCGCTTTTGCATCCTGCGTAACGCCACATTCTATAACCACGTTTTTACAAGGCAATCCCAGAAAGGCTTCTCCCACTATGTAATCCTCTGGTTTGTCTTCGGTCATAGAATCTTTGTATTCGTCAATTTTTGCAGCGTCAAAAGCAAGATTACCTGTAAAATAAACTGTATTGTCAGGGAAAAGATTTGTAATGGGAACTGTTTTGCCCGAAGATGAAGCCTGCGGCGCAATAATTATACTGCTTATTTTTTCAATACTCAACTGTGTTGTTACGTCGAAAGTGCGCACACTTTCCACATCATCTCCGAATAGGTCTATTCTTATAGGGTCGGGGCAGGAATATGAAAAGATGTCTATTATACTTCCACGTACAGCGTACTCGCCGGGAGCATAAACATAGTCAACAGGTTTGAAGCCCCATTCGCGAAGTTTGTTTTCGGTTTCAGCAACATCGAGGCAACTGTTTTCTTTCACCGTGAACGAACGCTTCGAAACCTCTTCCGCCCCCGGAACTTTCTTTGCAATGGCTTGAGGATAGGTTATTATTGCCAAAGGGTTGTCTTTGTGGGCAAGACGACCGAGAACTTCTGTGCGCATAATGATATTGTCTTCATCACGCACGAAATTGTTTCCCTTACGTTTGGTTTCGGAAGGAAAAAATACTATGTTGTTGCCGAGTATTCCGTTGTGCGACAGTTTCTGAAAGTCCTGAAAAAAATATGCCGCATCGTCGTAGCTGTCAAGAACCGCAACGAAACAAACGTCTTCCTTTGCCAATTTGTAAAAAAGACTATGGGCAGCAATGGCTCGCGAAGAACCTTGCAGACCACAAACTTTAATTGTACCGTTATTGTTGTTGCGGAGTTCACAGACGTCATTGTACAGACGTTTTACTCCTTCGCTTTGGGCAAAAGCCTTTTCAAAAAAACTTAAATCAGTCATTTCTTCTAACAAACCTGTCAGTCGTGCTGCGGTCCTTGGCTTGTTTGTTTTTTACGTTCTATTTGTCTGTTCCAAAAATCCAGATAACGCTGCGCAACTTTCACGGAATCATGATACTTCTTTATATATTCCACGCTTTGTTGCGAAAGCAAAGGAATACGTTCTTTATGTAGAGCAATATCTTTGAGAGCGTTGTAAACACTATCTTCGTTGGGAAGAACATTTATGATAGGACGCAATTCTTTTTCGCCGAGAATTTCATAGTTTTCCTCTTCACCGCCGCCCACAACAATTATTCCCTTTGCCATAGCCAACAGTGCATTCATTGCAGGCGTGTAAGAATAAAGCTGATCAAGCAGAAGATCGCTTGAATTCATTAGGTTTTGATATTTCTCGAATGGAACGGATTCCACCTTTATCATCTCTGCTTTTTCGGGGTAATCGCGAACCACGCGCTCAAGTGCCCTAAGCATTATGTCTGTTCCTTTATATTCGCTGCGGGCTTTTTGTATGCCTATAAAGAATCTTACTTTGTCGTGTGCCTCGGATGATTTCGGAGTAATGGTACTCATATCAATCGGGAACGGAATAAATTCCAGCTTATCTATGAAATAGGGTTTGTAGGAAGCATAGTATTCGTAAAGTCCTGCAATTATTCCGTCGCAGTTCTCTGCTATTCTGCAATTCAACCGCCCTTTTACTCCCGAGCCCCATTCTTTTATCCAAATATCGTTCTCTCCGTCGTGTCTTAAAGTGTCGCCGAGATTAAAATCACTGTAACGGAAAGTTTTACAATTGCATCCGGCGTGAACCCAAAAGTGATCCATTCCGAAAGCTCCGAGAAACATTGACTTGTTTCGCGCACGTAGCAGATTGTATATAGGTGCTGTTCTTTCCGCTTTCACGGGAAGAAATATGGGATTTATGATCTGAACCACGTCATATCCTTTCAGTTTTGGAAGAATTTTGACCAAACGCCCCACGAAAGCCGTTGTGCCGCGAACGCCAAGGTCGTAGCGTCTTACGTCTATGTCGCGTTTATAGTTCTTCCAATTGTCGCCGTCGGAAACTACGGTAACTTCATGTCCGAGCTGCCGCAGTCCGCATGCCAAAGCCCAGTGTACATTACTGAATTCGCCAAGAAGCAGAATCTTCATTGTTGTTTTGCTTTATATTATGATTTCCCTGTTTCTCCTGCATGACGGCGGAAGAGATATTGTCCTTTTCCGCTTGTGCGTCTTGCAAAATCTATTGCGTGTTTGGGACATGTGTGATAGCAGGCAAGACATCCCGTGCAGTTGCCGCCCCATTGCGGTTGTCCGTTGCCTATTGTTATGTTTCCTGCGGGACAGGCTTTGGTGCATGCGCCGCAGGAATTGCAACATTTGCCTGCACGGAAACGTTTATCGTCTCTTACGAAGCTGCCGAAGAGCTTCCCGAGCAAATAAGTTTTGGTTCGTGGCAACAATCCTTCGTGAATTTCAACGGTTTTACGTCTATCGTTAACCTCTTGGGCTATATGTGAAATTCTTGCAAGGCTTTTGCCCAGTTTATCCTGCCTTACTTTATCGCCGTCTACGTCAAATCCCGGAAGGCATACATAGGTGTTGGGCATGAACAGACTGTAGGCTCCGTCAGGAGCGAAACCGTGTTTTTTAACAAGGTCAAGAGTCTTACCAACATCGTCTCCGCAAGTCATAACCACGTATTTGTATGTCTGTGGAGCAATGTTTTGCAGGAAATTATCTATGAATTTCGACACGAAAAAGGGAGGCATCCACACGTATACGGGGAAAACCAATCCCACGATGCCGTCATGTTCCTCTGTATAAGGCATAAAGATGTTTTGCGCCGTGTCGTTTGTGAGTTCTGCAAGCTTTTCTGCCACAAAACGGCTGTTGCCGGTGCCTGAAAACCAGTATATCATCTGCGCAATTCCTTTTCGAAAGTGAAACAGTCGGAGAAAACTTTGCGAACTTCGGGTACGGGGCGGTTAAAGATGCCGTAAACCGCGCTGCCGCTGCCACTCATCGAAGCGTATATTGCTCCCATGTCATAGAGAGTTTCTTTTATTGCGGCTATTTGAGGATGTTTCCGAAACACAGATGGTTCGAAATCGTTTTTCAAAAGCCCGCGCCATTTGGCAACATCGTTTTTCAGTATGTCTCTAATGTCTTCCCGGCTTTTTTGAGGTGTCAGCCCCGAGTACGCTTCCTTTGTGCTTACACTCTCATTAGGTTTTACCAATGCTAAGAAGTAGCCTTTGAGATTTATGTCCAAATCTTCGAAAATGTTCCCTATGCCTGTGGCATAAACAGGTTTCCCGCTTACAAAAAAGGCGCAGTCTGCCCCGTAGCGCGATATGCGTTGGCGCATCTCTTCTTTGTCAAGTCCCAAGTCAAAGAGGGCGTTTATGGTTTTAAGTGTCTCGGCGGCATCGCTGCTACCGCCTCCGAGACCTGCGCCGGTGGGTATATGCTTGTATAGATAGAGCGACATGGGCGGAAGGTTGAATTCCTTGCGCAAATCATCATACACCTTATATACAAGATTGGATTCGGGACTGTCCTCTTTGGGCATTCCCAAAAACAGAACCTCTTCGGCATCACCGTTTTCCAGTGGCTTTATTTCTAAAACGTCCGTCAGGGGAATGGCATAGAATGCCGTTTCAATGTTGTGGTATCCGTCGGGACGTTTTTCCACTACATTCAACCCCAGGTTTATTTTGGCGCATGGAAAGCACGGTGTGTCGGCAACAAAAAATTTATTCATGATACAAAGTTATGCAATATTTCCTTGGCAACAGGTACCTGTGTGCCAAAAAGCGCGTCGCAAAGGTTTCTGCGCTCCGCTTTGTTTCTGCGGGAAAGCTTCATGAATTTACCGAACAGGTAATGAAATTTATGCCGATAGCGACAAAATACGGCAAAGTTCTAATTTTCAAAAAGTTACGCCGTTTTGAGAGGCTTTTGTAAGATATTGTAAATCAGAGACTTGTTGCGGCAAAAAATACAAGGCATATATTTTAAAATAAAAGGCACTTATTTTGAAATAAGTGCCTTATGTTTTTTACGAAGTCCTATGTGTTTTTCGGAGTACGAAAAACATTTGCCTTTTCGTGCCTGTTCTTTTTGCCGGATTGGCTGAGAAAAGTAACGGGAATCAATTAAAATATTTCCCTATCGGTTGGCGCGGATTATATGGGTGAAAGTCAGAAAAACCAAGGGTGATTCTTCACGGCAACAATCCCGTCTGTGCCTATTTTTCCGTTTATGCGACTTATTGAAAGGAACGGCGTGGAAAGATAGTCCTTGGCTTTGGGGTCAATGCTGTTTATCTTTACCCTGCCGCTGCAATGTATGTATTTTGCACCCCCGAGAGAAATTGCCACATGGGTTACACGACCCGAGCGAGAGCCGAAAAAGAACAAATCGCCGGCTTGTGCTTTTGCCCAATCCTTAGCTTCTATTTTTTCTCCGGTCAAAGCCTGTTGCCAAGCGTCGCGGCGTAGAATTACTCCGGCAGACAGATAGCTGATTTTGCTTAGTCCTGAACAATCAGTCATTTTTGTGGACGTTCCTCCCCAAAAATATGGCGAACCCATCATGCGTTTTGCTGTTTTCAGCACTTGTGCTGTGGTGAAAGGTTTGTTAGCCCATTCCGATAACTCTTCCACGTCGGCGGCTGCGGCATATCCCGTGCGTCCGTCGGGAGTGGACAATAGCAGATACTTGCCTTTTTTGTCCTTATATTCGAGAATGTTGCCAAGAACAAGGTCGCTGACCGTTTCGTCTCCGCCCGGTTGGGTGGTGAGTTGCGACTGATAGGCTGTAACTATGTAACGTTTTGCGTGTTTCCAATTATAGAACGCGGCACTGTCGAGCATTTGTATGGAACTTCCCGGAATGTAGGATTGATAACCCTCCGGAGTTTCCACTTTATACCACTCGTCGTCTTTTTGGAGCACTTTCAGCGGTGTACCCATTACTGATTGTGTTGCCATTTCGGCTGCATGGTCTCCGCTTGTGCGCATTGAAGCCACGGATAGTTTGGTGAGTGCCCAGGAATATTCGGGACGGTTAATGTCAATCTTGATGCATGAATCAACATGAAGGTCGGAAGTCCAGTCTTTATATTCAAGATTTCCGTTTTTCCATTCCACTTCGCCCGCCTGATTGTCCACGGTTTCCGAACGTATGTAGTTCTTCTTGGGATCAAAGCTCCCGTTCACGCCTTTGTTCACTACGAAACGATAGAGGTCGATACCAGTTTTGTAATAGTCGGCGAGAGATTCTCCTGTGGTGCTTCTTCCAAACGAAGGATCGGTAGCCACCCAACCTGTTCCCTCAAAATATGTTTCTGCCCAGTCATGATAGTTCTCTGCTCCGGGATGTAGCATGAAACCGCTCTCCCATCGTGCGGGAATACCCAGACATCTTACGAGCGTGATGTATAAAAGTGCCACCTGTCCGCAGTCTCCGTGGCGGTTTTCTACCACATATTCGGGAATATTTGGTATGGTGCTGTATTCTCGTGCGCCCGCCCACGGAAAATTGGTTGCTATCCAATCGTATATCATGGATGCCTGAAGCACGGGATTCTTTTCTTCTCCCACAATGGTATGAGCAAGTTTTTTGAGTTTCTCGGTTTTTATTATGTGTGGGTATTCTTCGGCAGTGTATTGCTTATACAGTTCGGACGATGTGTCGTAAGGTTTTAGACTTGACATAATATCGGCACGTGTGAAATGCTGTTCATGGGAAACAAAACTGTATGTGATGCTGAAATTTGTGGGTTGGTCTTTGTGTGCCACACCTTCCATGTATGCCGTGGTGTGGAATGTTCCTTGTGATACTTTTATTGGAGCGGAAGATTTCAGGAACTTTACGTTTGTTTGGCGTGTCGTTTCCATGGGAAAGGGAAGCCACACTCTCAAAGTGTCTCCGTCGGGAATGGCATTGGCATTTACTTTAAGATTGAAAGTAAGTTGCCATTTATGAGGATTGCGCAGATTGTTGTAGTCTGCGGGACAATTCATCGCTTCGTTGTAGAATTTTGCGTAGTAATTGTTTGTGGATTTCTTTTCTGCGGCGTTTTCGCTTTTGAAATCCTCGTTGTTCAGCAAAAAGAAGTTTCCCACGCCACGACGAAACCACATTTCTTTGCCGTCAATGGTATCGGCTTCAATATAACGTTTGCGTTTCCAATAATCAATCTTTTCATTGCTCACGGCATGCCCCATGCGCTTTTCGATTTGTGCACGCCCTTCGGTTGGCGAAAGCGAAAAATCTTTGCGTATGCGATACATGGTTTGTTGTATGGAGTCTATTGTAAAACGGTTCTCTGTTTTTGTCTTTTTAGGGAGTCCGTTGAGCAGTTTTTCGGTTTTTTTGAATTCTCCTTTTAGAATCAATTCTCCTGCCTGAGCACGGAAATCCTTGTTTTGAGCGTAAGTGGTTTGCGACATACAGATTGCCGCCAACAGCATAACGGCTGCAATCAGAAAAATGTTCTTATTCTTCATATATGAGTTAGATTGTAGTTTTATTTTAAGTGTTTTCGCAGCTCGGCACACCATATATTGTAGCCGTCTTCATTGAGATGTAAACCATCGGTTGTGAGTTCTTTTCTCAATATATTGCTTCCGCTTTCGGTGAACAGTGGAAAAAGGTTTACGAAAGTCAGTCCTTCCTTTTTTGCCAAAGCTTCAAGTTCACGGTTTATGCCAGCCACGGAATCCGTCTTGCCTTCAAGCAACTTGTAACGTTTGAAAGTTTCGTTTATCGGCAGGAGACTTTGAAGAATGAGCCGGGTATTGGGAGACTCACGTTTTATGCGGCTTATGGTAGTGGCTATAGATTGTATGATTTCTGCATTTGAAAGTTGATGAGAAACATCGTTGATTCCTTCCATTAAAACAATCTTGGCAGGGTGGTGGGGAAGTATCTGATGAAGACGCTCGTAAATGCCGGGAACATCGTCGCCGATAATGCCGCGATTGACAACGTTCTTTATGTTAAGGCGTTTGCTCCAATCTCCGCCGTTTTCGGTGAGACTGTTTCCAAGCATCACAATGTTTTTGGAGGTTATGGCTGGTTCTTTTTCAAACAAGTCCATTCTGTCAAGGTAGTGCTGCGTGTGTTTGTCGTTTGTGATTGCTCCCGCAACGGCGTTTGCAACTACAGCTCTAAGGCGAATGACGCTTGTGTGCCCGTCGGGATGCACGCTGTTTGTAAGCAGAATAATTGCTAGCTTGTTTTCGGGATCAATATCAATCATTGTACCGGTAAAACCTGTATGACCATATGCCGATTTGCTGAGCATGTCTCCAAGATTAGAGGAATAATCGGAAGAATTATCCCATCCCGGAGTTCTGCCAAATGCTTCAAGACCTTTGGGAACTGTTGTCATAAGTTTTACGGTGGTGGGACTGAGAATGCGATGCCCGTTAAGTTCTCCGCCGTTTATGAGTGCGGCGCAAAGCAATGCAATATCATCTGCACAGGAAAAGACTCCTGCGTTGCCGCTTATGCCGGAATTTATAACTCTTGCCAGAGGGTCGTGAACAGCACCGCGCAGAACTTCACCTGTTTTCTGTTTTTCTGTGGGTGCTATGATATCTGCCCACGAATGGTCTTTTGCCCAAACAGGAAGACTTACGGTTCTCCAATATCCTTTTTGGTCTTCAAGACAAGGTATGTAGTCGGTATGGTTCATGCCTAACGGTCCGAAAACATTGCGGCGTGCAAATTCTCGCAGAGACAACCCACTTACTTTTTCAATGATGTGTTGAAGTGTAATATAGTTAAGACATGAATATTGAAAGTCTGTACCCGGTTCAAAATCTCTGCGCCATGAAGCAATGTAACTTATAAGGCTGTCTGGGCAGTTTGTCCCGTATTTGTTTCTTAATTCGGCAACCGGAGCGTAAGGAGGCAGACCGGAAGTATGAGTTAGGAGATGTCGCAGTCTTATGGTGGTATGGTCTTTACCGTCTGCGGATGTCCAATTCTTGAAACCCGGGATGAAATTTTCCACTGCGTCGCTAAGTCTAAGCTTTCCTTGCTCAATAAGAACCATGGCGCATATCGCTGTTGACATAGATTTGCTGCAAGAAGCCATGTCAAAGATTGTGTTTGTGGTCATCTTTTCGCGTTTTGGCACAATGCTACGATATCCATACGCTTTTAGGTAAGCCATTTTGCCGTCTTTGACTACGGCAAGTACGGCACCGGGAATATCTCCTGCGTTAATGGAGTTAAGAATCGTACTGTCGGCGTAGGCAAGACGCGCACCGCTCATGCCAACTCTTTCGGGAATCGTGCGTTCAAGAGTTTGAGCCGTGGCGCAGATGCTTGCCATTGTAAATAATATAAGAATGCGTAGTCTCATGAACTAAATGTTTTCTCCTTTTTTATATGCGTCAATTGCTTTTTGCACCGAGCCGTGAAGCGAAAGAAGTGTGCGGGCGTGGGAATAGCTAACGCCAAGTTCGCTGACAATCATTCTTGTTCCCCGGTCTTGCAATTTCTTATTAGTAATCTCCATATTTACCATGCGATTCCCTCTGACTCTTCCAAGTTGAATCATAACAGCTGTGGAAATCATGTTTAGAATCATCTTTTGCCCCGTTCCCGATTTCATTCTTGAACTTCCGGTAACATATTCCGGTCCTACGACCATTTCAATGGGAACTTCCGAAGCTTCAGAAAGCGGAGAACCTGGATTACTTGTTATGCAGCCGGTAAAAATTCCGTGTTCGCGCGCTTCTTTTACAGCTCCGATAACGTAAGGCGTGGTTCCCGAAGCGGCAATTCCTATAACTGTGTCGTGTTCGTTGATATTATGTTCCACAAGTTCTTCCCAACCTCTTGTGGAATCGTCTTCTGCATTCTCAACAGCACGTCTTAAAGCCGTATCTCCGCCGGCAATTAAACCAACTACCAATGAAGGGGGAACACCATAGGTCGGGGGAAGTTCAGATGCGTCAAGAACTCCGAGACGTCCGCTTGTGCCTGCTCCCATATAGAATATGCGACCGCCTTTGCGCATTCTTGGAACAATGCCGTCGACAAGTTTTTCTATTTGGGGTATGGCTTTTTCTACGGCAATTGCAACTTTTTTATCTTCGTTGTTGATGTCTTTAAGAATCTCACAAGTACTTTTTTTCTCGAGATTATCGTAAAGGGAGGGCTTTTCGGTTATCTTTTCAAATTCCATTGGAGTGCTTATATTTTAATGTATATTTTGCGTTTGTATAAGGGGTATGCCACAACTATAAAGTTGAACAATACAAAAAGAAGAGCATATACGCACGAGCCTCCGGTTTCCCCGAAAAACGGAACAAGACTGTTATATATAATGCCGTGTATGCTGGTTCCTGCAATCTTTATGCAGCCGAAAAGAATTGCAAATATGTCGGACATGATAAAGAGAAAAAGAGGATTAACGCCGAATGATTCAAAGAAATGTACCCGGCATTTTATATTTTTCATATCTACAAAGTAAATAAGTGTTGCCAAAACTATTGACGCAAAGCCACATGTTACCATGGCAAAGGTTGGTGACCAAATTTTCTTGCTTATGGGACAGGCGTAGCTTAGCAGAAAACCGAAAACAGGCAATAAAGTTCCCGACACAAACGTCTTTATAATTTTGTTATGTAGAGTGTTTTCGTTCTCGGAGCCTTTTGCAAGAATCATTTTACCTGCCATAAATCCAATCATTACGTGAGCAACGCTCGGAATAGTGCTTAAAAGTCCTTCCGGGTCTATTCCGTTATCGTTATACAAATGTTCTGTGCTTATTATGGTGCGGTCAAAGATTGAAAGAATGTTTGTTTCGTCATAGGCAAATCCGTTTCCGCATTCAAGAATTATGAAATAGCCGATGAAAAGAACGGCAATTATAAGAGGAAATCTCTTGTGGTTTATCAGCAATGCGAGAATCGACACAATGCAATAGCATATTGCCAAACGATGAAGCACTCCCGTAAATCTCAAAGTGGGAAACACGTTCAGTGCTTCCAATAATTGTTTCCCGAATGACAGGGTTTCGTCAACGTTTCCCCAATAACGGCAAAAATGCACGAAGAGTCCGATAAAAGAGCCTACGAGCATTATTACTATGGTTCGTACCACAATTTTCTTTATTGCGTCAACCGAAGGACGGAAGTCATATTTGCGCAGCGATATATAGGTTGTTATTCCCATTATGAACATGAAGAAAGGAAAAACAAAGTCGGTGGGAGTGAGACCAATCCATTCTGCGTGGTCAAGTGGTGTAAATATGTGTCCCCAAGACCCAGGATTGTTTACCAAAATCATTCCGGCAATAGTTATTCCTCTTAAAATATCTATGGCAAGAATCCTTTTTTTTGCTACGTCGTTTTTCATGTTCTTTATTTATATAGGTAGTATTTTTTGGACAGGGTTTTGAAATTTTCAGCGTCCTTGTACCAGTAGTCTTTCACGTCTTCCCAACGATTACGTTTGCTGAAAAGTTCGCGTATTTTTGATGTACCGCACACATTGTCAAACATGCCGAACCGCTTATGGTCTGCAACTTCAAAAACAGCTTTTTCCGGATACATTGCTGCTACTTCTTGCATTACGAGGAACTGTATGTCGGTCAGCGGAGCTTTGTTATAATCTATAATGTGTGCCTGCACACCTTCTATGTTCTCGCCTTTGAATGTGGCGTAAAAAGGTTTTGCATAAATCGGACGGAATATAACTCCCGGCACATCCAATGCGTTTAGTCTTTTTGTCAATACTCCGGCGTTTATCCACGGGGCTGCAAACATTTCAAAAGGTATGGGATAGCCCACACCTATGGACATGTAGCTGAATTCTCCGAGTATTCCGCTTGCAGGATAGAAATAAGAAGTTTCGGCATGGGGAATGTGCGGAGACGAAGGTATCCATTGCAATCCGGTGGCGGTATAATTCATCTTACGTTTCCAACCGCGCATTTTTATTACCTTCAATTTACATTGCACTCCGTTCTCGAGCATTCTTTCTCCGTTGAGCATTTGCGCAAGTTCGCCGCAGGTCAGCCCGTAAATGTAAGGAATTTTGTATTGGCTTACAAACGAAAAGAAACCGTCCTCTACCAAACAGCCTTCAACTCTTTTTCCGCCAAGCGGATTGGGACGGTCAAGAACGATGAACTCTTTATTGTTTTCCGCTGCTGCTTCCATGGCAAGTCCCATGGTGCTTATGTAGGTGAACGAGCGACTTCCTATATCCTGAATGTCATATACCAAAACGTCTATATCTTTCAGCATTTCGGGTGTGGCTTTACGTGTTTTGCCAAACAGCGAATAAACAGGAAGTCCCGTAACTTCGTCTTTCTCTGTTCCCACGCTTTGCCCGGCGTGAGCGTTTCCGCGAACTCCGTGTTCGGGACCGAACAAAGCCACAAGGTTCACATTTTTTGCTTCGTGCAGTATGTCTATGTCGCTTTTAAGATTGTTGTCCACACCGGTAGGATTTGTTATTAGTCCCACGCGCTTTCCTTCAAGGCTTTTAAAGTTTTCTGCTTTCAGAACCTCAATGCCTGTCTTTATGGTTACTTTTTGTGCGCGGACCATAGGCGATAGCAACAGCAGGAACGCTATTGTTGCTCGTATTATTCCGTTTGCTTTCATTTTGACTTATTTGGAGAGTATTGCAATAGTTCCGTCGCTCGATGTAACCGCCACTTCTTTTGCGCTCAAAGGCAGCACGGTGTTTACGAGTGAGTTTCCTATTTTATATTTCCATTTTAGTTTTCCGCTCTTTGCGTCCAAAGCATAAACAAGTCCGCTACATGTTCCGCCGTAAACCGTCCCCTGGCTTTCCAAAGGCATGGAAGGTGCGTGTTCATAGCCGAATCCTGCATTCGAAGCCCATACTTCTTTTGGCGTGTTTCCCTCGGTAGGGTAGCAAACCACGCTGTCGTTCATTGTCTTTGCGAATATAGTTTTTCCGTCTTCCGACATTCCTATTGATTCTCGCACCATAGAAGCGTTTGTGCGCCACACCGTGCTTCCCGTTTTAAGGTCTATTGCTGTCAGATACCTGTCGGGCGCGGCAATAAAGACTTTTCCGTTAGCACTCACGGACCATGCCGACGCGGGAGAGAAATGCATTCCGTCTTTTCCGCCTTTCCATTTCCAAACTTCCGAACCGTTTGAAGCATCGAGAGCGTACAGCGTGTTGTCCCAAGCCCCGAAAATCACTTTTCCGTCGGTTACGAGCGGGCGTGTAACGATATATCCCGTTACGCCGCTGTATTCCCATACCTCTTTTCCCGTCTTTGTGTCTATGCAGCGCATTTTGTTGTCGCTTGCACCAATATATGCCAAACCGTTTACTATTCTCACAGCTCCGAGAACCGGTCCCTGCGTTTTCAGTTTCCAAATCATTTTGCCGTTTGCGGAACTTACGCCGTAAACAGTGCTGTCTGCACTTCCGAACACCACTATTCCGTTTTCTGCCGCGCAGTCTCCTACAATGCGTCTTTGGACGGAAAATTGCCACAAACGCTTCCCGTTCTTTATGTTATAGGCTGTGAGTTTGCCGGTGTCGTCTCCCACAAAAAGTCTGTTGTCTTCTTTGAAAGGCGAAGAGTAGATGCCGCCCTCACCTTTGACACACCATTTTACTTTCACGCCGTATTGATTGTTAACCGAGTAGTCGGGATATTCGTTTGCCTTGGCGTTGTGGTCAAAAAGTTCACCTTTCAGTGGGAAAGCCGCCCATTCTTTTTTAGGTTCTCCTATGTTTTGGGTGTAAACCTTTATCGAGTCCTCTGTTACGTCGTAAATTCCGTATCCGTTCTTTCCTTTATCATCGGCAAGGTTCGAACGCATTAGAATTCCCGGAATGCCGTCATATTTCAAATTACGGTTGGCATGATAATGCCCGCCAATCATCAGTCTTATGTTGTAGGGACGAATGGCATCGGTTACATCGTACCAATTGTCCACATCTCCTTTCGTCAGCGGGTAATGGGTTACGAGAATCACCGGCTTGTCTTTGCCCCATTTGTCCATTTCCTGTTTCAGCCAGGTTATGTCCTGCGGCACAACGTGTCCGTAAGCCATACGCATGAAAGGTCCGGTGTTGAAACCGAGAAAAAGTATTCCGTTGTGCTTGAATTCAAATCTCTCGCTGCCGAAAATTTCACTGAATGCCATGCAGCCGCTGTCGCTCCAGGTGGTTTCGTGATTGCCGAGTATGATGTAGTATTTATACTTCAACAAATCAAGACAACTCTTCACTTTTTCAATGGTTTTCCGGTCTCCGTAGTCGGCTATGTCGCCTGTAATGAGAACGAAGTCCAAACTGTCTGTGGCGTTAATCTGTGCCACAGAGCGCAACAAGCCTTCCGTGGGATTGGCATTGTTCGGATTTAGGTGTATGTCGGTGATTTGTGCAAAACGAAACGGACGTATTTGCGCGTTGAGCGTGCCTGACAAAGTAAGGATGGCTGCCCCAAGTGATAAAACTGCTTTTTTGATATTCATTTCTATCTAAAAGTTTGACAATCAAATAAAGACTGTATGCGAAAAAGGTTAAAACCTTGGTTTCAACCTGTAAAATTACGCATTATTTGCGAAACAAAGAATTGCTTTTCGATAGTTTTACGGATGCGGCAAGCCAAATGGCATTTCCGCCATTCCCGGTGGTATGTGGGCAAAAAAACATGAAAAACATAACAAACTGTATAACAGATGTTTGTGATAATTTGGCGCAAAAACGTAACTTTATGTTTTTCAGAGCATTGCAAGTGGTCGAAAAAAGGTCTGATGTAGTTTGAATTATATCAGACATAATTTTTTCTACGTCCTATGTAGTTTTTTCTACATCCGATGTAGTTTTCGTGGCTCTGCCCTGTTCCATTTACGGCACATACGAAAGTGGGACGGCATAAAGCCGCCCCACAAAGTATAAAAAAGGTAACTTTTAAGTACTCATGGACTAAGCTTATTTCACAAGCACTTTCTTCACTGTGCCGTCGCTCATCCTTATAATGTTTATGCCCTTCTGCGGGGAGGCGAGGCGCGTGCCATCGGTTGAGTAGCGTTCCGACTCCGTGGCGGAGGAAGACGTGTTCGGCACGTTCTTTATGCCTGTCTCAAGGAAGAAGAACTCCTTCCACTGTGCGGCGGACTTGTAGGCATCAAGACTCTCCTGCGGAACGTAGAGCGTGCATTCGTTCTTGTCAACACCAACAAAGGCACCCCAAAACTCATCATCGAATACAGGGGGCGTTGTGGCATGACACACCAACTTCTTGAGGCTGTTACAACTAGTGAAAGCACTTTTTCCTATGCTCGTGACGGAGTAGGGAATATCCACAGAGACAAGACCCGTACAAGTTTGGAAAGTATATGCCTCTATGCTAGTAATGGAGTTGGGGATTACTATGGAGGCAAGGCGCGTGCAACGAGCGAACGCGGCATCTCCTATGCCCGCAACGGAGTTAGGGATAACAACGGAAGCAAGGTTGCTGCACTCACAGAAAGCGTATCTCCCTATGTCTGTAACAGAGCAGGGGATGGCAATCGAAGCAAGGCTTTCGCAACCCATGAAAGCATAATCCCCTATGTACGTAACGGAATTGGGGATGACTATGGAAGCAAGGCTCTCGCAACCCATGAAAGCATAATCCCCTATGCTTGTTACTGAGTTTGGAATGTCCACAGAAACAAGCCCCGTGCAATTACCGAAAGTGCCGTCCCCAATGCTCGTAACGGAGCAGGGAATGACAACAGAGACAAGGCTGGTGCAGAATGAGAGAGCATATTCCTCTATGCTCGTAACGGCGTATTCCATTCCATCGTACGTTACCTTTTCGGGGATTATGGCGGCGGTTATTCCGTATATGCCGCTCACAGCCGCCGTTCCGTCATTGCCAAGCGTGTATCTTATGCCTTTTTGCCATATTTCCGTATACGCAGATGCGGATATGTTGCAAAGCAACATCGCCAGTATGAGTGTTGCCTTTAATTTGAAGTATTTCATTGTCGATTTGTATTATAGTTTATGCCTTTCTGCGATGGAGCGAAGCCTGTCTTCTGTCCGTAATGGTTGTATTGTCTGCCTTTTTTAGACCCTATATTACCCATTTGCCTATTATGCTGTATACCGTATCATCATACGTAAATGTGATTTTCATTTCAGGGGTTACGTCATAGTAATTGTAGAAACTAATATCCAATGAGGAATTAGCCGGTACTGTCTTGTTGACATCAATGTTATTTAAACTTTTTACTAAGATGTCGCAATCGCTAATGTTTTTTATGGTACACGTCCTTTTGTAATATATTGTAGTGCTAATGTAAATTCCTGTTTTTTTGATTTCTGCAGAAATATATTGGGTTATGTCTATGACCTTTATGTTTATATTGCAAGAATAGCCTCCATCTTTTGTAGTAACCGTTATAACGGCATCACCCAGTGAATTTCCGAAAATATTGCCGTCGGCATCAACAGATGCCACTGAAGTGTTGTCTGAGGAATAAGAAACTTCATGGTTGGTGGCATTCTTAGGGATCAAGGAGAATAACTCTTTTGCAGAAACTTTTCCATTTAACACAACCATTACGTCACGATTTTTCTTTATGCCTTGCAAAGGAATGAAAGACTTCCAGTCTTGAGTATTTTGTGGACCATCAATTATTATGTAGTCTCCAGCTAAAACATTTTTCGAGCCAAATGTCTTTTCGTAATATGCCCCTTGGCTGTTGAGCAGTTTTATAGTAAAGTCGCCATTTGAATCGTCAAACAAACCATAATATACCGTTTCGTCTTTCCCATTAGATTCCATGTATTGCTTTTCTGCATTATATGTTTTGTTCCACGTCATGTTTCCAATATCAACAGAGCTGAATTCTTTTAATCCCTCTATATAAAAGCCGACAGGTATTCCCGTTATTTTGATTTTAGCAACAGGGCGTACATTCATGTTCAAGGTTATGAATACGATATTGTTTTTAGTTTCATAAGTACCCTTATCAGTATAAAGGATGTCGCCTTGTGTGGAAATATAGCCTTGTTCATACCTTAATTTTTCGGCGTAAACAGCATTCAGACTTCCATGTGAAGAAAAATCGGCTTTGTCGCTAAGTTTGCTCACAATCCAGTCTTCTCCATTGTATGTCAATGCACAAAGGTTGTTTCTGTCGCCATCTACCGCCACGTATATTTGGTCGCCGTTTTTCCATGTTTTCTTGTCGTCAGACGCGACCTTTGTTCCTTTGTCATTGTATTGGCATATGGAAACCTTAAATGTAAGAGTTTTCATGTCCTTTCTGCCGTTGTTTTCTTGACCTTGCTCGCAACTTGACAATGACAGTGCCAAGGCAAACAATAGGTATAAAATTTTATTTTTCATTCGTCTTGTTTTTGGAGGTTTTACCAATGTTTAGGTTCATCGAACGGATGATACTCTATTGTAGAAGCGGATTTCACAACAATCCTGCATTTTGCCTGTTTCTTTTGGTCAATGGTTGTCACCGTTACTGTAGCTTCTCCTGGTGCCTTGCCAAGCACTGTTCCCTCGGCAGAAACCTCAACTATGTTTTCATTGCTCGACTGCCATATAACATTTGTGTTTGTTGCGTCTTCAGGCAACACAGTAGCAGTCAACCGCTGTTTTTCTCCAACAGCCAACATGACCTCAGCATTTACGAGTACGCCGATTACAGTGGTTATAACATTTACATCGCACGAAGCGTAGACTTTTTCGGTCTCGTCAGAAACAGTTACAACAGCTTGCCCATTTTTCAAGGCAGAAACTTCTCCTGTTGACGATACCGCCACAATATGTTCGTTGTTTGTTTTCCATACAAGCGCATTCTTCGCCGCCCCAATTGGGCTTATTGTTGCTGTCAACGTTTCGCTTGTACCTTTTTCCAAGGTTATTTTTGTTTTGTTCAATAGCAGACCTTGTATATGGATTTTTTTATCGCTGTTGCCGCCGCATGATGCCACTGAAATGGTGAATGCTAATATCATGGCGCATGATTTTGTAATTGATTTCATATTATATATTTTTCCAATTTAAGAAATTCACAAGTATTGGGCTTTGTATATTTCGAAACATTTTCCACAAAAACATTTTGTCAACTAGTGCCGAAATGTGGTATTTCTGATTACTGTTTCTTTGATGTTGATGCCTAATATTTTTACGACATCATCGAAGTTTACAAGTTTTCTTTCTGGAATAGGAATTAGAAAATCAACTTTAAGCATATTACAATATGTTTTTATGCCTTTGGCTCCCGAAAAGGCGGTTGTTATTATTCGTACATGGTTTTGCAGCATAAAAAAAAGACGTGGGAGTCAAACCGTTACTCGTCCCACGAACTGAGGCTCTGGCATTGCCCATCTTCTCGAAACGAGCAACGCAGAAGCCCACGCCGATATGTACTGATACACCTTTTCACAGAGTTCCTGTCCGTGCATTGCGGACACAAAACCCCGTAAAAAGAATGCGTATATACACATCCCGCAGGCATCTACCGTTGCATTTGTCTTTGAGAAGATTTGAAACTGCCAGATTTCAGTCCGTCAAGAACAAAGCGCAGTAAACGCCTTAAATATGTTGCGGCTCTCACCTCCCGCCCTCACAGCCGGCTTGTGCCGGCCTTTCGGCGTGGGTTTACATTTCCGCAGCGGCGTTCTGGGCTTACGCCCCTGCGCCGCATACGGCTGTCGGTTGAGAACCGACAGCAAATTTATGATTTATTTTCCATAACAAACAAATTATCACACAGTTTTTTGCAAAGGCACGTGTTTTGGCGTTGCCTTGCAAAAGGAAATATTCAAGACGTATGCCAACGTTCCATAAAATTTGCACAAACCATTGGAGAACAACGTTTTACACTACCTGCGCGATAATCTTATAACGATTTGTCTTGCAATGGGTTACAAGGCGGTGAAAAAAGGTCTGATGTAGAAAAAATTATGTCTGATATAATTTTTTCTACGTCCTATGTAGTTTTTGCTACATCAAATATATTCTTCGGGGAGTTTGGGGAAGGCTTTTGTTTTGTGCCGACAAAGCAATTGATTACTTTTGCAGCAAATAAAAAGTTTGAAAATGCCGGTAGTTGAAATATCATCGCTTGACTTCCCCGGTGCGGAAGTTTTCTGCCGTCTTACGGAGCGGCAGCTGCGCCGTGGCGCGGAAGAAGGAGGACTGTTCATTGCCGAAAGTCCCAAGGTGATACGTGTGGCCCTTGGGGCAGGTTATGAACCAGTGTCGCTCTTGTGTGAACGCAGGCACATTGACGGCGATGCCGCCGACATCATAAACAGCTGTGGCGATGTGCCTGTTTATACGGGCGACCGCGCACTGCTTTCGCGCCTTACGGGTTATGAACTTACGCGTGGGGTGTTGTGTGCCATGCGTCGCCGACCTTGCAGAAAACTTGAGGATGTTTGCAGAAATGCCGAAAGGATTGTGGTCATTGATAACGTGGTCGATTCCACCAATATAGGTGCCATTTTTCGCTCTGCGGCGGCTTTGGGCGTTGATGCCGTTGTGCTGACAAAAAACTCTTGCGACCCGATGACGCGGCGTGCCGTTAGAGTTTCCATGGGGTCTGTTTTCCTCGTTCCGTGGACATGGACGGAAAATCCCATAACCGAATTGCGGGCTTTGGGATTCAGAATTGCATCAATGGCATTGACTGAAAAATCCGTAACGCTTGACAACGAGAGCCTGAAGTCCGAACCGAAACTGGCAATAATAATGGGAACGGAAGGCGAAGGACTTCCCGATGAAACCATATCAAATTCCGACTATGTGGTAAGGATTCCCATGATGCACGGAGTGGATTCGCTGAATGTGGCAGCCGCTTCGGCAGTGGCGTTCTGGGAGTTGTGCGGGAAAAAGTAAAGTCCGTATTTCCGAGGATAGGGAAACACGGACTTTTTAAGGCTTTTATATGTTTCTGAAAGTTATAATGCGCTCCATTCAACCTCGTCAGAAATTCCGCTGTCCGATACTACTTTGAATTTATCTTTGGCGGTTTTGTATTTCACGGGGTTGAACATCCAAATAACGCCTGAATAGTCGGGACATTTCTCGAGTGTCTGCACTTTTTCTCCGTTTTGGTAAAGCGTAAGACTCTTTGCGTTGCTGTAAACCTTTATATTAAACGCTTTTTCTTTGGGACTTCCCGTGCGTCTCCGCCCTGTTATATAGACCGTAGGCTCTTTCTTGTTCCACAAAGCCTTGTAGAAATAGAAGTGGTCCTTTTTAATCTTTCGGTCGCGGGTTACGAGACCTTTGTCGTTCATGTATTTTCGGTTTTCATTGGGTGTGAAATTCACTCCGTCCCCACTGTCCATGAATCCTTCCCTACGGTCTGCCACCGGGAAGTCGAACATTATCCACAGCGAGGTAAAGTTCAGCCACGGCATACGGAGTATTTGTTTCATGTCGCTTTCGTGCAGATAGCAGGCGTATTCTTCGTAATGCTTACTGTCGTCTTTGCGGTCTTTCATTACCGTTGAGTCGAGAGTATGACAGAAAGGATTCGCACCGCCTCCGTATTCGGCAATGCTGACAACGCCCATTTTCCTGTGTACTTCGTTCATTTCGGTAGTAAGTCGGTTCATGTCGCCCATCTGATACCAGTTGGGGTAGCGGTTTTCCGAGAAGAAATCGCCGTGGAGCTTTGTATATTCCGCGTCGCGGTATATGCTGCAATCGGTAACGCCAACATAGCGGAAAGGATCAAGTGTTTTTGCGTAGCGATACAGTTTGGACGATTCCTCTACTATTTTATTGTTGTCTATTTTGCCTTGCAGTTGGTCGTTGTTGCCCCAGCCGCTCAATTCATTCCACATTCCCCAGAAAATAATACTCGGATGATTGTATAGATTCACAATCATTTCTTTCATTTGTTGGTTTATGTTTTCGAAATATCCCGGAGTGGCTTTCGTACCGCAGACGTTAACCCACGGAATCTCGGTTTGCACCACAATGCCGAGCGAATCGCACAGGCGAAACTCGTAATCGTTGTGAGGATAATGGGCAAGGCGCACAAAGTTTGCCCCGAGTTCCTTAATTATCTCGTAATCGGCGTAAGTATGTTGCTTACTTACAGCTGAAGCTTCGCCGTCCCAGTCCTGATGTTCCGAAACTCCGCGCAGCGGATAGCTTCGTCCGTTTAGGAAAAAGCCTTCGCTTGCAGTTGTTTGGTAGAAGCGGAATCCCACTTTGGTTTCTGCTTCGTCCATGGTTTTGCCTTTTGTGTCGAGAATGGATATGTGGGCATCGTAGAGATAGGGATCTTCCAAACCGTTCCAAAGATGCGGGGATTTTATTTCGAATTGTTCGAGATAATCATACGATTTGCCGTTTTCCATAACTATTTCGCGCTCGCTCCTGTAGGCTGTGCTGCCGGCATCTTTGCCTTTTAGGGTGAACACAACCTTCAGCTTTTGTTTCTTTCCGCTTGTGTTTACTATTGAAGTCTCAACTTTTCCCGTGGCTTTTTCGCGGCTTACAAACGGTGTGCTTACATGCATGCGATACAAACCGTATTTTTCGGGCAGAAACGAAACAGTGTTCATCTTCAACAGGTATACGGGGTTGTGGAGACCATTGTTTTTGTTGAAATCCGAGCTTACGGGAATAAGATTTACGTCCAAAGTGTTGTCGGTACAGACTTCTATTTCGTTTTTACCCTCATGAATGAATTTGTCGAGGCTCACCACAAAAGGTGTATAGCCTCCGCGATGTTCAATGACCTGTTTGCCGTTCACGCTGACGGTTGCCGCCTGCGCCGCGCCCTCAAACAGAATGTAAGCGGGCTTTTTAAGGTCGCTCTTGCTGAATTCTATTTGTTTTTTGTAGTATGCTTTTCCGCGATAATAACTTTGTGAATGTCCGTCCATGGCATTGCAACTGTGGGGAATGCTCACCTGCTGCCACTCTGTTTTGTTTTTGCTGAAATTCCACTGCTTCAGTTCGGTTTGCTGCCAGGCTCTGCGCTGACCACATACGCTCTGCGCTGCCAACATAAGTGTGGCAAGACAAAAGGTCTTGAGTATTGAAGTTTTCATGACGCTTGTATTTTCATTGTTGTTGTTTATGGTAATTAAGATTTGTAGCAAAGTTAATTATTATAGCCATAACCGCAATGTGAAAAGCTGAAAAACGCGCAGCGTGATAGAATTTGCCGTATTGGAATCGGTCGAAAATTCCTCAATTCTGCATTGTGCGAAAAAACACATGGCTTATCGTAAAAAATACAAGCCATGTATTTTAAAATATAAGGCACTTATTTCAAAATATATGCCTTGTATTTTTCGCCTTTATAACTCTCTGATTAACAATGTCTTTTGAAAAATTTTTGAAATTGCTTAATTGTTTGATTCTAAGCGTGTTGCAGTTTTGAACGTAAAACGGGCGAAAAAACATGAATGGCATCAAAAAATCCGTAACCCACATACTGCGTGCAAAGAAAGCTTTCCGGCAGACATAGTGCTTTGCGGCGTGTTGTGAACGGCTTTGAAAGTTCGCGCGAATCTATAAAATGAAATCAGTATCTTTGCAGAAACAAAGAAAAAAGCAAATGGATACACCTTTGGCAGAGCGGATGCGTCCGCGAACCCTTGACGAATATGTGGGACAGCATCACCTTGTGGGCGAAGGCGGTGTGATACGCCGTATGATTGAGGGCAAACGTATAAGCTCGTTCATATTGTGGGGACCGCCGGGTGTAGGGAAAACCACACTCGCAAAAATCATAGCCAACCGCCTTGAGGTGCCGTTTTACACCCTTAGCGCGGTTACGAGCGGCGTAAAGGATGTGCGCGATGTCATAGACAGGGCAAAAAAGAATACACTGTTCACCTCCGAGGGCAGTCCTATTTTGTTTATAGACGAAATCCATCGTTTCTCAAAGTCGCAGCAAGACTCACTGCTCGGAGCCGTGGAAGACGGAACGGTAACACTTATCGGCGCAACCACGGAGAATCCTTCGTTCGAGGTAATACGTCCTTTGCTTTCTCGCTGTCAGGTATATACACTCAAGCCTCTCGAGAAAGAAGATTTGACAAAACTCATAGACCACGCCATACATGACGACGAAGAACTGAAGAAGCGCGAAATAGATGTGCAGGAAACTTCCGCCATGATGCGATATAGCGGCGGCGATGCCCGAAAGCTGCTGAATATTCTGGAACTTGTGGTCGATGCCGAGCCAAACGGCAAAGTCGTAATCACAGACAAAAAGGTGGAGGAGCGTCTGCAGCAGAATCCTCTGGCTTATGATAAGAACGGAGAGATGCACTATGACATAATTTCGGCGTTTATCAAGAGCATTCGCGGTAGCGATCCTGACGCAGCCCTATATTGGCTCGCGCGAATGGTGGAGGGCGGCGAAGACCCCGCTTTCATTGCCCGCCGTCTTGTGATTTCTGCGAGCGAGGACATAGGTCTGGCAAATCCCAACGCATTACTTCTTGCCAATGCGGCTTTCGATGCCGTAATGAAGATAGGTTGGCCCGAAGGAAGGATACCTCTTGCCGAGGCAACGGTTTATTTGGCGGCTTCTCCCAAGAGTAATTCAAGCTATACGGCTCTTGACAAAGCCATTGCGGAAGTTAAGAAAAGCGGTAACCAACCTGTTCCGCTGCATCTGCGTAATGCTCCCACACAACTCATGCAACAGCTCGGCTATCACGCAGGTTATAAATATGCTCACGATTACAAGGAAAATTTTGTGAGACAGCAGTATCTGCCCGATGCTTTGAAAGATGAAAGTTTCTGGACTCCGCAGCATAATCGTCAGGAAGACGGATTGCGGGAACGCATGGAAAGATTATGGGGCAGGAAATATCCCGAAAAATGACGTTTACAGAAAAAGTTTACAGCACAATAGTCCGAAATTCTTTGCCACTTGCCGGTAAGGAAGTGATAGTTGCGCTCAGCGGCGGGGCTGATTCCGTGGCTTTGCTGCGTGTTCTTTTGGAATTGAATTGTCATTGCACGGCGGCTCACTATAATTTTCATCTTCGTGGCAAAGAATCCATGCGCGACGAGCGTTTTGTGCGCGAACTTTGCCGTTCTTTGGGAGTTGATGTCAGAGTTGCCGAGGCTGACACGGTTTCTTATGCGGCGGAAAAGGGGGTGAGCGTGGAAATGGCGGCTCGTGATTTGCGCTATGATTTTTTTGCGTCGCTTTGTGAGGAGCTACGTGCCCCCGTTGCGGTGGCTCATCATCGCGATGACAATTGCGAGACGCTTCTTTTGAATTTAATTCGCGGCACAGGGCTTCGCGGTTTGTGCGGAATGGCTTATGAAAGCGAAAGAGTCTGTTCGTGCGGAAAAAATATCAGGATTGTTCGTCCGCTTCTCGACGTTTCGCGCGAGGAGATACTGGAATATCTGAAAAGCAAGCAACAATCTTTCGTTACCGACAGCACCAATCTCGTGGCAGATGTGAAAAGAAACAAAATACGCCTTGAAATTATTCCGCAGCTAAGGGAAATAAATCCGTCGGTGTGCGACACATTGCAAAAAGAAATACGGAAATTTTCGGACGCATACAATATATATAAGGATGCAGTAGGGAAGGTTCTCGACGAAATAGAACACAATGTTTACGGCGATGAGATTCTTTATGCCGAGAAGCTGAATGTTTGTGTTTCTCCCGAGATTGTGCTTTTTGAATGGCTTTCGCCGAAAGGGTTTAACGAGGATCAGATAGAAAACGCCTCACGAAACGAGCGGGAAGAGGCAAGACTTATGGAAAGCAACGATTATATTCTTTATTTCAACAAATATCGTTATGTGGTTGTGCGCAAGGATTCTGCGACAAAAGGCAACAAGTTTGTTCTGCAACCCGGATGTGAGGTGAATACAGGCTTTTCTGTGGTGCGGATTGCCGATGTAGACAAATTTCCTCCCAAGAAAAAACTAACGGAAACTGACCTTGCATACATAGATGCGGACAAGGTGAGTTTTCCACTTGTTTTAAGACGCATTGAAACGGGAGATCGTTTTGTGCCGTTCGGAATGAAGGGGAGTAAACTGGTTAGTGATTTTTTGAAAGACTGTAAAGTTCCGGTGGAAGAGAGACTGCGGCAACTTGTAGTATGCGACAAAGAAAAAATAATATGGATTGTGGGGCGCAGGGTCGATAATCGTGTGCGCATATCGCAAGATACGGCGAACATAAAGTGTATGAGTGTTAACGCGAACGATTATCAAGACACCCCATGAGCATTAAGCGCGTATTGTTAAGTATATATACGGTTTGTTTCGCCATTGCCGCCATGGCACAGACGACAGAAACTCTCGACAATGGCATGCAGGAGCTTGCGCGTCGTTTGCTCTACGCCAAACAAGGGAGCATAGTGGCAATAGAACCGTCAACAGGCGAGATTAAATGCCTTGTGTCCGAATCGTATATGGCAGATACCGTAAACCGTGCCCTGGGTGTGGAATATTCTCCGGGAAGTACGTTCAAGGTTGCGCAGGCTCTTACTCTCGTAAGCGAGAATGTTCTGAACGCAAAGAGTTCGTTTTCGTGCAACAAAGGTTTTTGGCGCGGCAAAGTCCATATAGGTTGCCATGCCCACCGTCCTTCGCTCGCGCTTGTGCCTGCCATAGGGCATTCTTGCAATTCTTATTTCTGCAAGGCTTTTATGAATATGATTAACAACAGGGAACGCTATCACACATACTCAAAAGCCATAAACGTTTGGAGCTATTATATGCACAGCATGGGGCTTGGCAGGAAACTCGGTGTTGATGTTGCAGGAGAAAAGCCCGGCTTGATTCCCGATTCGGCTTATCTCGCAAAAGTTCACAAAGGCGGTTGGAACGCCGAGACTATTATGTGGGTGGGAATGGGACAAGGCGAGGTTATGGTTACTCCTCTTCAGCTGTGCAACCTTGCAGCTTCAATAGCCAACAGAGGTTTTTATATCGTTCCTCATGTAAAAAAATATTCCGACAAGGATTCGCTATACAAGAAATATAATGCCAAACATTATTGCAAGCCAACGGCAGAGGCTTATGAACTTGTGATTGAGGGAATGCGCAATGCCGTAACGCAGGGAACGGCGCGGCACATAAATTCTGCCGAATATGAAATATGCGGTAAGACGGGAACTGCGGAAAATGAGGGTAAGGACCATTCCGTGTTCATTGGCTTTGCTCCGAAAACAAATCCCCGCATTGCGGTGGTTGTGTTTGTGGAAAACGGGGGCTGGGGTGCCGATCTTGCTGCGCCGCTCGGGGCTTTGATGATAGAACAAGCCATGAACGGGAAACTGTCCGGGCGTTCCGAACTAAAGGCTGAGCAATGGGAAGACATGGATGTTATCCCTACGGAGTATGATTACGACTACGAGGACGAATGAAATGAAAAACGTATGCTTTTATGCCCGGAAAATTCGTAAGAATTTTCACCCCGCTGCGGCACACACGAAAAAACACATGGCTTATTGTAAAAAATACAAGCCATGTATTTTGAAATAAGTGCCTTTTATTTTAAAATATGTGCCTTATATTTTTGACTGTTTCAAGTGTCTGAACAACAATAACTTATAAAACACTCTGTAAAATTGGATAAGCGGCTGATTTTTAGCTTTTTGCGGAAAAAGTGTTTCAAAGTGGGCGGAGCATGAAAAATGCGGCATCCCGCAAACGGAATGCCGCAAATTGAATTTCTGATAATGAATTTCCTTTAATCTTCTTCTTCCTCGAATTCTTCTTTGTCTGCCCCGCATATAGGGCAAACCCAATCGTCAGGAAGGTTCTCAAACGCAGTTCCGGGAGCTATTCCGTGTTCAGAATCTCCCACTTCGGGATCGTATGCGTAACCACACACCTTACAAACGAATCTTTTCATAACATCTTGTTTTTAGGGTTAATACCATTGCAAATATAATGAAAAATTTGAATATACCCGAATATTTATACTTAAAAGTTTACGTCTGTTTGCAGAGAAAGGTCGTCGGACGACGGTCCTACCAAAATTCTGAAGCTGCCGTTGTCGGGAACTAAATCCTCGGTTTCGACGTCATAGTAGGAGAATGCGTCTTCGTTAAGGTCAATGGTTACGGTTTTTGAAGCACCTTTTTCAAGATAAACTTTTTCGTAGCCTTTAAGTTCCTTAACCGGTCTGACGACTTTAGATTTAAGCGGACACACATACAGTTCAGCCACTTCGGCACCGGCACGTTTTCCGGTATTTGTTACTTTGAAGGTAACGCGCAACCGATTCTTTCCGAGTGGTTGGGCTTTAATGTCGGAATATGAGAAAGTTGTGTAGCTCAATCCGAATCCGAACGGAAACAGCGGGCGTTTGCCCTGCGCGTCATAACCTCTGTAGCCGTAGAAAAGCCCTTCCTGGTATGTAATTTCTTTCTCGCCGTTTTTGCTGAAGAAGTTGTCGTGCACCGGATTGTCCTCCCATTTCTTTTCAATGGACATGGGGAGTTTGCCACTCGGGTTTACAGTACCCTTAAGTATGTTGGCGAGAGCCGTACCTCCCTCCTGTCCGGGATACCAAGCCATAATGACACCCTTTACATTGTAAATCCACGGCATGAAATTGAAGCCGCCGCCCGAATTAGCCACAACAATCACATTCTTTACCTTAGAGGCAACATTGCAAATGAGTTCGTTTTGCGGATCGGGCAAATCGAAAGTGCGATCAGAGCCTTCGCTCTCGGTATCTGTGTCATAACCAACCATAACAACGGCGGTGTTGAAATCTTTCAGTATGTTGCCAAGTTTGTTGAGGTCGTATTCGAAAAGATCAAGCTCAAACTTTTGGTCGCCTGTGCCCTGATAATATTCTATAGCGACATTATAAGTTTTACCGGCTTTTGCGTTCAGTTTATAAGAAGCCTTTTTCGCAGCTTGATCACGCCATTCGTTGCAAACGGTCTTTCCGTCAATAATCAAACGGTATCCGTCGTCTCCGGTAATAATGAAATTAATGGCTGCGTCTTTTTGAGCCTTGAACACACCGCTCCAGCGAACCGAAAAATTTGCATTTGTAAAGCCTTCAGGCATTTTGGTATCATTGGCAATGCTCGGGTTTTCTTCTGTTCTCGTAAGAGCCGGTTCAGCTTCAAGGTTTTTGTTCTTGAAATATTCCGCCTTAAATCCGGGATGACTCATGGAAGCATCGGTAAAGAAAGCATTTTTAAGTTGGGTCTTATATTTGCTGTCGGAAATAAATGAAGCCTGTTTGCCGAAAGCCTTTTTTATGCCCGCCCAAGGGGTAACTGCGGAATAATAATTGACTTGTCCGCTGCCGCCACCACGTGCAATTTTATCGGCGTTAGGACCTATTACCGCAAATTTCTGCTTTGCAATAGGAAGAACATCGTCCTCGTTTTTCAGAAGAGTAATACCGCTTTCTGCAATTTTGAGTGCCGCAGCTTTAAGTTCCGGCATTTCATGCGGTACAGCCTTTTTGCTCTCATCTTTATCGAGCACACCGAAAGCACTCATGGTTTGAAGAATGTGTTGTACCTTTTCGTTTATCGTAGCTTCGGAAATCAAACCTTTAGCAAGAGCCTCTTTAACTTTTTCCGGTTTCCAAAAGTCCGAATTAGGCATTTCGAGATCGAGACCGCCGTTTGCCGTAGCCACAGTAGAGTGAACCGCACCCCAATCGCTCATTACAATTCCTTGGAATCCCCATTTCTTTCGCAGCAAATCAATATTGAGGTAACGGCTTTCGGTAGTGTGAAGTCCGTAAAGCAGATTGTAGCTGTCCATAACAGCTCCCACTTTTGCCTCTTTCACAGCTTTGCGGAAAGTGGTGAGATAAATTTCATTCAAAGTACGGAGGTCAACGTTGGAATTTACGTCCATGCGTCCCCATTCCATGTTGTTGGCGGCAAAATGCTTGATGGTGGCAATAACACCTTTGGACTGCACGCCTAATATATATTGTTTTGCTGTTTCGCTTGCCAGGAAAGGATCTTCGCCAAAATACTCAAAGTTGCGTCCGCAAAGGGTAGCGCGATAAATGTTTACGCCAGGACCGAGAATAACATCCGTGTTATGGTTCTTGAAATCTGTTGCCAGACTTTCGCCAACAAGTTTTGCCATGCTTCTGTCCCATGTGGCAGCCGTGAGCATGCCACAGGGAAACATTATTCCCTTAATGCCTTGTCCGATGCCTTGCGGACCGTCGTGCATTTGAAGAGCAGGGATTCCCAAACGCTTTATGGGACGCAGGGACATGCCGTCATCGTTTCCGCTAATAAGTGAGAGCTTTTCGTCAAGCGTCATTTTTGACACAAGCTCCTTTGCGCGGTTAATGTCTTTTGTTGTAATTTCTACCGGAGTCTGAGCATGCGAAAACAAAACCCCGCATGCGCAGATAAATCCGACTGTAATAACTCGTAACTTCATCTTTTGTGTGATTTTTGATACTTGTAATGCAAAGTTAGCATTAAATTCAATAGCAGGACAAGCAATGTGTAGTTTCTGTAAAGGTGTTTGTATGAAAATCTGGTTATATTTAATTTTGCCGAAAACAATTTGAGAATGGAATATAGTTTCAAAGCCGTGCTTTTTGATTTTGATGGTGTTGTGGTAGATACAGAAAGTCAGTACACAATATTCTGGGACGAGATAAATGAAAAGTATTTGCCCGAAGTTGAAAACCTTGCCTTGAAACTAAAAGGCAATACTCTTGTGGAAGTATTTGAGAAATATTTTCCTAATAATGAGACAAGAGCCAAAATAAAAAAGGAATTGAACGAATTTCAAAGCACCATGACCTATCCATATATACCTGGAGTTGCGGAATTTGTAAAGAAATTAAGAAATGCAGGGGTTAAAACTGCTGTGGCAACAAGTTCAGACCGGGACAAAATGAGTTTCGTGTATAAGGCATGTCCGGAAATACGGAATATGTTTGACTCAATTTTAACAGCAGAGGATTATAAAGAATCGAAACCTTCTCCCGACTGTTATATAACCGCTGCAAAACATTTCGGTTTCTCTTCAAAAGAATGCATAGTGGTGGAGGATTCCGTAAATGGTCTGATGTCTGCGGCAGCTTCCGGGTCTATGGTAATAGGACTGACCACATCCAATCCCGAAGAAGTAGTAAAAAAGTACAGCGATGTGGTAATTCCTAACTTTTCGAGCTTTGGTCCTGAAGACGCAAATAAGGTTTTTTGCAGCACTTTTTGTAATAAATAGGGAATTTAGTAATTTTGCACTTCGTAAGACGGGATATGTATCGAATCTGGAGGATTCGATTTCTTTCCGCGTGTGAAACAAATTATAATATGACCGGTTATATATCAGATGACATGCGTCCAATAACAGTGCAACGCATTCTGAAAATGAAGAGTGAGGGTAAGAAAATCTCCATGCTTACCTCTTATGACTATACAATGGCAAGTATTGTGGATGCTGCCGGAGTTGATATGATTCTAATAGGAGATTCCGCTTCAAATGTTATGGCCGGCAATGAAACTACACTTCCTATTACTTTAGACGAAATGATTTATCACGCCAAAAGTGTGGTGAAAGCTGCAAAGCATGCACTTGTGGTTTGTGATATGCCTTTTGGTTCTTATCAGGTAAGCGCAGACGAAGCAGTAAGAAATGCCATTCGTATAATGAAAGAGAGTGGTTGCGATGCTGTGAAGCTTGAAGGCGGAAAACGTCTTGTACCTGCCATAAGCGCAATGGTAGATGCGGGAGTTCCAGTGGTTGGACATTTGGGATTAACACCGCAGAGTATACACAAATTCGGCGGTTACGGATTGAGAGCAAAGGAAGAGGAAGAAGCGGAACGCCTTTTGGCAGACGCGCAAGCCTTGCAGGACGCCGGTTGTTTTGCTTTGGTGCTCGAAAAAATCCCTGCATCTCTTGCCGCAAAGGTTTCTGCGCAATTATCAATACCTGTAATAGGAATAGGAGCGGGCAATGAAGTTGACGGACAAGTTCTGGTAGCTCAAGATATGCTTGGCATGAACAAAGGATTTGCTCCTAAATTTTTGCGCCGCTATGCAGATTTGTATACAATCATAACTGATGCCGTGCAAAGATATGTGGCGGATGTAAAAAGTGGAGATTATCCTAACAAAGAAGAACAGTATTGATATTGTAAATAGATACCGAATACGCAATGAACGGTGTGTTGTTCAGAATCTGCTTGGCAAACTTCCTTTTGGTGGTAGCCATTATGATGCAGCTTGCATCGGTTTTATTTGTAGGACGCATTGAAGGTGTTTCAAATCATTCACTTTCGCTTGCAATTGCAGCCTTTTCTGTAGGATTATATGTCCTTGGACCGTTGAGTTCTTTTCTTGTAGTAAGGTTTCAAAGAAAGAATGTTTACGAAGCGTCATTGCTTGTACTTGTTGCGATTTCCGGAATAATGTATTTCAGCCGCGATGTTCTTTCTGTGGCATTAGTTCGTTTCCTTGAGGGTGCGGTATGTGGTTTGGCACAGGTTTCTTTGGGCAGTACGCTTCTCAATGATCTTACCTCTTCAGAGCGACGTACGGTTTCCGATTATTATTTTGCGTGGTCGGCTATACTTGCAGTGCCTGCCGGTGTGGCAGCTTCTTATTATATAATGCCTCTTACCGATTTCCATACGGTATTGCTTGTGAGCGTTTCGGTATTGCTGCTTTCTGTCATAGTAATAGTTAGAATCAGAGTTCCGTTTCGTGCACCAATTCACGTTAGTCTGTTTAGCTGCGACCGCTTTTGGCAAAAAAATGACTTCCTGCCTTTTGTAAATCTCTTATTGTTTTCCACAACAATGGGAATGTTTGTGGCAACAAATCTGCAACCGTTATCGTTTGTATTTGCTGCGTTGGGAATACTCGTGGCGTATCCGCTTAGAATAATGGTTTTTGCTAATGCTGATGTCAGGGCGGAGATTGTAACGGGAATGATTCTCGTGTTGGCAGCATTGCTTATTCCTTTTGCAACATCGAATCCCGCGTCGCTTCATGCGGCTGCTTTGATATTCGGAGCCGGTATGGGACTAAGTTCTTCGCGTTTCCTGTTGTACTTCTTGAAAATGATAGGACACTGTCAGCGCGGTACGGCGCAGAACACCTATATGCTTTCGCGTGAGTGCGGATATGCAATAGGTTTTGTCTTGGCTTTTTTTGTACCAAATCCTACGTTGGTTGCTATTCCTGCTGCCGTTGTTTCGATTATATTCTATCTGGCGGTAACTCATCCGTGGTTTTTGAAGCATAACGACAGATATTTCAAATTCCGTGAGGTATAACCAATGGAGTTTTGGTGTCGTGTTTTTATTATGGCGCGTCTTAACATCATCTTAACACGGTTGTAACAGAAGGCTAACACTGTAGGAATAATTTTGCATTGACAAAGAATGCAAAATTATATGGAAAGTATCTATTTGGTATTGGTGGTGTTACTGTTTTTGCTCGCAGCTTCCGATTTATGGGTAGGAGTGAGCAATGACGCGGTTAATTTCATGAATTCGGCAATCGGTTCAAAGGCTGCCAAGTTTCGTACAATTGTTGCAATAGCTGCCGTAGGCATATTCTGCGGTGCGGTTATGAGCAACGGCATGATGGACATTGCCCGTCATGGAGTGTTTCAGCCCGATTTGTTCTCTTTCCGCGAGGTTATGACAATCTTCCTTGCGGTAATGGTAACGGACATTGTGCTGCTTGATATATTCAATTCTTTCGGAATGCCGACTTCTACCACGGTTTCGATGGTGTTTGAACTGCTTGGTGCTTCGTTTGCTCTTGCCATGATTAAGACATGGGGAAACCCGGGTACCGATTTTGGCGATTACATAAACTCCGGTCAGGCTTTGGGAATGATTACTGCCATTTTCATATCTGTGGGAATTGCTTTTGTATTCGGAACTCTTGTGATGTACATAACGCGTTTGATTTTTACATTCAAATATAAGGTGCACTTGAAGTTCAAAATTGGAATTTTCGGGGGACTTGCCGTTACAGCCATACTGTATTTTATGCTTTTCAAGGGTTTAAGCAACCTTTCTTTCATGACTCCCGAAACAAAGGAATTCATCAATACTCACATAGCTGTGATTCTCGGAGTATGCTTTGTGGTTCTCTGTATCATAATGCAGATTCTCCATTTCTTGAAAATCAATGTGCTGCGAATCGTTGTACTTCTCGGAACTTTTGCTCTTGCCATGGCGTTTGCGGGCAACGACCTTGTAAACTTCATTGGCGTACCTTTGGCGGGATATTCTTCTTATATCGATTACGCTAATTCGGGTTCGGGAAATCCCGACACCTTTATGATGTCATCGCTTTTGGAATCGGCAAAAACACCTGTGTTTTTCCTCATAGGTGCAGGCGCAATAATGGCTGCAACTTTGGCAACGTCGAAAAAAGCCCGCAGAGTTACAGAAACCGAAGTCAATCTTTCGCGTCAGGATGCGGGAAATGAAATGTTCGGTTCTTCAAGAGTGGCGCGAAGTCTCGTGCGCATGGCTAGTTCTGCGGGAAATGTCATATTGAAAATCACTCCCGAAAGAGCCCAAAAGTTTGTTGAAAGTCGCTTTCAGCGTCCCGTTGAAGCAGTGGGGGAGAATTCTGCTGCCTATGATCTTTTGCGTGCTTCGGTAAACCTTGTGATTTCTGCCTTACTCATTGCTCTCGGCACTTCATTGAAACTTCCGCTGTCCACAACCTATGTAACATTTATGGTTGCCATGGGTTCTTCGTTTGCTGACCGCGCATGGGGCAGAGAGAGTGCCGTGTTCCGCATAACAGGTGTGCTCACGGTTATCGGCGGATGGTTCATTACTGCAGCAGTGGCTTTCATCTCTTGTTTCACAATAGCCAACATCATGCATTATGGCGGTTTCCCCGCACAAGTAATACTTATAACGGTAGCCGTAGCCATGTTGATTCACTCCAATATCAGCTATGCCAAGCGCAAGAAGAACGACAAGAAGGACGTTCTCTTTTACAATATGCTTTCTTCCACAGATTCCAAAGAAATTGTGAAGATGTTGCAGGAACATGTGGGTAAGAATGTGGCGGAGATTACCGATAAATTTTCCACCCTGCTCATAGATTCCACTGACGGACTGTTTAACGAAAAACTGCATTCGCTTCGGAAATCACTAAGCAGCGTTAAGAAGTACAAGGTTATTCTCAAGAGCTTGAGACGCAGGGAGATTATCTGCCTTAGAAGAACAGATGTTGCGGTGGCTGTGAGACTTAGTACTCCGTTCCACCTTTTGCACAACGCACTTTTCCAATTATATTACAGTTTGCTGCGTATTTGTCGCCCCTCGCTCGAACATGTTGATAATAACTTCCTGCCCATTGATCCGAACGATGCCGAATTGTTCAGATATTTCAGAGGAAAAGTTGTAATACTCATGAACGAAATGGCAGGAAACTTTGCAGAACTGAATCTTGGAGACGGAGAAGAGATACAAAAGGAGTGTTCCGCACTGAAACATGAGATTTCTGATTTCAGAGACAAGATGATGGTAAACATTCAAACGCAAAACTGCGACATAACTGCCACTACGCTTCTGCTCCATTTGCTTCAGGAGTTGGAACAGATTCTGCACGAAATAGACCGGCTTATATATAATATGCGTAAATTCTCACGCCTCGCATCCGAAACGCCGTCTAAACAATAAATCCCTTTTTCCCTGTTGACCGTAAAGCCGCAGGTTTCTGCGTCAATACTGACGAAAAACACAAAAAGCATTGATAAAACAATGCCGTTTTCCTAATCTGAAAAAAACGATATAGGAAACCACAAAAAATACAAGCCATATATTTTAAAATATATGGCTTGTATTTTAAAATAAGTGCCTTGTATTTTGAAACAAAAGCCTTATGTTTTTTCTTCTTTATAAGTGTCTGTTTTATAGTTACAAAGAACAGAAGAATCCCAACTTGTAAAGTTTTAGTACAAAAAGCGATGGATTGTTGCTTAAAAGGTTTGCCCGTTCAATGCGACCGAACAAACGATGCCATGTAACTATCATTCCGTCAAGGTTGAGCCTTTTAAGCCTGAGCGCAACGGCTCCCACGTGAGAGAAGTTTTGAATGTCGCGTCCGAAACGGTGAAGGTTTCGCATGGATTGCTCTGTTTTTTCCACGAACTCCCTGTTGGTGTCGAGACCATTGTGTACGAGCGGCGCGTCAATGTGAGTGATATTATATCCTTCCTGTTTGAGACGAAGACCAAAGATTGTGTCTTCATATCCATAGCCCACACAACTTTCGTCGAAGCGTATGTGCATGAACACTTCGGTTTTGACCATTACGTTGAACGTTGAAAAATGGCTGTAAGGGTTTGCTTTGCGATACTCAAGCGAACGAATTTCCGCTGCGCTTTGTTCGTATTTGAATCTGAGCGATACGTCGGGCGACGGCTGCGTTCCTACAGCTTCAATGCCGCCTATCACCACTTCGGCTCCCTTTAGGGTTTCTTCGTAATACTTTTCCAGAAAATCGCCACGGGTTACGAGAGCATCGCAGTCAATGAAAAGAAGATAATTACCCTTTGCCTCTCGCGCCATGGCGTTTCGGTTGGCTGCACGTCCCCGGTTCTTTTCCGGGGAAAGGAATCTGCATTCGGGAAAATTGCATGCCTTGCGAACGTTTTCAACGCCATGCCCTTTCGAAGATGCATCATCGCCCACAATAATCTCGTAGTCTCCGCCCTTTGATTGCTTTAGCCTTTCTCCTTGCAGGTGCAAGGCTTTTATAAGTTCGGAACAGTCGTAGTTATATACAGGTATTAGTATCGACAGCATATTAAATTTTCTATTTGTCAAGCCTTTGTCCGGCTTTGTTGTTCTCTTGATATTTTTGTTGTATGTCAGAAAGTGTAATGCAAATGTACTAAAATAATGCCTTAATGGGTATGTTTTTTTCTTTTGTTTTATGGTTTGTTTTAAGAAATGATTAATTTTGTGGCTCATTAGACAGAGTGAACTTTTTGCCGGCGGCAAAATTGTTTTTTTCTTGACTTTTATAATCTCAAAAAATATATCATGCGAAAAATTATTACTATTGCGGCGTTTGCCATTGCTTTTTTGACGGCAAATGCACAGCAGCCCGATTATTTCACACCTTCGAGACGCTCGGCTCTTAAGATGCCCGCCACTCCGATAGTTGTGAGTGATCCTTATTTCTCAATTTGGTCTCCGACCGACAAACTTTATGAATCTTCAACCATTCATTGGAGCGATGCAAAGAAGTCTGTGATTGGAGTTTTGCGTGTTGACGGAAAGAATTATCGTTTCCTTGGCAAACAGCCCGACAAACTTATTCCTTATGCCGAAATGGCTAAAGCCGAAGGTTGGAAAACTAAATATACTTTCAAGACTCCGCAGGGCGATTGGACAAAGGAAAAGTATGACGACGGCAGTTGGCAGGAAGGATACGGAGCTTTCGGTGACAGAAATACAGAAGCCAACAAAACAAAATGGAGCGGCGACGATGCAGATGTATATATTCGCCGCCACTTCAACGTTTCAAAAATTGAGAAAGACGCTAAAATCAGAATTGTTTACTCACACGATGATGTTTTCGAGCTTTATCTTAATGGCGAAAAGATAGTTGACACAGGAAATACATGGCTTGACGATCAGGTTGTGGAGCTTACTCCGGCACAGGCGGCGAAGTTGCACGAAGGCGACAATGTTATTGCTGCTCATTGCCATAATACTACCGGCGGCGCGTACGCAGATTTCGGAATATACTACACTCCCGCAAATGTGTCAAAGTTTGATGCCGCCGCAGAACAGCTTTCGTGCGACGTACTTGCCACATCAAGTTATTATACTTTCAAATGTGGTCCCGTAAAACTGAATGTTGTGTTCACGGCTCCGCAGTTAATTGACGATCTTGACCTTTTGTCCACTCCCATAAACTATATATCTTATAAGGTAACGGGACTTGACAAGAAAAAACACGATGTGCAGCTCTTGATAACCACTTCGCCCGAATTGGCAGTCAATTCTTCTTCGCAGCCCACGGTGTCAAATACTCTTTCAAAAGGAGGAATGAAATATTTGAAGGCGGGTACCATAAAGCAAGCCTATTGTGCTACGGCGGCCGACCTTATTTGTCAGGATTGGGGCTATGTTTATCTCACACAAGGTGCCTCAAACCAGCAACTGAGTCTCAACAGCGAATTGGAAATAGAGAACACTTTCTCTGCCACAGGCAATCTGCCAACTTCGAAAGAGGAGGTAAGAGCGTTCAAAAACGTTGATATGCCTGCGCTTGCCTTTGTTGACAATCTCGGAAGCGTTGACAAGAAAACTTCAAAGAGTAATTTTACGCTTATTGGCTATGATGATGTGTGGTCTATCATGTATCTTTACGAACTTCGCAAAGGTTATTGGGCACATGACGGAAAGGTTACGATTTTTGACGCTTTCAACAAATTGCGTAACAATTATAACGACATAATGCAGCGTTGCCGTAAGCTTGATGAAACAATTTATGACGATGCTTTCAAAGCCGGCGGAAAAGAGTATGCTGAAATTTGCAGCGGAGCTTATCGTCAGACAATTTCCGCCCATAAACTTTTCACCGACAATAAAGGTCGTTTGTTGTTTTTCTCAAAAGAAAACAACAGTAATGGCAGTGTGAACACCGTAGATCTTACATATCCTTCGGCTCCTCTGTTCCTAATTTACAATCCCGAGCTTGAAAAGGGAATGATGACTAGCATCTTTGAATATGCAAAGGACGGAAGATGGACAAAGCCTTTCCCGCAGCACGACATGGGTACATATCCGCAGGCTAACGGGCAGACTTATACAGGCGACATGCCTGTAGAGGAAGGCGGAAACATGCTTACGCTTGCTGCCGAGATTTGCAGGATTGAAGGAAACACTAATTATGTGAAACCTTATTGGGATTTGCTCAAGACATGGGCGGATTATCTTGCAGAAAACGGTCAGGATCCTGTAAATCAGCTTTGCACCGATGACTTTGCCGGACACTGGGCACACAATGCCAATCTTTCTGCAAAAGCAATTATGGGTGTTGCCGCATATGGTATCTTGTGCAAACTTGACGGACGTGCACAGGATGCCGAAAAATATTTGGCAACAGCGAAGAAAATGGCAGAACAATGGAAAAAAGACGCTGCAGACGGCGACCATTACCGTTTGGCATTTGACCGCCCCGATACATGGAGTCAGAAATACAATCTTGTTTGGGACAAGTTGTGGGGTTTGAATATGTTTGACGATGTAATGGAGAAAGAGATAAACTATTATCTCAAGAAACAAAACGTATATGGTTTGCCTCTTGATTGCCGCAAGGGCTATACCAAGAGCGACTGGATTTTGTGGACTGCCTGCATGGCAAAAGACAATGAAACGTTCAAGAAATTCGTTTCTCCAGTTTACAAGTTCTATAGTGAAACCACTTCGCGTGTTCCCATGAGCGATTGGTTTGAAACAGAAAAGCCTGTGTGGGTTAGTTTCCGTGCCCGTTCGGTAATCGGAGGCTTCTGGTTCAAGGTTCTTATGGACAAGAACGACAACAAATAATGGGGAATAGCAGATAATTCCCAAACACAAAGGCGTGCTGCGAAATGCGACACGCCTTTATTTATACGCCTCCGAAAAGACGCAAAAAACAGTAGTTTCGGCAAACAAAAACAGGCATTTTGAAACGGTTTTGTAAGTAGTTGTAATTTAGATATTTGAAAACGTGAAAAATACAAGGCACTTATTTTAAAATAAGTGCCTTGTATTTTAAAATATATGCCTTATGTTTTTTGCAAGATGCCTTGTGTTTTTTCGCATGCGGAAAAATGCATTAAAAATGTCCCGTAAACCGCTTCATTTTTCAATACACAATATTCTTGAAAAACTGAAGCATAGTGAGCAGATGCCGCGCTTGTGCATCGCAGTATCTGTATGCACTGTAAATATGCGAAAAAGAAAATGCCGCATGGCTCGAAAACCACACGGCATTGTATGTAATTTGCAACGTTGTGTTTATCTGCGCTTGGATTTCTCGGCGCGGTGTTTGCGTATACCGGCTTTTATTATGGCAGATGCCGAACCGTGAGAACCTGTACGGTAAGCTTTTTTCTTAGCTTTGGTACGTACCTTGTCATCCTCAAATCCCTGATTCTTGGATTTGCGAAAAACAATGCCCTCATGTATGGCTTTTTGCACTTCTTGTCGGCTTGCTTTGCGCATAAACCTATATGATTTTTAATGGTGGAACAGGCGGATACCGGTAAACGCCATTGCGATTCCGTATTTATCGCAAGTTTCAATAACATTGTCGTCTCGTACGCTGCCTCCGGCTTGTGCCACAAACTCAACGCCGCTTTTGTGTGCGCGTTCTATGTTGTCGCCAAATGGAAAGAAAGCATCGCTGCCCAATGACACACCTGTGTTCTTGGCAAGCCATTCCTTGCGCTCCTCAAGAGTGAAAGGCTCGGGACGCTCCGTAAAGATTTTCTGCCAAGCACCGTCGGCAAGAACATCGTCTGCATCCTCGCCTGTGTAAAGGTCTATGGCGTTGTCGCGGTCTGCGCGGTGAATGCCCTTAACAAAAGGAAGGTTCATGACTTTGGGGCTTTGACGAAGCCACCACTTGTCTGCTTTGCTTCCGGCAAGGCGTGTGCAGTGGATACGGCTTTGTTGTCCTGCGCCGATACCTATTGCCATACCGTCTTTGACGTAGCAAACCGAGTTGCTCTGCGTGTATTTGAGCGTTATGAGCGATATGATGAGGTCGCGCTTTGCTTCTGCGGTGAAAGTCTTGTTTTGGGTGGGAATATTCTCAAACAAACTGTCATCGGCAAGGTTTACATCGTTGCGATGTTGCTCGAATGTTACACCGAACACCTGTTTGTGTTCAATGGGAGCGGGCACATAGTCGGGATCTATTTTGATTACGTTGTATGTGCCACGGCGTTTTGCACGCAATATCTCGAGAGCTTCTGGAGTGTAACCGGGAGCGATTACGCCGTCGCTCACTTCTCTTTTAATGAGTGTGGCTGTTGCTTCGTCGCAAACGTCGCTAAGTGAAATAAAATCGCCGTATGATGACATTCTGTCGGCTCCGCGTGCGCGTGCATAGGCACAAGCTATGGGTGAAAGAGGAATCTTCACGTCATCTACGAAATATATTTTCTTTAGAGTGTCGCTTAATGGAAGACCAATGGCAGCTCCTGCGGGCGAAACATGCTTGAACGATGTGGCAGCAGGCATGCCGGTGGCGGCTTTAAGCTCTTTCACAAGCTGCCAACCGTTAAGGGCATCAAGAAAATTGATATATCCGGGGCGACCGTTGAGAACTTCTACCGGCAATTCGCCGTTGTCAATGTAAATGCGTGAGGGTTTTTGGTTGGGATTGCAACCGTACTTTAACTGTATCTCTTTCATATATACAATAGAATATTTTTTATAAAACCAAATCGGAATCGCTTCCGGAAAAAGTGGACCAGGAGAGAATCGAACTCTCGTCCAAACGGGGAAAAACCATGCTTTCTACATGCTTAGCCTGCCGGGAATTTTTGTGTCTGCAACGTGCGGCACGCATTCACATTGTTGCAAACCTTAGTTGCGGATTAGAAATTTCGCATGAACTACGCAACACTTTTCACGCTATTCCCGATTTGCGTGCACCACTATTTCCGCGAGCCTCGGAACAACGGCTTCGGAGTGATGTCTCGTCCGAAAAACTTTGTTTTCGGATAAAGCTGATTTACTGTACTTCGATCAGGCAGCGAGAGCGTAATTGTTATTTTCGCCATTTAAGTTCTTGAAAGCTCAGATTATAGTGAGAACTCACGACTCACTGCATGCTTACATACTTCCTCTGCCCGCTGTCAAATCCAGTCTGGCCCGAAAAGAAATCTGCTTAAAGCACTGCAAAATTAAAAAATATATCGCAGAAAATCGAAGTTGTCCTTCTGTTTTTAATCGGAGTGTACTGTCTTCAAAGTCTTGACTGTCGTTTTTGTGTTCTTTGCCCCCTAAAATGCGGTTAAGAAGATGCATCTGTAAGATTGTTTAATGAGAATCCCATATAGCGTTGTTTCGCTTTGCCTGTTTGTTTCTTGCTTTATTAAACAAAAAATGGATTCGGTGTGCTGTTTTTCGAGGCAAAATGCCGATAGTTTCGCAAATTAATATTAATTTTGCAAACTGTCATAAGCAACAATCCCGTTAATCGGGTGTTAATGTTTGAAAAAGGCTGTAAAAACAGGAAACATCGTTTATGCGCAGCGTCTGAAAAATAGAAAAACAAAGATGCCGCGCAAGCGTAACAATATTGAAACAAGAATTTAAGTAATATTTAACGTAATATGGAAGATAAAAGAGTTTATTTGTTTGGCAACGGCAGTGCCGAAGGTAACGCCAGCATGCGTAATTTGCTTGGCGGTAAAGGTGCCAATGTTGCCGAGATGAATCTTTTGGGAATCCCCGTACCTCCAGGATTCACTATCACTACTGACATGTGTAACGAGTATTACCGCATTGGCAAGGACGCAGTTGTAAATCTGCTGAAAGACGATGTTGAGAATGCCGTAAAACATATAGAAAATTTGATGGACAGCCGTTTTGGCGACCCCGTTAACCCTCTTCTCGTTTCCGTTCGCTCGGGTGCGAGAGCTTCTATGCCAGGTATGATGGACACAATCCTTAATCTTGGTTTGAATGACGAAGTGGCTGAAGGTCTTGCCAAGAAAACAAATAATCCTCGCTTTGCTTATGATGCTTATCGCCGTTTTGTTCAGATGTACGGCGATGTTGTTCTCGGCATGAAGCCGCAGAGCAAAGAGGACATCGATCCGTTTGAAGCAATCATTGAGAAAGTGAAAGCGCAGCGCGGTGTTCATCTTGACAACGAACTTACAACAGACGAATTGAAGCAACTTGTTGCTGAATTTAAGAAGGCTATTAAAGAGAATACCGGCGTTGATTTCCCCGACAATCCAATGGAACAGCTCTGGGGAGCCATTTGCGCTGTATTCGATAGCTGGATGAACGAACGCGCAATACTTTACCGCAAAATGGAAGGCATACCCGCAGAGTGGGGTACCGCAGTTTCTGTAATGGCTATGGTCTTCGGAAACATGGGGGACAGTTCTGCTACCGGCGTATGCTTTAGCCGTGATGCCGCAACGGGAGAAAACGTATTCAGCGGCGAATGGCTTGTAAACGCTCAGGGAGAAGATGTTGTTGCGGGTATTAGAACTCCGCAGCAGATTACTAAAGCCGGTTCGCAGAAGTGGGCAGAGATGCAGGGCGTGAGTGAAGAGGAACGTAAAGAGAAATATCCTTCGATGGAAGAGGCAATGCCGGAAATTTACAAGCAGCTTGATGCCATCCAAAACAAACTTGAAGACCACTACCGCGACATGCAGGATATGGAATTCACTGTTCAAGAAGGAAAACTTTGGTTCTTGCAGACACGTAACGGCAAACGTACCGGTACGGCTATGGTAAAGATTGCAATGGATTTGCTTCACGAGGGTAAGATTGATGAGAAAACCGCTCTCGAACGCTGTGAACCCAACAAACTTGATGAACTTCTTCATCCAGTATTTGATAAAAAGGCTCTTGCAAGCGCAAAGGCTTTGACACGTGGTCTTCCTGCTTCTCCTGGTGCAGCTACCGGGCAGATTGTATTCTTTGCCGATGACGCTGCCAAATGGCATAAAGACGGACATAAGGTAGTTATGGTTCGTATTGAGACTTCTCCCGAAGACCTTGCGGGTATGGCAGAAGCTGAAGGCATTCTTACCGCACGCGGTGGTATGACTTCTCATGCTGCAGTTGTGGCTCGCGGTATGGGTAAATGCTGTGTATCGGGTGCAGGTGCTTTGGTAATAGACTATAAAAAGCGTACAGTAACCATTGAAGGCAATGTTCTTCACGAAGGAGACTATATCTCTATTAATGGTTCTACTGGCGATGTTTACAAAGGCGAACTTACAACACAGGCTGCCGAATTCTCCGGTGCTTTTGCCGAATTGATGCAGCTTTGCGACAAATATACACGTCTTGTGGTAAGAACAAATGCAGACACTCCGCATGATGCTTCCGTGGCACGCAAGTTTGGTGCTGTAGGTATCGGTCTTTGCCGCACAGAACACATGTTCTTTGATGACAAGAAGATTGTTGCAATGCGCGAAATGATTCTTTCTGATACCAAAGAAGGTCGTGAAAAAGCTCTCTGCAAACTTCTTCCTTATCAGAAAGAGGACTTCAAAGGCATATTCAAAGCTATGGACGGCTATCCCGTAAACATTCGTTTGCTCGATCCTCCTCTTCACGAGTTTGTTCCCCACGATGCAAAGGGGCAGGAAGAAATGGCAAAGGATATGGGTGTAACCGTAGAGACTATCAGACAGCGCATAGACAGTCTTTCAGAGCACAATCCTATGCTCGGACATCGTGGTTGCCGTCTTGGAAATACTTATCCCGAAATCACTGAAATGCAAACACGTGCCATTCTTGGTGCTGCCATAGAACTGAAGCGTGAGGGTTATGACCCGCATCCTGAAATAATGGTTCCGCTTATTGGTATTTTGTATGAGTTTGAAGCACAGGAGAAGGTAATTCGCGAAACAGCTGCCAAACTGTTTGAGGAAGAAGGCGTAGAAGTTCCGTTCAAGGTTGGCACAATGATTGAAATTCCGCGTGCAGCTCTTACTGCAGACAAGATTGCTTCGCGTGCAGAATATTTCTCATTCGGAACAAATGACCTTACCCAGATGACATTCGGGTATTCGCGTGATGACATTGCTTCGTTCTTGCCTGTATATCTTGAAAAGAAGATTCTGAGTGTGGATCCTTTCCAGGTTCTTGACCAAAACGGCGTGGGACAACTTATTGAAATAGCAATAAAACGTGGTCGCGCAGTACGTCCCGAACTTAAATGTGGTATTTGTGGTGAGCACGGTGGAGAACCTTCATCGGTTAAATTCTGCCACAAGGCTGGTTTGAACTATGTTTCCTGTTCTCCGTTCCGCGTGCCCATAGCGCGTCTTGCTGCGGCGCAGGCTGCCGTTGAGGAATAAAGTAAATATTCCATATAACAACTTAGGCTGTAGTTCTCTGAATAATCAGGGACTTCAGCCTAAGTTGTTTTTATATGTCTATTCTTTTGATTGTACTTTACGCGTCTTTAATTAGTTTACTCAAGTGATGTTCGTATATTAATCACAAAGTTTTGCGTAAAGTTTATTTCTGTCTCAAAGGAAAACAAACAAAACTGTTTGAAAGTAGTTGTCGCAAAAAAGTTTAATCAAATAATTGCGAAACACGCAGATATGAAATGAATAAGGCTATTTAGTCGCCAAAAGTGGTTATCAGTAACTTTTTGCTGGGTGAGAACTATGTAGTTTCGCGGGTTATTTGCGTGATTTGGATTTTCGGTTTTGGGAAATGGTTTGGAAGTTTTCAAGAGCCCAGCGTATGAGGTTTCCGAGATGGGGCATGAGACTTGTGCCGAGGTCTGTAAGTGAGTATTCCACTCTCGGCGGGACTTCTGCATAAACTTTTCTTTTTACCAATCCGTCTGTTTCCAGGTTTTTCAATGTTTCTGTCAACATTTTCGGCGATATGTCGGGAATTGTTTTGCCTATGGTGTTGAAGCGGATGGCTTGGTTCTCTGCAAGAATGCAAAGAATAAGCATTGACCATTTTCCAGAGAATCGCGACACGATGTTTCGTATCGGACAGGCTTCAATGTCTGAAAATTTTTTCAGATTTTCTTGTGCTATTATGGTGCTCATTTTCAATTTTACTAACTTGATAGTAAGTATATGACTTTTTTGTAACCTCTTGTAAATTATGATGCAATGTGTTATTTTTGCACTATCAAATTAATAGTTACTTACGGATGCAAAGTTAATACAATGTTTCGTCAATGACAAATTGTAATGATAGTTTGTTTATTGATGACGGATGTGGAGGCTTGTATCTCATAAAATTTAAGCATTATGAACGAAGTAAAGATTCTTAATTCGAGCGACAAGTTCGCTCATGCCTCGGTTGGCAGTTTGCATGACTTTGAAGGTAAGCTTTTTATGAAAGAAGCTTTGTGCTCTTCCTCTTGTGAAATTTCTTTCGGTACATTGCCAAAAGGAGTGTCGGTTCCTTTTTTCCATAGTCACAGGGAGAATGAGGAGCATTACATAATTCTTTCCGGCAGCGGTAGGTTTCAGGTAAACGATGATGTGTTTGATATTGCAGAAGGTTCCGTGGTTCGCGTGTCAACAAACTGCGACCGCAATCTTAAATGCACTTCGGACGTGCCCATGACGTATATCTGTGTTCAGGCAAGGGAAGGCAGTTTGGGTAACTACACCACAACGGACGCGGGAATAAACGAACGCGAGAGTTTGCTGTAATTGTTTTGAAATTTATGCAGTTTCGGTAAATAAATATTCGGTTATTCACAAAGCAGAAAGAGATTTGCATAAAGTAAAAAAGCGTGGAAAAGCCGAAAAACAGGTATCTGAAAATTAGGGATTTAGAAACGCAAAAAATACAAGCCACATATTTTAAAATATATGGCTTGTATTTTGAAATATATGCCTTATGTTTTGAAACATATGGCTTGTGTTTTTTTTGATTTCCCATATTACATTAAAATAATGGGCAAATGGTACTTTTTCGGTCTGTCATGGTGAATGAATATTCGCTTGTGTTTATTCATTTGTGTATAACAAAAATCCCCGATACAAATATGTAACGGGGATTTTCTTTATGTGCAGTGAATGATTTATTTACTTTTTCAAATTAGGTTCTTCAAGCTTGTAACCATACTTTTTGTCGGCTGCTTTCAAACAGAAAGCTATGACAAGCGAAAGGACTGCTATGCTTGTGAATACGCACATGGGCAGGGTGTAATTGTACAAGTTTGTTGTTACGCCGTTTTCGGTTGTTGTGCCAACGATGCAGTATTCTTCAAGAATATATCCTATGAGTGCCGGAACGCCCCACAAGCCTATGTTCTGAATGAAGAATATGAGAGCATACGCTGTTCCGAGTTGTTTTACCGGGAAAATTTTTGCAACACTGGGCCACATGGCTGAGGGAACGAGCGAAAATGCTATGCCGAGGATTATCATGAGCGCGATAGCCACCCATGCCGCATGAATGAAGGGCACGGCATAGATGAAGTGGACGCAGATAAGCATGAGAGAGCCGAGCATCATTATGCTTGCTGCTTTGCCTTTGCGATCAATCATTCCGCCAAACACAGGAGTTAATATGAGTGCGCCGAGCGCGGGCAGTCCGGCAAATGTTCCTGCTATTTCTTCGTTTACTCCGTATTTGGTTATCATGAGTTCGGTGGCAAACTTCTGGAATGGGAACACGCATGAGTAGAAGAGCACGCAGAGTAGGGCAATGAGCCAGAATCCCGGATTTTTAACAACTGCCACAACGTCTTTGAAAGAGAACTTTTCGTCTGCGCTGCTTTCTACGGAAATCTTAACCTGTCGGTCAAGTTTTCTGTCCATGAAACTGAAAGCTATGAACGAAATCATACCTCCAAGAAGAAGTACGGCTCCTATTAAAAGGGGAGTGTCGAGGTTATAGCTTCGTGCCACGGGAATGGCAATTGCGTAAGCTACCTGCGAACCTATTCTTGCCAATGCCACTTGCACGCCCATTGCCAATGCAAGCTCTTTGTCCTTGAACCATTTCGCTATGATTTTGCTTACGGTGATTCCTGCTACTTCTGCACCGACACCAAAAACGGAATATCCGGCAGAAGCCATGAAAACATCGAGTTTGTAACCCAGGAACATGGCAGTTGTTCCGCCGTATGTGGTTATGGCAAGATATTCTACTGCCGTGCCGCCAACCATTAGAACCGTGGCAAGGGTTCCTGTGAAGCGTATGCCGAATTTGTCAAGTATAAGTCCGCCCCATATGAGCATAAGCAAGAACACGTTCAGGAAGCTATAAGCTCCTGTGAACATTCCGAATTCTCCGCTCGTCCAATGAAGTTGACCTTCGAGCATTCCTTTTAGCGGCGCCATTACATCATTTACGTAATAAGCAGCCATCATGGTGAAAGCAACGATGAACAGTGCAGACCATCTGGCTGCAGCCGAGTCGTTTAGCTTTTTAGCTATTGCTGTCATATCTTTTGTTTTTTCTTTTATTTCTTTAGCCATTTGTCAAGCCAACGGAAAAATGTGCGCTGCCACATTATGCCGTTTTGCGGTTTAAGAACCCAATGGTTTTCGTCGGGGAACAAAAGCAATTGTGCGGGGATGCCGCGCAAACGTGCAGCATTGAAAGCCGATTCGGCCTGGGTGTATTCTATACGGAAATCGCGCTGACCGTGTATGCAAAGTATCGGAGTGTCCCATTTGTCAACTGAAAGATGAGGAGAGTCGGAGAATACTTTTTGAAGTTTACCGTCCGGTTTTACCCATGGCGCAGAGCCCATGTCCCAGTTGGCAAACCACATTTCTTCTGTTTCAACATATTGCTGTTGGGTATTGAAAATGCCGTCGTGTGCAATGAAACATTTGAAACGTTTGTCGTGATGTCCTGCAAGCCAATATACACTGTATCCGCCGAAACTTGCCCCGACGCAGCCGAGACGGTTCTTGTCAACATAATTTTCTTTTGCAATATCGTCAATGGCTGAAAGATAATCCTGCATGCACAGTCCTGTGTAGTCACCGGAGATTTCTTCGAGCCATTCTGTGCCGAAGCCGGGAAGCCCACGGCGGTTAGGAGCTATGATGATATAGTCGTTGGCAGCCATTATTTGGAAATTCCACCTGTAACTCCAGAATTGACTCACGGGAGACTGCGGACCGCCTTCGCAGAAAAGCAATACCGGATATTTTTTGTTGGCATCGAAATGAGGAGGATAGACAACCCAGCACAATTCTTTTTTGTCGTCAACGGTGTTAACCCAACGTTCTTCAACCTTTCCGAATGTTGTCTTTTCGTAAGTGTCTTTGTTTACATTAGTAACGCGCTCTGTCTTGCCGCTCTTTGTGTTTACGAAATATATGTCGTCGGCTTCGCTAAGGCTGTGGCGTTTTACAAGAAGATTGCCGTTTGACGCAATGTATCCGGCAAGACTGTAGTCGCACACATCGTCTGTTAGTTGGCGAACTTTGCCTTTCAAGTTTGTTGCGTAGATATTTGTGCGCCCGTGCCATACTCCTGCAAACAACAATTCTTTGGAGTTTTCTTTCCAGAAGAAGTTGTCAACGCCGCTATCGAAGCTTTCTGTAACGTATGTTTTGTTGCGTGTGGAAAATTCGTACACGCACAAACGGGTGCGGTCGCTTTCGTATCCGTCATGCTTCATGCTTGTCCACGCAATATACTTACCGTCGGGCGAAAATTTGGGGTTGTCGTCATATCCCAAGTTGCAATCTTCTCCTTCGTATATGCGCTGGTCTTTTAATGAGCGGGTATAGTCAATCTTTACGGGTTGTTTAATGTCTCTCGTGATAGGTTTGCACAAATTAAGAGAAGAGCCATCGTTTATGTCATAAAGGAATATGTCGCTATCGGTGCTTACAGCGTAATCTCTGCCTTTTTTCTGTCGGAGAACGTATGCAAGTTTCTTGGAATCGGGACTCCATGCAAATTCTTCCATACCTCCGAAAGGCATCATGGGACATTCAAATGGTTGTCCTTCCAAAATGTCTTTGGCATTTGCGACTTTGCCATTGCTATATTCCGCAAGGAATGGATGAGGAATGGAACGCACGTAGCTATCCCAATGTTTATACATCAAATCGTTGATAAGCATTCCCGAAGCTTTGGGTAAATCTTCATCATTTTTGGCAATGGAAGTTTCGGCAGGCACTTGGTGTATAATAATCACATGTTTGCAATCGGGAGAAAAGAGAAAACCTTCAATATCTTCCTTCTCATTGGAAATACATTGTTTGTCGCTCCCGTCAAGATTCATGGTCCACAGCTGGTTTACACCATTTGAAGCAGCAAGATAGGCTATTTTTTTGCCACTTTCGATAAAAGCCGGTTCGCTTTCGCTATCTTTTCTCGTGGTAAGGTTCTTTTCGTTGCCGGTCTTTGTGTCCTTTATATAAATAGAGGTATGTCCCTTGTTTTCTTTGATGTCGTATTTTGTAAGTGTATAAACCACACTTTTTCCATCGGGAGAAGAAACGACGCTTCCGATTCTTCCCATAGACCAAAGTCTTTCCGGCGTAAGACGATCATCATTTCCTGCCGCTTTTGTATTGTTTGACATTATCCACATCGCACACATAATTAATACGGATAGGATTCTAAAGTGTTTCATGTTACTTTCTGTGTTTTTGACGTTCCTGCTGAAGTTTCATCATTTCTTCCTGTTGCTTTTGCAAAGCCTCAAGACGTGCGGCAAGTCCGCTCATCTTTTTAGGTTTGTCTTTGTTTGCTTGGTAATTCTTCTCAAGGCGTTCAAGAAGTTTCTTCTCGTCAATTGTACGACGCAGATACCACATTGTAAGTGCGCTGAAAAGCAAAGATATGAAGTAATAGTAGTTAAGACCTGCCGAGTAATCGTTGAAAACAAAGAAAAAGAATACCGGCATTAAGTACATCATCCATCTCATAATCTTCATTTGACTTTCCTGCTGTCCGCTCATCATGTCTTTTTGCATTCTCATGCTCATTACGCTGTACACAACATTTGTTATACAGAACAAGATGCAGAACGCACTAATATGGTCGCCTATAAGCCAAATAGGATGTGAGAATTTTATTATCGGGTCGTAGGTAGAAAGGTCATCAACCCAAAGGAAACTTTGTTGCCTTAGTTCTATTGCATTCGGGATAAAGTTAAACATTGCAATCCAGATAGGCATTTGAATAAGCATTGGCAGACAACCGCCCATAGGACTTGCGCCATATTGACTATATGTCTGCATTATTTCCTGTTGCTTCTTCATATTGTCGGCAGGGTCGGGATATTTAGCATTTATCTCGTCTATTTTGGGTTTAAGCACACGCATCTTCGCACTGCTCATTACGCTTTTGCGCGTAGGCACATATACTATAATACGTAGCAAAATTGTTATAAGCAACAGCACTATGCCCATAGAAAGACCGAGATCCGTGAGCCAGTCAAAGACATAAATTGTAAAGTAGCGGTTTATGTATCTGAACAAAGGCCAACCAAGATATACGAGATGTTCCAGCTTCAAGTCTTTATCAGGATTTACAATATCGTCTATCTTTTGCAGTGTACGGAATTTGTTGGGACCAAGATATAGTTTGAACGAAGATGCTTTTGTCCCCGTTGGATCGAAAGCAGTTTCCGCCGAAGCGTCATATTGTTTCAGAAAACCTTTGCTGAAGTCCTCTTCGGGTTTACTTTTCAGGTTCACCTTGCTCATTCCTGCGTCGGCAATGAGCGTTACTCCGAAGAATTGATCCTTAAATGAAATCCAATCAAGACTTTCTTCAATGGTTTTCTCCTCTTCTTTCTGCGGATCAAGACGGTCTGTCCCTCCGTCAACCTCTTTATAGGTTAACGCGGCATATTGATTCTCGAATTTGTAACCGCGTTCCTGTTGTTTCAAACGTTCTGCCCATTCTATGCCCAATACTTTTGAGGTCGGCAAAAGGTATTCCTGCAATCCGTCGGCTTTTACGTCCATATCAAGAAGGAAACTGTCGTGCAACTTGTAAATAATGGAAAGTTTTCCTCCGTTCGCAGCCTGTGCCACCATTGTTACGGTAGAGTCCGTAACATTTTCGGGAGTAAACACGAGGGACGAGGTGTTGATGTTGTTTTTCTTCCCTGCAAGTGTGAACGACATCTTTGCGTATTTCTCGCTATAGAGTTTGAGAGGTTTCTTGTCCTGTCCTTTGTAATTCTTGAGAACTACGTCGCCGATAGTTCCGCCGCGAGTACTGATTCCTACGGTGATGTCATTGTTTTTCAGAACAACGAGTCGCGGCTGTTCTTCTCCCGTAGCAAAAATACTGTCTTGTGCCACTACTGTCGTGGCATTTGCTACGGAAGCATCGGCGGAGTTCTGTTGTTGCTTGCTGTTCGCAGTCTGTTCTTCGCGTTGTTGCTTCAGTTGCTCCTCGTCCGGTCTGTTGAAATAGCTGAAACCGAAAATCACCGCAATTATCAGCAGAAAACCTATTATACTGTTTTTATCCATTTCTATGATTATAGTTTGTGGCTCGCGCAGTTTTTATTTTTTGTCGTCTTGCGGAGTGTTTTCTACAATAGTCTTTATGAAATCCAGGAACAACGGATGGGGCTTGAGTACCGTGCTGCTGTATTCGGGGTGGAATTGAGTGCCCACATACCATTTAAGTTCGGGAATTTCCACTATTTCCACGAGATTTGTCTCGGGATTTACACCGTCGCACATCATTCCCGCCTTTTCAAATTCTTCGCGATAGTCGTTGTTAAACTCATAACGATGACGATGGCGTTCTTCAATGATGTCTGTTCCGTATATCTTTCTCACTTTGCTGCCTTCTTTAAGCGAGCATTCGTAAGCTCCGAGACGCATAGTGCCACCCATGTTGGTAATGTTCTTTTGTTCCTCCATGAGGTCTATCACATTGTGCGTGGTCTTCTCATTCATTTCAATGCTGTCGGCATCTTTATAGCCCAAAACGTTTCGGGCAAATTCCACAACCATCATTTGCATACCAAGACATATTCCAAAAGTAGGAATATCGTGTTCGCGGCAGAATTTCGCGGCAGTAATTTTCCCTTCTATGCCACGCTGTCCGAATCCCGGGCAAACCACAATACCTTGCATGCCTTTCAGTTTTTCTTCCACATTGTCGGGTGTGATATATTCGCTGTTTATGAAATGGGTTTTAACCTTGCGGTTATTGTATGTGCCGGCTTGCGAAAGCGACTCCAAAATACTCTTGTACGCATCTTGCAAATCATATTTGCCCACAAGTCCCACGTTTACCACAGTAGTTGCTTTGTGGCGACGTTCAAGGAAAGCTCTCCACGGACCAAGCCCCGGAGTTTCACCAGGCTCTATGCCCATTTTGCGAAGTATTGTAGAATCAAGTCCTTGCTCCTGCATTCTGAGTGGAACCTCATAAATTGTGGGTTGGTCTATGCTCTGAACCACGGCTTCCGGGTCCACATTGCAGAAGTTTGCCACTTTTTTGCGTATGCCTGCGCTCAAATCGTGTTCAGCACGCAAAACGAGTACATCGGGCTGTATGCCGAGGCTCTGCAATTCCTTAACGGAGTGCTGCGTGGGTTTTGTTTTCAATTCTTGAGCAGCCGAGAGGAACGGCACATAGGTCAGGTGTATGCACAGAGCATTTTTGCCCAATTCCCATTTCAATTGGCGAATAGCCTCAAGGAACGGCAGACCTTCTATGTCGCCCACAGTTCCGCCAATCTCCGTTATCACGAAATCAAAGTGGTATTTGTTGCCCAAATAAAGAATGTCGCGTTTTATTTCGTCCGTGATGTGCGGCACCACCTGTATGGTTTTTCCCAGATAGTCGCCTCTGCGCTCTTTTTCAATCACGTTCTTGTATATTCTGCCCGTGGTAAAGTTGTTGTGGCGCGTGGTTTTTATGCCGGTGAATCTTTCGTAGTGTCCGAGGTCAAGGTCGGTTTCCTGTCCGTCTGCGGTTACGTAGCACTCACCGTGCTCGTAGGGATTCAGAGTACCCGGATCCACATTGATGTATGGGTCAAACTTTTGGATAGTTATGTTATATCCGCGTGCCTGCAGGAGTTTGCCAATGGACGAAGAGATAATTCCCTTGCCAAGCGACGAGGCAACGCCGCCGGTTACAAAGATGTATTTTGTTTCAGCCACGATTGTATATAGTTTTATAAGTTTTACATTCTTGGGAAGAGAGGGAGACAATACCACTGCAGTCTTTTTCTGCAAAGCCTGCATAAACCCTGAAAGAGAGCGGAGTACCGCTTGGCGTTGTCTGTTGTTTCAGCATGATTATGAAATAACGTTTGCAAATTTACTGAAAAATTCTCGCTCCTGCAATAATACCGGTATTAGTAAATTATGCAACGTAGAAAAGGAGTAGTGGAAAAACGCTTTTGAAGTTACTTTTGCTAACTGACGATGCCGCGTGAAAGAAAATGCCACCTGTTTTCCCAATATTCGGCGGGCAGAAAACCGATTTTTAATGCTAAAAATACTCATTTTGTAAGTTGTTGCCTTTCATACTCTTATAAAGGCGAAAAATACAAGCCATATATTTTGAAATATATGGCTTGTATTTTAAAATAAGTGCCTTGTATTTTTGAAACAAAAGCCTTATGTTTTTTGCCGAAACCGACAAGAAATTAAAATTGCCTCTTTTACGTTGAATGTCAGGTGTTTCTGCTTTTAGTGAAAGCAACCTCGCAGATATGACAAATAGTATGTGATGAAAAACAATAAAAAAGCCCACCATTAGGACGATGGGCAAATCCAAATGTTTTCACAACGGAATAATCCTTATTGTGATTAGCTGAAATTTATTGTTGCAAATATACAAATATTTATTATATGTGCGTGGATGTATTGTGAAATTTTTTATTAAATTCGCATCATAACAATTTTTAGTATCAAGTACATGAAAACAATATTGGGTTGGGACCTCGGTCCGTCAAGTATAGGGTGGGCTTTGATAAACACAGAAAATGAAAAGCCGGAAAAAATTATAAAAGCAGGCAGTCGCATAATTCCAATGGATGCCAAGGAAATGAGCGACTATGAAAGCGGTAAGCTTCAGTCCGCTGCGTCTTTGCGCACGGGATTTCGAGGAATGCGTAGATTGTATGAACGTGCCTCTCTTCGCCGTGAACGGTTGTTGAGAGTCTTGAATATTCTCGGCTTCCTCCCATGCCATTATAAAAATCAAATAGATTTTGAGACGCATCCGGGAAAATTCAAAGACAATTCAGAACCTTTGTTGCCATATAAAAGAAATGAGAACGGAAAAAGTGAATTTGTGTTCCAATCTTCTTTTCTCGAAATGCTCGAAGACTTTAAGAAGGACAATCCCGAGGCACTTGTCGACGACAAACTGATTCCTTATGATTGGACAATATATTATTGCCGTAAAAAAGCTCTTTACGCGGAAATATCGAGGGGAGAATTGGCTTGGATATTGCTGAACGCCAATTCCAAGAGAGGATATTATCAACTTGATGAAGAAAGTGATGAAAGAGTAAATGAAAAAAAAGAATACTGTCGCACCAAAGTTATAAATGTAGAGAAACAAGACGAGGACCGTAAGCAGAAAGGCTATTATTTTTATGAGATAACCTATGAAAACGGACTGGTGCAAAAGCGAAAATGCAAAATGCAACCGTGGCGTGTAGGCGATGAAGTGGATTTAATCGTAACTACGCCGCTCGATGACAGAGGAAAACCAAAAGTTGATGAAGACGGAAATATTGTGAGACGGCTCAGCAGTCCGAAAGAAGACGATTGGGGACTTGTTATGAAGAAAACGCAGGCAGGGATAGACGCAAGTGGTGGCACCGTTGGCGAATACATTTATGGGAATCTCGTGAAAAATCCGTCTGAAAAGGTAAAAGGCGGATTTGTAAAAACAATAGAGAGACATTATTATAAGGATGAAATAAGAAAGATTCTTGAGTCGCAGAAAAGGTTCATTCCCGAATTGAACGATGCAGAACTTTATATGAAATGCGTAAAAGAACTTTATAGGAACAACGAGGCACACGTCAATGAATTGAGTCATAAAAACATTGTGGACTTTCTTATTAACGATGTAATCTATTACCAGCGTCCGCTGAAAAGTAAGAAAAGCTGCATAGCCGATTGTCCTTATGAAAGTTACAACTATGTGGATAGTGAAACAGGAGAGGTGAAAAAACGTCCTTTGAAAGTAATGCCCAAATCCCATCCGTTGTTCCAAGAGTTTCGCTTGTGGCAATTCATACATAATTTAAGAATCACCGAAAATGAAAGAACTGTTGACAACCATGTGGTATTGGACTACGATGTAACAGTGCAGGAACTCGGAACTCCCGAACAAGTGTGTGATTTATACGATAAGTTGTCGTCTATTTCAACAATAAAGGAAAGCGCGGTGCTGAAAGCTTTGTGCCTAAATCCCAAAAAGTATAAGTGGAATTTTGGTTCCACTGAATTTCCCGGTTTGAAAACTCATCATTCGTTTGTTACAAAAATTGAGAAACTTGAAAACGCAAAGAAACTGTCTTCTGATGAAGAAGAAAAACTGTGGCATATACTTTATTCTGTGAGTGATAGAGACGAACTTGAAAAAGCTCTCAAGCATTTTGCCGAAAAATGCGGATATGATAAGGATAAGTTTTACGAACTTTTCAAATCCGTTCCCCAAATGCGCGGAGACTATGCTTCATATTCTAAAAAAGCTGTGAAACGTTTGCTTAGCCTTATGCGTACCGGCAGATATTGGAGTGCAGATGAAATAGACAAGGTTACTCGCGCGAGAATAGAAAAACACATTGCGGAGAACACTGTGCTTGAAGATTGTTTTGGGGAATACGGGAAAATAGAAGATTTTCAATACCTGCGTCTTTCAGAAGCTTGTTACGTTGTTTACGGTCGTCATTCTGAAAATGCGGACAACAGCATTTGGGAATCGCCCGAAGATATAGATAAATATATTGCCGGCGAGTTTCGTAAAAACTCCATGCGCAATCCTGTGGTGGAAAAAGTGGTTGGTGAAACGCTGAAAGTGGTTCGGGACATTTGGAAAACCTATGGTAAACCTGCGGAGATTCATGTAGAAATGGCGCGAAGTCTGAAAGAACCTAACGACAAGCGTGAAGAAATGACAAAAAAGATTGCTGAGAACAGGAAAAAGAATCTTGAATTACGACAAAAGCTGCAAGAATTAAAAGAAAATGGTAAGGCGGACAATGTAAATCCTAATTCTTCCATGCACATGTTGAAGTATAAACTGTGGGAAGAGCAAAACAAACAATCTCCTTACACAAGAAAAAGCATTTCCATCGCAAAACTCTTTACTTCTGAGTATGAAATTGATCATATAATACCCCAGAAACGGTATTTTGATGATTCTTTTACCAACAAAGTAGTATGCGAAAGCGCGGTAAACAAAGATAAAGGCGCACGTCTTTCATACGAGTATCTTCTTGCCGAAGGAGGGAAAGAAATTTCGCTTGGCAATGGTGAGAAAGTTACTCTTAAGACCGCGGAAGAATTTGAGACTTTCGTTGAAAACAATTATAGCAGCCAGGAAAAGGCAAGGAAGCGCAAAAATCTCATGCGTACAGACGTTCCTGCCTCTTTTAATGCTTCACAACTCAATAATACCCGTTACATTGCCCGTAAGACTGCGGAAATTCTCTCGCATATTGTTCGTGAAGAGGATGACCAGGGTTCACGCTCCAAAAACATTATAATGACAAACGGAAGTATAACCGACCGTTTGAAGAAAGATTGGGGTTTGAAGCAGACTTGGAATGATATGATGCGTCCGAGGTTTGAACGTCTCAATGATATATCACAAAGTAATGATTACGGAGAGGTGAAGTAATGCCGAAAGGTAAACACATAATAAACAATAAGCAAAAGCGTGCAGCTCAATGAGTTGCACGCTTTTTGCGTTTATGGGGTTCTTGTTTCTTATGCCTTTGTTATGCGCTTGTTTATCGCTTATTTGCAGCACATTTGCAACACAACAAAAAAGTAGATAATGTGGGACTTGTTCCTACCAATACATACTAATGCATACTTAAAAGTAGAAAATATGCCAGCAATAGGATTTGAAATCAAACGCAAGTGTAAGGTCTGTGGTGAAGT
>QAML01000099.1 GCA_003150315.1 Prevotellaceae bacterium | reverse complement strand
AAAAAATACAAGCCATGTATTTTAAAATACAAGGCACTTATTTTAAAATATATGCCTTATATTTTTCGCAATTATAAGTGTCTGTAAACCAATACCCTTTTTGAGCGTAAAAATTAGCATTCGAAACCCGTCCGAAAAGGACATTCCATCGCCCCGGCGAGAGACCGAAAATTGGTATAACCAAGAACTATAAGTGATATGAAGAAGAAATTACACTATCTGTGCCTTTGCGGCGCGCTGATGCTTCCTTTGGGGAGCGCGGCGCAGTTGGCTTTGGACGAAACGCAGGTGCCGGAGAACGTGGACAACGAACCCGCACCGGTTCACCCCGTGCCGAGCGAAAGGCAACTGCTTTGGAACGAAACCGAATTCTACGGTTTCTTCCACTACGGCATGAACACCTACACAGGCAACGAGTGGGGTCGCGGAAATGAGAGTGAAACTACTTTTGCTCCCACTCAGATTCCGAATCCCGAGCAATGGCTCACGGCATGTCAGAAAGCGGGGATGAAAGGCGGCATTGCCGTTGTGAAACACCACGACGGTTTTTGCCTCTGGCCCACATCCACCACAACGCATAACGTAAGCAACAGTTCCAATTACGGCAGACAAACCAACATTCCCGAGACGTTTGGCGAAGCGGCCCGCAAACTCGGAATGAAATACGGTTTCTATGTTTCGCCGTGGGACAGAAACAGTAAGTATTACGGCACACAGGACTACATAGACCGAGTGTTCATAAAGCAATGCGAAGAACTCGCCCAATATGGCGATGACCAGTTTGAAATGTGGTTTGACGGCGCAAACGGAGGAGACGGATATTATGGCGGACGCAATACTACTGTCAACATTGACCGTTATGTTTATTACGATGTCCCCAATTTGCGTTACAAAGTTCACAGCCTTGCAAAAAATTGTGTGATGTGGGGCGTAGGCGGCGAGGCTCGCTGGATAGGCAATGAGGATGGCGTTGCCGGCGAAACCAATTGGGGAATGCACCCGTGGAAAGAAAATACTGCCACATGCGGTACCGGTGTTGAGGATTGCTGGCTTTGGAATGCCGGCGAGAGCGATGCCAAGGCAACAAGCAGGGGCTGGTTCTGGCACAGCGGCGAAACCGTAAAATCTGCAGAGAAACTATTCCAAATGTATATGGAAACAGTGGGCAGAAACTCTACTCTTATTCTTAACTTTCCGCCTAACCAAGCCGGCGTATTGCCCGATGCAGACGTGAAAGTGCTCGAAGAACTCGGCAAGATGATGACCACGCGCCTTGGAACGGATCTCGCAAAAACGGCAACCGTTACGGCAACCGCTACACGCCAAGCGGGAAAAAACAGAACTTATGTGGCATCGAATTTGAACGACGGCAGCAAGGATACGTACTGGGCAACAGACGATAACACCACTACCGCCTCGATTACGTTCGACCTCGGCAGCATCAAAACGCTTCACTACGTAGCCCTGCAGGAGTATATTAAGAAAGGACAGCGTGTAAAAGGTTTCAACATCCAATACAGCACGAACGGAAGCTCGTGGACAACGGCGGCAACGAGAATTACCCAAACCACAATAGGTTACAAACGAATAATACCCCTGAACGGCAGCACTATTCTCAGCTATTATGGCGGCGTAAATGCGAGATACGTAAAAATAAACATAACCTCGAGCAAAGCATGCCCCTTGCTCCACACTGTATCCATATATTAAAGAGGAGGAAAAGAACATGAATCACAAAATATATACATTGGCTCTTTCCGCGCTCTCATTAGCTGCTGCGGCACAGACATCCGTAACATTCGACACGCAGGATTATAAAAGCGTAGGGGTTTATGACACATGGGAAGAGTCTCCTTTCCGCACCGGAACGCTTGAAGGCAACGCGCAAGTCATAGACAACTGCTTCAACAATACGGGGGCGGGAATATCAAACAAGACAACAAAAATACTCGGAGTGCAACGCTCGCGATTCGGAAGCAATACGTTCGGCGTGAGAGTGGACTTGAATTCCCCGCTGTCAACTTCCGAAACCACCAAATACGTACATGTGCTGGTTTACAAGCCGAACACTTCGAAAGTAATGCTCGTGGGGTTGGGAAAAAGAGAGTCGTTCACCGAAGAACCTACCGACATAGAGCAATTTTGGGTTGAATCAAATTATAGCATGACCGCAAACCAGTGGTGCGACATGGTTTTCCCGATAAAAACAGTAACGGGTGTGAAAGTTTACAGCTTTGTTATTGTCCCCGATCTCGCATCTCCTCATGCCCTTACCCAAGATTATGCGTGCTACATAGACCAGATTGAAGTAAATTCCAGATCTTCGCAGCGCAGAGGTCCGTTCACATCGAGCGGAGGAACCGTGGAACCCGACCCGGAACCGACAGACGAAGTTTATTCCGTGAACTTCGACAAAACGCAAACCAATATGCGCGAATCAGGCAGCGCAAGCGGAAAAAGATATTTGAAAGGCGTTTCGCTCAAAGGCAGTGATGCGGAATATTCTTACGCTCCCGAAACTACCGATGCCCTTTATCATCTCGTTTACAAGGATGCTACGGCAAGCATTGTTTGGAATGTGAAAGCGGGAAACTCTTATACTCCCGCCGTGAACTATCAGGGCAACTGGATGCACGCTTACGCTTATATAGATTACAATAACGACGGGAAATTTACGCCGGTAATTACAAACAATGTCAATTCTTCCTCAAGCGAAGCCGTTTCCTATTCGGCATACAATGCATCCGACGAGAACACTTTGTACACCACAACCGGGAGTTCTCTGACAGGCGACAGCCGCCAAACCTTGTCCATGCCCGCATTTGCCATTCCCTCTTCCACGAAACCGGGTATTTACCGAATGAGATTCAAAGTGGATTGGAATTGTATCGATGCCGGCGGCGGAGACGGGAGCAATTCCGTGAACATGCAGAACATCGTGAACAACGGAGGCGGTATAATCGATGTGCTTCTCAATGTGCACGGCGACAATGTAGTTGTAAACGCGCAGAACCGCAATGGCAGCCTGACCACAAGCGACAATGCTTCGCTCATAAACTATTCCACAGCTTTCGGAAAGAGTTTCGGCATAAAAATAGAACCTGCGCCCGGATTCGAAAACGACAATATTGTGGTGCGCCACGGTTATAATCTGAGCGGAGAGCAATATGTTAACAACAATCGTCAGTGGAGCGAGGTAAAATATCTGTCAAGTCAGTTCGGAAACGACGGATCGTTCACAATACCTGCCGACATCGTTGACGGAGATATAAGTATTGTTGGCAACTTTGCCCAGAAAAAATATGTGAGCTTTGACGAATCGGAGGCTATGCCCGATGTGAACGGAAAGATAAACGTAACACTCACGCGCAAGTTCAGTACGCAATATTATAATACCGTATGTCTGCCGTTCTCGCTCAATGAAGCGCAGATTCAGGCGGCTTTCGGCAGCGATGCCCGGGTATATGCCTACGACAACAGCAGGAATGACGGAGTGATTTACTTTGATTCTTCCGACAAGGTGGTTGCAAATGTGCCTTTCCTCCTGACCACTTCCACCGAAAACGGGGTTTTCAATTTCGACAACGTAACCATTGAAAGCGGAGAACCCGTGGCAACCGGCACAGACTATGATTATGTGGGCAACTATGACGGTAAAATAACTCTGCCATACGGAACATATTTCTTCAATTCCAACACATTTTATCGTTCAATAGGCAAGAGCACGATGAAAGGCTATCGCGCATATTTCAAGGAGCACGAATCAGCCGGAAGTCGCCCCATTAAACTTGTCATAGACGGTATGCCAACGGCAATAGAGAACATTCTTGCTCCCGAAAGCGGCGACGCGGATATTTACTCCACCGACGGAGTGAAGATGCAGGACTTCAAGAACCTGCAAAAGGGAGTATATATAAACGGGCACAACAAAGTGCTGAAAAAGTGAACATTGTTATGAATAAAAAAGAATATACGAAACCCCAAGTCCGCAAGTACAGCGTTGCTGGTGCTACCGCGATGTTTGCCGTGTCTCTTGAGAAAAGTCAGGTGAAAGTAAACGGCAAAAGCGAGTTCGTTAACGGAGGCGTTGACACCGAAGGAAAGGAAGCCCAATCCCGTCATTACGACGGTTGGAACTGGGAAGATTGAAAAAAGACCATGCTTTCCCTGAATGACAGGGGAAAGAACCATACGGCTCGGGCGTTGCTTGAAAAAGTAACGCCCGAACTTTTATCATATAAGGCGTGGCATTCTTTAGAAAGCAATTTTGAAGCGAAACGTAGGGCATAAAAACAAGACAAATCCCGTCGCTTTTTTCAATGGTTCAAATATGTTAAAAAATACAAGGCACTTATTTCAAAACAAGTGCCTTGTATTTTAAAATATATGCCTTGTATTTTTTGCAAGATGCCTTATGTCTCGCAAGCCCCTGTACAAGCCCTTTCCGCTACCCCTTGTATTTTTGAAATAAATGAGTGTATAATGCCGTTTTTTAACATTGTTTTCCCTCATTTCCCACAAAGCCGTAGGACCAACGGATATGTTTTCCAACCAAACGTATTTGGAAATTTTCTTTTTAAGCCCGTAGGTAAACAAAAATGTAAACCTACGGGCGTGTTTGGGAAAAATGATACAGGGCAAGGCTCTCAGACGCGAAGATGTTTGATGAGGGCGGTACGGAAACCGTGATTTGTGCACTTAAATTCGTAACTTTGCGCTAACTATAAACTTTGGCGCACTAAGATGCTTAGTAAAAACGAAATAAAGTTCATTCATTCTCTCGCTCTCAAAAAACGCCGCGACAGCGAAGGGCTGTTTGTTGCCGAAGGTCCCAAACTTGTTGGCGAACTTTGGGGCACTTTCCGCTGCCGCAGCCTTTATGTCGAGGACGGTGCGGATTTGGGTTTTGTGCCCGAGGGAGTTGTTCCCGAATATGTCAGTCATGTGCTCATGGAACGCGCTACACTTTTGACCACTCCGCATTGCGTGCTCGCGGTTTTTGAGAAACCGGAGGACGAGGAGGCTGATAATGTTTCCGCAGTGGCTGAAAGCGAGCTGTGTCTGGCTCTCGATGATATTCAGAACCCCGGAAATCTCGGCACTATCATACGTACTGCCGACTGGATGGGCATACGCCGTGTGTTTTGTTCGAGAGGAACCGCCGATTTATACTCTCCGAAAGTTTTGCAAGCCACAATGGGCTCTGCGGCACGGGTGAAGGTTTCATACACAGACCTTCCCGCCGCGCTCAAAACCTGCAACGCTCCGGTTTGGGGCACATTCCTCGACGGCGAAAACATTTTCGGTGCGCCGCTTGAGCCACGCGGTGTGATAGTTATAGGAAACGAGGGCAACGGTATCTCGAAAGAAGTGGAACAAACCGTTACCCGCCGTCTGTTTATTCCCCCTTATCCCGAAGGACGTACCACCGTGGAAAGCCTGAATGCCGGTATTGCCACCGCCATTACGCTTGCTGCTTTTCGCGGAAGGATGTATAACGAAAAAACAAAGTAAAACCATGGCTTTTGTCCTGTCATATTATACAGAGATACTGATGTTTGCCGGCACGTGTGCCGTGCTCGGACTTTTGGCATTCGTCCTGTTTCGCACGAAGCTCTATCGCGCCTTGTCGAAGACAGACGGAAACCTGCTTGAAAGCGGCGGAGAAAAATCCATGACCGTGATTATTTGTTGCCATAACGAAGGCGATGCGCTCGAAACCAATTTGCCGAAAATAATGGAGCAGCGCAGTGTGAAATTCGAGGTGGTTGTGGTTGACGATTGCTCTTCCGATTCCACTCCCGAGGTGTTGAAACGCATGGAGAACCGCTATTCGAATTTGCGACATACCTTTGTGCCCGTCACGGCACGCTATGTGAGCCACGCAAAACTTGCCGTATCGCTCGGCGTAAAGGCTGCGCGGCACGAATGGATTGTTATGACCCGTCCCACATGCGCCCCGGTAACGGACTTGTGGCTTAAAGCCATGTCGTCATGCTTTGCTGAGGGCACGGATATAGTTCTCGGTTACACCAACTACGCAGACGATGACACACTTGCGGCAGGCAGGGCGGTTTTCGAACGCATGCAATATAATATGACGTGGTATCTTTCGGCTCGACATAAAGCCTGCGGCGGCGACGGAGGTAATATGGCTTTCCGGCGTTCCTTGTTTTTGGAATGCGACGGCTATGCCGATTCGCTTGACAGGGTTTTCGGCGACGATGACCTGCTTGTAAATGCCATGAGTACGGACGGAAATACTGCGGTGTGCTGTGCGCCGATTGCCACAATTCGCGAATATCCCAATAACCTGCGTCGCGCATGGCGCAGATTAAAGCTTGTGCGTACCGCATCGTTTATGCACACGCCGAGACGGGGAAATGCCGCCATGATGTCCGTCAGGTTCTCGAACATAGGGCATTATCTCTGGGCTGTGGGCTGGATTTTGTCGGCGGCAACCTTTTTTGCCTGCGGCTACATGATTGCCGGCACGGCTGTGTGCCTTGCCGCAATACTTATGTCCGTTGCCGATGCGCTGCTGATGAAACATGCCGTTGCAGCAGTGGGGGAAAGAAACTATCTTTTCCTTCTTTGGTGGTACGAGACGGTTCGCCCTCTTGTCTATCCGGTTTGGAAACTGAAAGTATGGCTTAGCCGCAGGGATTTCAAGAGACATATTTAGAAACAAAAACTATTGAAGATATGAAACAACGTATTTTTATTTTCGCTTTCCTCGCTGCCGTGGTCGGTTCAACCTTTACGGCGTTTGCGGGAAAGTATGTGGACATAAAGCTAAAGGTTGACGGCAGGGAGAGAACAGGTGTTTTGTTTCTGCCAACGGGTTTGCACGCAAATGCGCCCATTGTAACTTGTGTTCATGGCTATGGCGGCACTGCCAATCCCAAACATTTTGATCTTGATCCCGTGGCTGAAAGAGAAGGATTTGCGGTGTTGTATCCGCAGGGTCTGAAAGATCCCAAAGGACATCCCGGTTTCAATGTTGGATATCCCAATCAAAAAGACATGGGTGTGGACGACGTGAAAATGCTAAGCAAAATGACTCAATATGTACAGAAAAAGTACAATCTGAGTAAGGAGAACGCATTCCTAACAGGCATGTCAAACGGCGGAGACATTTGTTATCTTGCCGCGCTCGAGGGACAGAAAACTTTCAAAGCCCTTGCTCCTGTGGCGGGACTGGCTTTTACGTGGTTTTATAAGAAATATGCCATGACCAATCCCCATCCCGTGCCGCTTTTTGAGATTCACGGAACGGAGGACAGGGTTTCCGAATGGTGGGGCGACCCTGAAGGCAAAGGCGGTTGGGGACCTTATCTGTCGGTTCCCATGGCTGTGAACTATTGGGTGGCTCGCAACGGTTGCCACATTGAGAAACGCGACACCATAAAGAGTAAAGATGCCAACAGCAAGCATTATATAATACGTCATTTCTATAGCGGCGGAAAAGGGGATAACGATGTGTGGCTTTACGAAGTGGTTGGCGCATCCCACTGCTGGCATAACGGCGACATTAATACGGGCGAGGAAATCTGGAAGTTCTTCAAAAGATACGTGAAGTAGGTTTTCCCGCGTCCCAAAATGGTTTTCAAGCGTGCAGAGTTTCACATATAATAAAATATGTATGCCCGAGGTTGAACCCTTGGGCATACATATTCATAAGACATGGGAGTTGGCTTTTATTGCAACGGGAGTCGGCGAGCGCGAAACGGGAGGAACGATAAAAGCTTTCAGTAAAGGAAATCTCGTATTGATACCTCCCGGCATGCCGCATGAGTGGCGTTTCGGTACGGATGCCGCCGGCGGAGAAAAGGGCGTTTTGATAACCGTGAATTTTGCCTCCGGGCTTTTTGCAAAACTTGCCAGTGCTTTCCCCGAACTTGAATACATGTCAAAAATGTTCGGTGATTTTTCCACGGCGTGGACTTTCAAGAAAACCCTTTCGGACGCTGTGGGCAGAATAATGGCGAGCATGGCAAACGAGGGCGAGAGCATGAGGGCGGCGAGCCTTGTGGAAATATTGGTTCGCATTGCGGCGGAGCGCAATCCCCTTGTGGCAGGAGTTTCGTCCCACAGAGCCAGGGAATTGGAGCGATGCCGGCAGACTGACGAGTATATTGCCGCCACACCTCTTGCGAAACTCAATGCCGAGGATGCTGCACGGCGGCTGGGTATGCAGCCTACGACTTTCTGCAACTTTTTCAAGAAGAATTACGCCACGAATTTCGTGGACTACATAAACGAGAAGAAAGTGGAAAATGCTTGCGCTCTTATAAAGAAAGGAGGGCGCACGTTGCAATCGGTTTGCGGCGAAAGCGGTTTCAACAGTATGGTTTATTTCATACGAATATTCAAGCGCGTGAAAGGCATAACGCCGGCACGATGGGCGAGAGAAAACTTCTCCTCCGGCGTGGATTAGCCGCCTTTGCCCGTAAGTAGGGTTTTATATTCCGAAAGTTTGTTTCGGAAGCCCGGAAAGCCTTTCCTGAGCGGCAGAAAATCTACTCAAAAAGGGGTAAAAATCGACATTTGTAAGTTGTTGTTTTTCAGCCATTCCGAAAGGCGAAAAATATAAGGCATATATTTTAAAATACAAGGCACTTGTTTTAAAACAAGTGCCTTGTATTTTTTGCGATAAGCCATGTGTGTTTTTTCATGTCCTTTTGCGATGAAAAAATAAGGGGAGTAGGGGACGTTTTCCTGTGCATGAATTGCGTGGTGTCCCGTCCGCATTTTTCTTTATTTTTTGTGGCGGAAAAATAAAAGAAAACGTGGCGCATGTCGTGCGTCCCGTAAAACGTTATGTCTTGTTGGAAAAATCTGCAGCGGATTGTGCGGCAGATTTTATTCAAAGTAGAACGTAATCATCACCATGCTCGACTTTGCGGAGTTCACTGCCTCGGAATATGCAAGCTTGGTTTTGTCTATAAGGTCTTTGCGGTTTTTGTCAAGAATGTCGTTGAGCCCCACGCAGAACTTTATTTCCGGAATTAGTTTGAAGAACGGCATATAGAAATCGCATCCCAAACCAAATTCGGCGTATAGCGAAATCGGTTTCGTTAGAATGGCATCCTGTTTGTGGCTTGTCAGGTCGTATGTGGCGTTTAGTCCGGCAAGCAGATAGGGACGGTGGTTGTTGAAACGCAGTGCGCTGAATTTTATGTCGGCAGGCACGGAAATCAATGTCGATTTCATGGACTCCGATACCTCTTTGCCCGAAACCTGTTCGCGGAACGTGAGGTGTTTTTGTCCGAAACTGATTGTGGGAGTAGTGCGAAGCGCAAAATATTTGTTCAACCTCCATTCGCCGAGAACTCCAATGCTGAAACCTATGTCGCCTCTGTCGTTGGCGGCATACCACTGTTCGCCCGTGGTTTCGTTTATGTGCCCGTTGTTTTCAAAACTCATGCTTTGCGAATGCACCGCGCAGAGAAAACCGTAGTGAAAGCGACGATTGTCAATGTATGGTTTGTTCTGCACCTTGCGTGTCTGGGCGTACATGTCTGTTGCCATGACCGCCAAAGCCGCCATTAAAAACGCTATATGTTTCAGTTTGCACCTCATAACTCATCTTTGTAAACGCGCCAAGGGGCTGTTTATTGTCTTTGTGCCGCAAGAGCATAACGGAAAATTCATTAACTTTGCAACAATTCGCAACAAAACAAGAACATCCTATTTATATGTCTGACGAAAACAACGAAAAAGAATTTCATTCGCAATACGTTCCCGAAATCACCGACAACGGCGGAATAATAAGGCGTTTGCCGGGAATGTATGAGAATTGGTTTCTGGATTATGCAAGCTATGTGATTCTGGAACGCGCAGTGCCTCATCTCGACGACGGATTGAAACCGGTGCAAAGGCGCATATTGCACACCATGAAACGCATGGACGACGGAAGATATAACAAGGTGGCGAATATTGTGGGCGAGACAATGAAATTCCATCCGCACGGCGATGCTTCGATATACGATGCTCTTGTTCAGTTGGGGCAGAAAAATCTGCTTATAGACACTCAGGGAAACTGGGGAAACATTCTTACCGATGACTCGGCGGCAGCTCCGCGTTATATTGAGGCAAGGCTTTCGAAATTTGCCCTTGACGTGATGTTCAATGCCAAAACCACAGAATGGAAACTCTCATACGACGGGCGAAACGAAGAACCCGTAACGCTCCCTGTGAAATTCCCTCTGCTTTTGGCGCAAGGTGTTGAGGGCATTGCGGTGGGTTTGTCGTCCAAGATACTGCCTCACAACTTCAACGAGATTTGCGATGCCGCCGTGAACTATCTTCATGGCGAAGAATTCAAGCTATATCCCGATTTCCCCACAAGCGGCTACGTGGATGTCTTGCGCTACAACGACGGAATGCGTGGCGGAAACGTAAAGGTGCGTGCGAAAATCGAGAAACTCGATAACAAAACGCTTGTCATCACGGAAATTCCTTTCGGAAAGAATACGCAGACGCTTATTGACTCAATTTTGAAAGCCAATGACAAGGGAAAAATAAAAATACGCAAAGTAGAGGACGTTACGGCGGCAAATGCGGAAATACACATACATCTTGCGCCAGGCACAAGCGGAGACAAGACCATAGATGCCCTTTATGCGTTTACCGATTGCGAAGTTAGCATTTCGCCCAACTGTTGCGTGGTGGAAAACAACAAACCCCACTTCCTCACGGTGAGCGATATTTTGAAGAGAAGCGTGGAAAGGACCAAGCATCTCCTGAAAATGGAACTCGAAATACGCCGCGCGGAATTGCAGGAACAGTTGTTCTTTGCCTCACTCGAGAAGATTTTCATAGAGAAACGCATATATAAGGAAAAACAATTCGAGCAGGCTCCCGATTTAGACACAACGGTTGCGTTTATTGACTCGAAACTCGAACCATATAAGAAAGATTTCGTGCGCGAAGTGAAACGCGAGGATATTTTGAGGCTTCTCGAGATAAAGATGCAGCGAATATTGAAGTTCAACAAGGATAAAGCCGACGAACTCATGGCTCGCATTAGCGAAGAAATAGTGAAAATAGAAAAAGATCTTGAGAATATTGTTCAAGTAGCCGTAAACTGGTACAACATGATCAAGGCTAAGTATGGCGCAAACTATCCGCGTCTCACCGAAATCCGTTCGTTCGACACCATTGAGGCTGCAAAGGTTGTGGAAGCCAATGAAAAACTTTACATAAACCGTGCTGACGGATTTATCGGCACAGGTTTGAAGCACGATGAGTTTGTTGAGAATTGTTCCGACATAGATGATGTGATAATATTCTATCGCGACGGAACTTATAAGGTAACGCGCGTTGCCGATAAGCTTTTTGTGGGCGAAACCGAGCGTTCAAAGAAAGAAAAACGCAAAGTTGAGATAATTCATCTCGCGGTTTTCCGCAAAAACGACAAACGCACAACCTATAATGTGGTATATCGCGACGGAAAGGCGGGAACTTATTTCTACAAACGTTTTAATGTTACGTCCATAACCCATGACCGCGAATACGATCTCACACTTGGCACACCCGGAAGCCGTGTGGTTTATTTTACTGCCAATCCTAATGGCGAAGCCGAGGTAATAAAGATTGCGCTCAAGCCGAGTCCGAAAATCAAGAAGCTGTCGTTTGAATGCGATTTCGGCGAATTGCAGATAAAAGGTCGGCAAAGTCGCGGAAATACTCTGACAAAAAACGACGTGTATCGCATAACGCTCAAAAGCCACGGCGTTTCAACCCTCGGCGGATGCAAGATTTGGTTTGACAAAGACGTTAATCGTTTGAATATTGACGGTTGCGGCGATTATATAGGCGAATTTCATGGAAGCGACAGGATTCTTGTGGTTCTGGAGGACGGTTCGTTTTATACCACGGACTTTGATTTGAGCAATCATTACGAACCCGGTATAATAAGAATGGAGAAATATGACGAAGCCAAGGTTTGGACTGCTTTGCTTTTCGATTCTTCGCAGAACGATTTCCTTTATCTGAAGCGTTTCAACTTTGAACGTGCGTCCAAGAAGCAGAATTTTCTTGGCGAAGATGCAAAATCCAAGCTCGTTTGTCTATCTTCCGACGAATATTCGCGTTTCCGCATAACTCTCGGGGGAGATGACAGCTTCCGCGAGCCGATAGAAATTGAAGCCAGCGAGTTTGTGGGCGTGAAGAGCTTCAAAGCGCGTGGCAAGAGAGTAACAACTTTCAATGTTGAAGCCGTGGAGCAGATACCATCTCTGTTAAAACCGCAGGAAGCTCCCGAAACGGAAAGCGCAGAAAGCATCGAAGAGGGTGAGGAAGAGGAAAAAGAACCTACATTATTCGAATAAGCGTTTGCAGGTCAAACAAAAGTGCGGCTTTGTCCTTCAAAGAATAATTTTCGTAACTTTGCTTTCGGAATATGCGGCGTTTGCAAATGGCACACGTGGCGATGTTTCGTAAATAAACACATGATAAATATGACTCAGAGACTTTTGATTTATAATACGCGCACTCGAATGAAACAAGCATTCGAGCCGCTCACTCCCGGAAGGGTTGGAATGTATGTTTGTGGTCCTACAGTTTATGGCGATCCCCATCTTGGTCATGCACGTTCGGCTATAACTTTCGACGTGGTGTTTCGCTATTTGCAGCATATAGGATATAAGGTAAGATATGTAAGGAACATTACCGATGTGGGGCATTTGGAGCACGACGCTGACGAAGGTGAGGATAAAATAGAGAAGAAAGCCCGCCTTGAAGAGCTTGAACCCATGGAAGTGGCTCAATATTATACGAACCGTTACCATGATGCCATGAAGGCTCTCAATGTTCTTCCGCCCAGCATCGAACCTCATGCCACGGGACACATTATAGAGCAGGAAGAACTGGTAAAGAAAATTCTCGATAACGGTTTTGCTTATGAAAGCAACGGCAGTGTTTATTTCGATATTGAGAAATATAACACCAAACACCATTACGGCGTGCTCTCGGGGCGTAATCTTGACGACATAATCAATGAAAGTCGCGACCTTGCCGGTATTGGCGAGAAACACAATCAGGTTGATTTCGCTTTATGGAAGAAAGCGCAGCCCGAACATATAATGCGCTGGCCCTCGCCATGGAGCGACGGATTCCCGGGATGGCACACCGAGTGCACCGCAATGGGCAGAAAATATCTCGGAAACCATTTCGACATTCATGGAGGCGGTCTCGACCTCGTATTCCCCCACCACGAATGCGAGATAGCGCAAGCCGTGGCTTCGCAAGGCGATGAGATGGTTCGCTATTGGATGCACAACAACATGATAACCGTGAACGGGCAAAAAATGGGCAAAAGTCTCGGCAACTTCATAACTCTCGAGGAGTTCTTTACGGGCAATCATCCCAAGCTTACAAGTTCCTATTCGCCCATGACCATTCGTTTCTTCATTCTCCAGGCTCACTATCGCAGCACAGTGGACTTCTCAAACGAGGCATTGGCTTCGAGCAAGAAGGGACTTGACAGAATGATGGACGCATACGCAAATCTTTCGAGAATAACGCCCAAAGACGGCGGCGAAATCACTCTTAAAGATGTTGAGGCACTGAAAGATAAATGCTATGAGGCAATGAACGATGATTTCAACACACCTATATTGATAAGCCACCTGTTTGATGCCTGTCATACCATAAACCAATTGGCTGACGGGCAGAAAACCATAGCGCCCGATGCTCTCGAGGAACTGACAAAGCTGTTCTCGGCGTTCGCTTTCGATGTTCTCGGATTGCGCAAGGAGGCTTCTTCAAACGAAGGCAGGGAAAAATCGTTCGGTGCGGCAGTTGATTTGTTGCTTGAAACTCGCCAGAAAGCCAAGGCTGCAAAAGATTGGGCTACGAGCGACCGTATTCGCGACGAACTTGCGCGTCTCGGTTTCGAAGTAAAGGACACGAAGGATGGATCCACTTGGAAACTCAACAAGTAAGCCCTTAAAGAAATACAAATCTACGGAAAGTGCATTCGCGGTCATTATGCGGATGCACTTTCCTTATTATATAAGTTGTATGTCGGGAAACCTCGCGGCGGCACGCCGTTTTATTTGAAACAGCCCCGTGCTTCCGAAAAGCTTTCCCCGTATGTCTGCCATGTCAAGGCGTGGTCTGCATTTCTGAAACCGTTAATCAAAAAAGCTTAGGATTACGAACGATGCAAGGCGTTTCATGCCATAATACGCATGTCTGAAAATGCGCATGATTCCACTTGTTTTTCCATTTGTAAAAGGACACGAAAAAACACACATGGCTTGTTGTGAAAAATACAAGGCATATATTTTAAAATATAAGGCACTTATTTTAAAATATATGCCTTATATTTTTCGCTTTTCCAGATACTTGAAATACAGTGACTTATAGAAGTGAAAAAAACAGCCGTTTTCAAGCTGTTTTTGCAGTTGAAAAATCCTTCAAAATTGTTCTCCGAATACCGAAACGGGAAACCCTTTGCGCTGCGAGGATTTTCTGTTATTATAACAGGCATTCCGCTACGAACATCTGCCTTGTGTGCAAAAAACTGCCGAATATGCCCGGCGACGTATGGGCATTCGTTCCGAATTTAAGAGTAACGACTGCCCAAAACAAGCGTTTCTGCCGGTGCGCGGTGGCAATTTCTGGTGTAGATAAGAGCGTATGTGCAAAAATATTCGGGTATATGTTGGCAGTTTCCCGATTTTTTTGTTCCTTTGCACCGCTTTCCGCGTAGCCGCTGGCAAGAAAAATCGAGTGGCTTGTTTATGCTGCGTTGGGGACGACAAACAATTTTATTTACAAAAGATGGTAGATCTAATTAAAGTTGCTGAAGAAGCATTTGCTACAGGCAAAGAATTTCCCGCATTCCGTCCGGGCGATACAATAACCGTGGCATACAAAATCGTCGAGGGTAACAAAGAGCGTATCCAGATGTTCCGTGGAATCGTAATCAAAATTAGCGGACATTTGAACCAGCGTCGTTTCACTGTTCGTAAGATGAGCGGCACCATAGGCGTGGAGCGTATCTTCCCTATCAGTTCTCCGAACATCGAGAGCATAGAAGTAAATAAACGTGGTAAGGTTCGCCGTGCGAAACTTTACTATCTGCGTGCACTTACCGGTAAAAAGGCACGTATCCGTGAGAAAAAGACCAACATTAACAAGGCTTGATAATCACGCAAACGTTTAGATAAACGAAAACCGGCAGATTTCTTTACGAAATCTGCCGGTTTTGTTTTCCCCGCACGGGGCTTTTTCTGTATGTCATGGCTTGAAAAAACGAAAATAAAAATCCCCGCTCCTGCGAAAAGAAAGCGGGGAAAGCTTATGAAAAGAAATTTTGTGGTCTTGTCCTTATTTCACACGGTTTACGTATGATCCGTCGCGAGTGTCAACCTCTATAGTCTCGCCTTCGTTAATGAAAAGTGGAACGCGAACCGTAGCGCCTGTTTCGACAGTGGCGGGTTTTGTGGCGTTAGTGGCAGTGTCGCCTTTAAGTCCCGGTTCTGTGTATGTGATTTTCAAAACAGTTTTAACGGGCATCTCGGCATAAAGAATAGTTTCACTTGAAGCATCGCTCACAACGTCAACTATGTCGCCTTCTTTCATGTAGTCAACGCCTGTGATAAGGTTATGCTCAATGACAACATCGTCCCATGTTTCCTGATTAAGGAAATGATATTGGTCGCCGTCGGCATAAGAGAATTGGTAAGGGCGGCGTTCCACTCTCACGTCCTCGAGAGCTTCACCGATATTGAAACGTTTTTCGAGCACACGCCCTGAAACAACATCTTTCAATGTTGTACGCATGATGGTGTTGCCCTTTCCCGGTTTTACATGCAGGAAGTCAATGCAAAAATAGAGCTTGCCGTCCATGCGGATGCAAGTGCCTTTTTTGATGTCTTGTGATTTAATCATAATCTATGTATTCAAATTATTGTGTTTCTAATTGTAGTAATTCCCGAAAACGGGGTTGCTTTATGAAAAACGGTGCAAAGTTATGATTTTCTTGCATATTATGGGGTCGGGGTCGTAAAAAAATGCAGATATGCGGCAATATTATTGCGCGTGCTTTGGGCAAATAGAAAAAAATCCCTAAATTTGCAGCCCGAAAGTGCGTCTTTCCATGAAGGCGTGCCGAGCTTTTGAATTAAAAATAAAATATATAAGACAATGAAACGTACATTTCAACCTCACAATCGTAAGAGAAAAAATAAACATGGCTTCCGCAGCCGTATGCAAACCGCTAACGGTCGCCGTGTGCTTGCTGCACGTCGCGCAAAAGGACGTAAGAAGCTGACGGTTTCTGACGAAGTTCACGGAAAGAACTAAGCATTCCGGACTTCAATCCGCAATAAACTAAGAGAAGTGGAGGTTTGGAAACTCAAGCCTTTGCTTCTTTTGTGTTTTTATATCCTTGTTCGTATTTACACGCAATCAGCAACTCCGCCACCTGTCTATGACGCTAAAGGAACTTTATGACAAAATGACAAGCCGCTATCTGTGGGGAAATATTCTGGCTATGATTTTGGTCATAGCCCTCATCATATTTCTTACACTGAAAGGGCTGGACATTTATTCACGCCATGGCGAGGAAGTAACCGTTCCCCGACTCAAGGGAATGACATACGGCGAAGCCCGTAAAAGTCTTGAGGCTGCGGGACTGGTGTGTGTCGTTGCCGACTCGGGATATGTGCCTCGCTATGCGGCGGGCACGGTGCTCGATCAGGGAATAGAACCCGGCATGAAGGTGAAAGCGGGAAGAGAAGTGTCGCTTACGGTAAACGCTTCCTCACCTCCCACTATCGTAATGCTTGATCTTGCCGACAACAGCTCGCTTCGCGAAGCACAATCGCGTCTCGAAGCACTCGGATTCAAACTTACTCCTCCCGAATACATAAACGGAGAAAAAGAGTGGGTGTATGGAGTGAAAAGCAATGGCAAAAACGTTGTGGCAGGTACGCGAGTGTCGGTTACTTCTGTGCTTACGCTTGTGGTTGGAAACGGACTTACCGATGACGATATGAGCGAAGAAGACTCGCTTGAAACCGAATGGGAATACGGAGAGGAAATAAATTTTGACGAAAATTCGAATGATGGAGGAATTTTGGCGGAATAGGCTCTGCGATGCTTATGAGGGCGATGATGTTCTCGATGATGATGGAGACGAAAACGGTCAACTGTATGAACATTTCAGAATGATTGCCGACAAAGGACAACAGCTTCTGAGAATAGACAAGTTTCTTTTTGTTCATTTGCCCGGCACCTCGCGCAACCGCATACAACTTGCGGCGAAGGCGGGGTTCGTTCATGTTAACGAGCGTCCCGTAAAGAGCAATTACAGGGTTAAACCCGGAGATGTGGTAACACTTCTTCTCAATCGTCCGCGTTATGACAACAGCATAGAACCGGAAAACATTCCGCTCGATATTGTTTATGAAGACAACGACGTTATTGTTGTCAACAAGCCTGCAGGAATGGTGGTTCACCCGGGACACGGAAATTATACAGGCACACTTGTGAACGCTATAGCCTGGCATTTGAAAGACAATCCGGGATATGATCCAAATGATCCCGCTGTTGGGCTCGTGCATCGCATAGATAAAGATACTTCCGGGCTTTTGGTTGTTGCAAAAACGCCTGAAGCAAAAACAAGTCTCGGAGTGCAATTCTTTAACAAGACAACGCGCCGACGCTATGAGGCTCTTGTGTGGGGAGATCCGGGAAATGATGAAGGAAGAATAGAAGGAAATATTGCGCGAAACCCAAGAAACCGTTTACAGATGAGTGTGTTCGCTCCCGATAGCGGAATTGGCAAGTCGGCAGTTACACATTATAAGGTTTTGAAGCGTTTCGGTTACACAACTCTCGTGGAATGTCGCTTGGAAACGGGACGTACTCATCAGATTCGCGCACATTTTACTCACATAGGGCATCCTCTTTTCAACGACGAGCGTTACGGCGGCTCACAGATAATACGTGGCAAAAGTTCGGGCAGCTACAAACAGTTTGTAATGAATTGCTTTGCAGTTTGTCCACGTCAGGCTTTACACGCCGCTACTCTTGGCTTCTATCATCCTGTATTAAAGAAAGAAATGGACTTTTCCGCTCCTATGCCCGAGGATTTCAAGACGCTTTTGGAGCGTTGGGAGAGATTTTCCGAGGCATCGTCGAGATAGAAAATAACTTCAGATAAAAACGAAAACAGAAAAATCAACGCGGGAAACAGGCTTCGAATGCACTTCCCGCTTAAATAATATAACGTATATGAAACGTATAATAGCAATTGTGGCAGGAGGAGATTCCTCCGAGCATGATGTGTCTATGCGCAGCGCACAAGGCATAAAATCTTTTCTTGAAAATCAACCCTACGACACTTATATCGTTGAAGTGCGCGGAACAAATTGGAATGCTCACCTTAATGACGGCACTTCTGCGCCTGTTGATCGTAACGATTTCTCGTTTGTTGACGGCGGCAAACGCATTCGTCCCGATTTTTCTTATATCACCATCCACGGAACTCCCGGCGAAAACGGAATAATCGAGGGATATTTTGATTTGATAGACATGCCGTACTCCACAAGTGATGTTCTTGTCGAGGCAATGACCTTCAACAAATATGCGTTGAACCAGTTCCTGCGCTCGCTTGGCGTTAGCATTTCCGACAGCGTGCTTTTGCGCAAAAATCAGCCGCGTCGCTACACGAACGAAGAGATTGTGGAACGTCTCGGATTGCCTTGCTTTGTGAAACCGAACGCCGGCGGAAGCAGCTTTGGCGTTTCGAAAGTTAAGGAAGCCGATGAACTTGAGCCTGCTATTCAAAAAGCCATGGCAGAAAGCCCCGAAGTTATGGTTGAATCCTTTATGAAAGGCACGGAAATAACCTGCGGATGCTACAAAACAAGCAAAACCGCCTGCGTGTTCCCTATAACGGAGGTCGTAACCGACAACGAATTTTTCGATTACAATGCCAAATATAACGGACAGGTCAAGGAAATCACTCCCGCCCGTCTCTCACCCGAAACAACAGAGCGCGTCAAGAAAGAAACGCTCAATATATATGAATTGCTCGGTTGCAGAGGAATCATCCGCATTGACTACATTCTTACGGGCGAGAAAGGAAACGAAAAAATAAACATGCTCGAAATAAACACTACTCCCGGCATGACCGCCACGAGTTTTATTCCACAGCAAATCAAAGCCGACGGAAAAGACATAGGTTGTGTGCTTGCGGAAATAATAGAAGACTGTCTCGAAAATCGTTAAGCTTATGGTTATTCCAAAAGAATTTGACGAAATCCGCCCCTACACTTCCGAGGAACTTCCTGCGGCTTACGATGCGTTGCTTTCCGACCCGCAGTTCACGGCTGTGCTCGCGCAATTGTTCCCCGGAGTAGATATGAAACTCATTGCCGCCAAACTTCGTTCCTGCAAAACCAATCAGCAGGTGCAGGAAGTTATGATTTACGACCTGATTACAAAAATAGAAAAGGAATGTACCGACGGCGTGGATATGGATAGTAGTTGTATAGAGCCGGATAAACGCTACACTTTCGTATCAAATCACCGCGACATAGTACTCGATTCGGCCTTCCTCTCAAAGAAACTGCTCGAAAACCGTTTCCCCTGTACTGTGGAGATAGCCATTGGAGACAACCTTCTTGTTTATCCGTGGATTCGCAGGCTTGTCAGAGTCAACAAATCGTTCATCGTGCAGCGTTCACTGCAAATGCGCGAGTTTTTGGCAAGTTCCGCACGGATGAGCAGGTACATGCACTTTGCCGTAAACCAAAAGCACGAAAACATCTGGATTGCTCAGCGCGAGGGAAGGGCAAAAGATTCCGACGATCGCACACAAGATTCCATTTTGAAGATGATGGCTATGGGCGGCGAGGGAAATGTGGTTGACAGACTCAAAGATCTCCACATAGTTCCCCTTTGCATTTCATACGAATACGACCCTTGCGACTATCTCAAGGCTTCCGAATTTCAGCTTAAGCGCGACAATCCCGATTATGTCAAGACGCGCGAGAACGATTTGCTTAACATGCGCACCGGTATATACGGTTACAAAGGCAGAGTTCACTATTATTGCGCACCGTGTATAGACGAATGGCTTTCGAAACTTGATGCTTCCATGAAGAAAAACGAGGTATTCGAAGCTACAGCCCGCCACATTGACAGCGAAATATTCAAAAATTACAGATTGTATTCCGTAAACTATGTGGCTGCGGACATGTTGGAAAATTCATCGCGTTTCGCCTCGAAATATTCGGATGAGGATAAGAAAAAGTTTGAAGACTACATAGCTTCGCGCCTCGCAAAAATAGATATTCCGAACAAGGACAACAGTTTTCTCCGTGAGCGCATGCTCACAATGTATGCAAATCCCACTTTGAACCATTACAAAACAACAGGCGTGCTTTAATGTAAAAAAGCGTCCGCCACAGACAATCGCAACCATGACAACGGAGAAAATATACAAAACCCGAACGCAAAACAGGAGGGTATTTTAGACGTTTTGTATGTTGTTGTGTTTCAGCTGTCTGTAATGGCAAAAAATACAAGGCACTTATTTTAAAATAAGTGCCTTGTATTTTAAAATATATG
>QAML01000108.1 GCA_003150315.1 Prevotellaceae bacterium | reverse complement strand
GTGCCTTGTATTTTAAAATATATGGCTTGTATTTTTTACAACATGCCTTATGTTTTTCAGCCATTCCCTTTTCTTATTTTTTTGAACAGCACCGCTATGCCGAAACGTCCTAAAACGGCACCTGCAACAACCCCTATGGAATCGGCTAAAAAGTCAAGCCAATCGCCGCTGCGGCATGTTGTGAGATTTTCCTGCATTATCTCAATAAGTCCGCCCATGAAAATAGGCAGCAAAATGCTTACGGCGAAAAGCGAAAGCGGTTTCAGACTGCTCCGTGAACGGCAGTATTCTGTCCAAAACACTATGCCGAGGGCGAGGAAAAGGGCTATGTGAGTCCATTTGTCAATCAGTGCCACTCCGCTAAGGGGTGTTTCGGGAATGGGAATCATACATACCACGAAAATCATCACTACAAAGGCTATTGTCAACGGAAAGTTTTTCAGCTTCATCGTTTTTGTTTTTATTTATGTGTTTATATGCCGCGAAAATAGCGATTTTCACGAATCTTTTGCCATTTCACAGCCTCAAAGTATGGGTTTCTCGAATCTTTATGTGCCGGATTATCGCAATTATAATTCAAAACGCACGAAAACAACTGCTTATGCCGCAAATTTTTGTACTTTTGTAAATGAAACTCAAATAAAACGATTAAAAATAAATATGGCACCAAGAAGTAATTTTGGAAGTAAGTTGGGAGCAATACTCGTTGCGGCTGGTTCTGCAGTGGGTCTCGGAAATATTTGGAGGTTTCCCACAGAGGCGGGAAACAATGGCGGCGGCGCGTTTCTCATTATATATATAATATGCGTGCTTGTAATTTGCATTCCCCTGCTTCTTGCTGAATTTATGGTAGGTCGTCATTCTCACGCCAACACGGGTTCGGCATACGCAATCATGTCGCCGAAAAAACATTGGGGCTTCATCGGTAAAATAGAAGTGTTCACCTCTTTTTTGATTCTGTCGTATTATTCGGTAGTTGCCGGCTGGACGCTTTTCTATACCTTTCAATCGCTGCTAAATCGCTTTAACGTCATGGCGCAACAGCACAACAGCGAAGAAATATTCTCCGTAAACTTCACAAACTTTGTGAGCAATCCCTGGCAACCGCTTCTGTGCATGGCGATATTCATGTTGGTAACTCACTTTGTCATTGTGCGGGGCGTGAAAGGCGGTATAGAGAAATCTGCAAAGATGTTGATGCCTGTTTTGTTTGTTCTGCTTATAATCCTGATGGTTTGCTCGCTTTCTACAACGGGTGCCGCCAAAGGTTTGCAGTTTCTTTTTGCGCCCGATTTCTCGAAAATCAACTCCGAGGTAGTAATGGCGGCAATGGCGCAGGCGTTCTATTCGCTCAGCCTCGGCATGGGGTGCATGTGCACTTACGCTTCGTATTTTTCAAAAGAGACAAATATCACCAAAACTGCGCTCACGGTTAGCGTCATTGACACTCTTGTGGCTGTAATGGCAGGTATCGTGATTTTTCCGGCGGTTTTCAGTGTTGCAGGATTGAATCCCGATGCAGGACCGTCGCTTGTGTTTATTGCGCTTCCCAATGTGTTCCAACTTGCATTGGGAGGTATGCCCGTCATGGCGTATATTTGTTCGCTGGCATTCTATTCTCTTCTCGTTGTAGCCACTTTAACTTCCACTATATCCCTTCACGAAGTAATTACAGCCTATCTTTCTGAAACCCGAAAGATAACAAGGCGCAAAGCTGCATGGTTTGTAACCGGCGGATGTCTCGTTTTCGGTGCGCTGTGTTCGTTGTCCATGGGTGTGCTTGCCGACTTCAAGATTGCGGGAATGGGTCTGTTCGATGTCTTTGACTATGTTACCGCAAAAATACTCCTTCTCATTGCAGGCTTCTTCACTTCCGTATTCATGGGGTGGATTGTTGAGAAAAAGGTAATGGAGTACGAACTCACCAATGACGGAAAGTTAAAACTGCGTTGCTTCGGACTTTTGATTTTTGCTCTCCGGTACATTGTGCCTGCGGGCATTGCGCTTGTCTTTCTCGATGGTCTCGGAATTTTGAACCTGTTCTGATTTTGCACAATGCTGCGTCTGCGCATCAGCCGGCTCGAGGGAGTTGCGATAGCCGTTCTTGCCGTCGTTATAACGGGTGTGTTTGTGGTGAAACGCTTCGTTCGCAATGACAGCGCGGATGTACTGCCACAACCAACGGATAAACAGTTTGAGGAATACCGCAAGTTCACGGTTGCAAGACGGGAGCGCGATGACAATCACCACGGCTTTTCAACTCCGGCTGTTCATGCGGCTCGGTTGTTCCGTTTCAACCCCAACACTGCCGACAGCGCAACTTTCGTAATGCTCGGTCTGCGTCCGCGACAGGCTATGGCAATCATTCATTACCGCAATGCGGGCGGACGTTTCAGGAAGAAAGAAGATTTCAAGCGCATTTATACCATATCTGAAGGCGATTACGACAGACTTTTTCCGTATATGGAATTGCCGCAAGGCAAAAGCTTTCATGTGCAACCCGTAAGAAATTTCGAACATCACGTGGAAAAACTCGCCAACGGGGAAACCGTTGACCTGAACTGCGGCGACACGGCGCAGCTGAAGCTCGTGCCCGGAGTAGGAAGCGTCATGGCGGGAAGGATAGTGCGCTACGGCAAACTGTTGGGCGGTTATGTGAAGGCGGAGCAGGTTGCCGAGGTTTACGGGCTTGACATGAGTTTTGTGAAATGGTTCAGTGTAAAAGCCGTAAGCATACAGAAAATAAACATAAACACAGCCGGTTACGCACAGATAGTACGTCATCCGTATTTCAACAAAGTTCAGACAAAATACATTCTGAAACTGCGGCAGGAGTGGGGACGTATCAATTCGCTGAAGGTCCTTGAAAACGATACGGTATTCACTCCCACGGACATAAACCGCATAAAACCTTACGTGGATTTGTAAGCGCACCGCCCGGAAGCCTCTGTTGCCATGGCGCATGGCTTTGGTTCACTCACCTGTTCTTTCTTCCGGAAAATCCAACGCGGATGTCGCAAAAAACATGAGAAAAATAATGATTTTTTTGAGAGAAAACACAGGCAAAGTCAGGTGTTTTTTGAAGGGTTTCCGCACATAGAAAAAAACATAAGGCATGTTGTAAAAAATACAAGGCACTTATTTTAAAATAAGTGCCTTGTATTTTAAAATATATGGCTTGTATTTTTGACCGTTACAAATATCTAAAATACAAAGACTTATAAAAGCTGCAAAAATGGGGCTAAAAATCATGTTCCGAACGTGTTGCGGAATGCCTGAAGGTGAGCCGAAAATAATAAACGCCGGAGTCGAATTCGACCTCGGCGTTTATATATTCATACCCTGCGCGGCTTATTCCACAGTCCAGGTATTGTTTGTATCTACAAGCTCTGCGAAATTATGATAGGGCTTCTTCGCCTTGATTTCCTCAACCTGGCGGTGAACTTCCTCGTTGTAGGTGGGAGCTTCCACATCGCGTATAATGCCGAGAGCCACAGGGAAATCGGGACCTTCCATAAGCGCAAGTTTCAAGTGCAGTGTCGGGTCGGGCGTGTGGGGATCGTGAATCAGAAGGTCCTTTTCGGTAATTCCGTTTTCACCGAGTTTCACTACTTTTATGCCGAAGCCGTCCTGCATAAGTCCGAATTCGTTGTTCGCACCAAAGACCATGGGCTGACCTTCGCGCAGATAAATGGCGTTAGCCTTGCGGGTTTCCTTGGAATAAACGTCATCGTATGACTGAGGATTGAATATTACGCAATGCTGAAGCACTTCCACAACCGAAGCCCCTTTGTGGTGGGCTGCGGCAAGCAAAACGTCAACCGTTTCTTCGGTGTCGGAGGCAACTGTGCGGGCAAAGAAGCGTCCGCGCGCGCCGAAACATAATTCAGCAGGGCGGAACGGGTCTTCCACTGTGCCGTATGGTGAAGATTTACTCACGAAGCCGCGCAGCGAAGTGGGAGAGTACTGTCCCTTGGTCAGTCCGTATATGCGATTGTTGAGTAATATCATGTTCAAATCGATATTTCGTCTCACGGCGTGTATGAAATGGTTTCCGCCAATGGCTAATCCGTCGCCGTCGCCGCTTATTTGCCACACCGTAGTGTCGGGCGATGCAATCTTTAAGCCTGTTGCCACAGCCGCAGCGCGTCCGTGAATGGTGTGCATGCCGTATGTGTTGACATAATAGGGTAGTCGGCTCGAACATCCGATACCAGAAATAACGGCAGTCTTGTAAGGCGGAACGCCAAGCTTAGCCATTGCTTTGTGAAGTGAGGCAAGGAAAAAATGGTCGCCGCATCCCGGACACCACCTTGGGCGTCCTTTCTTAAAATCGTTTACTGTATATTCGCTCATTATTAGTTTCTTTTTTTCAGGATAATACTCCGTATTTTCTTTCTCAGGCATGAATCAGATTTTCAAAAGCCTCAACAAGTTTACCTACGTTGAAAGGCTGACCGGTTACCTGATTGTATTGATTGATATGTACTCCTTCAACATTCATTCTGAGATAAGCCGCAAGCTGACCGTTGTTAAGCTCGGCAACCACCACTTTCTTGTGGTTTCTAAGTACTTCGGCAGTATTCTTGGGCAGAGGATTCAAATAAGAAAGGTGTGCAAACGCCACTTTCTCACCCTTGGCGGTAAGTTCGTCGAAAGCGGAGTGAAGATGTCCGTAAGTGCCGCCAAAACCTACTATAAGCAAGTCGGCATCTTTCTCAACGCCTTCCACTTTAAGGTCGGGAACTGGAATACGTGCCACTTTCTCTGCTCTTAGATTGGTCATGAGTTGATGGTTTTCGGGATCTCCGCTGATTTCTCCTGTTTCATTGCTCTTTTCCAAGCCGCCTATTACGTGCTCAAAGCCTTCTGTGCCCGGTGTTGCCAAATATCGTGAACTGGTTTCGGGATTACGCATGTACGGAGTCCAGCTTCCTTTCATTTCTCCGGTAACGTATGGCGGATTAATGGCATCCATTCCAGAAATCTCGGGAACTTTGAACGCTCCGGTGCCGTTTGCAATGAACGCATCCGTGAGTAAAATTACGGGAGTGGCATGTTCCAATGCAATCTTTGCGGCTTCGTAAGCCTTATAAAAGCAATCTGTGGGCGAAGATGCGGCTATTACCGGCATGGGACTCTCGCCGTTGCGACCGAAAAGGGCTTGAAGCAAATCGCTTTGCTCGCTTTTTGTGGGAAGACCCGTTGAAGGACCGCCGCGCTGCACGTTGATAATTACAAGAGGCAGTTCCGTCATTACGGCAAGGTTCATGGCTTCGCTCTTAAGGCACACGCCCGGTCCGGAAGTTGATGTAACAGCCAACGCACCGCCAAACGAAGCTCCCACAGCCGATGCGCAACCGGCAATTTCGTCTTCGCACTGCACGGTAACAACTCCGAGAGATTTATGTTTGGCTAATTCGTGAAGGATGTCTGTTGCAGGAGTAATGGGATACGAACCGAGATAAAGCGTTTTGCCTGTTTTTTCGGCGGCGGCTATGAGTCCGTAAGCGGTAGCTTTGTTTCCGCTTATATCCATATACTTGCCTTTTTCCTTTTGTGTCGCTGTTTCTATGCGGTAAGTGTGATCAATCGAGCTGTGAGTGTTGTGTCCGTAATCATAACCGGCTTCAAGCACTTTTACATTGGCTTCCGCCACGGCAGGTTTCTTTGCGAATTTCTCGCGAAGCATTTGTTTTGCAGCTTCAAGGTTGCGGTTGAAAAGCCAGCAAACAAGTCCGAGAGCAAACATATTGCGGCTCTTGAGAATTGCCTTGTTGTCCATACCGCTTTCGCTCAGACAATCTTTCACCATGGTTGTTATAGGCACTGAAACTATTTCGTTTTTAATGCCAAGCTCTTTTACGGGGTCAAGAGTTGAATATCCGGCTTTTTTAAGGTCCGATTCCTTGAAACTGTCCGAGTCGGTTATTATGGCAGCCGTTGGTTTGCAAAACTTATACTGTGTGGCGAGTGCCGCAGCGTTCATAGCCACCAACACATCGCACATGTCGCCCGGCGTATAGACTTTGCCGTTGCCTATGTGCACTTGAAATGCCGATACACCGCTTCTTGTGCCTTGCGGGGCGCGTATGTCGGCGGGATAGTTGGGGAATGTGCAGATATCGTTTCCCACTATTGCTGAAACAGTTGAGAAAATGTTCCCCGCAAGTTGCATTCCGTCGCCCGAGTCTCCGCTGAAGCGAACGGTAACGTTGTCTTTTTCTATAACACCTTTGCTCCCGGGAGCGGTGGAGTTGTTTTTGTTGTCCATGATTCTAAAATATTCTTATAATAATGCGTCTGCGCATGCTGTGTGCGTATCGGCGCATGTTACTTTCCTTGCAAATTTAGCGTTTTTATGGATAAGTTCTTTCAAATGTAGCTTCTATTTGGGACTAAATGCCATTTTGTATTGCAAAAGAAGCATGTTTGTTTACAAATTGTCTGTTTTGTGTGGCACAAACGGCAAAATAACAATAAAACTCGGCTTGGGATTTCCTGCAAATCTGGTAAGTTTTGCGCCGTTTCTTATTTTGCGCCGGCAAGTTGCGCCATTATTTCGGCTGCGCCGCATTCGCCGAGCAACCAGAAAGCCCTGTCTTTGCCCGAGGTACGTGAAAAATCAATTACCCCGGCATCTGTACGCGAATTGTTCCATAGTTCTTCGAGCGTTTTGCGGTAAACGTCGGCGTATGTGCTTTGCGGGTTCAAATCGGAGTATTCCGCGAATCCGCGCAACAGAACTGCGTCAAACCACACATCGTGCATTTTTACCCGCTGCTCACCTTTTTCGTTACGCACGAAGAATCTTTCGGCGCAAGCCCCGGCAAGCGTGTCGGCTTCCTGTTTGTATTTTTCGTCTGATGTGAATTTGTATAACAACGATGCGGCTTGCAGCATCTGTCCCGAATTATAAGAATACTTGGCGCGGTCTGTTTTTCCGTTAATGCCGATGTTGTCCGAATAAAGCCTTTCTTCGCTGTCATACAGTACTTTTCGTGTCCACTCATACAGCTCCTTGCCGGCAGAAAGATATTTCTTGTTGTGAGTGGCTGCATAAAGTTTCAACCCGAAAACGGCAGCAGGAGCGTTTGAACAGGTGTTTTTTGAATTCTTACGCTGTTCGCACCAGTAAATCCCGTCTCCCATAACATCATCACGCCCCGAAACCACAAAATACCAAACCTTTTCCGCACGTTTTAGAAATTCTTTATCCCCGGAAGCAATAAATAAATCGGTAAAATCAATCCCAATCCAGATGTTGTCGTCATAAAAACGGTCGGGTGCGGGCGAAAATTTGGTATATGAGGCATATCCTGCCGGCTGTCTGGCAGAATCAAGATATAGATCGAGACCTCGCGTCACTATTTCCTTAATGAATTTGAGTTTTTTGCGCGTAGGTTTAACCTTATATGCCGCCACCTGCGCCGACAATGCGCTGCTGTAAGGCCAAAGAAAGGCATGAGTGCGCCCGTTTCGCGCTTCTGCAAGATAGTCAGCCTTGAAATCCGTAGGCGATCCCATATTCTCGCGCAGCAAAAGAGTGTTGCCTTCGCGGTAATGCTTCCATACAGAGTCGCTAAGCTCCATGCTGCGCCGAAGCCATTCGGAATGTCCTACTTGTTGCGCGGAGCAATGCACAAGTACGCTCACTATCACGCCAATGGCAATTATATATCTCATGCGAAAGTTCATGCTGCAAATATAAAAAGAAATGCGGCAAACAAAATCGAATGCCCGTCAAAACGTAACAAAGCATCTTGGGGCGAGGACTATAAAAATCCCGATAAACAATGTAAAAAACTCACAGGAATAGGATTTTTACCCGCCTCGGAAGCACCCCGGAAAACACACATGGCTTATCGCAAAAAATACAAGGCACTTATTTTAAAA
>QAML01000003.1 GCA_003150315.1 Prevotellaceae bacterium | reverse complement strand
TTCAGCATTTTTCTGGCGCAGGAGCTCCAGCAATTCATCGTCCGTATAGCGGTCTTTTGCTGGCTGGAGGCCAGCTTTTCTAACTGCCTGTAAATAGGTCCCAAACCTTGCTAAAAACGTACTTACACTGGCCATATTCGGATCTTGACCAACTTCTCTGGCGAACGGTGCCCTGCCGAGCTCCTCTGCCTTGCGGCGGAGCTGGCGCAGTAGATCATCATCTGTAAGTTCGCACCTAAAATTGCAGCTCGCACCCTTCTTGTTTGGAGTAAGCCCAGCCTTTTTAACTGCCTTGTTGTAGCTGCCAAACCGTTTTTCGTAGCTGCCGACATTTGGCATATTCGGATCTTCATTTACTTCCTTGCTACTGGGGGTAAATCCAATCGCGTGTGCCTTTTTGAGAAGGAGATTGAGCATTTCATCGTCGGAGAGACCAACCACGAACTTGTTAACGGTAAGCCCTGCGGCGATAATCGCGCCGTTGAGACTTCCAAACTCGCACTTGATTTGCTGCATGCTTGGCATATTTTCGTCGGCGCATAAATCACGGCGGCCGGGAGTTTTTCCAAGCTCCTCAGCTTTCTGGTAAATTGCGTCTAGGATTGCTTCTCTGGTATCAAAAACCTTATGATGAATTCTCCGCTTGTCAAACCCAGCCAGTTCCAAGGCCCTATCGAATGATCCGAATCTCATCCGATAGGTTTCATGGGATGGCATTCCTTCAGCCAAAGCGACTTCCTTTTGCGTAGGCACATGACCGATACTATCTCCGAAAGCCCGGAGCAGCTGGATCATTTCGTCATCATCAACGATAATGCATCGATTCCGCGCTTTCTCAATCAATGCCATGATATCTACTTGCCGCTCCTGAAAAACCAGGTTGCTGACATTGAGCGTGAAATATTCGCGCTCCCCAGAGCCCTTATTGCGGGGATACCTCCCCACAGTACTTTTGAACTCGCGCTCCATCTGATACAGCAGATACAGCCGATCCGCGGTTGAGACAAAGTCCAAAACAAGGACTTTATCCTTGCCTTTGGCGCGGCGGAGGCCACGTCCGAGTTGCTGGGTAAAAACGATCTTGGACTGAGTGACGCGTAAAAACACAATCACATCGGTTCGCGGCACATCGATACCTTCGTTCAGAATATCGACTGCACAGACGGTCTTAATTTTGCCGGTACGGAAGCCTTGCAGCCTCCGATTTCGCTCATCCACATCCATCTGCGAATGGATCACTACCGCATCGCCCATCAGCTCAGCAAATTTCTCTGCGTGAGCGATGGTCTGGCAGAAGATTACCATTGTTGGGTTGTCTTTTCCAGAAATGTCCTCGCGGATGATTCGGATGATTTCCTCATCTCGCTTCGGTGCGAATATCTCACGGTTAAGCTGAGAAAGAGAAAATCTTTCGCCAGAATCCAAAATGGTTTCCATTTTCTGAATTTCATCGGTTTTTACCCGATATTCAACCTCAGACAGCCAGCCGTCTCGGACGGCTTCGGTCAGACGGTATTCATATACCGTCTTTCCAAAAATCCCTTCGAGATCGGCATCATCCATGCGCTCCGGCGTGGCGGTCATGCCAAGCAAAAACTGTGGACTAAAATGCTCAATCGCGGCGCGATAGGTGGTGGCGGGGCTGTGGTGAGCCTCGTCTACAATGACATAACAAAACTCGTCCGGGTCAAATTCCTCTCGGTGCAGATTTACAGATTGCAAATTTGCGAAGAGAAAGTCCGTCCGGTGAGCCGCTTTTTCGTGCCCATTGTACATCCCGTAGCTGTAGCCATCACCAAACAGGTCTTTGAAAGCCTCTTTGGTCTGCTCCAGAATATCCCTGGAATGACAGAGCACGAGCACGCGCCCGTTCGGGCTGGTCTTCAGGTACCCACGAATATCAAAAGCGCCGGTCAAGGTTTTACCCAAGCCCGACGCCATCACTACGAGTGCCTTATTCACGCCCTGGTCTCGCACATTGCGGAGACTATCAAGGCAGATCTGCTGATAACTTCTTGGCTTATAAGCGTTCACGGTAATCCCCCTTTCAAGAATAGACAAGGCCTTTCTCGCCGTTATCGGCGGAACCGATAGCGCCGAGTAGGGGGACGCTATCAATCCTGCCGATAACAGATAGGGGATTGAAAGTAAGGTGCTGAGAACTTAAAACATAAGCCCTATTTGTTGATTATATCATATTCTTCATAAAATATCAACTTATCGCACGTCAAAATGCACAAAGTGGGGTTATTGTATGTCCTGAATAACGCGTTGAATTGGTGCTTAGTTACCTAGTTTAAGTCGATTTTTATCGGCAATATATGTATCCTTCTGCTGCGAATACATAATAGAATCGTGGTCGGTGTAGCTATGTTACGCGATGACTTGTTTTGCGCTATAATACTCGCGGCGATATATCCCTTCTTAAAGAGTTAAGTATGGTGCTTTTATTCTATGGGGATTAATCGATTCTATTCATCCCATATTTGCGTAATAATATACCCGCGAACATTCTGAGAGATGGCTTAATATCATCATTGTAATAGAATTACAGCCGTGTTAGAATAAGATTGTCCTCCTTCAGGGATTTGCTATAATCCCCTCACCGTACATATATGAAGGAGGGCTTTTTGATATAAAGAAGACCGGTTATATGCTAGTCTGAATGACAAAACCCAAAGCCGCCTAAAAGAATATCCCCAACTGCTGGGGGATATTATTTTTGGCTCTGATTACCTATTCTGCTTACCACGCCAAGATTCGAAGCTCTCGATGCCGGCACGAGTTTGCCACTGAGAAGGCGTCTCTTTGGCGGAATCGCGTGGGCCAGCCGCTTCGGCGCGGCGGGTCATTTCCTTTTCCCACTGCGCGCGCGCGCTATAATCCGCGTTCGTTTCGCCTTCCATCCTTGGATGATAATCTAGTCTATTGCCTTCAACGGCGCGTTCTTTTCCGGTCGCATCGTTGATGCCGCGGCCATGTTCGCCGCGCATCAACTCGCTCGTAGTAGACGTAGAGCTGGAATCATGATCGACCGAAAGCGTACTACCGTCGCTGCCTCTTTGGCTCATTTCTTTGAGTTTATTCGCATAAGCTAAATCATCGTCGGTAAGTTGGGCCGGAGAAGTAATTTGGTTTCCATTGTCGTCTTTCCAGCCTCCGTTATCCGTCGATCCATTCCCGCCATCACCGGTAATGCCGAGTGCATCCTTGACTTGCGAATTCATATTCGCGCGGAGACGGGCGCCATCTTCGGAGTTGAGTGTCTCGATAGCACCAGGAGCTTTCGCCTTTACTATATCGGCACCATCAGGCATACCCTTACTGACGGCAGCATCTCTCGCCTGTTCTGCAATAGTACTAAGTTGATCTTTGTCCGTAACGCCGCTCTCCTTAGCAGCCGCTACAGCATCGGCGGCAGCTGCAGCCGCATCGGTGCCACCAATTGCCGCGAGTGATTCGCCAGTAAAGTTGCAGGCATTAGAGGCGGAGAGCTGTGACGCAATCTTTTCACGGTCGGCTCCGCTCATGCCACTGACCAGGCTGTTGAAGCTATCAGCATTAGCGCCACGGTAACCGGCGTCAATACCAGCAGCAAGTTGCTTTGAATCAAAGTAGTCCGCAGCGCCCGCCGTATTGAAGACATCCTTACTTTGCGACGCCATAACGCTCGTACCTGCGGCATGGACCTTGTCAGCAACCTGTCTCTTGAAATCGGCTTCACTAGTGTTAAGTACTTGCTCGTTCGACATCCCGCCAAGAACTTTACCCATACTCTGGTTAATGATGCCATCGCCAGATTTCATCGTATCAACCACGCTATTGCAAACCTTCGAATCGGCAAGAAGTTTTCTGCCAGCTTCGGTGCCGTGGACGGATTTAAAGGCAGCCGTAAGCGCATCCGCATCTTTAATGCTGCCAAGCCCAGCTATGAGCGAATTCTTGTCAAGCTGACCGCTATTGGCGAGTTTGCCAATTTCCTCAGCGCGCTTCATGTCGCCACCATCTATTTCACTAAACTTCGTAGACCATGCGTCTTGCATTTGTTTGTCTTGTGCGTCGACTTGGCCTTGCGCGGCGAGATATGCAGCACGAGCGCCAGGACTCATCTTCGTCAAGTCGGCATTGCCGCGTTCATTTTGTCTAGTTAGGTATCTCTGACCACGTCTCGCGCCGTATGCACCTTGTCTTGCGGCATCTTTAGCACCACGATTTTGCGCACGATAACGCTGTTTGCGCGTCATCCAACTCTGCTGCATGCGGCCGCCAGCGGCAGCGCGAGCGCGACTGGTAAGTGTGCCCTGCATACGAGTAAGGCCATTGGAAATCATTGCCATCGAGCCACGAATTGCCTTTGGAATCATAAAGACTGGCATGATGCTAATCACAGCGGCGCAAAGCGCGAGCGTAAATGGCACGTTCGTTGCATCTGCGGCATCGATTAAGAGCGAGCCAACAAACTGACCGCCATAGATCATCGCGCTACAAATCGGGAATGCTAAGAGCATCGCTTTAAATGTATTAAACCATTTATCAAACAGGCTCTTCGTGTTCGGCAGTATATAGCACATGAAGGCGAGTGGCGAGATAATCACGAGCAACACCGCGAAGGCTTTGCGCACTGCTAAGAGAATGAAGCAGAAGATGATGGCAATCACGATCGAAATCAAGCCCAAGAAGACTGGAATCAAGATGTGCGGGCCAAGCGCCAAGATTGCGGGAATCGTAATAGCTGCAATGAGGCCGATTAGCAAGATGAAGGTGCCCGCCACGCTATGCGTACTACCCGTGCCGGTAGCGTCTTCCTGAGCAACGGTAATCTCATCTATATTCGGAGCAAGGCCCTCAAAGATAGACTTAATGCCATAACCGAGAATATTTGAAAGGTCGACGGATAGCTGACAGATGACGTACGACAGGTTAATCAAGATTGCGCCCACGATAAGTTTCGGAAGAACCTTCTTGATGCCGTAGTTGTCAATACCAACACCCGTAAGCTGCGAGAAGATAACGAAGATAAAGAATATGACAAAGCCGATGTTTGCCATATCCCTAATCTTGCTCCATACTTGATGCGTGGCGGACTCTACGGATTCATCAACTTTTCCATCAGATGTTATTCTATATGTAGAAAATAGGCCGATGTCCAATTCGAGGAATGGCATGATAATTTGCTCGTAGATGTATTTGATGGCATCTGCAACTTGCTCGATGATTGGACAGAGAATCCAACCTAGTGATGCGGCGCGGTCATAGCAAGATGGGCCAGTTTCAGTAGTAGTAGGCTCTGTATCATTAGTCTCTGGTGTTTGTGGCGTAATAGGGTTTGTATCTTCATCAGTTTCAGCAGCATCACTCAGTGTCGTGTCGGCCGGCAGAGTCTTAAAGAAATCAATTAAATCATTATAGGAAAGGTTTTGATGTTGAAAATAGCCGTTATCGTCAACTCCGTTTACTTTAACATTAGGATTTGATGCACTAGTAACGTAACAGTCTTGAGTGCTGTTCTGGCCATTAAGGAACCACTTAATTGGCCCCGTGTATCCATTGCCGGATGCTTGCTCCGCTGTTATTGAGCAACTAATTTTGGCCCCCATGATGGTCTGCAAGTAATACATATATAAATGTATTCTTTCTTCTTTCGTGACAGTATAACGACCACCACTGGTGATAAATGCGCCATACCCTCTCTGGTCGGCATCATTCACACTGCCAGTATATCCATAAAGAAATGCAACAGCTTTTGCGGCAATAGGGTCATGAAAACTAGCGGATATATCTCCGGCCTCATCGCCTTCAACATCCACCCTGCCAACATACAAAACGTTGCCCGACTCGCCCGAACACCACGTAGACCCACTGCGACTACTATACTGAGTAC
>QAML01000066.1 GCA_003150315.1 Prevotellaceae bacterium | reverse complement strand
ATATTTTAAAATACAAGGCACTTATTTTAAAATAAGTGCCTTGTATTTTTCGGCTTTCCAAACAACTGATAACCAACATCCTAAAAAACACGTCCGGAAGCCCTTAAAAAGGTCTCCGGACGCACCGTTATTTTCTTGTTTGGGCAAACGTTTTTCCGCTTTACAGTGCCACCGATTTTACAGTGTGCTTACCTGCCGAAAGTTTAAGCACATAGCGAGTGCCGTCGGCATTGAGCGAAAGCTTCTTGTTGTGTCCGTCAACACTGTATTTTGAATAATCTCTAGGCAAAAGCACCTGTGCCTTTGTGCCTTGGGGAACGGTTATGTCTACATTGTAACCGTTTTCCTTGTTTACGTTCAGCTTTATGCTTCCATAGACTGTGGGAACAACAGTCTTGACATATTTCAGATTGCCAAGTTCCGGTTTCACCTCAAACTCCTTGAACGCCGGTTTCACAGGTGATATGCCGGCCACGTACTGCGACATGATGATGAGCGGACCGCCACTCCAAGCGTGGTTATAGCTTCCCCCGTGAAGGTCGAACAACTCCCAGAGTGTGGAAAGGGGACTGTCGACCATGGGCTTGTATCTTTTCAGCATACGATCCACTGCATCCTGCGTGTTTCCCATTTCGCACATTGCCTGAAGCACATATCGTTCCATATACGGGCTTGCAAATTCCGTGGTTTTGAATATTTCGAGCAATTTGGGATACTGATCTTTCGTGGCAATTCCCGAAATGACAGCCACAGACTGGGTGCGGTCGTCGGTAAGTCCCTTGTATGTGTCATGGCGATAGGCACTGCCCGTCCAGAATTTGTTGCGGAAAGTTTCGTCAAGCTTTTTGGCGGCAGCCGTTGCCCATTTGGCTTCTGCCGTTTCACCAATCAAATCAGCCTGTTTGGCATAATTTTTAAGCGTAGTGGAATACCAGACCTGACAAAGTGCCTGCATGTCGGCATTGTCGCCCCAGTCTCCCCAATCCCAGGCACCCGGGCGATATTCAACGAGACCGTCGTCTTCGATTTTCCACTTGTGAACATAACGCTTTGCGGCCGGGAATACATACTTAATTGTTGCGGCATCGCCCGTTCCCATATAATAATTCCAGTTTCCGAGACCCATGAACGCCATGGTCTGTTGCGGCAGTTCCTTTTTCCAGTTTCCTTCGGGCACGGGGGCATACATTACGGAATCAGAGCGTTGCCAGTCGGCAAATTCGCGTGCACATTTGCGTGTCAATAGGTTTGCGCTCGGCGAAAGGGAATAGAACACTTCGACCATCTCGTTTGACACGTCGCCAATCCATTGTGCTCTCTCGCGGTCGGGACAATCCATGTAATTATCGCGCATTGTGATATAGAGTGTGCGCTGCGATTTTTTCCAAAGCGAGTTCAAATCGCTGTTATCACACTCGAAACTTCCGGCAAACGAGCAGTTGTAACCCGTTTCGTGGTATGCAAGCGAAATTACTTCAACTCCCGCAGGAATTGTGTATATAACTTCGTGTCCGTTCATCCAACCAAGATTTTCGTATTCCTGTTCTCCGTCCTTGGTAATGTATTCCGCGAACACGTTAACCTCGCCGTTTGGCGCGGGAGTAGCATAATCGTCGGTACGGATGTCTATCTTTTTGCCGGCCGAAGCCTTAACTTTCAAAACAGGAGTGAACTGACAGTTGTAAGGAAGGGTGCAGATAATTTTGTTTCCCTCGCGACGCTGTGAAGGATAGGGTTTCACTCCGTAATCTTTCCACTGCGGAATTTCACGTTTCACAAATTTGTTCCAATCGGCATCTTCGGGCGAAACGGATTTAGCCTGCTGCCACGACGAATCGTCATAGCTTTCGGAATACCATGCAGGCGCGTCCTTGCGTGCATCGAAACCTATGTTTGATTCGGAAAGACGGAAATTAGGTTCCTGTCCTTTCGGCAAATAATAGGCAGGGTGTATGGTTGTGAGCCATGAATTGTCGCTGCCATAGTGCTTTTTGCCCACGGCAAGGTCAAAATAAAGTCCGCCGACATTGGAATTGCGGTGGCTGAAACCGTGTTTGCCGTAATACCATACGAGAACGGCAACGGTGTTCCTGCCTTTCTTGAGGTTTTTCAGTTTCACATAGTCAATATACGTGTCCTTGGGGTTGGGACCACGTTTGAGCTGTCCCTCGAATACCTCGAGTTTGCCATTTACATAGAGCCAATACTTACTGTCGGCGGCTATGCGCAGAGTGTTGTTGCTTACGTCCCCGCCAATGTCAAGGGTTTTTCTAAAACAAATCCATTGACTCACTTCGGGAGCCTTGGGCGTTGTGATTATGTCCGCCGCTTTCACTCCGGAAAGGGCAAAGCCCACAAACATGGCTATCAGAAAAAAGATACGCTTCATAAAAATGTTGTTTTGATGATTCTTTATCGCAAATTTAAGAATAAATTACGAATAACCGCGTATATACGTATCCAATACCTTACGGCTTGGCGAATTTCCGACATTTCGCACTTTTTCCACGGCACGGTTTGAGAGGGTGTCGTTGCGGCACATTTTCCATGGTTTTTACCATGCCGAAAAACACACATGGCTTGTTGTAAAAAATACAAGGCACATATTTTAAAATAAGTGCCTTGTATTTCAAAATATATGCCTTATATTTTTCGCCAAAAATAGCATCTGATTTTCAGTAACTTACAAAACTACTTTATAACCCTCTTTTTTCCGTCTATTATATATATGCCTTTGCGGAATGTTGAGGACAATTTTGAGCGTTTTACGTTTCTCTTGACACGAAGACCGTCAAGCGTGTAAACGTCTACGTATTCCTTTTTGTGCGAAAGGCGAACGGGGCTTACGGCATCGGGGGTGTCGCTGCCGCCAAGGAATATGATTTCATCAGCACCCGTCGGGAGTTCGGAAACATACTTCGGGTTTATGTAGCAGTCTCTCGGCATGACCGTGAAAGGGGCATCGGCTTTGCACAACACGCCGTTTACGAACGCGAGCATGCCGCTTTGCTTAACTACCGTGGTGTCGGAAACGCCCACAAGTCCGTTGCTACGTTTACCGGGAAAGGAAAGCGGTGTATGCGGTTGGACATAAAACGAAACTTCCGCCGTCTTGCCGGCAGCGGAATCGACATGGTATATCACAGGTTGCCCGGCGGAAAGAAATATCGAGTCGCGCATGAGACGGCTCACCTTTATGCCGACGAGTTTCCCCGAAGCATCCTTCATTAGCCCGCACACGGTGTAAAGCGAAACCCCTGCGCCGTCCACACTGTCAATGCGTGTGGGCAGAATGACGGCTTTCCACGCTCCGCCGTCCATTGTGTCGCGAAAACAGAGCATCGGTTTTTCCACGGCATCGAACGAAAAGGAAAACTCATGCCTTGCCAGAGAATCAATGCCGGTTTCGGTCCATTCGGAAAAGCCTTCCGGCAGCAAGCGCAGGTATTTTCCGCCCGAATCATCGGTCAACGCCACTTTTCCATCCTTTGCGGGGAAAACGCCCATGGGAAATTCGGAAAAAACATCGCCGCTTGCGGCATTATACATGCCGAACAAATGCCCTTCTTCGGCATTGCCGGCAATCCACACGCCGCCCAACGGAAACCGCGACCGTTGCACGTTGTCGGTTTCGAGCAATGCGCCCGTGGAAACGGCGGATATTTCGTACCATTTGCCAGGAGACGGAAGAAAAAGCGAATCGCACAGAGCGCGACACAGGTTTTCAGCCTCGCGAAGCCTGAAAACGGTTTCATAAACATCATTGCCTGTATCAACCGAAGCCATAAGAGAATCTGCCTCTGCCGCAAAGCGCGAAACATACGCTGCAGGGGCACTGCCAACTCCGTTGCCGGCACTGACATTTCCGCGCAAATAGCGCAGACGAGCTATGGCGTTGGCAAGACGTGCGCCGGCACCCACGGTGTCAGCCTCGTTAATCAAAGCTTCCACCACATAGTATCCGTGAGACAGGTTAAGCTCGTAAAAAGCCGTATCTTCGGACAATTTAAGTTTGATTTCCTTACCGTTCAAATGGTAACCCAAATAATCGGAAGGCAAAAGCACTCGGGCATTCGAGCCTTTGGGAACATCAAGCTGCATACGGTAGCCGTCTTTCTTGGAAACGTAAAGCGAAATCCTGCCTCCGGGCGTGGGAACCGCCGTTCGTATGTAATCCAAATCGCAAAGTTGCGGTTTAACTTGGAACTCCTTGAACAAAGGCTGCAAAGGCGTGATGCCGCAAACATAACGCGACAGAATAATAAGCGGTGCGCCGCTCCAGGCATGATTGTAAGTGGAATTGGGAGTCAGCTCGAACCGTTCCCAAAGGGTTGTGTACACACTGTCGGCCATTACGCGATAGCGACGACGCATGCGGTTGAGAGCATCCTGCGTGTTGTTCATCTCGCAAAGAGCCTGCAGCACGAAACGCTCCATGTAGGGGCTGGCATATTCGGTTTGGGCAAAAACTTTCCTTACATCGTCCCATACATGCGGCGGAGCAGCCCCGGCAAGTACGGCAAGAGCCTGCGCACGATCATCGTTTTTGGAAACTTTCGAGGAATTGAACGCTTTGCCCCGCCAATATTTCGAAAATATCGCCGAATTGAGATTACGTCTCACCGTGTCGGCCCACGCTGATTCGTTGTCGTCGCCGTTGAGACGTGCCATTTTAGAAAAACATCCGAGAGTAACGGAATACCAGGTCTGATTCAGCGTCTTCAAATCGACATTCGTGCCCCAATCTCCCCAATCCCACGAGTCGGAACGGTAATTCACGAGACTGTCCTGCTGAACTTTCCAAAGATGCAGGTATTTTTTTACGGCAGGATAGACATATTCCATGGTTTGCAGGTCGCCGTAGTAACAATAATAGTCCCACAGACCGAGACCACAGAAAGAAAGGCTCTGCTGTGGGAGTTCCTTGTCCCATTCTCCCGAAGGAACGGGAGCATAAAGCACCGAATCCTTCTTTTGCCAGTCGGCAAACTCACGGGCGCACTTGCGTATGAGCTGCGAAGCCGAAAGCGACATGGCATAAGGCACTTCTGCCAATTCATTGGTAACATCGCCGATATACTGTGCCCTTTCGCGGTCGGGGCAATCCATGAAATTATCGCGCATGGTAACATAAAGCGTGCGCTGTGCCTTTCGCCAGAGTTTGTTGAGCGTTTCGTCGCTGCTGTCAAAGCTTCCGTCGAGAGAGCAATCGTAACCTGTTTCACGATATGCGAGACGAATGACTTCTACTCCCTCGGGAACTGTATATATAATGACATGTCCGTTAATCCAAGCCGGAAACTCGTATTCCTGTTCCCCTGTTTTTGTTTTATATTCGTATCGCATCACGTAATCGGTGCCTGATTTCGGATAGCAATCGGATTGTATTCCTATTGTTTTGCCTGCGGCGTTTGCCTTGATGTGTAAAACGGGGGTAACTTGTGCGTTGTAGGGAAGATAGCAATAGATTTTGTTTCCCGTTTGATGGAAAGAAACGTAGTCTTTCACCTCGCCATGCCAGAAAAAAGGTATGGGACGCGAACGAAAAGCCCCCCACCCCGCACTGTCTGCGTTCATCTGCACGGCATTCGCCCATGCGGAATCATTATAAAGGGTGTCGGCGAAACTTTGCAGCTTCTGCCGCGCGTCGTAACCTATGTTCGATTCGGCAAGACGGGCATTGGGTTTCTGACCTGTGGGAATGTAATAAGCAGGATGCAGACGCGATTTCCAGGAACTGTCGGAGCTGACACGGAAAGCTTTTCCGGAAAGGTCGAAATACAGTCCTGCATGAGAAGAACTGCGATGGCTGTAACCGCCTTTGCCGAAATACCACACAAGCACGGCTACGGTGTTTTTTCCTTTGCGCAAGTTTTTTATGCCAAGACTGTCTATATAGGAATCATGAGGATTCGGTCCGCGCTTCAACTGACCTTCCCTTACCACTATCTCTCCGTTTACGTAAAGCCGGTATTTTGAGTCGGCGGATATGCGCAAAGTGTTTTCGGAGGGTGCTTCCGCAAGTTCGAATGTCTTTCGGAAACAAACCCACATGCCGTTCTGCACTTTCTCGCTGCAGGTTATGATGTCGGCAGCTTCGGTCGGCATTACCGCCGCAAGCAGTATGGCTATTACGGTTGCAAACTTTTTCATCTATACATTATATAATGTCATTCCTCTTTACCGCAACACAGCGAATAAACATAATTGCGCGCGAAATTCATGCCGCTGATTATTTTCAACCCTGCGGCTTCGGCTTCTTCAAGTATGCCGGGCGCAGTATCGTCTATGCCGCAACCCAGAAATTTCCCCACAGCCTCCTTGCGCGTCCATATTCGCGCGAACTCCAAAGAGGGATTGGACGAAGCGTGAACCGCACGGGTTTCACGGGAATTGAAACAGCGGCTCATGACCGCCTCGCTTACCTTGCGATTTGCGCTCTCAATGTCGCAGCCTACGTTGCCACGGGAAACTACACACATTGCGCCCGAACGGCAATGGCTGAGACTGAAAAATATTTCGGGATGCCGCGCAAACGACGGTTTGCCGTGAACGCCATACACCATGTCGGGACACGACAATATGCCATAGTCCTCGCGCAAAGCCTTCATGAGCAACAGAAAAGCCTCAACGCCGAGCACACGATCCTCGAAACGTTTAAGCAATAGCATTCTGTCGCGCCGGAACCGGGGCAGTTTGTGCATATCCTCCTCGAGTTGTGAGGGAGAAACGCTTCCGGGATTGTCAAAAAACAATACACGCATAAATGCAAAAATAAACGTTTTTTTTGATTCCTGCATATTTTCGGGCGTTTGCGGCACATTTTTGTTTAACTGCCTGTCAGACAGGAAGATAACCACTTTTCTCGTAAGTTTTATAAGTTATTGTTTTTCAAAAACTTATCATCGTCAAAAATACAAGGCACTTATTTCAAAATATAAGGCACATATTTTAAAATACATGGCTTGTATTTTTTACGACAAGCCATGTGTTTTTTTGCACGAGCCGCACCGCACGAAATGTTACGCTTGCAACAATGCAAAAATTGCACATTCCACACCTTTCATAGGCAAAAAAATTCTTATCTTTGCACGGAAATAGGGTCGGATTGCGTCCTGTTTCAAATATTCAATCGGAAATAATATAACAGACAAGTTGATATGAGTCTTCAAACCCAAAAAATCAGAGAATTAGTAGAAAAACGCGCCAAGGCACGCCTTGGCGGCGGCGAGAAAGCCATAGAAAAACAGCACGCCAAAGGCAAACTTACGGCACGTGAACGCATAGCCCTTCTCTTAGACGAGGGCAGTTTTGAAGAGCTTGACATGTTCAAACTCCACAGATGCCACAACTTCGGCATGGAAAAGAAGCAATATCTCGGCGACGGCGTTGTAACCGGCAGCGGAACCATAAACGGTCGCCTTGTATATGTTTATGCACAGGACTTCACCGTTAACGGCGGCTCGTTGAGCATAACCATGGCCGAGAAAATTTGCAAGGTTCAGGATTTGGCAATGAAAATGGGTGCGCCGTGCATTGCCGTGAACGATTCGGGCGGTGCGCGCATCCAGGAAGGCATTGACTCGCTTGCAGGATTCGGCGATATTTTCCAGAGAAACATTGAAAGCTCCGGCGTAATCCCGCAGATTTCCATGATATGCGGTCCATGCGCCGGTGGTGCGGTATATTCGCCCGCACTTACCGATTTTGTGGTGATGCTCGAAGGCGTTTCGTACATGTTCCTTACCGGTCCTAAAGTGGTTAAAACCGTAACGGGTGAAGATGTAAGCTCCGAAGACCTCGGCGGTGCATCGGTTCACGGCACAAAGAGCGGTGTGGCACACTTCACGGCAAAGACCGAAGAAGAAGCAGCGGAGTTGGTGAAAAACCTGCTCAGTTTCATACCGCAGAACAACATGGAAGAAGCTCCGAGAGTGGAATGCAACGACCCGATAGACCGTAAGGAAGACATGCTGAACGAGATAATTCCCGACAGCGCAAACATGGCATACGACATGTACAAGGTGATCGGCGCATTGGTTGACAACGGAGAATTCTTCGAGGTTCACGCAAACTTCGCAAAGAACATAATAGTAGGCTTTGCCCGTTTCAACGGTCAGAGCGTGGGCATCGTTGCAAACCAGCCCTGTGTTTACGCCGGCGTCCTCGATTGCAACGCCAGCCGCAAGGGAGCACGCTTCGTGCGTTTCTGTGATGCGTTCAACATTCCCCTCGTAACTCTCGTAGACGTGCCGGGCTTCCTTCCCGGAACAGGACAGGAATACAACGCTGTCATAGACCATGGCGCGAAACTCCTTTACGCTTACGGCGAAGCCACTGTGCCAAAAGTAACTGTAACCTTGCGCAAGAGCTATGGTGGCTCACACATCGTAATGAGCTGCAAACAACTCAAAGGCGACCTTAACTACGCATGGCCGTCATCGGAAATCGCTGTTATGGGAGCAAGTGGCGCGGTTGCCGTGCTCTGTGCAAGAGAAGCCAAGACGCAGGACGATCCCAAAGCATTCCTTGCCGAAAAAGAAAAAGAGTACAACGACTTGTTCTCCAATCCTTATCAGGCAGCAATGAAGGGATATATAGACGACGTGATAGAACCGCGCAACACACGTTTCCGCATTTGCCGCGCACTCGCACAGCTTGCAACAAAACGCGAAGTGCGTCCCGCAAAGAAACACGGAAACATTCCTATGTAAAAAAACCAACCAACGATAATTCAACAGAACTCAATGAGGCGAATAAAGTTTATTCTTCTTACAGCATTGCTCATGGCGGGCGCAAACTGCGTTCGCGCACAAATAGCAACAAACCTGAAGATAAGCGAAGTCGTTGTAAACAATCCTGCGGGACTTATTGACGAATACGGCAATAGGAATGCTTGGATTGAAATCTGCAATACCTCATGGGGAACGGTAAATCTGCGCAGCTGTTATCTGACAACAAATCGAAAAACTCTCGATCCGAATTTGTCTGTACCCGAAAGAACAAAGCTCATGTCCGCAATTCCGCGCGGCGACGAGCGTACACGTTTGAAAGCAAAAGAATACATTGTGTTTTTTGCCGACGCACAGCAAAATTTGGGAACGCTGCATACGAATTTCAAACTCGAACCCGAGAAGGAAAACTTCATAGCTCTTTTTGACGGCGACGGACATACGCTGCTTGACTCGATAACTGTCCCCCCGTGTAAGCAACCCGGTTCGTCCTATGCCAGATTCTTTGCCGACAATGGCAGAGATTATGAATGGAATTGGTGTTCTCCCGAAAAAGTAACGCCGGATTGCGCCAACAGCAACGCAGGTACTACCGCCAACAAGGTAGCAGAATTCAAGGAAAAAGACCCTCACGGATTCGGCATGGCTATTCTCGGCATGGGCATAGTATTGTCTTGTCTGCTTTTGCTTTCGATTTTCTTCTATCTCTTTGGTAAAATATTTGCCAAGGCAAACAGCAGAAAAGCCGAAGCAACCACACAAGAGGAAACACCGCAGCCGCAGGACGAGAACGAAGTTATTGCAGCCGTTATAGCAATGGCATTGAGGAAACAGCAATACGGTTTTCATGACAACGAGAGTGGCGTGTTGACAATAAGACCTCGCCGCACAAATTGGACGAGAACCGAAAACAGCAACTAAACATAGTAAAAATCAGAACAGGTTTAATATGAGAGTATATAATTATAAACTGAACGAAGGCTCACTTACGATAACCGTTGACGAAACTGCGGGAGCAATTTCGGGCATCTGCGTCGAAGGAAACGAGGTTTCGCTTCCCGAAGGATGCGAAGAAGAGGCAATAGCAGCCATGGCACTCGCCGTGGATACTACATTAAACGAAGTGGTTCACGACGACGAAAGCGGAATAATAATTTTGAAACCCACCGCAAGCCGTTGGAACGCTCCGGAGTTCCACTTCAACACCGTTGAAAAAGACTAAAAACAGAAACAAAACATAAAGAGATGAAACAATACAAATACCGCGTAAACGGAAAGAACTACGATGTGGCGATTGACGAAATTAACGGCAAAAACGCCAAGGTTACTGTTAACGGCATCAGCTATGATGTTGAGATAGAAGGCGAAGCAGGCGAAGGTCTCGCACCCTTGAGCGGAATTGATGCCATTTCAGCAGGCGCATCTGCCGCTCCCGCAAAACCGGTTGCCGCTCCCAAAGCTGCAGAAAGCAAACCCGCTGCTGCTCCAAAGGCTTCTGCCGCTCCCGGCAAGGGAACTCCCGTGAAAGCTCCCCTTCCCGGCACCGTAACAGACATAAAAGTGGCTGTTGGCGATGCTGTAAAGAAAGGACAGACCGTTGTTGTGCTTGAAGCAATGAAGATGCAGAACAACATCAACGCCGAAAGCGATGGAACCATTACTTCGGTTACAGTGACCAAAGGCGACACCGTTAACGAAGGTGCCACATTGGTTACCATTGGCTAATTACCGTTGACGAATGGACGGATTTTGGCTCTTTCTTTCCAGTAAATTCAGCGACTTCCTTACATATACGGGAGTAGCATGCGCCTCTTATCAGAATCTCATTATGATTCTGGTGGGAATCGTATTCATTTGGCTTGCCATAAAGAAAGACTTCGAGCCGCTGCTTCTCATTCCCATTGGTTTGGGAATAATACTCGGCAACATTCCTTTCAAAGCTGCCGGATTGGAAATAGGACTTTACGAGGACAACTCGGTGCTCAATTTCTTCTATTCGGGAGTTAAGGACGGTTGGTACCCACCGCTGATTTTCTTGGGTATAGGAGCGATGACCGATTTCTCCGCCTTGATAGCAAACCCCAAGTTGTTGTTGATTGGCGGTGCGGCACAGTTTGGAATTTTCGGCGCATACATGCTCGCCCTTCTGTTGGGTTTCGAACCGAACCAGGCTGCAGGCATTGCCATTATAGGCGGTGCCGACGGACCGACGGCTATCTTCCTTTCTTCGAAGCTTTCGCCCAACCTCATGGGGGCTATTGCCGTGTGCGCATACTCTTACATGGCTCTCGTGCCTGTGATTCAGCCGCCTTTGATGCGTCTGCTCACCACCAAAAAGGAGCGTGTCATACGCATGAAGCCCGCGCGTCAGGTTTCACAAACCGAAAGAATCATTTTCCCTATTGTGGGATTGCTGCTAACCACTTTCATTGTTCCCTCGGGACTTCCGTTGCTCGGTATGCTCTTCTTCGGGAACCTTTTGAAGGAAAGCACCAAGACCACACGCCTTGCAAAAACGGCGGGAAGCTCACTCAACGACATCGTTGTCATGCTTCTGGGATTGACAGTGGGATGTTCCACACAGGCAAGTGTATTCCTCACACGCGACACCATATTCATTTTCATTCTCGGAGCATTATCGTTCATCATTGCAAGCGCATCGGGAATATGCTTCGTGAAATTAATGAACTTGTTCCTGCCCAAAGGCAACAAGATAAACCCTCTCATCGGGAACGCAGGCGTTTCAGCCGTACCCATGAGCGCACGTATTTCAAACCAGATAGGATTGAAATACGACAGCGGCAATTATCTTCTTATGCACGCTATGGGACCGAACGTAGCAGGTGTGATTGGTTCGGCAGTGGCTGCGGGTGTACTTCTCGGCTTCCTGAACTAAACAAAAAACAAATAGGAAATAATCATAAAACAGCGAGAAATCCCTTCCAAACAACGGAAGGGATTTTTTGTTGCATGCCGCAAAAGGCATTTTTTGATGCTCTTCTGAGCCACTTTTGGGGGTATTGTTTTTCAGATACTTACAACGCTCAAAAATACAAGGCACTTATTTTAAAATACAAGGCACTTATTTTAAAATATATGCCTTGTATTTTTCACGACAAGCCATGTGTGTTTTTCGGACATCACAAAACGTTTTTCGCGAGAACGCTTTTGACGAATAAATAATGCCGCAAATTCCGAAAATCAAAGTATCCGTTTCGGCTTATGATGCTAAAATAACCACCCCTAAGGAATTAATAAGATATATTAAAACTCTGAATTTGCAGCATTCGCATTAGGTTACTAACTTTGCATACACAAAAGCAAAAAGATGGCGAAACACAATCTGCTCGGAGTGCGAGGTGAAGAGGCTGCGGCGCGTTTTCTCATGTTCCGCGACTATTCCATTCTCGAACAAAATTGGCGGGTGGGACATCTTGAGGTGGATATCATAGCCCAAAAGCGCGGACTTCTGATTTTTGTGGAGGTTAAGACACTTGCCGACACAAACGTAATACTCCCCGAGGAACATGTAGATGAGGAAAAACGTGAGCATCTGATAAAAGCCGCAGAAGCCTATCTGAAAATCAAAAACCTCGACCAACAGGTGCGCTTCGACATAATAAGCGTTACCGGTTCTGAGCCACCATATGAGATTCGCCATATAGAAAATGCCTTTGAAGTGCCACCCACATTCGTGGGAAGATAAAACAAGCAGCAAGACAGCATAAGCATACCTAACATCATGTCAGCCAACAGCAACATCGTATCGTCCATTTCAAGCCAAAAACCGAGTGAAAGCCGCAAGGTGGATATTTCCACACGTGCGTTTTGGTTTCTTTTTCCTCTGAAATTCACAAACGAATATACCTTTTCGTACTATTACGTACCCCGTACCACTTCCACCAATGATCTGGCGTTCACTCTCCCGCTTCCAAAGGAAACCGAGATACAAATAATCTCCGCCGAAGAGCAAACGGCAGGAAGAGGTCAGGGAAATTCTTCATGGGAATCCGAAAGCGGAAAAAATCTTACCTTCAGCATCGTATGCCGTGCCGAATTTGTGGAACCGTCCAAGCAATTCTGCGTGCTGCAAGCCGCTGCATTGGCTGTGCGACACGTTCTGGCAAAAATTTGCGACGATGTTACGATTAAATGGCCCAACGACATTTACATAGGAAACAAGAAAGCAAGCGGCACATTGATTCAGTGCGACATGGAAAACGGCAAGACTCGCAGAATGGTTATTGGCGTAGGGCTGAACGTGAATCAGGAAACTTTCACAAGCAATGCTCCTAATCCCGTTTCCCTGCACAATGTGGTGAATCACGAACTTAATCGCGACGATCTCCTGCATTCCATTGCCGAAAGGTTTGCAGTGGAATACGACGACCTGCGTTTTGGCGTTAACGGCATAAGACAAAGATACACATCTCACCTTTTCCGAAACGAAGGTTCGCACGAATACAAGGACAAAAACGGGACGTTCGCCGCTACATTCGCAAAAGTGGAAGACGACGGGCATCTTGTTTTGCGAGACAATAAGGGAACGGAAAGAGTTTACGGCTTCAAGGAAGTGGAATTCGTGTTATAACCCACGCTTCAACCTTTCTGACAAATCCAATATAAGTTTTCGGACTTCACCCTGCATATCCGCTTCGCCGTTATTATATATAATGTAATCGGCGCGAAGCATCTTTTGTTTCTCGTCAAGCTGCATGGAAATCCATTTCCTCACAGTTTGCGCGGAAATACCGTCGCGTTTCATTACACGTTCCACCCTCAAATCCTCGGGAGCCGTAACAAGCACCGTGTAAGCCACCTCGTTGTCAAACTCCGCCTCATAAAGCAAAGCACACTCCATGAAAACAATGCGGGAAGCCTGTTTTTTCGCCCAGCAACGCCAACTTTTCCTGACACAAGGGTGAACCTCCGCATCAAAACGCGCAGCATTTTCGGGCGAAGCGTGAAGAAATTTTCTTATAACGGGTTTGTTTAACGAACCGTCGGCTTTGAAAACGTCGGGAGACACGAGTTTTTGCAAACGTGTGCGTAGTTCGGTATTTTCAAGCATCTCATTGCGCGCCGCAGTGTCGGTATCGAAAACGGGAAAACCCGCTTCGCGCAAGATATTACATAAATAGGACTTGCCGCTTCCTATGCCGCCGGTAACTCCTACGAGAATTTTATCGCCATCACTGACCATCGGACGAAGGAATGTCTTCTATTACAAATTCCACCTCACCCGGCGAAATTCTTGCGTGAGAAACTCCCGCCGGCAAAGTTTTCAATCGCGGCGAAAACTTGCCGCTGACATTATTTACAAGCTCATCGTAGCTCACAACTATGACAAAATTCCCCGCATTAACCGTGTTGTACTTCGAAGCTCCTATCTGGAAAGTAACATTCACCTTGGGCGGGAAAGTACGAAGCACCTTGGTGGCAGGAAAATTGACCATTTCCACCGGAACTTGGACAGTTTTCTCGGTAATCATGTCAACGTAAACCTTGGTTCTGACTTGCGACGGAACAAACTTGGCTCCTCTCACGCCGTGTATGGGAACCATGAAATCCGTGTCTCTTTTAAGAGCCGAAAGCTCAAACGCCGTGGTGTAGGCAGCCGTCATGGTGTCGAGAACACTCTCTATGGCGTAAACGCTGACAGAATCGGGAATGACCGAAACGCCCGAAATTCTCATTTGACTCTCTGTGCCGACCCTTCCGAGGAATCTTACGGGAAGTCTTTTGTGTGCTCCGTAGTTAAAGTAGTATTCTATTGTGTCGGGACGGTAAGATACTATGTGCGTTGACGAAGATAATTGGCGCGAAAGCTGTTTCATTAGCTCACGAGTGAGGATTGAAACATGTCCGTTGCGCCCTTCATATTGCGTAAAGTCTATGTTTATGGGAGAAAAGTCCATGAAATAGCGATATTGCAGGAGTGTGGAGCCGTGATCTTTGAGCACAACACGCAAAGATGCCTGTGGCGGCGTGGTAACTACCGCTCTTTCGGGAACATTCACAAGTTTAACGGGCACTTCAAACTCCATTTCGTAATAGGAACTCAAGTGCTGGAAAAGCCAGAAGCATGTGGACAATGCCACAAAAAACAAAAACTTCAGAAACTGCCTGTTCAATATTTTCGAGACCAAGTTTCTGAAATAGCTTTTCAATATTCCGCCTTTCATTGACAGTTGAAGAAAACTCCTGCGCGGGCTTTCTCCGCGCAGGGTTTGGTTTATTACGGTTTAGATATATTGTCCGCGTTAGCGCACGGACTTTCGAAAATCAACGTACCTGCTGTGTTGCAGCCGCATTTGCAAAGAGATGAGTTTTCTCAACCTTTACCTTTACGTCGCGGGCTATTTCGAGAACCACAATGTTCTTTGCATCGTCTATTTCCTTGATTGTTCCGTGCAATCCGCCGTATGTTACAACTTCCATGCCCGGTTCGAGAGAATTACGAAACTTTTGTATTTCCTTTTGTTTTTTCTGCTGCGGACGAATCATGAAAAAGTACATGATTGCAAAGATTGCAACAATCATGATAAGGAACGTTGCATCGAATCCTCCGGTTTGGGGAGCTGCAGCAAGGGTTGAAAGTAAGAGATTCATTGTTTTGATTTTGTATTGTTGTTAATATGTTTTTTTGCTTACGTCATTTCATTATCACGTTCTCGGAGCGAAGTTTTTTCACAACGAAGTCAAGCAGTCCGTTAATGTAAACGTGGCTTTTGGGTGTGCTGTAAACTTTGGCGAGGTCGAGATATTCGTTTATCGAAACTATCGGCGGAATGGTGGGGAACGACATTATCTCGGCTATGGCTATCTGCATTATCACTATGTCCATGAGAGCCATGCGCGAGAACTTCCAGTTTTTGGCGTTGTCGCGTATCATTGCGCGATATTCCTCTTCGTTGGCAAGCGTGTTGTGGATGAGTTTTTTTGCAAACTCGCGATCTTCTTCGCTGTCGTATTCCGGGAGCAGCGGTTGCTCTTCTCCGTTTTCCTCTTTGAATCGTTTTATGGTTTTAATGACGAATGTGTCCACTATTTCGCGGTCGTCGTTCCAATAGAGACTCTTCTCTTCAAAAAGCGAATCAATATCTTCGCACGGAATGAAGCATGATTTGTAAACTTTTCGCCAGAAAGTGCGGTCGTCGGCGTATTCCGGGCTTTTCAAGCTCATATATTCGCGATAGGCATCGCTTTCTTTTACCGCTTTGTATAGTTTGCGTATCAAAGTTTCGTCCATCATGTCGGCACCGGCATTGTTAGCAAACGAACACAGTTCCTTGTTTGTAACCAGCTGTTTGGCGAATTTGTTATCGGCATAGCGTGTATCGATTTCCACATCGAGATGCAGACGTTCGGCACGGGCTTTCTGAACAGAAATGTCCTTTACTCCATACTCATAAACTTTTCCTATGAGCATCAAAAGGTAACGATACATATCGTACGACTTGGAAAGGCTGAACAGAAGCTCTTTCTCCACCGATGCCATGGACTTGTCGGGATTCTGATAATAAGAATATACTAATTGAACGACTTTAATGCGTATTAAATCACGATTTATCATAATCAAATATCTGAGACTTTTGCGTATAATCACGGATTCCGCAGGTGCAAATATAATAAAACTCGCTCACATACGGATGGATTTCAAAGGAATAATGCAAAGTGCTTGGACGAGAAAGGGATAAGTCGTTTTGTTCCACATTCTTCC
>QAML01000106.1 GCA_003150315.1 Prevotellaceae bacterium | reverse complement strand
CTATGAGACGGAATTCACCGTGACGGGAATTGTGAATGAACCGGGCTTTAACTGTGCCGAGATCAAGGATGCCAGAGGCCGGACAGAACAGGGCCTGGGTGCGGCGGAGTTCTTTGTGGAAACGTCAGCGGAGGCTTTTGATCCGGAATATTACCATGACAGCTATCCGGTGGTTTATCTTCGGGACGGCAGTCTGGATGGGATCTATTATTTTTCTGAGGATTATACCTCCGCTTACGATGGGCTTAAGGAAAAGCTGGAAGGCTATGGAGAGGAGCGGGCACAGAACCGCTATGACGAGCTGAAATCCGAAGCGGATGAGAAGCTTGCAGATGCACGGACAGAGCTCGATGACGCGAAGACGGAGCTTAACGATGCGAAGACAGAGCTTGCAGATAAGGAAAAGGAGATCGCGGATGGCTGGACGGAGCTTGAGACGAAGGAGGAGGCTTTGGAGGACAGCAGGGAGCAGCTCCTTGCGTTTCTTGGCGAGAATGGCCTGGGCGACGATATCGAGGCGGCGTATGATACGCTGACGGCTATGGAACATCCAATGGCGGAAACGCTGGGAACTTACCTGGATGGCCGGAAGGCAGCGGATGAGTCCAGAAAGACCCTCGAGGATGGAGAGACGAAGCTTGCGGACGCGCGTACGGAAATCGCAGACGCAGAGCAGGAGCTTTCTGACGCGGAAGAAAAATTTGCGGATGCCGAGGCTGATGCGGCGGAAATTGAGAAAAAAGACTGGGTAGTGCTCTCCAGAGATGAGATGGGCGATGTCCACGGAATTGAATCCATCGTTGAGGGTATGCGCGGCCTGAGCTACTCTATGGCGATCATTTTCCTGATTGTGGCAGTGGTGATCTGTTACGCTTCTGTTTCGAGGCTCATCAATGAACAGAGGACGCTTATCGGCGCGCAGAAGGCGCTGGGCTTTTCCTCAGGGGAGATCCTGCGGCATTATATGTGCTACAACATCCTTTGTGCCGTACTTGGTATACTGATCGGTTATCTGGCCGCGGTTGCGATCGTGGAGCTTCTGGTACTGTACGTGGCATATGATGGCGCATTCCTGTTCAAGGATATCCGTGTGACCTTCGTATGGAAGGATGCGCTGATCTCAATGGTTTTGTGCTTTGCTGTATTTATAATTGCTACATACGGCGCCTGCTCGAAGCTTGTGAAGACGCCTGCGACTCAGCTCCTGCGCGGCGAGATGCCGGTAAAGGGCAAGGGCTATTTCTTCGAAAAGTGGAAATGCTACCAGAGATTGTCTCTGTACAATAAAGCAATGATCAAAAATGTCCTTCAGGACAAAGGCCGCGCAGCGGTGACGGTCATGGGCGTGGTAGGAAGTATCGCGCTGCTTGTCATCTGTTTCTCGATGAAATTTGCGATCGAGAATGCGGCGGTGCGGCAGTATGATGATTACTATTTTTACAATCAGCGTCTTGTAACAGACAGCGAAAAAGGCGATATTGAAGAGTTCCGTAAGCTGCTGGAAGACGAAGAGATCCCCTTTGCGCAGATCCAGGAGAAGGTGAAGGCATTCCGGGTGGACGGCGGCAGCTACAGCACCGTTCATGTAGTCGCAACGACAGATGCGGAAGCGCTGGCGCAGTGGGTGCGGATCGAGGATATTTCCACAAAGGAGGAGATTGCCATCCCATCAGAGGGCGTTCTGATTTCGAGACGGTGTGCGGAGAAAAATGATCTGGAGGCGGGCGATACGATCGAGATCGCTGACTCAGAGGGTAATGCGATAGAATTTGAGGTAGCAGGCGTGATCGAGCATTACCTGCCGACCCACCTGTTTTATATGAGTCCGGAATATTATGAGAGCAAGATGGGAGAACCCATCGACGAGTGTGTTTTCATGATGAAGGATGTACCGGAGAGCGTGGCAGAACAGGCACAGAAGCTGGACGGTTTCCTGTCCCTGAACGACAACGCGGACGACTTTAAGTCAGCGGACAACCTGACGCTGGTCATTATTATCTGTCTGGTGCTGTCAGCGGTGATGGCGCTTCTCGTACTGCTGAACCAGGGCGTCACGTATATCAACCGGAAATCACGGGAGCTGGCAGTAATGCGTGTCAACGGTTTCTCACTTGGACAGACAAGAGCATATGTTTATAAGGACAATATCGTCCTGACGCTCATCGGACTGCTGCTTGGCAGCGGAGCGGGCGTGGGACTGGCGTATATTATTATACGTTTTCTGGAGGTTGAGGCGTCCAGGTATGTCAGAGACCCCAATGGTCTTGCCTGCCTGCTGGCCTGTCTTGTGGGCTCAGTGTTTGCTCTGATCGTGAACCTGATGGCGCTCCGCAGGGTCAACCGTCTGAACCTGACGAATGTCAGCGGAAATTAAATGTAGCATTAAAATGTAAAAAGGAGTGGAAGAATGCGTAGAAAAACACGCTTTTTAACTATTCTGGTGGCGGTACTTGCCTTATGCTTGGGAATGGCAGGGTCGATTCTGGCAGAGAACGCTGTTTCGGTACAGATGATGAAAACAGAGGGCACGGTGCATGTGACAAATAACAGCGCCCATGAGATGACGATCCTGGATAAAATGCGTTTGTATAACGGCTACTTTGTCTCTACGGAGGAGGCAAGCTATGCCTGGGTGAACCTGGATGATGCCAAGCTGGCAAAGATGAATGCGGTGAGCGAGCTGGAGCTTCGAAAGGATGGAAAGGCGCTGGAACTTCTGATCCACGAAGGCGATCTGTTTTTCAATGTGACGGAGCCTCTGGAGGAAGAAGAGTCCATGGATATCTGTACCGCTACCATGGTGGCGGGTATCCGCGGGACTTGCGGATGGGTCCGGAAGCTCGACAGTATGAACACAGAGCTGTGTGTCCTGGAGGGAGAGGTACAGTGCACATATACAGATCCGCTGACCGGAGAGCAGAAGGTTGCGACGGTTCACTCCGGTGAGATTGCCGTGTTCTGGGTAGATGAAGAAGGAGGTATCTGCGGCATCGATGTACGAGAGGTAACGTTGGAAGATATCCCAGGCTTCGTATTAGCGGAGATTTATGGAAACACTGAGCTTCAGGAAAAGATATTCCAGATGTCCGGCCTTGACCTCAGAAATATTATGGAGAAAGAGGTTCAGGCGCGCCTGAAAGGGGACGAAGAGAATACGGCCAGGAGGCTGGAGCAGACCGGAGGCTGGGATCCCGGCAAACGGGTGATTTCCAAAGATCCGGTGTGGACGACAGAGACAGAGTCGGAAAGCACAACTACGAAAACGACCGAGAAGACTACGGAAAAGGCGACAGAGCCTGCTACAGAGAACAGCACGGAGCCATCGCCGGAACCGGCGACGGAAACGCCGGAGCTGCCGACGGAAACGATGACGGAAGAACCGGCTACCGAGCCAGCTACTGAGCCAGCTACTGAACCGGCTACTGAACCTGGGACGGAGACACTGCCGACCGAGACAGAAACTGAGCCGGTGACGGAACCAGTGACAGAGTCTGAGACGCAGCCAATCCCACAGCCGAGTCCGCAGCCGTCAGTGGCGCCGGAGCCGAGCCCGACTCCACAGCCGTCAGCGACGCCGGAGCCAAGCCCGAGTCCACAGCCGTCAGCGACACCGGAGCCGAGCCCAAGTCCACAGCCATCTGCTACACCGGAGCCGACCTACAAGGTTACGTTCGATGCTAACGGTGGAACGTTGACTGGCAGCACGACAGTAACAGTTAATTATAATACGACAGTGACACTGCCTTCCCCAACCAGAGGGGGATATATATTTGACGGCTGGTTCACGGCAGCAGAAAATGGAGAACCATTTACGGCGGACATTCCGGTGACAAAAGATTATGCGCTTTATGCTCATTGGATGGCAGCAGAAGCAAAGATTGTATTTGATCCGAACTTTACATCGGATGACGGGGCCAGTGCGTCGATGGTGATTACTGGAGTGACTGACGGAGCAGTAAGTGGGACGCTGCCGCCGACAGATGCGCCGACCAGAACAGGCTATTTGTTCCAGGGATGGTATGACAATGAGGCGTGCACAGGTGATCCAGTAACCGATTATCCTACTACATTCCCGGCGGGGACAACCACTTACTATGCAAAGTGGGCGTATATCACAGGAGACTTTACGGTAGAGGGCGGTACGCCGGGAACGGATTATTCCTACGTAGAGACGGCTGGGGATAATGGAATTGATGGTGACGGTGTTCTGACGATTCTTACCAGTACATCACTTGTAATCAGTGGCACGACCCAAAAGGACACGATTACGGTTACAAATGGTGTCAATGCGAATGTAACTTTGTCGGGTGTGAGCATTGACCTTAGCGGTACTAATGGATATTTGCCAGCTCCGATTTCCGTTACAGGTGGAGCCAGCGCCACGATTACTCTGGAGGGCAGCAATAGTTTGTTGAGCGGACCACAGCGTGCAGGGCTGGAGAAAGATGAGTTAGACGGAATCCTTACAATTAGTGGAAGTGGTTCTCTGAATGCTGAAAGTATGGGTGCTGCGGGAATTGGTGCATCAAGTGGAAGTACCGCAAACATTATCATTGAATCCGGTACAATTACGGCAAGGGGCCAAGCGTCCGGGGCAGGCATTGGTGGTGACTATTGCGGAAATGCCAATAATATTAAAATTCTCGGTGGAACTGTCACAGCCACTGGAGGTGGAAATGGTGCAGGCATTGGTGGTGGCTCCAATTTGCCTAGCGCTGGTGGTATTGACGGAAAAGGAACGAATATAACGATATCCGGAGGAACTGTCATAGCTACTGGTGGAGAATACGGCGGTGCGGGCATTGGTGGCGGTAATTATGGCGGATGCGGTAGCAACATAACGATATCCGGAGGAACTGTCATAGCCACTGGAGGCGCACCTGGAGGTGCAGGAATCGGCGGTGGTTATGGTGGCGGTTATAAAGGCGGTGACGGAACGAATATAACGATATCCGGCGGAGATGTTACAACTACTGGCAGCAGCTCTGGAGGTGCAGGAATTGGTGGTAGTTGTCAAGGTGGCCAAGCCAGTGGTATAAACATCACCAATGGCGTAATTGTAAGAACAACAGCGAACAATGGTGCTGCCTATATTGGTGGAGGAGATAGTGCAGACACTGAAATTGATACTTTTGACTGTGGAATTGTTTTCAGGGATACAGCCGGAACAGTCTATGGTGAAGTAATACTGAATCAGGATTTGACAGTCGCTGACGGAGAGACCCTACATATTCCAAGCGGCTCTAAGCTGACCATTTCAGACGGCCATACCTTGACCAATAACGGCACAATTACGTATGATGCCGCAAGTCAGGATGAGGCTATTTCTGGAAATATAGCGGGTGATGGCATGATTACCGGCCCAGAAGGAATCAACACCATGGCCCTTGCGGAGAAAACTGCAGAGAGCGAGGATACGGAAGCACCAGGAGAGACAACTGCAACAGAAGACACTGCGGATGGCGCTTCCACAGAAACACCATCGGAGACAATTGCGGCAGGCGAGACCACAGATGGTACGTCTATCGAAACGCCGGAGGAGACTTCTTCCTCAGGCGATACGACGGGAGAAGTCTCCACAGAGGATACGTCTTCAGAAACGCCGGGAGAGGCGGATATTACAGAGGATACGTCTTCGGAAATGCCGGACGGGACAGCCGCGCCGGAAGGAACTACGGAAGCTGCGGTTGTGGAGATGCCGGAGGAAACCACTCCGTCAGGAGCAGGAACAGAGAATGAGACCGAGGCCAGCTCATCGGAGCCTCAGACAAATCAAACAGATAAGGAGGAGACAGAACAATGAGCAGTAGAATTGTTTGTTCCCTTTTGATACTGACTCTGGCGGCCTGTGGAGCCACTGCGCCCGCGGTCAGCGCGACAGAGATAACAGAATCGGAGGAAATGACAGAACAAGCGCAGCAGTTTTTACTGCTGGATGAGGACTGCGGCGCCTGCGATATTGCTGTGGATACAGACGGCACACTTCTTGTAGCGGATCAGTACAATAAAGTGATCTGGCGTCTTAAGGATGGTACGATGAAACCGTATGCCGGCAAAATAACGGAGGCAGACCTGTACGGTCAGCCTCTGGGCGGCTACGTGGACGGCAAGCTAGAAGAGAGTGTTTTTGGCCTGCCATGGGCGATAGCTCCCTTCCTGGACGGCTGGGCAGTGTCAGATGCGTCCAATGACGCGGTGCGTCTGATCCATAAAGATGAGGTGGAGACGGTTAACGGCCGGACAAAGGAAAATCTGACTGTCACGGATCTGGGTGTGGCTTTTGACTATCCGACGGGTCTTACTGCGGACGATCAGGGCAATCTGTATGTTTCAGACACTCATCAGGGCGCTGTTCGTTGCATCAGCAAGGACGGATCGGTCACCACGGTGGTAGATGACGTGGAGGGTCCCATGGGTGTGTGCTGGTCAGATGGTGTACTGTATATTGCGGAAAATGGTGCAAACCGCATTGTGATGGTGGATCAGGATGGACAGAAAAAAACGCTGGCCGGGTCTGGCGAGGCAGGATGCGCGGACGGAGCAGCCACAAAAGCGCAGTTTTCCTGCCCGCAGCGAGTTATAGCGGGGCCGGACGGTACGCTGTATATCTCCGATACCGGAAATGGAGCGGTTCGCTGCATCAGCGGCGGTCAGGTGACTACTCTTGAGGTAATGGAACGGCTGTTTTCACCGGCCGGCCTGCTGGTTCAGAATAATACGCTGTATATATGTGACAGCTTTTCGCGGCGGATTCTTCAGGTGGATCTGGAGGAAAATGAATGAAAAAGGTTTGGAAAATATCCGTTTGCGCGGCTTTGATCGCGATGATACTGACTGGTTTTGCCGCTCTTGGTATTCTGAAATATTCGGATCTTGCGGCCAGTGATGCCATGTATCAGAGCCGCTCCACCCCGGATGGGGAGATCGTGCTGGTAGGAATCGATCAGCGCGCCATAGAAGAGATCGGCCCCTATGAGCAGTGGGGCCGGGACGTTATGGCTACAGTTCTGGATACATTGAATGAAAGCGAAGAGTGCCATCCGGCGGCGATCGCATTGGATATTCTCTATACCAGTGAGCGGGATGCGGGTACGGACGAGTGGCTGGCGGAAGCTGCCGGAAAGTATGGCAATGTAGTCACGGCAGGTGCGGCCAGGTTTGGCACTTCCATGACAGAGGAAGAGAATGGGGAATATGGTCTCGATACCTTCTCTGTTCTGGAATTTGAGGAGCCGTATGAAGCTTTGGCAAAGGCTACCACAAGGGGACATATCAATGTGATGCTGGATGGGACAGACGGTGTTCTGCGGCATCACCTGCTGTCTTTCTCGCTGGCGGACGGGACGGAGGTTCCGTCGCTCGCACTGG
>QAML01000051.1 GCA_003150315.1 Prevotellaceae bacterium | reverse complement strand
AAATACAAGGCACTTATTTTAAAATAAGTGCCTTGTATTTTTTGCGATAAGCCATGTGTTTTTCCAGAGTGCGGATATAGGTAAAAATAAAAGGCAATTTGCAGTTTGAATGAAGCATTTCCCGCACCGCAAATCGGACATATTTATTATTACATGAAAATCCCGGCGGAACTTGCGGGACATGGCGGATTCGTCGGGGATTATGCCGAAAAACATGTCCGTATATTTGCCTATCTTATTGTTTTTTTTACATTTGCGATTCTAATCATGCTCTTTTCAAAAAGAGCTAAAAGCATGAAAACCGGACATAAAACACACATTCCGGGAATCGGCAACCGAAAAAAATCCACCTCCATGAACAGATTCGCAATATTTATCACAGCATTACTGATAGCTTCGGGATGTTCCACCGAGAAGCACGATGACGAACAGTTCTTTTATCCTTACGAAGGCATTAACCGCTTCAGTGTTGAGTATTCGGGCGACACTATACTATTGACAGCCCGCTACACCGCCGAAGAGGAAACCATAAAACTCTATCCCAAGAACGGCGAATACTACAGACGGAGCGAAGATTTCGGAGAAGAACTCGTCATGACGGTAAAAGATGTTCCGAGGTATGAACTTTATAATCGTCTGAACCCTTCCGAAGGTTACGATGACCGGGAAAAAACAGTCATTGACCGAGAAGAAAAAGACAAATACGTGGCAACCATTTTCCACGAGACTCGTTTTTCGAGATTTCCCGTAATCTCGGTATATTACAACGGCAAATACAAGATAAACAAGGTTAGGTGTAAAGTCAATACTTACTTTGCTCCGGAAAACGAAGTAAGCAACCGTAAAGATTCGGTAAAGGAAGCAGCACGCATGCCGGGGTATTCAAAAAATTCTTTGTTCAACTATAACAGTGAAGAGAAATGAAAAGTTCCGCGATACTTAAATTTTTGCTGTCTACCCTTTTGTTTGCGGCGATAACGGGATGTTCTTCCGACAAATCACCTCGTAATCTTTATCTTTACGAAGGTATTGAACGTTTCGGGGTAAAACATTGCAATGACACCTTGTTGGTGATAGCTTACTACGGGGTTGGAGAAAAAGATACCATGACACTTTATCCCAAGAACGGAGGCTATTACAGACGCAGGGTGGCTTTTGGCGAACAACTCATATTGGCGGTGAAAGATTTTCCTCAGGACACAGTTTACTACCATAAATCGGCTAAAGACTTTCCCGGAGAGCGCGTAACAATCGCCGCAAAAGAAAACGGACATTTCACTTCTTGCATTTATTCATTCTATTCGAAAGGCGCATACCCGACAATACAGATTGATTACGACGAAAATTTCAAGATAGAAAGCATCTCGGGATACCTCGATATGAGATATTGTCCGAAAAACAAGATTGGAGAAAACCGGGATTCCGTAAAAAGCGCGACACTAAGGATGCAGCAACAAGAAAAAGAGATTCCCAGCCCCATAGAACTGCCAAACAGTTTGCTTAATTGAAAATGCGCTGCAGGCTTTCAGCTTTTGGCAGGACCGTATTTGTCTCTGTAAGCCTGAGGAGGCAATCCGGTGAATTTTCTAAACTCGTTGTGAAAATTACTTCGGTCGTTGAAACCAACCATTTCGTAAAGTCGTGAAATTTTCAGGTTCTTGCTCGTGGTTATAAGCTCCTGCGCATACTGAAGTCGCAATGTCATTCGCCAGGAACGGAATGACGTGTGATGAACATGCATGAAATAAGCCGACAGTTGCTGCCTTGTAACGCCCAGTTCCCCGGCAATCCTGTCGGTACTTGTTTCGTTTTTGAGATAACAGCGTTTCTTTACCCAATTATTAAGTTCTATACGCAATTGGGGCATGTATCCCTCGGGCGAAACGTCTGCTTTTTTCGGAGTTTCCGTATTCTCGCGGCGCACCTCGGCTCTGAGAAAGAAATCGCCCACTACGTTATAATTCATTACCGATGATGCCACCCACAGATAGTAAACCGTATAAAACGCCACAAATATATTGTAGGCAAGATTTCGCATGGGAGCAATGGAAAACGCAAGAGCCATGATTCCAATTGCGAGTGCGCTGTAGAACAGTGCCTTGACCGGGCGCAGGTAATGGTCCACATTTTCGTCATAAAAGTTTTCGAGATGTTTTTTAGCCACAAGCGAAAGTTCGCGAAACATTATGGTGTGAATGCCGAGCTGTATGCAACATGCCACAACCGCCAACGCCCAGACCACACGGAACGCCACGGGTAGGAAAACCTTGAACGCAGCGAGCAGAACCACCATGAAGGTAATGACAACAAACACCGTGGTAAATTTGATGCGCGACACGCCGGCAGGAGAGATTAGAACCGATGCGGTATAGGTAAAGAGCAATGCCTGATAGGATGCCACACAAAGCGTGGTTAACGAAAGAAGTTCGGGGTCTTCGTCCGAAACTTTGAAATAGCCCGAAACGGCAAGTATGACAAACGTGGCAAACAATATCCACCGTGCCCTTGAAATCTTCATCCATCTCTCCTCGCGCGGAATGCGTGTGAGAGCAAGGAAAATCGCCGCCGTTCCTATAATGGTGGACGATGTTATGGAAAGCACATAATGTGTGGTGAGATCTATCATACTGCGTATTGCACAATTAGTACATGTATGAAGCAAAGTTAATGATTTTTCAACATTCGACAAGAACAACACACTCCTTATCGGCATTCAAGCCGCACATTCGGCTCACAAACACCCGTCGGCACGGCCTCAAATGCGCGAAATTCCGCATTCCTATTCCAAGGCTCCGAAACGGGGATTCCGCCCCCCTCCGAATGCTCTTTTCAAGGCTTTTCGAAAGGGTTTTGTAAGTTGTTGTGAATCAAAGGTTCCGAAAGGCGAAAAATACAAGCCATATATTTTAAAATACAAGGCACTTATTTTAAAATAAGTGCCTTGTATTTTTTGCGATAAGCCATGTGTGTTTTCCAGGGTGCTTTCGGGATTGGAAAACATGCCTGTTTTTTCGTTTTTCGTCGGTTTCATAAAAATTCCGAGGGGCGTTTTTCAAGACATAAACGGAAACGCATGTTTTGTACTCCGCTTCGCAACAAAAATGCCGGCTGCATTTGCGCAAAAAGCGCACTGCGAGGAAACCTTTTCGACTACAAAGCATAACAAATCAGGGAGCAAAAAGAAGAAAAGCGCACTTTATTTCGTATATTTGCACGAAATTAGCGCATATTATGGACCGACATTATTTATCACGGTGTCCGGCGTGCGGCTCCGCAAATGTATCGAAGAAGTTTACGGCTGTGGACTATACCGCCACGGGCGAGACTTTTGACGTTTTTGAATGCGCCGCGTGCGGAATGCGTTTCACCCAAAACGCTCCCATAGAACAGAACGCGGGAAAATATTATCATTCACCCGACTACATTTCTCATTCCGACACTCGCAAAGGCATCGTGAACCGTATATATCATTATGTGCGCAGTGTCATGCTGCGCCGCAAAGCCAAACTCGTTGCCGACGTTTTGGGAAAGACCGAAGGAAAACTTCTGGACATCGGTGCGGGAACAGGTTACTTTGCCAACGAAATGAAAAGGGCGGGATTCTACGTAAATGCCGTGGAAATAGACCCGGGAGCAAGAAAATTTGCTTTGGAACACTTCGGTGTAACCGAAGAAGACATCTCGGCACTCGACAAATTCCCCGATGAAAATTTCGATGCCATTACCATGTGGCACGTAATGGAACACGTTTACCGGCTGTCGGAAGAGTGGCAGAAGTTGCACCGTCTGCTCAAAAACAACGGGCGGCTGATTATTGCCGTGCCCAACTGTGCAAGTGCCGATGCAAACCACTACAAGGAAATGTGGGCTGCCTACGATGTGCCGCGCCACCTGTGGCATTTCAATCCTCACACCATGCGTCTCGTGGCGCAACAACACGGTTTCAAACTCGTTGCCACGCACCCGATGCCCTTTGACGGCTTTTACATTTCCATGCTGTCGGAAAAAAACAAGGGAGCATCGTTTCCGTTTGTGCGCGGATTGTGGCAGGGATTCAAGGCTTTGTCGAAAGCATCGTGCAACAAGGAGAAAAGCAGTTCGGTGATATATGTATTTGAAAAACTATCATAAAGCAGAAAACCATGGGCAAGAAAAACAAATCGCGCGGTAATCTGAAACTGAACGTCGTCACCTCGTGCATAAGCACAATGCTCGTGCTTGTGCTTATAGGCATAGTGGTTTTCTTCGTGAGCGTGGCTGCAAACTTCAGCATTCATCTTCGCGAAAACTTCACCATAACTCTGATGCTTGACGATGATATTTCGAACACCGAGGCTTATAATCTTCAAACACGTCTGCGTGCCATGCCGTGTGCATCACATGTGGCATATGTGTCCAAAGAAAAAGCACAGAAAACGCAACGCGAAGCCTTGGGATGCGACCCTGCGGAATTTAACGGCACCAATCCCATGCCGGCTTCCTTTGAAATGAGACTGAAAGCAGACTACGCCAACTCGGACAGCCTTGCGAAATTCATGCCGGCACTAAAAGCGGAGCATTATATCATAGATGTGGACTATCCCGACAAACTTATGGACAGCATTAATGAGAACATACGCAACGTAAGTACCGTTTTGCTCGTCGTGGCAGTGCTCCTGATGTTCGTATCGTTCGTGCTAATAAACAACACAATGCGTCTGAGCGTTTATTCGCGGCGTTTCGAGATACGCACAATGCAGCTCGTGGGCGCAAGGTCCTCTTTCATACGCCGCCCGTTCATGAAAAGAGCTTTTTGGGTGGGCTTCATAGCAGCCACACTGGCTTGCGCACTCCTCGGATTCGGCATAAAAGCTCTCTTGGAGTTTGATCCGTCGCTTCAAAGCGATGTGGACTGGTATGTGTGGGTAGCTACTCTCGGAAGTGTCATGGGTTGTGGAATAATTCTCATACTTGTTTGCTCCTACTTCTCGGTTAACAAATATCTGCGCATGCGTGCAGGAGATTTATATCGTTGCTAAACAAAAAGAAACTATCAAAACCAATTATGGATAAAAACAAACTCGCGTTCACACGCAAAAACTTCATCCTCCTTGCCGTAGGAATGGCAATCGTAATACTCGGTTTTATATTAATGTCAGGTGCCGGTTCGACCGAAACCCATTTCGACCCCGCAATATTCGATGCGCGTCGCATTAAACTGGCTCCCGCCATGTGTTTCGTGGGATTCGTGGTAATGGTTGTGGCTATACTCTATCCCTCAAAGCCGAAAGACAACGACACAAACAACACCCCGGAGGAGAAATAACCCGATATGGATTGGTTTCAAGCATTATTGCTCGGCATCCTTCAAGGATTCACCGAGTATCTTCCCGTAAGCAGTAGCGGACATCTTACAATTGCGTCCCACTTGTTGGGCATAAACGCCGACGAAAACCTTACGTTCACCGTGGCAGTCCATGTGGCAACGGTTTTGAGCACCCTCGTCATTCTTTGGAAGGAAATAGCGTGGATATTCAAGGGTCTCTTCAAATTTAAGTGGAACGACGAAACCCGCTACACGCTCAACATAGTGATTTCAATGATTCCCGTGGGAATTGTGGGCGTTTTCTTCAAGGATGACGTGGAGAATATTTTCGGTTCGGGGCTTGCAATAGTAGGGGCAATGCTTCTCGTAACCGCGTTGTTGCTTACATTCTCATATTATGCAAAGCCCAAACAAAAGAAAAGCATAAGCATGAAGGACGCATTCATAATTGGCGTGGCACAAGCCTGTGCCGTTATGCCGGGATTATCGCGTTCGGGCTCGACAATAGCCACAGGTTTACTCCTCGGAAACGATAAAGCAAAATTGGCTCAGTTCTCTTTCATAATGGTAATACCTCCTATACTCGGAGAAGCCTTGCTCGATGTAATAAAAGCAATGAAACACGGAGCAGAAGCCGCAGTGGGAGACATCTCTCTCGGTGCGCTCGCCGTGGGATTCATTGCCGCATTCATAACAGGGTGCATTGCCTGCAAATGGATGGTTAACCTCGTAAAGAAAGGCAAGCTTATATATTTTGCAATCTATTGCGCCATTGTCGGAATACTCACAATTATCTTATAATCCAAAATGAACTTTTTTGACGGAGAAATTCTTGCTTTCGACAAGCCTTACGGCACAACTTCCTTTAAGGTTGTCTATACCGTAAGGAATACTCTCACCGCCAAAATGGACGGAAGAAAAATCAAAGTGGGACACGCGGGGACGCTTGACCCGCTTGCCACAGGGCTTTTGCTTATTTGCACCGGACGCGCCACTAAAAAAATCGAAGAGCTCCAGATGCTCGACAAAGAATACGAGGCTACGCTGCGACTGGGAGCCACAACGGCAAGTTACGATATGGAACATCCGGAAAATGAAACCTTCCCCACAGACCACATAACCCGCGAACTCGTTGAGGAGACCTTACATAAATTCGAGGGCGACATACTTCAAACTCCGCCGGTCTATTCCGCATGCAAAGTGGACGGTAAACACGCTTACCATCTGGCTCGAAAGGGAAAAGAAGTGCAACTCAGAGCAAAACCCATACATATATACGGCATAGAGTTGCTGGAATATTCCATGCCGGACATAAGAGTCCGAGTACATTGCGGCAAAGGAACTTACATACGTGCGCTTGCCCGCGACATCGGAGAGGCTTTGGGGAGCGGCGCATACCTCACATCGCTACGCAGAACAAGAGTCGGCTCGTATATAGCCGATCAGAGTTTGAAACCGGAGGACTTTGCGCAATGGCTCGAGGGTATTGAAATTGAAATACCCGACATTACCGGCGGAAAAACCAATAAAAACTAAAACATTATCGACATAATATGAAATTATCTCAATTCAAGTTCAAACTGCCTGATGACAAGATTGCACTCTACCCCGCTCACCACCGCGACGAGTCGCGTATGATTGTGCTTCACCGCAAGACCGGTGAAATAGAACACAAGATGTTCAAGGAGATAATAAACTATTTTGACGAGCACGACGTTTTCGTGTTCAACGACACTAAAGTATTTCCTGCCAGACTTTACGGATTGAAAGAGAAAACAGGTGCAAAAATCGAAGTGTTCCTTCTCCGTGAACTTAATCCCGAGCTCCGCCTGTGGGACGTGCTTGTTGACCCGGCAAGAAAGATACGTATCGGCAACAAGCTCTTCTTTGGCGAGGACGGAAGCATCATGGCGGAAGTCATAGACAATACCACGAGCCGCGGACGTACCTTGCGTTTTCTCTACGACGGTCCGCACGACGAATTCAAACGCCAGCTTTACGCTTTAGGTGAGGCTCCCGTGCCAAAATTCATAAAAAGAGAAGTGGAACCCGAGGACCTTGAGCGTTTCCAAACCATTTTCGCCAAAAACGAAGGCGCAGTTACGGCTCCCGCAAGCGGTCTTCACTTTTCGCGCGAGCTTATGAAGAGAATGGAAATCAAAGGCATAGATTTCGCATTCCTTACCATGCACTGCGGACTTGGCACTTTCCGCTCCACAGACGTTGAAGACCTCACAAAACACAAGATGGATTCCGAGCAGATGTTTGTGGGCAAGGAATGCTGCGACATTGTGAACAACGCCATAGACAACGGACACAAGATAATTGCCGTGGGAACCACTGTGCAGCGTGCACTCGAAACGGCAGTGGGTGCCGATAATCACCTGAAGCAATACGAGGGTTGGACAAACAAATTTATTTTCCCGCCATATGACTTCCACATTGCCAACGCCATGGTTGTGAACTTCCAGTTGCCTTTCAGCACACTGCTAATGCTCACCGCCGCTTACGGAGGCTATGACAATGTGATGAACGCCTATAAGGTTGCGCTGAAAGAGGACTATAAATTCGGTCCATACGGTGATGCAATGCTTATAACCGACTGATGAGCCACACGGTATTCCTTGCTTTCGGCTCTAATCTGGGAAACAGAAAAGAAAATCTTTCACGGGCTTTGGAACTTCTGAAACACGAAGGGCTGAAGCCCGTTTCCGTTTCCCTACCTGTAATTACCGCGCCCGAAGGCTTCGAATCCTCAAACCAATTTCTCAACTCCGCCGCAATTTTCACCACGGAATCATCGCCTTTCGAGGTTCTCAAAATAACGCAACGCATAGAGCGCACGCTCGGAAGGATGCAGAAATCGCATGACGGCATCTATCACGACCGGACCATGGACATAGACATTCTTTTCTACGACAACGAAACCATAAACACGCCCGAGCTGACCATCCCCCACCCCAAGATAGCCGAAAGATTGTTTGTGTTGCGTCCGTTGTGCGAAATCGCACCCCTGTTCCGCCACCCCATAACCGGTAAAACCATTAGGGAACTTCTCGATTCCGCCTGCCGTCAATAGGCAATGCCGACGCGCATTGCCCAAAAACTCTTTCTCATTAATCTGCAGTGCATAATTATTTTGTTAATTTTGTAACGTTTTCCCGTAAAACGCTCCTTCTTTTACATACCAATGGAAATATCGATATATTATTACGCCCTATGCGTGTCGCTGACGCTGATGCTGTTTTTCAGCTACCGCTTCATTTTCGGTAAACTGCCCGATTTGGACGTTTACCGCCGCTATCGTATGTCGCGAACCCTCATGGGGGCGGCACTGCTGGTTTTGTCGGCAAACTATGCCGTGCATCTTTTCTGCACACCGCGTCTCACCGACCCCGCAAAGGCTATTCTCATGAACCTTTGCACATATTTCATTGTGGTATGGCTTTTTGGCAGCGCACTCCTCACACTCCTCGACAAGAGCATGGTAACCCGCAGGAAATTCATCAGGCACGTAAGCGGTTGGGGCATATACACCGCCGTGGCGGTGGCACTTTGTCAGATACTTCCCCCCGGCACACCCCACCATGCCCTTCCCGCCGTTTTCGCAGTGGTGTTTCTCGTCTACGCATTCAGAGTGGCGCGGAGCGTTTTCCTTACATTTCGCAAAGTTTCCAAACTAATCGACGATTATTGCTCGGACGACGTGGCGGCATATATACAATGGATGTCCGTCTTTACCTATTGGGCAGTGTTTTTCGGCGTGGGGCAAGGCATATTCACCTTCGTGCCCGACCAATACGTGTTTCTGTGGATAATCTCCGCCATACCGTTCTACATATATCTGTATGTGTCGTATGCCAACTACCTTCTGTTCTACGAAAAAGTGGAAGACACGCTGCAAACCGTGGCACCTTCGGAAGACGAAACGGAGGAAAACTCATACGCCCTCCCCGAAACCGACACCCGGAAGCAGGACGACCCGGACCGCACGCAATTAATCATGTCGCACACGCAGGAACAGCTCATTGCCCAAAGTATTGATGAATGGATAGAGCGTAAAGGCTTCACCACCGGGGGAATTACCATTGCCGACGTGGCACGCGACACCGGCACAAACCGTACATATCTCTCCCTTTTCGTAAACAACCGCTACCATACCTCGTTTCGCGAATGGGTGAACCGCCTGCGCCTTGACTACGCCAAGGAAATAATGTCCGCACATCCCGACATGCCCATGGCAGAAGTGGCACAAAAAGCAGGATACCTTTCAATGAGCTATTTCACAAAGACATTCAAGCAAAGCGAAGGCATCACCCCGGGAAAATGGGGTAAAAATTAACAAAAGCCACGGTTGCGTAAAGAAAATCACGGTTTGAAATTGCCGATGAAAGCTGAAATTTTCGTTTAGCAAAGCGATTTTTGAATGCGCATTGCGCTCCACCGAAAAAACACATGGCTTGTCGTAAAAAATACAAGCCATATATTTTAAAATACAAGGCACTTATTTTAAAATAAGTGCCTTGTATTTTTTGCCTTTTCAGACACCTGAACATCAGTAACTTACATAAAGTTTTCAAAAAGACATAAACCATTAATATTCAGCCTGTTGCGCAAAACCGCAAACTTCCTGCCCCGACCGGTGCGGAGAATGCATAAAATTACGTGCACTGCATGCAGAAACATTCGGAACCCGTCGCAACATGTTTAACAAACCGTCGTGGTTTTTCACGTTGTTTTTGCTCTAATTGCAAAATTTCTTGCTCTAACGCCAAAAACGACTGACAATTTAACAGAATGCAACCCTGCGGATTAAGAAAAGTTTAACTTTGTGCAAATTAAGTTTGGGAAAAACTCCCCCTATGCCCGCACGTCCACGCGGAAAATTTGGAGAACAACAGATTTGAATAACAAAACATTTCAAGATATGAGACAGCAACCACATCTAAAGTACAGACTTTTACTGCTAACGGCATTATTATTCATTTCCATGACATCGCATGCCCGTGTATGGTATTTCGATCAACACACGTATATTTCGAAACAACCTACTATCGATGCTCCGTATGTGGAAATAACATTAAACTATTTCGACGCTTCGGGTGATGACAGCTATTTTGACAATTCGGCCCCGATAGTAACCCTTGACGGGAAAGACCTGGTGGCACTTACGGAATTGGATAAATGTACCGTGGAAAAGGAGAGCGGGGGCGCAAATTGGCTCGTAAAACAAGCCAATGGCGGCTGGCTCCCGAAAACATACACGGCTTCGAGAGACGGCGTGAACTACCGCATACGCCTGTATAACCCGCGTCGCGGATCGGACAACAGCGCATTCTACGTAACTGTGGTGATTGTGCCCGACAAGATGGAATGGTATGAACAGCACACCTACGGAATACGCGGAAAATGGAGGCATAACCGTGGGAAAGGCTATACTGCCGACAGAAGCTGGGAGAGCGGTAAGGTATATATGGTAGGCACACCCTATATAAATTGTCCGTTCAAAGGGGCAAAAGGCCGTCCTGCCTACAACAAATACGAATTCGACATGGAGTTCGACGAGAGGGTTGGAGACACCACCATAGGCACAAACTATGAATTGACCGGTGCACCAGCGCGAAAAAGGGATTATATAAACCCTTCCGACCTTAAAAGCACAGTAACCGTGGAGAAGGGGACGAGCAAACGCAAGGTTACGCTCGACGTGAACACCGTTGCCCATGAATCCAAGTATATGTGGGTGCAGTATTCCTATACGACAAACCCCAAGGAGAACGACAACCTTGGGAAAACTGTGGTTTATCATTGGACAAACATCCGCGTGCCGGGATTTCCGAAAGCCTTGTACCCCACTGTGGAGACAAACCAGTGGAAAAAGCAGATCAGCATGAATTGGAACATGAAAACCACGTGGCAATATAGCGAGGACACCTATTCTGGCACGTGGGCTGTGTTTCGCAGACGTAAGGACGGCAACAGCTGGGGGACGCTTGAAAGGGTGAGGAAAGACAAGGTGGTCAACACCTCGTGCATTGACGACGAAGTGGAATACGACACCGACTACAGATACTTTATAACGTTCATACCTACTGGGGCGTCGGAAGATTCGTATTACGATGACCTTACCATCTCCACCAATGTGCGTCTGGAGCGCAAGCTTCCCATAACGATTGACAGCATTGTGCCGGGCGAGGGGTCTATCACGCCTCATTGGACAGTGCCCGAACTTGCCGGCAGCGACCAGTACACGTTCTATGTGTACCGCGCCCCCGCAGAGTTTTCAGCCAGCGGGGCGGTTCTGGCAGTAACTGAAGACAAATGGGAGAATGTGGGCAGCGTGCGCGTTACGAACAAGAAGCAGACAAAATACTTTTTCAAGGACACCAAGAATCTTGAGAGCTGCCAGCAATACTACTACAAGATTGAGATTGAGGCCATGGAGAACAAGATTTTCAGCAGTGGTACAGATAATCTCATGGCGGCAAGGATGATGGGCGAAAGCGAGGTTACAAGCGTCAGCACCTCGAAAGGCGACTACACCGGGGTGGTGAAAGTTTCGTGGACCGCCAAGCAGATTGGTACTGGAATAATCAAGTATGAAGTGGCCCGCCGCCTTATCGGAAGCAACGTGTGGAGCAACATATACACCGTGAGCGGCACGGCAAAAAGCTATTACTTTGAGGACAACACCGCCCTTGCCGGCAACTATTACCAATATCGCGTTCGCTCCATTACCGAATGCGGTGAAGACGGACAGCAATCTTTCGTAGATAAATTCGACGATGGTTTCTGCCGAAGCACCGGCACACTGTCGGGACGTGTAAGCTACGGCGAAGGAACTGCCGTGGGCGGAGTGAAAGTGATATTAAGCAATAGCGACAGCACAACAAACCAATTCCACTCCATCCAGACCACCGGCGCAGGCTCGGGAATACGTCTCACTCTTAATTCCGATGATGACAAAAAAGCCTTTGCAAACGACTATTCCGTGCAAATGCTCATAAATCCCAACAAGGACATCGATGTAACACAGACGGACGCAGTGTTCTTCTGCCTTGACGACGATGTGAAGTTGATGCTCGGCAGCAAAACCGGAACAACATATCCCATATTACTTGCATCGGGCACTTCGTCGGAAAACACGGGTATTTCGCTTGAAACCCAAAAGTTCACATCGCTTACGCTTACGCACAATTCCGCAGGAACTTTCACCCTTACGGCAATTGACGCTTCGGACAGCCTGAGAACTTACGAATCATCGCTCACTTCCTCCACACCGGAAATATCATCGTTATGTTTCGGAGGCACATCGGGCGAAGACACTATAAGCAGTTTTGCGGGACATGTAGACGAAATGCGAATATTCAGCGGCAAGGCACTCAAGAAAGAAGACATACTCAAAAACTATAACCACCCGCTCAACGGCGCAGAGGACGCTCTATTCCTTTATTGGCCTGTGGACGAAGGAATAGACAAACAGCAGAACGCATACGACTATTCCAAAACAAACGGTGTGGCAAACGGCAGACACGGAAACATTGTTGCCTGCAACACTTCCAAGACCGTGCCCCTTGCAAATCAGTTCAGCCTGTTCACCTTAACCGACAACCAGGGAAACTATACTCTTCGCGGCGTTCCCTTTAGCGGCGAAGGCACAACATATACAATTACTCCCCAAATGGGAACCCACTCTTTCACGCCTATATATACAAGCCGCTTCGTCGGAGGCTCTGCACTTGTGTACAGCAGCGTGGATTTCACCGACAATTCTTCGTTTGAAGTAAACGGTAAGATATATTACTCGGGCACAACCATTCCCGTGGAAGGTTGCATGGTATATGTGGACGGAACAGTGGCAAGCCGCAACGGACAAGTTGTAAAAACCGACGAAGAAGGTACTTTCAGCGTTGACGTTCCCATAGGAAGACATTATATAGAAGTGAAAAAAGACGGGCACGAATTCGAAAACAACGGACGTTATCCCGCCGACCCGGGAAACACAGGCGAGACATTCGTTTGCGAAAAAAAGATAAACGGACTTTTGTTTAAGGACACCACGCTCGTAAACTTCACCGGTCATTTCGTAGGTGGAAACATAGAAGCAGAAAAGCCTTTAGGTTTCAAACAGAGCAAAAACAATATCGGACAAACCTTGCTTACGCTGGAATGTCTTGAGAAAGGAATCTTCAACGCCGTAGAAAGCAAAAGCTCTACAACCATCTCTTATAATGACAACCCCAAAACAAGCCCGATAACATCCAACACCCCGAATATATTAAGTACTTCGTATCGCGGTGCAGGCAATAACAGCAAATTTGTTTACATCAAAACCGACAGCATAACAGGAGAGTTCTCCGCCATGCTGCCTCCGTTGAGATATTCATTGAATAAAGTGGAATTTACAAACAGCATAAACCCGTATGCAGGGCAAAACCTCATGAATTCAGAGCCTCGTCAAATAAATTTGAGCGACCCGCTACAAGTTTCTGCAGACACTGTTGGTAATGAAACCTATTCCTATCACACGGCTCTTAAAGACGGATGGTACACGCCCGCAGTCTTTTCTGTTACACAGCAGGACAATAACGTCGGAGCCTTCGGTATTAAAGAATGTACCGTTAACGATTCAGAGGGAAGCTTCGATGTAGACGTTTATTCTTATGACCAAAGCGGGGATTCGGTTAAATATTCCTACGACTATCCTTTATTCAAGTCCATGGACAAATACACTTTCATTTTAAAAGGATATGAGGTGTACAGAAACTACGATGTCAAAACGGAATTCGGAACAACGCCCACAGACACTGTACCTTTAAGCGGAACTTCCGTAACAATCAGTAATGCTTTGTCGGCAGACCAAATAGTTTATAAAGAAGACAATTCCGAGGGTGGAATACCCGGTCAGGTTCACGAACTAAAGACAAGTGTCATTGAACTTGACAGTCTCGGAATGTTTACTTACACTTGGAAAGCAGGTTTACCCAATATCACAGAACCTTATACCCGCGCCATTCAATTTTATTACTATGCCGACGGAGCGACTAAGCAATGGAAACCGCAAGGTCTCGAAGCTGTGATTCTCGGTTCGCTTCCCACCGGAAACAATTTCGTAACCAAAGGTCCCGATGTGATAGATATGGTATTGCGCGACCCACCCGGAACATGCTCAAGCGCATCATGGACTAAAGGCACGACATACACGAAATTCAAATCGCACGGAAGCGTGTGGGATTCCAAGAATACCTTGGGAACTGTGGCAAAGTGCGGTTTTACCGTTACTTTCCAGGCAGGAAGCATTGGCTATATGATAGAAACTGAAAACGAGAACAAACACGATGAAGAAGTAGGAGTAATAGTTCAAACGCAAGGCGAAAACGCAACATCGTGGACACGTTCCATAACAACAGAACGCACAATTTCCACATCCTCCGCACCGGAATTTATTGGCGCAAACGGAGATGTCTTCATCGGCTCTTCTACAAATATTATCTTTGGAGACGCGCGCGAGGTAGCTCTTTTCAGAACGAAACCGGGAGAAAAGACCGCGCAACTCGACAAACAGGATGTTACAACTACGGGACTTAGCTTCGGCACAGAGTTCCAATATACCGCGAACTTTATAGAGAACACCCTTATTCCAAATCTTTATAAAGTTAGGAACGCATGGCTTACTCGTGTTCCAAAAGGAACTGCCGCCACATTTAAGAATACAAGCGACACTACCATGTATATTACAGAACTTTCGCCGGATGATCCTAGATTTGGTTCGGATAATGACGATAAAGAAGTTTGGGGCGAAGACAGTGTGTCAGCTCCGACATCTACCGAAGGATATTCCTATAGAATGGTAAAACCTGAATCGGCAAGCAACAATCCTGACGACAAAGAAACGGATAAGATTATGGAGTTCAACAATTCCATAAAGAACTGGATTATGCACCTGCGCAATAACGAAGAACAAAAAGTCAAAGCTTTTGAAAATCGCGAGAAATATATCAAACACAATCTGTCGTTTGATGCAGGTTCTTCTGTCTTAATGACGCAAACTACCGATACTACCCGGTCAAGCAGCCACGATGCTACAACTACTTTGCTTGTACATACACGTCTTGCCACAGGTGTAAAAGTAAATGACTGCGGTGTTGAAGCATATTTTGAAACTGAAACCGGAGGAGGAGCACATAACCAAAGTAGTTCCACTACCCAGGAGATATCTTCATTTACTTATACCCTTGCAGAGGACGGAGACGACGACGCACTTACTGTAGATGTTTACGATTACGGAAGCTGGGGACCAATTTTCCGAACAAGAGGCGGACAAACTTCCGCTCCATACGAGGGAGAAGTTCAGACATCCTACTATCTTCCTAATAATAAACCTAAGACCATTATGGAAGCTACAATGCAAATAGAAGTTCCGGAAATAACAGTTGACAATCTGAAATGGTCAAAGGTCAGCAATGTTCCTTCGGGAGGTTCTGCCAATTACACGCTGCGTCTTCGCAATAATTCCGAGACGCAAGAAGATGTTTACTACAAACTTCTTGTTAATGGCTCCAGTAATTCCAAGGGAGCAAAAATATCTATCGACGGAAAAGTCCTTGATGAAAACGGAACAATCATAAAAGTTCCGGCAACCGAAACCGTTGTCAAATCTCTGCAACTCTCACAAACAAATCAGAGCATACTTAATTACGACAGCATAACCATTGTTCTTGCTTCGCAATCCCAGTATGACTGCACAAGCACGTGGGATGTAATAGCCGACAGCGTCTTTATTTCCACGGAATTTGCCCCGTCTTCTTCAGACGTGCGTATGACTTTGGACAAAAGTGTAATAAATACCATTACCAACGACACTCTCGGCATTACGTTCGACCAATTCGATCGCAATTATGCCGGACTGAAAGCTTTCCGCATACAATCTTATGCTCCCGGAGCTACAAACTGGCTAAACATAAAAGAATATGTAATCAACGCAAAAGACACAAGCCAAACGGCAAAACTTCTTCCCGATGCGGCAAGTGTAACTTACTATTATAATATGCACGGACTGAGCGACGGCAACTATCGTTTCCGTGTTTTGTCGGTAAGTTCTTACGGCGGAGAGGAGATTACTCTTTCGAGCAAAGAGATTGATATTGTAAAAGACATGGCAAAACCCAAACCTCTCGGCATGCCTCAGCCGTCGAACGGCGTTTTGGGTATCGGCGATGACATTAGTATTACTTTCAACGAAGAGATTGTCAAAGGCGAAATAGCATCAGATGATAATTTTGAGATAACAGGAATCCTCAACGGTGCAAAAGTTGACCATAACACAGCTCTTGCACTGCAAGGCAACGCCGTTACGGCTGCCACGGAAGCTTCATTCTCACTTTCAAACAAGAGTTTCTCAACCGACATGTGGCTTCTCGCCACCGGCGCAGGAACTATTCTCTCGCACGGAAGCGGTTCGGAAAGGTTCACCCTGGCTCTCGATGACGACATGCACCTTAAAGTTTCGGTTGGAAACGATACTCATACATCTTTGAATTCCGTTCCGAGAAACTCGTGGTCTTATCTCACAGTAAGCTACACCGCCAATGGCGAAGACGGAACTATTAACGCCACGGTTGCAAACGATGCCTCGACAATCAATCTCTTTACAGATTGCTCCACAACGGCATACAAAGGAAACGGAACTCTCACAATAGGTGAAAATATGAGCGGTGCGATAAACGAGCTTGCCCTTTGGGATGTGGCACACGACAATACAGAAGCACAACGTGAGAGACAAAAGACCAAACAGCCCTCAACCCCCAACCTCTTGGGCTATTGGAAGATGAACGAAGGCGAAGGCAGAACAATTACTGACTATGCACAAAATCGTCATCTTATTGCCACGGGCGACTCATGGTACATAAATAATAAGAACAAGGCTGTGGAACTCGACGGTTCGGCATACGTTTCATTCCTTGCGGGAGACCTTGCGGCTTCCCAGGAAGACAATCAGGCTGCGGAGCTGTGGATTCGTGCCGGCAAGCAGGATGGTGAGGCACAAATACTGCAAATCGGCAAAGTGGAACTTTGGACCAATGCCGAGGGTCTTTTGAAACTCACCACCAACGACAATACTTATGATGCAGGTACACAACCTCTCACCGACAACAGTTGGCATCATGTGGCAATGAATATTCTGCGTTCGGGCAACGCTGCTGTTTATGTTGACGGCGTTCGCACGCTGGCACTTCCGGCACGCAACGTGGGCAGCATGAACACTGATTCCGTATTGATAGGCGCACGCCGCCGAATAGATGCCGAAAAAGCACAGCCGTATTCCTACGACCGCAAATTCAAAGGGCAGATAGACGAAATAAGACTGTGGAACGCCACTCTCGATGCCTCCACATTGGCACGCAATCGCAAACTGCGTCTCACCGGAAGCGAAGACGGACTTACCGCATACTTCCCGTTTGAAACAAAGACCCTTGACAGCGGCGGACAAATTGCCACAACGCCCACAGACACCTGCATCATGCCTAAATCAATGGGAAGAAAAGCCACTTATGGCGGTGAAGCGTTGACGTTCACGGACATTGCACCCGCACTCCAGGCTAAACCCGTTGAAACAAACGTAGCTTTCAGCTTTACAACAAGCAACGACAAACTGGTAATCAACATCAACGAAGATCCTGCAATAATTGAAGGCTGTACACTCAACTTTAAGGTTAAGCGAGTGCGCGATGTCAACGGCAACACCTGTGAACCCGTTTGCTGGTCGGCTTATGTCAACCGCAACAGCCTTGCATGGACTTCCGACAACGCTTCGGTTACTCAAAAAGCCGGCGAAGAAAGCACAATAAAAACCACAGTTTCCAACAAGGGAGGCACACAGCAGGAATGGACTCTGAGCGGCGTTCCGCAATGGTTGAAAGCTTCTGTAACGGCAGGCACAACCGAACCGCTGTCTACCACTTCCGTTAATTTTACAGTGGGCAAATCCTGCCCCATAGGCAAACATTTTGAAACCATATACCTTGTCAATGCCGACGGAATAGCCACTCCGCTGCCTTTGAGCATCACCGTTACCGGCGAAATGCCCGATTGGAAAGTGGAAACAGACAAATTCTCCACCACAATGAACCTCGTTGCCACGGTATCGGTTCACGGAGTTCCTTCAAACGACACCGACAACATCATAGGTGCATTCATTGACGGCGAATGCCGTGGTGTGGCACAACCTACCTACAGTAAACGTTACGACGAGTACTTTGCTATGCTCGACATTGCAGGAAACGCAGGCGACAAGGGTAAAAAAGTCGAATTCCGCCTTTACGAAGCCGCAACAGGTATTACATGGCCCGACGTACAGGCAAGTCAAGACGTTTCATTCTCTTCAGGAACGGTTATAGGCTCGTTTGGCAAACCCGTAAACCTCAATGCTCTTGACCGTATAGAACAAACTTTGGTACTTAACGGAGGCTGGAACTGGACTTCGATTTCCGTACTTGTCGACGACATGAACGCCACGGCAGTAATGAGCGATGTTGCCAATGCCACCAGTCTCGTCAAGAGCAAGACCTCGTCCATAATGCGCTACAACGGTATATGGGACGGCGGCGATATAGCCATGAACAACCGCGAAATGTATAAGGTTCTCATGACATCGCCTGCGCAACTCACACTGCGCGGTTCGCGTCCCGGCACATCGGAAAAGACCATAAACGTTCGCCCGGGCTGGAACTGGATAGGCTATAACGGAACAAGCTTAATGGGCATAGCCGATGCCTTTGCCGCACTCAGTCCCGAAGACGGCGACATTGTGAAAGGCAAACAAGGCTTCGCCATCTACGACGGATACGAATGGGCAGGCTCGTTAGAGGCTCTCACGCCCGGACAAGGCTACATGTATCTGAGCCAAGCCACAACAAACCGCACATTCCGCTATCCCGCAAACGCGGCACAGCCCATGCTTTCGCGTTCTCTCGAAAGCAACCGCGAAGCTTCGATATTCTCGCCCATAGACGACAGTAAATATCCCGGAAATATGACTATCGTAGGTCGCGTAACCTACAACGGTCTGCCGTTGTCGAACATAGAAACGGGCGTGTTTGTCAATGCCGAATGCCGAACCCACAACTTCACCGACAACGACGGCATTGTGTTCCTCACAGTGCCCGGCGATGCCGACGAAACGCTTTCGTTCCTCATTCCATACGGTGGCGAAGTGATTAAAGCCGAAGTTACGCTGCGCTATGAGGACGATAAAGTGGAAGGCAACAGAGGCACGCCGTTCGAAATAGCATTTGACGGAAATTCCTTGGTAACAGACATCAGCGGAATCACCGGCAAAGCTTCCGAAGAATGCTGGTACACGACAGACGGAGTGAAATTGAAACAAAAGCCCACCGTTCCGGGAGTTTACATCCGGGTTACCACCGGAAACAACTCCAAAAGCGAAAAGATTGTAATAAACTAAAATACCATCAACATCGTTTTTTGAAAGTTCCCTGCGGGTCGCAATGCGTCCGCAGGGAATATTTTTTTTGCGCATCCGGGACATGCTGCTCAACGCAACGCCAAAGAAAACTACACGGTACTGCAACAAAAAAGCGCGAGCCCTGTTGCGGCTCACGCATAAGTACAAAAGTCATAAAACTATAGAAAAGTCCGTCCGGCGGGACGGACTTGCGGGATGCAGGGTTTATCCCCAGACTTCCTTTGATATTTCTCTTACCAAATCAACCTTTGCCCATTGCTCGGCTTCGGTTAGTTTGTTGCCTATTTCACACGACGCAAAACCGCATTGCGGACTCAGGCTCAAACGTTCCAGAGGTATGTATTTGGCAGCCTCGTGTATGCGGGCTATTACCGTTTCCCTGTCCTCCAACACGGGAGACTTTGTCGTTACCAAGCCTAACACAACGTTTTTACCCTCGGCAACATATTTCAAAGGTTCGAAACTGCCCGAACGCTCATCGTCGTATTCCAAATAGAAAGTATCAACGTTTTCCTTTGCAAAGAGATACGGGACCACAGGGTCGTATGCGCCTTTGCTGGCATAACACGAATGATAGTTTCCACGACACACGTGGGTGTTGACGGTGAGTCCTGCGGGGCGGTTCTCTATTGCAAGATTGTTTACTTCAAGATATTTCTCTGCCTCATCCTTTAGCGTGAATCCCTTTCCCGCCATTGATTTCCAAAAGTCGTCGTCCACTATCATTCCCCAGGTACAATCGTCCAACTGAATGGTGCGGCAGCCGGCATCATAAATCTCTTTGAAGAAAGTGCCATAGGCTTGCGCTATGTCGTGTATGAGTTCACGGGTGTCGGGATAGAATTTGCGGGTGTTCTCTCCGTTGTTGCCGCGAAACAGTTCCGCCAAAAATTGTGCAGGAGCCGGAACGGTTTGTTTAACCTTATGAGTTTCGTCCTCATATTGCTTGATGAAGAGAAAATTCCTGATGAACGGATGGTTTTCGCCAGAAATTTTACCCGTCAAACGGAGAGAACCCTTGGTTGTTTCCTCGCCGTGGAATTGATAGCCGTGTTCCAGTTCAATATGCTCCACTCCGTGAAAACCCCACATGAAATCGAGATGCCAGTAACTGCGACGGAACTCGCCATCGGTTATATAATGCAGACCGTGTGCCTTCTGTTTTTTAATTACTTCGGCAATGAGACGGTCTTCCACTTCACGAAGTTCCTCTGCCGAGATATTTCCTTTCTCAAATTCGGCTCTTGCCGCCTTCAATTCCGCAGGACGCAAAAGACTGCCCACTACGTCAAAATGATTGCTTTTTGTATTGCTCATAAGTCAATTGTTTTGGATTTCGGATGCAAATTTGTGAGGAAGAAAATTATCCGCAAAATTTTCAACTCAATTCGGCAAAATATGCTAATATTGCAAATTACAGGCATATCATACAGAATAATATTCTGCACTTTCATCAGTTTTACAAGACCCCGGACACAAGAATATGGCAGCACAGGAAACTCTCGACGAAACCGACTTAAAGATTCTGCAACTATTGCAACAGGATTCAAGCCTGACGGTAAAGGAACTTGCTGCCAAGGTAAACCTGTCGGCTTCGCCCACATTCGAACGCCAAAAGCGTTTGGAAAGAGACGGATACATTACGCGCTATTCGGCAATAGCCGACCCGCGCAAACTGGGCAACGACATTGTTGCGCTATGCAACATAAGATTGAAGCAACACAACACGCGCGATTTGATCAGGCAGTTCATGGAGACCGTAAAGAAGACCGAACGAATAACAGAATGCTACAACACCACCGGAGACTATGATTTTCAGATAAAAGTCTATGCCCACGACATGAGAGACTATCAGGACTTTATAGTAAACACTCTTGGAAAATTGGATTGCATAGGTTATTTGCACAGTGCCATAGTTATAGGAGAAATAAAAGATTCGCATTGCATACCGGTAAGCAATGAAATCATAAAGAAATAAATTTCACGACTCACACAAGGCGAACGGCGCATACGGATACGCAAATTTTGCATGCAGTATCCATTATATGCACATTCTTTCCCTATATGCGAAAAAACATAAGGCATCTCGTAAAAAATACAAGCCATATATTTTAAAATACAAGGCACTT
>QAML01000096.1 GCA_003150315.1 Prevotellaceae bacterium | reverse complement strand
ACAAGTCTTATGGTATCCAATGTGAATGATGACCGTATGGCTCTTGCACAGCAGGTAGAAGACGCATTGAAACGTCTTGTTCGTCAGACTTTAGTTCAGAAGAACGGGGATATTTATGTATTCCTTACAGATGAGGAACAGGAAATCAACAGAGCGATTGAATCTCAGAATGTAGATTCCGGAGAAGTTATTGCCAAGGTATCTGAGATGATTTTTGACGGCCTTTACGATGAAAAGAAGTATCGTTATCCGGCATTCAACGGAAGATATGTGTTTGCTTTTAATCAGGTTGTTGATGATAAACCGTATAAGGCAAATCAGAATAATGACATTACATTGAAAATCCTCACTCCGAACAGCGATGAGCGAGCAGATGAAACAACAATGAGAATTTTGTCCGGCCAGTCAAGCTGCGTACTTATAGTATTGCCTGACGATAGAACATTTCTTGATGAAATCCGTTCTGCTTTGCAGATAGAAAAATTTATCCGAATTGATGCTACAAATGCAGTTACACAGTTTGAAAGCATTAAAGAAGCCAAGAAAGTTGAAATGCGTGAGAGAAACGGTGCTGCAAAGCTGTTCCTTTCAGAAAGCCTGAAGAACGCAGAAATCTATGTGAATGGCGATAAAATTCAGAGCGGAGCAAAGGAAATTGCTTCTAAGATAAATGAAGCACTCGGCAAGCTGGTTTCCACAGTTTATCACAAGTTGTCTTATATTGATACAGCAATGAGTGAGTCGGATATTCGCACATTGTTCAAGAATAATGGACAGCAGCTTACTCTTGAGGGTACAAATACAGTAAAGAATGAACTGGCTCTGCACGATGTCAATGACTATATTGCTTTGAACACACAACGTCACATGAAAACTTCTATGAAGTCCATTTTGGAACGCTTCTTGAAGGCTCCTTATGGATTTGTAGAAGCCGATGTGCAGTGGCTTGTTGCAAAATTGTTCAAAGATGGTGAAATTGCAATGTTCGTCAATAACGATACAGTCACATTGCTTTCAAAGACTCCTGAAGAAATTATCCGTTATCTGACACGCAAAGAGTTTAATGAAAAACTGATGACTGAGAAGCGTGTAAAAGCGAATGAAAAGCAGAAGAAGTCCGTTCGTACAGTAATGAAAGAATTGTTTAATGTTACTTCGGCAAGTGATGATGACGATGCGGTTATGAGAAGTTTCCTTGGTTACGCATCAAATCTGAAGACTGACCTTGAAAAATTAGACATTCACTATGCGACACAGCCTGCATATCCGGGTAAACAGTTGATTGCTTCTGGAAAAAAACTGATGGCTGATGTTATACAAATGAAATATTCCAATGAGTTCTTTGCAGGCATCGACCATAAGAAAGATGATTTCCTCGATTTTGCTGAGGATTATGAGCCTGTTAAGAAGTTCTTTGCGGGAGAACAGAAGGGCATATTTGATAAAGCTCTGAAGCTGATGAAGATTTATGATGACAGTAAGACATTCATTGTAAATAGTGAGATTGAAGCAGTTGTTGCGGACATCAAGTCTATTTTGAAGAAATCTGTTCCTTATTCAGAAATCTTTAAATTACCGGAGTTACTGGACACGTTTATCAATCTTTATAGCAAACTTCTTAACGAAATGCAGAAGCCAATAGATAATGCTATTCAGGAAGCAAGACAGCGTGTTTTTGAAGAATTGCAAAACAAGAAATGTCATTATAAATTGACTGATAAGTATGTAAAGCTGTTTAGTGAAATCAGCGATAAAGCAATGAGCTGTAACAATGTGGCTATACTGCAAAATATCAAAGTGGAAGCAGATGCACTCAAAGTTCGTTGTTTAAATGAGATTGAAAAGGAAGAAGCGAAAATCATTGCAGCAGAACAGCCTGCTCACGTTGCAGAAACCGGAAACTATGGTGGAGAAACGATTGCTCCGGCTACACCTGCTCCAAAGGTAAAGAGAAAGAAAACAGTTAGCATTAAATCCATCAATAATGCGACTACTTGGCAGCTTGAGAATGAAGCAGATGTTAAGAAGTACGTTGCAGAACTTGAGAAGAAACTGATGAATACACTGGAAGAGGACACTATTATTAACATTGAGTTCTAAGGAGGAATATTGTATGGAATTAGTAATTCTGTTAGACCAATATATTGAAAAACTCGACAATGCTTCTACTTTTGAACAAGGAGAAGTAGAAGCACTGATTGAAGATATTACAAGAGTGTTCATCAATCAAGATGAACTAAGTGGACTTTATCTGGATTATTATAACTCATATGACGGTAGTGTTGATTTAATGTCGGATATTAGAAAATTAAAGGCAAAACTTGAGTATGATAAAGCAGTCTTGAATGATGAAAGTGAAAAAAAGAGACAACAAGCAGAAACTGAACGAGAACAAAGAGAGCTTGAGAAACTTCGATTACAGGTCGAGTTAAGGAAAGGTAATATTACAATAAACAATACTAATACCAATGAAAATCATAACAGCTTTGATATGTCTTTTAATATGGCACGAGAGACGATTAACTCAATGACTGCTCTGACCAATGAAGAAATTGAGGAAATACAAAAGCGAATCAATGAACTCGAAGAAATCGTAAGTGCCAAAGACAGCAAAAGTAAGAAATGGTCTAAGGTGAAAGAGATTATTAAGTGGATTGCAGATAAAGGCGTAGATGTTGGTATTGCATTATTGCCATTGGTATTAAAGATTTCCTGACGGAGGTACAAGATGAACAAAACAGCGATAAAGAATTTTGCGGTATGGGCGAGAGAAAAACTTATATCCGATATTACATATAAGGCAGGTATGCTTGGTATTAGTGAAAACGGTATTGCTGAGAAGCTGCCACAGTCAACAAACGATTTGCAGTTTTTTGATATTGGCACAAAAGACTATGCAGAAGTATCCGACAAAGAAATTTCACAGCGTGATGCTTTGGTCAAGGCGATCAATCAAAAAGAAAAAGATACCAAGGACTATAAAGAAGCCTTTAACTACGTAGTTGAAGAAGTTGCCTATACTTGGTTCAATCGTCTTATTGCCATCCGCTTTATGGAAGTCAACGATTATCTGCCTTCAGGTATTCGTGTGCTTTCTTCCGAGAACAAGGCAAAGAATGAGCCTGATTTTGTAACAACACCGTTTGATACGGATTTGGAGTTTACTTCATATGAGCAGGAAAGAATTGTTCAGTTAAAAGATGAGAACAAACTGGACGAGTTGTTTCGTATGATCTTTATTAGGCAGTGCAATAAGCTCCACGATATTCTGCCTGAACTGTTTGAAAAGACTGATGATTATTCGGAATTACTGCTCACAATTTCCTTTACGGATATAGATGGTATTGTATATCACCTTGTTCACGATATAGACGAAGATGATTTCAATGTTGAAAAAGAAGGACAGGTTGAGATTATCGGTTGGATGTATCAGTATTACATCTCTAAGAAGCACGATGACATTGTAAATATCTATAAAGGCACTGTAAAAAAAGCAGATATTCCGGCAGCCACTCAATTGTTTACAACAGACTGGGTTGTTCGTTATATGGTGGATAATTCTTTGGGAAGATATTGGATTGAAAGAAATCCTGAAAGTAGGTTGGCTGAAAAACTCAACTTCTTTGTTACGCCTAAAAATGGCAAGATTAAATATATTGATGAGAAGGTTTATCCTACGGATTTAACTTTCTTTGACCCTTGTATGGGAAGCGGACATATTCTCGTGTATGCGTTTGATGTGCTTATGGAGATATATCGTGAATCGGGATATTCCGACAGAGATGCAGCAGCAAGTATTGTAGAAAATAATCTGTTCGGTATGGACATAGATAAGCGTGCATATCAGCTTGCCTATTTTGCTGTAATGATGAAAGCACGCAGTTATAATCGTCGTGTATTAACAAAGGGTATCGCCAATAATCTGGCGGTTGTAGAAGAAAGCAATGGTATTGATAAATTCTATTGCGATGGATTGACAATTGACAATGAGCAGAACAAAACCGGAGAATATCTGGTTAATGTATATAGGGACGCACAGGAAATCGGTACTTTGCAGACTGTTGAAAAAAGAGATTATGAGAGCTTTACACTGCATTTGAACGATATTGAAAGCAATACAACGCAGATTGATATTTTCACAACAACTTGGATGAACGATACCTTGCCTAAAATGATTCAGCTTGCAAGACAGGCTGAGATTATGAGCAAAAAATATGCAGTTGTTTGTACCAATCCGCCGTATATGAACAAGTTGGAAGGTCAGCTTAAAAAGTTTGTAGTTGATAATTATAAGCCGTATTCCGGCGACTTGTTTAGCGTATTTATTTACCGTAATTTCGGTTATTGTAAGCCGGAAGGATATTCTGCATTTATGACTCCGTTTGTTTGGATGTTTATCAAGACTTACGAGAAGTTGAGAGAGTTCGTTATTGATACGAAATCAATTACCACATTGGTGCAGATGGAATACTCTGCTTTTGAGGAAGCGACTGTGCCGATTTGTTCGTTTATATTTCAGAATTGCAAGAATACAGAAAAATCACTTTGTTTTAGATTATCTGATTTCAAAGGTGGAATGGAAGTACAGAAGCAAAAGGTACTTGAGGCACTTGCAGATAAAGCGTGTGGGTATTTCTACGAAGCCGATCAGTCAAACTTCTCAAAAATCCCCGGCTCACCTGTTGCTTATTGGGTGAGTGAGAATGTCTTTAAAGCGTTTGAAAAAGGCAAAGTTATGGATATAGCTGAACCAAGAATGGGATTAACTACAGGTCAAAATGATAAATATTTAAGATTTTGGTATGAGGTTAATGATAGCGCGATCGGATTTAATATGAATAGAGAATCAGCAAAAAAATCAAAATTAAAATGGTTTCCATATGATAAAGCAGGTAATTATAGAAAATGGTATGGAAATAGGGAGTTCGTTGTAAATTGGTATAATGATGGAATTGAATTACAAACAACATTACACCCAAGCGGAACACGAGTGTGGGCACATAATTTTAATTTAGAATACAATTTTAAATCCCATATTTCATGGAATGATATAACATCTGGAAATGTTTCATTTAGAAAATATGAAGATGGATTTTTGTTTGATGCAGCTGCAGCAACGGCATTTGTTAATCAAAACTTTGAATTTAAATTATTAGGATTTTTAAATACCAAATTTGTGAATGAATTAAGTAAAATTTTAAATCCTACAATTCACTTTAAATTGGGAGATTTTGCAAATTTGCCATTTGAAAACTGGGGAAATGATAACATAGAATCATTGGCTGAAAAAAATGTAAATATTTCAAAATTAGATTGGGACTCATTTGAAACCTCTTGGGACTTTGTTAAACACCCACTTATTCGTAAAACTTCAACAGTTAAAACCTCATTTGAAGAATGGCAAAATGAATGTGAAAATCGTTTCAATCAGCTGAAAGCAAATGAAGAAGAACTAAACCGTATATTCATTGATATTTACGGCTTACAGGATGAACTCACACCTGATGTTGAAGATAAAGATGTGACGGTTCGCAAAGCAGATTTACAGCGTGACATCAAGTCGTTGATTTCGTATGCTGTAGGCTGTATGTTCGGCAGATACTCTCTCGATGTAGATGGACTTGCTTATGCAGGTGGAGAATGGGATAACAGTAAATATGATACTTTTATTCCTGATGAAGACAACTGTATTCCTGTTACAGATGAAGAGTATTTTGAAGATGATATAGTCGGTCTGTTTTGTGCTTGGCTGAAAAAGGTTTATGGAGAAGATACGCTTGAAGAAAATCTTGATTTTATTGCCAATGCGCTTGGTAATAAAGGTAAGACAAGTCGTGAAGTAATCAGGAATTACTTCCTTAGTGACTTCATCAAAGACCATATCAAGACTTATCAGAAGCGTCCTATCTATTGGCTCTTTGACAGTGGCAAGCAGAACGGTTTTAAGGCTCTTGTTTATATGCACCGCTGGAATGCCGACGCTATTGGTAATGTCCGAGTTGAGTATCTGCATCGTATTCAGCGTGTCTATGAAAAAGAGATAGAGCGTATGCAGGAAATCATCGACAACAGCAGCGATAACAAGGAAATCTCCAACGCAACGAAGCGTAAGGAAAAACTTCAGAAACAGATTAAGGAAACAAAGGATTACGACGCAATGGTTGCACATTTGGCTCTTTCCCGTATCGACATTGATCTTGACGACGGCGTGAAAGTCAACTACGAAAAGGTTCAGACTGCACAGGACGGCAAGCTCTTGCAAGTGCTGGTCAAAATAAAATAGACATAGAAAGGGGGGAACTCCATGAAGCGTTATCTTGGCACTTGGGAAAAAGAAGGAACAGGCAATCCAAAAGTGGCAGAACTTATTGTTGATGGAAACAGTATCGAGTTTTATCACGGCGATTATAGTGAGCCGTTTAATTGTGCTTTTGTAGGGAGCGATGGTGGACATAATTATAAAGTGTTTACAAATGGCCCCGGTAATGTGGGTGTTAATCGTACACTTACGCACTCAACAAGCTATCGAGTAGCTTTTGTCCTTCAGCAAAATGGTGAATTTGAATTGGGGATGAATGTGAAGGGCATCAAAGAATTTTCCTTCATTATTCCAGAAATCATTGATTGGTTGCAGCTTAAAACGGTTGACTTTGGCATTGATGCGACTCAAACACTTACAGCCTTTGAGTACAAGTTTCCTTCGCTTGTATTAAAAGAAAACTGTCCTCGTATCGAATTGCGTTTTGAATCAGAAACATTAACAAAGGTTCTTGAATCTGATAGTAGAACTACTATCGTACTCAAAAACCAGCCAAGACTATTTGTTAGTTACGAAGGTGATGCCGACATACAGCAAGTTGTTGATGATATAGAGATTCTAATGCAATTTTGGGGACTGATGGTAGGTCATGTCTCTACTGCTGAAGACATCCGCTTGAATTTGGGTGATGAGAAGTATAGAAATTGGCTGTACTTGAACAGGGACTTTTCATACAATCTGCTGAATATTGGAATCATGGAAAAGCCTCGTACTTCGCTCGAAAAAATAGATGGCAAGCTTGTTGAATTATTCAGTCACTGGTATGATTTTTGCATAGATAAAACTTTCGAGTTGGTTCGTAGAATGTTTTTTGATGCAAATAAAAAGAGGCAGCTCTATGCAGAGGACATTCTTGTAGAATATGTGAAAATATTGGAGGGCTATCATCTTAGAATATCTTGTGATGAGGAAGTTGCAACAAAACTGCATGATGAGATAAAGAAATCCGAGAAGTCCATAAAGAGACTGATTTTCACAGATGACGGAAAGCCTTTATTTACGCAAGTATTAGAACAGTCTGTCCCTGAATGGAAATTTAATTCTGCCCATGCTTCCAAGATAGCTGAGTGGATTGCAAAAGGATTTCTTGGAAGAATAAGCCTTGAACAAAGGTTGACTGATCTTGATCAGCAGTATTTCAATGTCATTTCACTCAATGCAAAGAAAATATGTGAGCTTGCCAGAGAGAAACAGGTTGAATACGATAATGAGTCGGACTATATAAAGGCATTCTATCGCTACATTGTTGGTACAAGAAACTACTACGCTCACTACAAACGAGACAGAGTGAATGTGTTAGAACCTATACAGTTGAATGATACTATAAGGGTTCTAAAAGCACTTCTTCTTATGATCTTTTACTCAGCGATGGGTATGGATAAAGAAATCACTCGAAAAATTATCATTTGGGATTCGGAATTGCATTTTCAAACTCAGGATTTGCGAAAAGCAGGAGAAACCTCAGACGATATTCTCTATAACATAGAGAAAGGGGATGAGCAAAATGGCTGAACTAAACTTAAAACAAATTACAGACAAATTAAATAGTGAGTTCGCAAGTGATGTCCGTAAACTTGTGTTTTGGTATGATGCTAATGCAGAGTTTGAGCAGGACATTGACAGTATGGAGCTGGAAAATGCAAAGGTTCTGCATCTTGAGCCGGACAACCAGTTCTATATCAAATATTTCTTGGAACGAGAGGACACAACGACAAATTATCTCGTGTATGCTCCGTTTGCAAAACCGGATATAAGAAATAATCATCTTGCAGACACTATCAGGTATTCCAAAGAGTTTTTTGCTGACCGAGCTTCTCTGCTGACCCTTGATTTAGGCATTGACGAGAGGTACAAGTCAGTCATTCAGCATTACATTAAATTCTTTGCGAATAAAGAGAGAACGCAGAAGTTCTATGATTTAGAAATTGAGAACTTCAACAGAAGTGCGATTGAAGTTGCTTTAATGAGCGTGCTTTGTAAGAACAAGACTGCCTCATTCGAGGAAGTTTTGCGTTCGATTTTGACAGATGACGGATTGGTAGACAATAAACATCTCGCCGAGTTTGAAAAGTATGACTTGCTTACTGCTTTTTGGCAGCAGGCTGATTTGGCTTTTGGTTACAGCGACCCGAAGCCTACGCTTGAAAAACTTATCATCACGATGTTTGTTACCTATGCCTCAAAGAGCATACATACCGATATGCCGCAGGCTTGGAAACCGTTTGTTTCCTACAAGTCGGGAAATATCATTGCTTTTATGGATAATCTTATGAACAGTTATTTGTATGGTTCTCGTTTTGATGAAATTTCGGATATTACCTACAACGCAATAAACGGAAAGAATTATCTGGATAAGATGGAAGTTGAAACACTTGTTGACTGCAATATCTTTGCAGGCGTGGATGAAATCCTGATTAACTGGATAATCGGCAGACTTGAAAACGAAGATATTGGAGCAAAGCTGGACGGAAAAACCATTCCAGAGCTTTGCATTGAACGAAGAAAGAAACATTTTGGAAAAGACTTTCGCTGTGAGTATTTTATTCTTCAGAATGCTTTTGATATTATTGCTGACGGAAAGTATCATCCGGTCAGTGGTATCAAAAACTTGGTTAAGGAATATACGGAGACGACCTATAAGATTGACCGTTATTATAGATACTTTTATTTTTACTTTGATAAATTGGAAGATACTACGCAGTTTGAGAAAATCAGGGAACTGGTTGAGAATATCTATACAAACGAGTATCTGAACCGGGTTACAGTGAACTGGAACAATGAATTTGCAGACACAGACGGAGAAACAGGACTTACGTTGCAGAGAGATTTCTTTGCAAGACACATCAATTACTCAAAGGATAGAGTAGTAGTTATTATATCCGATGCACTCCGCTATGAGGTTGCGCATACGCTGTTTGAGAAGATGTTGGCAGATGAAAAATGCAATGCCGCTATCAGTGCAATGCAAGGTGTTTTACCGTCATACACTCCGTTGGGTATGGCTTCCCTGCTTCCTCATAAGAAGATAGAATATACAAATGATTACGATGTCCTTGTCGATGGGAAAGTTTGTGCTTCTACAGAGCAGAGAGAAGCTATTTTAAGAGAGTATAAAGTAAACAGCAAATGTGTTCAGTTTGACGCATTTAAGAATATGAAGCAGGCAGACCTTCGTTCTGTCTTTACAGGACAGGACGTTGTGTATATTTATCACAATCAGATAGATGCCCGTGGAGATAAAGCGGCTTCTGAAAATGAAGTGTTTACCGCCTGCGAAGAAGCAATCGAAGAGATTTATACTTTGGTAAAAAGGATTGCATCGCAGGCAAATACGTATCATTTTATTGTGACGGCAGACCACGGATTTATTTATAAGAGAGATAAAATTCAGGCAACCGATAAGATTGCCGGAGCTGCTTCCAAATCAAATAGTGTTGGACAGCGTTATTCCATATCTGCCGAAGAAATCAAGGCAGATGGTGTTTGCCATATAACGGTTGGCAAGGTACTTGGCAGTGTCGATGAGCGTATTGTATCGTTCCCTCTTGCGTCAGGTATTTTCAAGGTGGCAGGAGCAGGACAGAACTATGTTCATGGTGGCTGCTCTCCGCAGGAAATGCTTGTACCAATGATTGATGTGAAAGTAGATAAGGGTAAAAAGGAAACAAGCCTTGCAGAGATTGCTCTTGTAAGTCTGACTTCAAAGATTACAAACCTTATCACGACACTGGATTTTGTTCAGACAGAGCCGGTAAGTGATGTTGTGAAAGAAACAAGTTACCGAGTATATTTCATTTCTGATAATAACGAGAAGATTTCTAATGAGAATATTGTTATTGCAGATAAGAAAGATAAAGATACGACGAAGCGTATGTTCAGACTCCGCTTTAACTTTAAGAACAAGAAATACGATAAATCACAGAAATACTACTTGGTTGCTTATGACGATAAGAATGATATAGAAGTTCTTCGTCACGAGATTATTATGGATATTGCATTTGCCGATGATTTTGGATTTT
>QAML01000019.1 GCA_003150315.1 Prevotellaceae bacterium | reverse complement strand
GAGACTTAACAATTATATTTTGTTGGATTATTGCAGTTAATACTCCCGATTCACTTTCATCCAGTATAATCTTATTGCCCTTGGGTGTAATAAACCCAAGTACGTGAGGCTTATCCAATTCGGGAGGCATCTCTCCGATTGCCCAGCCATGATAAGACCAGAGGGGGTGTCTCGGGTCCCCGTTTTCAAATTCTATATATACTATAGAACCCTCACGAGGAGATAACCATTTGAATCCAGAACCGGGACCTCCTTGTTGATGTTTGGGATAGGCCCATACTTCTACACCCCTTAAGACACTCGGGAGATATACACATACCTTATTCTGAGAGTCAGGGTCGTCGGAAGTTATCACTATACCTCGATAAGTAGAGTAAAATCTACCGATTGACTCTATACCTCTCTGTTGAATCAATTCATATAGGTTCATGATTCTTTCGGACTTATATTCCTACCCACTTGAAAATCCACCCTTGAGTCTACTACCACTTCGTAATCAGCAGGATTATCTCGATTATTCTGATGTACAACAATTTGACGACCGGCTCTTTGAGGGTTCTCCTTTTCTCCCTCTTTCCAAGTCGAAGCCCGATACCTTGAGACCTCAGATTTGATCATACTGGGTATTTTCCAAGCACCCGTAGTATAGGATTCTTTAGCTATATCATGGGCTTTTTGGAATACCTCTTGGGTGTTTACTGAAGTAGATATACGGTTCAGTATTGAATTACGAGACTTCTTCTCAAAAGTGACCTCAGTGAAATATCCGCTAGTATCAAAGCTATGTTCAACTTCCTTAGCATACCAATCACCCGAGTATTTCTGACCGACATTCTTTATCTCGATAATCTGCGAAGACTGCATATCGGGGTTACCCACGAATTTAGCCTTAGCCTTAATTTGGCTATTTACAGATTCGATAATATCATTAGACATAAAGCTACCCATAGTAAGGAATAAGGGATCGGATACTACCCGTACACCGGGTACTTGTATCTCAAGTTCCATTTCTACAAGTACTTTCTGCCCAGCTTGATAACCTCCAGGAGGGATTATTATGGTTTTATCGGACATTTTCTGTAATGCCCTGTACCCAGACTTCCAATTTATGGTATCATAAAAATTGTTATTCTGGCCCTGGGCATAAGCTTTGGTACCTCTAGTCGAATAGTCAACCGGATCTAATAATACCCGCACTTTCCTTCGGATCACAAAGTTAGATACCTCATCAGGAGGCTGAGGTAATTTGGGCTTTTCCTCAGGCTTTACTTCTTCACCCGAGCTCACCTTTTGGGCATAACTCCTTAGAGCATTCTCGAATTTTTTAAGAGCATCCTGATAGTTCTTCCACTCGGCTTCTATTTGAGAATTATAGGCTCTAACTTCTTCGGTAGTTAAAGAAGGATTTGAAGCTAACTTTTGTTTAGCATCCGTTATAGAGTTATATACCGGAGGAGTCTTAGAAGGACGGTTTACCTGACGGCAGATAGAAGTATTGGGAGATACTGCCCTTTCAAATTTTGCCATCCGGGTAATATCCTGAGGTTGCCTCAATATTCCCGATTTATTTTCTTTGATGTAAGCATCAGGCTTACATGGATCATCATTAGTGGGTATACACTGAACTACTTCGGTTTCTACCGCTTTAGTGTCAGGATCTACACTAGAAGCTTTACCCGCTTCTATACTCTGTACGTATTTAGTTTGTACCCTGAACTCTAAAAGTTCTCCAGTTTTGCCAGCAAAGGTATAAGCAAATACGGTTTTACCCGATTGCTTACCGTTATGTATCTCAATCTTATTGTCACGAGTATCCACAAAATTAGGGCCTCCTGACAAAGACTTAGCTATGCCCACCAATTGAGAATACTTGTTCAGAAATGTAGCTGAACCCACTATCACAGTACCTTCAGCAAAGGTAGTTGGTAGCAGCTTTAACTTATACCTATCGGGATCTTGAGAGGGTTTAGAGAGATTCTCGGGGGAGAGTTCAAGTAACTTTACTCCCACTAACCCGTCATCCAATTCCTCTGAATTCTGTATCCCTGTATAGCAAGGTAAGCAAGGCTTACTTTTCTCGTTGCTCTGTTTTGCCATCACACGGTTGATTATCGGTTATTGTTAGAGCTGTGCCCGCTTTCTCAGAGTAATCCATTATAACTAAAGGCATTTTACCCAGGGCTAATTCCTTGAATACATCCAGATACTCAGTCTTATTACCCACAAAAGTAGAGGGTTCAGCTTCAAGGAACATCTTTGCATCTGCAAATTCTATGGTAAACCTTACCCCCTCGGGTGTAAACTCTATCTGATGACTCTTCGCATTGACTAGTCTCACAGGACCAGACTTGAAAGATCGATCACTGAATATCCATCCCCACTGTATTTTCAAAGGCATTTTGAACTGCAGAGAAGGATGGTCAACTATTCCCACAAAGTTAGTTACTATAGTGAACCTACCTTTGTCTCCTTTACCTTCAGTGTACTTGTAATTGAAGTTCTCAACTTCCATACCAATGGGGATATCATTGAACTCGTCCATAATAGGAGAGCCTGTCCCATCAAATATGGCAAGGTATGGAGTACCATTACCATTTAAGAGAATAGGTTTACTGTCCTCCATAGTTCGGTATAATTAACTCCATATCCGCGTGAACATCCTCGAAGGGGTTAAGGATATCATTAGCATCGGCAATTACTCCCCACATTCCAGAATCACCATAGTACCTGAAAGCAATGCTTTGGATGGTCTCCCCCTCGAGCACTGAATGAATTAAGTGATCCGAAGGTATTGCGGGTATATTCCTTTCCAAAGACACATCTCCATCGGGGAACTTTATTACATAGCTGTCCTCATAAGGACTTGTTCCTGGAATAGCTATCATAAGCTTAGATCATTTAATCCTTGACTATACACTTCGTCCATATCCTGAATGAAGTCCCTATCCGTATCATCCATAATTATACCCGGAGTTCTTATGAGTTTTTCGTTGGGTATAATCTCTTCCCAAGTTCTGTTGTTTTTAGTCACTCTCTTGAAGGTAAGAGTTTGAGTAGCATAGTTGGGAAGTAATTTAAGGTCAAAGGGTTGACTAACAGTACTAGTGATCCTCTGACCCGTATCTGGATCATTATCGTATCTCCTCCTCATGCGAGCCGCATTCTGGAAGTGAGTGAGTTCATATTGAGCTGAGGCTAATATGAAGAGATCGTCCTCAAATAGACCCGAGTTACCCCACTGTATCCTTAAAGTCGGAGGGGATGCAGAATAACCATCGGCTCGAGTCCATGATTCAAGTAATCTACACTTATTCACCACATCATCTCGATGTTCAGTATCTACTGAATACCAGGAGATATCGAAGGTTATTGTATCCTCTCCTCCCGTATAAAAATAGAAAGGATTATTACGACCCATGGATTTAACAGCGGCCCAAGTAGCAGTGGGTTCTACCCTTATACTATTAGGACGATTCTGAATCACCAAACTGACTGGAGGGGTACCATTTAAGTTAGCTATCACAATATCATGCTTTATGATATCAGATACTAATTGGTTAGCCATAGTATAATCTATAGCTTTTGACTTAACCAATTCCTCAGCGGATACTCCAGAAGTTCTAGCAACTACTTTGTTATTACTCCAAGGATCTTGGGATTGGGCCACTGAAAAAGACTTCTCTCGGGCATAGTGAGAATTAATGGCATCAGCTTTTTTAGCCTCAGTATTAGTTTCTCTTACCCCAGATTTAGCCATCGGAGAAGTAGTCCGATTTAAAAGTATAAGAGCCCTCCAAGCTTTATTGAGAGGAGATTGGAATACCCTCCCCTGCTCAAGGTCAGCTACTTCTTGAGCTACTTTTCCCACAGGTTTTCCTATAAGTGATGCCATAATCTAAACGTTAATTTACTCCCGCAGCCACATTCATCTCTGCATCTCGATCTCCGATATATTCCTCAAAAGCTTTCTTACCATCATTATTAATGACCACATGTACGGGCTTACTTTCTAATTTACTGATTTTATCAGTGTATAAGCCAAGAGTTTGTACTAACCATCTCAGCTCCTGAACTGTCATCATCTGAAGATTATCTCTTTGTTTATAACCTTCCCGACTGGCTTTGATAGCAGAAGCTAAGTCATTAGTTGCCCTTGTATTTTCATCTTGAGATGATTTATTACTCTTGAGAGCATTATATATCATGGGCCCCACTATGGATATACCAGTAATGGCTAACCCAAGTGGACCTCCAAAGAATCCCAGTAATTTAGAACCAAATCCCAATATACCTCTACCCACAGAAGCTAAAGCCCCTCGAGATGCGGCATTGGCAGCTGCACCTGCTGCAGTAGTATTCATTAAGTTTCGGGTCATCTTACCTGGATCAGTAGCAGTCACCATTGCAGCCGGCACAGGAGTCCATCCAGAAGCTCCCTTACCAGTTTTAGCATAATATCTGCCATTAGCTCCCATTTTTGCTGGAATGTTGCCATTATAATAAGCATAAGGCAATCCTCCAGCCTGAGCTACTTGAGTAACACTTGCACCAATACCTGCCTTTCTCTGAGCAATGATAGCCCTCTCCATATTCAGGTAGGCCTGAGCAGAAATAGTAGCCTGAGACCACCCACCTATGAGTAATCTCAACATGGATCTAAAAGTTACCTGAGAGTCACCGTTTAATATTAACCATCGGGTTCTCCAAGCAGCAATACCATTACCAATGAGGAGTACAGCAGCACCTATGGCGGTTAATCCTGATAACATTGGGCCTAAGACTGGAACTGCAAATAGATCTCTCACCAGAGATATGGCCCAACCCATCATATCTAAGAAACCTGTGATAATCGGGTTCTTACCCAATGCCTCGGTGAAAGTGGTCTGTAAGTTCTCTATAGCGGAAGTTACAATATCTATCTTACCAGCTATAGTTTCCATTCTTTTACCCACTACCTCTTCGGCAAATCCTGCTGAGTTGTTTTGTATCTGATCAAGTAATTCAAAGTATCCTTCGGTATCCCTCATTATTGCTACCGCAGCACGCATACCTCGTACACCGAAGATACTCTTGAATATAGCATTCTGATCTATAGAAGATAAATCACTTGTAGCTGCACCGATTTTTTCCAGTATTACTGCAAAATCAAGCAGGTCTCCGTTGGCATCTACAAAATCTTGTTTGGTTAATCCCAGTCTAGCTAAAGCTTTAGCACCTTTGAAATTTGGATTAGTGATAGATTGGGTTAGGTAGTCTGCCATGTTTCGGATAGAAGTACCTGCCATAGAACCCTGAATACCGGCATTACCAAGAGTACCTATCATTGCAGCTACTTGTGGCAACTGTTGTTTCAGAGTCACCATTGAAGCCGCAGAATACTTTATGGATTCAGCTAAGTCCGTCATGGAAACATTTGACGCCATAGCTGCCTTGGTTAATTGGTCTCCCACTAAGTTAGCTGCATTCTCACCCTCTAATTTAAAGGTACGCATGATGTTAGTGAGTAAGTCTGCAGTTCCTCCTTTACCTCCTAACTCCATTCCCGTAGCATTGGCCATCATGGCTGCTCCAGCGATCATCCCTTGGATCTCCTTGGCATCATTACCGGCCATTGCTAAATATTTCATACCAGAAGCAATATCACGAGACATGAACATAGTCCTCAAACCTAAAGTCTGAGCAGTATTTGATAATGCTTCCATCTCTTGTCTAGTACCCCCAGAGATTGCTCCCACAGAGGTCATCATATCTATGAAGTCTGCTCCCTGGGCTATGGTATCTGATAGAGAATTCATGAGGTTCCCAGCGATAGCACCAATAGAATTGGTGTATGACTGCATAGTGGTTAAGTTTGCTTGAATAGCATTCTTAGCATCCCTATGTAAACCTCTGATGACCGAGCTAGCTTCCCGGGCTTGGTTTGAAAACCTGTCTTGAAGTACAAGAGCTACACCTATCTCGAGTTGTCCTGCAGAAGGACTACCACTTGTAAAAGCCATATAGTTTTCGGATTTATCGAACAAAAGAGAGCTGCCCTACTTTCTTTTGGGCAGCCCTTTCTTAAGTTCATCATAATATGCTTCGGCAGCTTCTATTAATTTCTTCCTTCGCCGCCAGGGGAGCTTTGCTAGAGTGTTAAAGTCAATATTAATCTTGGCTCTAGTAACGTATAAATATACATCCTCTAGTTCTCCCGTGGGTAGAAAAAATT
>QAML01000060.1 GCA_003150315.1 Prevotellaceae bacterium | reverse complement strand
CAGTATCTGCATCTGTTCCTTCTGTTTCTTCATCCACCCATTCTGCATCTGTTCCTTCTGTCTTTTCCTTGATAATTGTTAAATCTCCCTTAACGTAAGTCGGACGAACATCTGCGAAAATAGGGTGCAATTCTCCAATCTCTTTCCAAATTCCCTCTTTAATTGTTTCCGGAATCAAAACTTGATGTTGTTCAGCTGTTTGCATCGAGTTACGGAATTTATCGTTTACAGAATTAAATGCATCCATTTCCTCTTTATTTAATGTTGAGCCCATTAAGGTTTTCATAAAAGCCGTATTATATAATTCTTTTTCTGCTTGATGATTAGCTCCCGCTTCCGGTGTGGCTAAATGTGTTGAACCTAAAGTTCCTTGAGCTTTAACTTGAGCTGTTAAGTTCGAAATATTTGTCACGACTCCATTTCCTCGTAATGCATTTAAATTGGCTTGGGCTTTAGTTGCGTCTTCAAACGTTTGATCTAACTCTTCTACTTCTTTCATTTTAGCTTCAGCTTCTTTCACTTTCCCTTCTTCTAATAGGTTTTCAGCCTCACCCATCATCTGATTACGCTTGTTTAAATATTGTTCTTTATTCATAAATAATTCCACCTTTCAATTTTAATAAATTTAATCTCGCTTGTGCTTTTGATATCAAATGCTCTTGTTTAGAGTTTTTGAGTTTCTCATGATTGTTCGAAAACTTATCTAAATAATCACTGACACATGCAATAGCCTCATAACTTTCTTCAACTTCAATCTTAAAATACTTAGTTGCTTCATCACTAGATAACCATGTCTCCTCATTTACCATTTTTTCAACTTCATCAATAGATACACCAGGACGTAAATTTTCTTGATAGACTTGCATGATACATCTTTGAATAGCATCAAGATCATTCGCCATTTTGTTCATATCATCTGCATTATACCCTCCACATAAAGACAATAATGGTTTGTGAATCATGAATGTTGAACCTGTCCGCATAACAACTCTATCGCCAGCTAATGCGATAACTGATGCAATAGATCCGGCTAATCCATCAATATAGACCGTTTTACTTCCTCGATAATTCTTAATCATGTTATAGATGGTGATACCTGCAAACACAGAACCTCCGCCACTATTGACATAAATATTAAGATTTTTACCTTTGGCATTATCTAAAAATTTCTTTACTGTTTCAGGATATTGGTCAGTGTCGTCCCATGCCCCCCACCATGATGAAACAATATCGCCATAAAAATAGAGGTCAGCTGTATTCTCGGTTACATTCTTAACCTCTAAAAATTGATTTAAATTATCCTTCATTGTTATTACTTCACCTTCATTTGATCACATACTCTATCAAATTCTTTTTTTGCTTCCTTTTCGTTTTGAAAAGAAATTGATAAGTTTGGGCACATTAATAAATCTCCAACCACCTGAATCTCTGTTCCAACCATTCTAATGACTTTGACTTCTCGCATATCTACCAACACATCTTTAATTTTAATAAACATTCTAGCACTCCTTTTGTATCGAATTTAGATTTTTAAGTGGGCTTTATCTATAAACCCCATATAGTTTTTTACTTATCTTTATTCTCATTTTTTTCATCACTAACAAGAGCTGTATCAAGACGTCGAATAGGTTTACCTCCACCTTCTATCGGTCCCATTCCTAAAATACGTCGCCATTCATCAGGAAGCATGGCCCCTCTGTCTACCATTTGAAGTAAATTTAACTTAGTTGCCATTGAAGCGTATTGTAGATTAGATGATTCAAATATAATTTTATTTCCGAAACCACGTTCACGTCTCGTAAATAACTTGCGAGTAAACTCATTTGATAACTGTAACGCATCTGGTTCTATTTCATTCTCATAATACGCATTCCACTCATTTTCATCATATTTACTTTTAACAATGTTTTCATTCGTATTGAAAAACGAATAAATTCTATCCTTCGTACGCTCCATGACGGCTGCATTCGTTACATAATCTTTAGGATCAACTTGTTTAGCGTCTAATTTAGCATCTATTGCGGCCGCTCCACCATTTTCACCATCAATGTTCAAATAATCTCGTACAAAGTCATTCGTTTGTTTTTTAATATCCTCCGGTCGTAATGTCTGATTAAACTTTAATAACCACTTCACAATTCCACTATTCTTAACAGCCTTTACAATCCCTTGATCAGTTGTACTGACAATTTCCATGAGTGGAATAAGCGTTTCATGCGGTTTATCTCCAAAAATATCGTCTGAATTATAATCACGTCTCAAATGAATAATATCGGAGTATGAATAGGTGCAAATTTTTCCGTTTTTCATTGTACATCGTAAATATAAATAACCATATTTATCATAAATCGCTTCAACAAATTGCGCTGGAACAGGATATAACTCAACAGGGTATCCATTCTCATCTCTATGAATATAAATAAAAGCATTATTATTTAACATTAATTGCGTTGCTACCTTCTCTTGCAACATTTGACCTGACATATATGGATTAGGATCTTCTAGTAAGAATTTAATATAGGGTTCAGGATTAATTTTTAACTCATCCCCATTACCTCTTACATGTGTAGCAATTAACTTTCCAATTGCTCTAGCTTTTGGTCGGATACACGCACGAATAATATCATTTTGATATAAATTTCCATTAAAGGAATAGAAAGAACTTCCTGATTCAGTAATCATCTCATATCTCGACACGGTTACACTTTTATTAAATGCTAATTTAACACGATCTATTAACTTCATCTCTTCACCCCCTTCTTAAATCATGTTCATATACTCTTCATAATGGCGCCCTAACGCTACATAGGCATCTAATAAGCCTGCCGTTCCATCAATACGTTTTCGACTACTAACTCCTTTAATTGGTTTAATATTTCCATTCGTATCAACATGAACACTTGTATTACTTAAACACCATTTAAGAATAGGGTTGTTGTTATAAACAACCTTCTTAGCAGCTAAATCAGCACCTAACGACTTCATCGGTTCACTCAACGTCTTTGCTCCCTGGATAACTCTTTCCATCGACTCTTTACCAAAGTTGTTTTTCATATCTTCTACCCAATAAGTAGCTGACCAATCATCGTAACCAACCCACGGAATATAAATATCAAATTCATTTTGTAATTCCAAAAACCACTCAGTTACATATTTGTAATGAACTTTATTACCTGGTACCGTTCGCATAATTCCCATATCACACCAAATATCGTACGGGATTTTATCTTCTTGGACACGTTTTTCTAACAAATCCTCCGGCAACCAATACATTTGAAGAACATAAAGATTAGAATCATTGGGAACTTTAAATATAGCTGTTGCGTTAGTTAAATCGGTTGTGGAAGATAAATCAGCACCTCCAACCGCATACCGTGGTTTTAATAATGCTAGATCAAAAGTTTCTTTGTTGTTCAAATCCTCAAAACTCAACCATGATTCCGTTGATGTTTCACGAATATTAAACTCTTTACACAACAAGTTCTTAACCAACAATGGATTCGATTTAGCTTTTTCAACTTTCGCAGCTAACTGTTTTCGATTTTTAATCGTCCCCAGTCCTGGATTAGCTTTTTGCCAACAGTTCTCATCCGTCCATTCTTTGCGATTATCCAATTCATAGACGAATGCGATTAAACTATCGTCTTTATATCCATTTTCGTCACGATAACCGAGGATTAAGTTTTCAATTTCTTCATATTTTAAATCATAAATATCCTCGCGCACTGTACCTGCTGTACTTGTGATAAATGTTAAAGGCTGATCACGTGCAGTCGTTCCATCATACATGATGTCATATAATGCTTTTCCATTTTTCCATTGATGAATCTCATCCATCAATACACAATGCACGTTAAGTCCATCTAATGTGTCACTATCCGATGCTAAGGGTTTAAAAGTTCCATCATTAAAATCTTCTGATGATAATTCGGCAACTAAAGTCTTAATTCGTTTGGATAAAGCAGGTGATTTCTTCACCATACGCTTCGATTCATTCCAAATGATTTTAGCCTGATCTTTCTTAGTCGCTACTGAATAAATTTCTGGGCCACCTTCACCATCAGCGACCTGCATATATAGACCAACACATGATGCGATTAAGGATTTACCGTTTTTTTTAGCAACAATTAAAATAGCTTCACGATATTTTCTAAACCCTTCAATATCAATAAAACCGAAGACTGCTGCTAACATCGCTTTTTCCCATAATTCAAGAATAACAGCCTTTCCTGCTACTTTACCTTTTGAATGCTTGCAGAAATTTTCGATAAATTCAATGACATGATTAGCTCTAGAATGACTGTAGTAATAGACACTAACCTTTGTCTCCATATCTTTAATGAGCTTACGATAAGTCTCACGTACTTTCTCACCAACAACGACTTCACCCTTCTCGATTTGCTCCCAATATTCACGTATCGGGTTATAATCTTCGGGATATTTAATCATGACGATTATTTACAAAGTCGTTAAATCCATCATCGACTTTGACTTTTGCTTCATTTTTGGGCAGCAAATCATTTAATTGTTTTATCGTTGCATTGTAATTTTTAATCATAGAATTGTACGATTTGACGGCTGGATGTTCTCTAATCATTTTTTGAGATCCTTGCTCAAATAGGTCGACAGATCCTTCTTTATTAATTCGCTCTTGTAAATCTAACAACGTAATTTCCATAAAAGAAACTTGTCGTATCAAGCGATTAGCCAATTCAATCTTGTCTTTATCGTTATCCTTGTCCAATTCTTTGAATAACTTTTTAAGTTTATTAAACTCCGTCTTAATCTTTTTTTCTTTTTCTTCTTTCTTCAATCTACCCCTACCTTTCCGCCCTATCCCCCCCTCCTATAAAAAAACTCCTGTGTATCACAGAAAGGTACCCCTCCAACGGTCCCAGGGGGCGACAACCTATTTTTTTCAAGGGGGGGGCTACCTTTTAGCCTCGTGGAGACGTTTTAATTCATCTTTCGAGGTTTAACATGTCTGTTCATTAACATCTCTTATACGCCTTTTATTTACTTCTCATAATTCGCAAAGTATTTATCAATGATATCGATTTGTTTTTGCTTATCTAAACGAGTGGTGTCTGCATTTGCTCTATCTAGACATTCTCGAACTGTTGCATCACAATGAATCAGCTTAGCATTTAATCTTTTTGCTAGATTAGTTCGTTCTTCACGACGAGGTAATGAAGCAATCACCCAAATACGCTCGGCATCTACTTTTTTCTCCTCAATCAATTCATAAAGCTTATCTCTTAACTCAATCGCAGTCTCTAGTAAGTTATCTGTTGTTTCCGTCTTTACAGCTAATGAGATTGCTTGTTTTAGCAAATCTAAATCTACTACCAGGTCTCCTTCTTTCATATGCCTACTAACATACGTTGACTTCCCACTGGCGGGTGCTCCATAGACAATCATAACTTCCTGGCTTACTAGTTCACCGTCTTCGTTAAAGTAAAGACCATTCTCAACAGCTCTCTCACGTTTAACTTTAAATTTAGAGTTCGTCTTTTCATGTTCTCTGAAATGACAATCTTTGCATAACAAGATTAAATTATCTTCTCCATAGACGATATCAGGATCATCTATGTTAGAAGGCCTTAAAAAGATTTTATGGTGTACCTCTTCGCCCGGTGCACCACATTTTTGACAGATACCATCATACTTTCTAAATATATATTCGCGTGTCTTTATCCACGCTTTGCCCTTATAAATATGTTTAGAAAATTCTCTCGCTATTTTTAAACACCTCTTTTCAGAACATAAAGAAAAGCCATACCAACCGATATGACTTTTCTTTATGAGGATTTTTATGGCTCTGTAGCAATTAAGAACATCTGTGGGTAGAAAACCACACTATCATAATACCACGGATTTTAGATAAGAATGTCCGAACTTTGTCCACTTTTTGTCCACTTTTTGTCCATAATTTAACTAAACTACTTGACAATTTCAAACAATCGTGACAACTCTCGTTCTCCTCTGTTGATATAATTCCAACATTGGCTTTTACCAAAATTCAATCTATCCATAATTTGAAACATTTTTTTACACTCAATATGATACATCTTTATCGCTTCATATTCGATTGGCATATCCTTCTTTAATAACCCTAGTGCATCATTAACTAATTCAATCGATAAATCATATTCTAATAACGTTGTTTCTAATCGTTGTTTACGTGCAATCAAATCGTTGTAATAGTCCATAGTATCTTTACTTGAATAACCACCCTCAGCCTTAATTCCTGATGTTTTAATCCTAACAAGATTATCTATTCGATTTAATTCACCTTCTACAAGCGGTCTATTCTTTGTCATAAATCGATAATCTTCAAATTTTTTTCTTACATTCATTTCTT
>QAML01000056.1 GCA_003150315.1 Prevotellaceae bacterium | reverse complement strand
CCCGCAATTGCTCCGGCAACCATTGACAGACTGACCGGCAGTTTGAGTAGAAAATTACCTAACAGGAAGGTCCCCAACATTGCCAGAAAAATAATCAGTTCAAATTCCAAGCAAACTCCTCCCTTTCCGATTACATACCGGAATTGTTGGCCCAATCAACATGTAAAGCTAATTTTTTCTATTTAATAACTATCTATTTTCGGAAGAGGCTCCGCCTTATGGTGGAGCCTCTTGTATTAGCCGCTGTGCGACTCCTATTCCGTTATCAGCCAAAGATCTCCTGCAGCGGGGTCATAGCATCCGCGATAGAATACAGCAGGGTTACGGGAATTCCAGCGTCAGTGGCAGCATCGGTAAACTTGCCATCTGCGTTGCCTTCCTCCACGACCAAGATATAGTCAGCGCAGCTCAAAGCCAAATCGTTGAACTGGTCAGACAGAGCACCGCGCCGGGCAGCACCGCCCAGGTGAGCCATGATTACAGTAATATCATTATCTTCAGTCGCCTGCACGATAGCTTCTGCACGGGCAAGTTCATCCTCCTGAGAGATACCTGCAGCACCCAGGCCCTTGGAGGACGCGCCGCTTACCAGCAGCAGAGTCTTACACTCAGCAACTTCTTCGGCGCTGGCGGTTGCATTGAACGTGTATTCAGCACCAACCTTCTTCATCAGAGCATCCAACATAGATACATCGGCGCTCTGACCGATGGACGTAATCAGAACAGGAGTGGACACCTGATCTTTGCTGAAGGTACCATTCTCGGTAACAACACGATTACTCTCACTGGTACGAAGCTCGCCAGTGCTCGCTTCACTGCCAGCAGCACTGGAATTACCTGCAGAAGTAGAAACCGAGGTACCAGCACCGGCAGAACTCTTGTCGTTGGGCGCAGGATTAGAACCGCCGCCACAAGCAGTCAGCATAACACTGCAGCCAAGAACAGCTGCCAGAACAAGGCTAAGTTTGCGGTTTTTCATTTCAAATTCCTCCCATATTTTTTGGAAATATATGCATCCCGAAAGAAGCGGGATGTACAACAGGGAAATGACATCTCTCGGTTAGCCCAGAGACTTTAAAGTTGCTTCCAGTCCATTCTCAACCATGAAATTAGGATCGGGCAGACCGGAAATTTTCAGCGGCTTGTCAGGATACATCTGGTCGAAGGCGTTAATAATCTCCGCACTCATACTCATATGATAAGCAGTTCGCTTCTCCACAGGCCAGCCAGTTTCATCAAATGTGAACGAATTGGGGAACATACCTGCTGCATGCAATGCTACATAGTTTGGAGAAATACCGTCCTTGAAAAGTGTTTCATCCATTTTGTCATGGTAGCCGCCCATAGCGGGGTTGCAGGTCTCAAACAGGGTGCAGAGAGCATTGGTATTGTCGCCCAGGCCACGGTGAGACAGGCCATAGGAAGTCTGACCGGAAATCTCCATCTTGAAGGGCAGATTATTCATGACACAGTTCATAACCGCAGCTGATCCAAGAGGCATCGCGTTCTCATGTACCACCAGTGTGTTAACAAGCGTCACACTTTCACCGCCAGCCTCATGACCGTCATAGATGACGTCAATATTTTCGGTTTGGATAAAGTTATAAATGGCGTAACATACCATCTCTGTGAGATAACCGTCCTCAAGTCCGGGGTGATTACGGTTCAGGTTGCGAATCTCAGCAATTTCATCATGCTTCAGCTCACGCTTGGAAGTGTTCAGACGGTAGTTTGGATCGGGCCAGGAATCCAGCGGATTGGCAATACGGGTACCAATGCGGAAGTCACGCGTCGTGCCGTCAGGAAGATCAAAGGTCAGCTTGTTCATCTGTCCCAGCAGCGGTTGGGTGTGGCTATATCCGCTGTTGTTTGCACGAACCATAATGTAGAGAGTACCTTCCTCACATTTAACGTTCTCCAAATAGGTCACAGCATTCAGCATAGACCCCACTTCATTGGTATGTGTGCCACCATAGATCAGAGCCTTACCACCAGGTACACCACTGTCAAACACATAAATGTCCACATCACCGGCGGTGCCTTTCAGATTTTCGTTGTAATCGCTTAGGCGAATCACATCGGTAATATTGGGATTATCGGTATAGAGCTTATCGTCCTGCCGCTGCCAAATATAAGCCGGGGCAGTCAGGGCTCCGACTAAAATTACAACCAGCAGCACCGCGATGTTAGGGATCAGATTTCTACTCTTCATGCTCCTCTCCCCCCTACTTAATCATCAGTGCACGCATAATCAGCGGGAAACTGATAACACCAAGACACATCACATAGGCCAAAGACTTCTCCCGGATAATGTCCCAAACTATAACCAAAGCAAGGATTGCGACAATAATCCGATAGATAATAAATAACGCCGTTATCATGCTTTGTTCCTCCCTTTTAAATCATTAGGAACTTCAGCTGCGCAGCACCAACCATAAATACAAAAGCCAAAATGGCCAGCAGCAGCACAGGGATGATGTTGCGCTTAACTATCTGGATACCAGGTACACCGGTAATCTCCAACTGGTCGCAGACACTGTCAACAATTCCGCCGCGCAAAGAAGTAAACAGATTGAGCGCCATGATCACGCCAAGCCCCATCATAATCAGTTCATAGTAGCCATAATTAGCATTGACGGCCAAGAACATGACCAATGCACACAGCGTGTAGGCAAAGGGAGCGCCCAATAGCAAACCAGCAATTAGCACTAAAATGCCGCCTATCACAACAATCATGGTATCGCTTACACCCATGAGCAACAGTTGCGCAGAGAGAGTACCCGTGACACCCACGGTATTGAATACCTCGATGGCGCAGGCATAGGACATAATCATAGCTAATTCAATGGCAACAGTGCGGATACCATCGGCAGCAGACAGCAGCGGATTCGCACCTTTGCATTTGAACACCAGCGCCAGAACAAAGCCAACAACATAAATTACTGGGTAACCACCATAATAGGGAATCACATTATACAGGAAATTGTATCCCAGAACCATCAGAGCAACCACAACCATTGGGATCAGACAAGCAACGCTACCCGCAGTGCTCACTTCGGTATCAGCTTGGAACTCCCCGAGAATTCGACGACCGGACAGAATACAGTAGGTCAGGAGAGCAGGGAGCGTCAGAATCAGAATGGGCAGGAAATAACCTTCAAACGATCCGGGATAAATACCCTGACGTCCAACTGTAAGGGCCATAGCAGGCAGACACAGGGGAGGCAGCAGCATACCCATAAGGGAACCCACCGCAACCACTTCCACAACTTTGCTCTTCTCCATTCCCTTGCTCAGCAAGTAACGACCGGCCAACAGCCCAGTGGTGGCCACGCTGGCCATAAAAGAGCCAGTAATCATGCCCGGCAGACCAATGAACAAAATCAACAGGAACATCTGGACGGCAGCTCCACGCTTTTTAGCGATAATCTTGCTGAACAGATACTCATAGGTTCCATTTGTGTATAAAAGATAGGCAAATGCTGCACCGCACAGCACCCACATAGCCGTATCAACATAGACAAAGGGTCCCTCTGTCACCTCGCGGATTCGAAAACCCAACCCTGCAATCAGAGTGGTAATCAGTCCCGCTGCAAAGATCGTAGGAACAATAAGGCCGTTTTTACCGCGGAATAAAATTGTAACTACGGCAACCGCAGCCAACATAACAATCAGCAACAGATACGATTCGGCCAAATTCACTTCGTATCACTCCTTGTACACCGCATATACTGTTTACACATCGTGAGGTAAAACCTGGTCAATATAGCATTTCCGCCCGCTCGCACCCGCACAGCGGGCGGAGATGCTCTTGCGGAATCTTTGAGTTAATTACTACGTAGGAGCCAACTCATTTCATACGATACCGACATTACCGTGTCCCAGCTACATAACCTCGTCTCATATCAGCACCCGCAGTGATATTTCCGTTCTCATTGTTGATCTCTACGGCGGCGATACATCCAGATGTAATCATATCTTCAGCGGGACGCAGCTCATAACCCATATCTATCAGGGCCTGCTGAGTTTCTTCATCCGCTGCCCCTTCTTCTATGTAAATGACTGCATTACCATAGTCAGTAGCTGTGGCACGCGGCAAATTAATCGCATCCTGAATTTCCATGCCGTACAGAAGCGCATTATTCGCTACCAGAGTGATGGCAGGAGGAATGGCCAAGCTGCCAGGAGAACCAATCGCCATAATGGGTTCACCATCTTTCACAATAATGGTGGGAGAGATGGTGGTGCGCACTCGCTTGCCAGGCATAACATAATCGGGGCTGTCAGACTTGGCAGGATCGTGCTCCATGTTGGACATATGGCTATTGAACGCAAATCCCAAACCATCAATCGCCGTTGCACAACCAAACAAGTTGCCCAAAGTCGTAGTCAAGGATACGATATTGCCGTAGCTATCCATAACGGCAATGTGGCTGGTGTGCTTTCCTTCCTCAGCAGTAGTGCCAAGCTTTTCCACAGGCAGTTCCGCCGGAATCACTTCAGGAATAGCTTTATCCTCCTGAATCAGCTGGGCACGCTCCTTTGCGAAGTCCTTAGAAACCAAAATTTCATCCGGCAGAGAGTAGAATGCAGGATCGCCAATATAGTTCGCCGAATCAATCAGGGCAATGCGTGTAGCTTCCGTCACAAGATGGATATATTCTTTGCTGTTGGGCTCATACTGCTTGATATCCATCTCTTCCAGAATATTCATACACTCCAGCAGCCACATTCCTCCGCTGGCAGGAGGAGGCGGTGCGATAAAATCATATCCATAGTAATTGGTAATCAGCGGCTCACGTTCCACCGTCTGATATGCTGCCATATCTTCCATGGTGATCGGGTTACCGTCTTCCTGCAGTCCCTTTACGATCTTCTCAGCGAGCTCACCGGTATAGAATTCTTCGATGCCCCCATCAGAGATGGCCTGAAGGGTATTTGCAAGGTTAGGATTCTGAATTAAATCACCTTTATTTTTGGGAATGCCCTCGTCAGTGTATATGGAAGTCAGTTCCTCGTTTTTAATAATCCGGTCATAGGACATTCCGATATAATCCTCAAGGCTTGCATCAAGCTCATAGCCTTCAGAGGCCAGCTTAATGGCCGGAGCCATAACGTCCTTCCGCTCCATGGTTCCATACTTTTCCAATGCGGTAAGCAGACCGTGAACCTGTCCAGGAACAGCAGCCCCCATACCGCTATCAGCCTGATCACGATTCTTGGGATCAAACACACCAGGAACCGTATTCTTCGGTACGGTTTCCATAAACTCCAATACGGTGTACTCATTGCTGTCCTTTAAGTAGATGGTCATGATACCACAGCCGCCAACACCGCTCATCTCGGGCTCAGCTACACCGATGGCAAATGCAGTGGCAACTGCTGCATCAATTGCATTACCACCAGCCTCCAAGATATCCAATCCAATTTCAGTAGAATACTTCGTCGAGCTTGCTACGCCGCCTACACTGCTTATTTCTGTGACGGTACTACTCGAAGATGCGCTACCTGCCGAACTGCTTCCACCTGCCGAAGATTTTCCTGTTTGGCCGCAACCAGCCAGAAGGGAAAGTGCCAGAGACAAGGCCAGCGTCAATGCGCCAATTCTGGTCGACAATTTTTGCTTCGTTCTGTTCATGTACTCTCCTCCTTTTAAGCAATACATCTATTATTCTTACAAGGGGCTACCATGGCATATCGCCATAGACCGTTAGTTCTGTCTTGCCCGAGGTACACTTCTGCGGACAATCTATCTCCCCTCCATTCCGACTATCGTCTTACGGTTCGCCCTACCATCACCATCTCGCGTTTGTATTGTTTGATCGCTTTTTGTATTATAACTTTTTACTTACATCATTTTTAAAATATTACCTTATTCCCCTTTAAGTCATATAGATGAACGGATAAATATATTTCAATATTCTTTAGTAATATAGTAATATTTTCTCCCTTCTTATGCAATTTTTTCTCTTTTTTATTTCTTATTTTTTTAAAATTTATCGCATTACATCATTATATTTCCCAGTATTTTGAATTTTTTTCGTTTTTTTGCCTTTATCGAAACATTTTCGCGGTTGTTTTCTGTTTATTTTTTACTATTACGTTAATTTTTCTCTTTTTTCTCTCACATATTTGCCTTTTTATACATGCAAAACTTATTTTTCAAAAAGGGGATGCTCCATCAGGAGCATCCCCTTCTATTCTCATTTAATTAACTCTCCGGTTTACAAAATTTAGCATTTAATATAACTATTTTATTATAGCTTATCAATTGGACATCTCACCAAATTGTAACCCTACGGGATCAAACTGCGCACCTTTAGAGTCTCAATTTTCTCCTATGCTAACCTGAATTCAGCAACAGCTTTTATTGGGTTGGTATACATCTCTCTATGGAATCTCATTAGCCCATGTAGGCTCCACGGTTTCTTTTCGTCTCTAACAGCTATTCGCACTGCACATTGTAAAACAGCCGATTCTATACCGCGCAAATCGCTGTCTTTTTTTCCTCCGAAAAAATGAATTACTTTAATCTCTTAATCTTTTAGGAATAGGATTGCGGAACAACACACGCTTTGTTAAAATGGATAGACAAAATATCGAGGATGTCAGACAGGAGGAGATATGAATGACAGGCTTAATCCTATGTCTAGGCACACTTGCTCTTGCACTACTGGTCTGGGAGGATCGGAACGTAAAACAATATCGCCGTTCGTTTAAACATGTTATTTATGTCAATGGCATACGAGGCAAATCCACAGTAACCCGTTTGATCGATGCAGGTCTTCGCAATGGCGGATGGCGGGTATTCTGCAAAACCACTGGAACCGACCCTATGACCATCGGTGTAGATAACATTCAGCGCCCTTTGATCCGGCGAGGACGTGCCAACATTAAAGAACAAATTAAAATAATGCGGCAAGCAGCTCAGGAAAATGCTGAGATTTTGGTAATCGAGTGTATGGCAGTCGATCCAGCTCTCCAAGCTGTGTCCCAGCACCGAATGGTATGTTCTGATATAGGTGTTATTACCAATGTACGTCTCGATCACACGGCAGAAATGGGCCCCACCTTAGATGACATCTGCGATTCATTATCCAATACCATTCCAAAAGGCGGAATCTTGTACACTGCAGATACTCAATTTTTTTCTAGGATTCAGGCTAACGCCGCAGCCATAGGATGTCGGGTGGAACTGGCACAGCCAACTCCAGACTTGCCACAGATAGATTTTCCGGAAAATTTAGCTCTCGCTCTTGGCGTATGCCTCGAGTTGGGCGTCCCACGGGCAACCGCTTTAGCCGGAATGCTTCAATACCAACCAGATCCTTATGCTCTTTCTGCGTTTCGTCTCTCCGGCGGTGCTATTTTTATCAATGCTTTGTCAGCCAACGATCCACAATCTTCCAGATTAATTTATGAACGGCTGCAAACCAAAACTAAATTCTCACATCGAAAACTGATCTTGTTGATCAACAATCGTCCTGACCGTGGCTATCGGACCCGACACATGATCCTGTTGGCCAGAAGTCTGATGCCCACAGAGCTGTGGCTCATCGGCGCATCTCAGTTTGCTTCAGAGCGGGCATTTCTTCGAGCATTACCCCACGCCGCAGTGAAAAAATTCCACCAGGTTTCTGATCTGCCTTTGGACCAGCTAGGAGAAGATACAATGGTTTTTGCGGCTGGAAATATTGCGGGACCAGGCCGAGCACTGATTGAACGGGTTCGTGAGGAGGGTCGGCCAGATGTACTATGAAATTGTTCTCATCGGCGTTTTGATTAGTCTGCTGTTTACTGAACTGACAGGATTGTCACCCGCCGGATTAATCGTACCGGGTTACATTGCCCTCAGTCTTCAAACCCCTTTTCGGATCGCCTACACACTTCTAATTGCACTGCTGGCCTGGGGCACAGGAAAACTTCTAAACCGGATTATGATCCTATACGGCAGACGTCGATTTGCTGTTATGATTTTGATTTCATTTGTCATTAACCTAATTATTGTCAGTTCGAATCTGCTCTCTTATGATCCGGGGGTAATCGGTGTTTTGGTCCCCGGCATTATTGCGCAAGAGTTGGAAAAACAGGGGGTAATTAAGTCCATGCTTTCTCTCGTTGTAGTAACTGGTATCCTTGCCCTTC
>QAML01000054.1 GCA_003150315.1 Prevotellaceae bacterium | reverse complement strand
AGGTCGGGCAGGGTACTGGAATACGGCATAACCACGCGGTTCACCACGTGCATCCAGCCGTTTTCGGCTTCGTTGTCGGGATTTGTTATTTCGGAGAAGGCGTCTATGAATATGCGGACCTTGCCCGTTGTGTCGTTTGTGCCGAAGCTGACGGTGGCAAAGCGGTCTGCCATGGTTTTATAGTCGAATGTGCCTTCCTGGAAGGTAGTGGTTTTATAGGCTTCGCTGCTTTCGGTGTCAATTATGCTGTTGAACACGATGTCCTGAGCCACGGAGTCGGGAGTTTGATTGATGTCGTAGTTGGGAGTAGCGAAAATTGAGTCGAGATAATGCTGAACCGCCGCATTGGTAGGCGCAAAAACGGTGTAGTTTCCGCGTGCCTCGAGAAGGTGGTCCATTGTGGAACCTTTCTTGCCGCTCTTGGCGTGCTGAAGCATGAAGTAATAATAGCTCAAATCGGGGTCTTCCTTGATATAGTCGGCTATAGACTTCCCGTTGAACACATAAATGTTCGACTCATCCACTTTGTCGGAACATGAAAAGAAGCTGAATGCAAGAAGCGTCAGCATCAGTAACCCAAAGCTAATCTTTTTCATGGAGTATATACTTATCAAATTTTATTTTCAAGCAATGGCGTTAAGTCTTTGTAGTATGCTAAAACGTTTTCAATGGACAAAAGTGTGATTTTATTTTAAAATGAACAAATAAAAATCCTGTTTTTTTTCGTCATTAACACAAAGAAGTTGAAAAAAATAAGGAGCAGAAAAATAATGTATCCGATATGGAATGTAATTGAAAAATATATTCTAACTTTGCAACGAACGTTTTTCCTGCAATCGGGGACAACGAAATAATATTTAGTGGATAGATTTGAGCTGCTTGCAACCACATAAAAACAATGCTAAAACATCGGTCGTTTTTAATGCAGACCGTGAGCGTTTCCGCAAAGTTTAGTTGAAGTAGTAAAGGTCTTCCGCCCGAAAGAAGACAGTTTTAACCCGTGTGCAAAGGCATTCGTGCCCGCATACATAAAATTATTATATTAGAAGATGGCTTACTTATTCACTTCCGAATCAGTGTCAGAGGGACATCCCGACAAGGTGGCCGATCAAATATCGGACGCCGTGCTTGATGAGTTGCTTGCTTACGACCGCAACTCGAAAGTAGCTTGCGAAACTTTAGTTACCACAGGACAAGTGGTAGTGGCAGGTGAAGTAAAGACTAAAACCTATGTGGACCTTCACGAAGTTGTGCGAAAAACAATAGGTCGTATCGGTTACACAAAGGCTGAATACAAATTTGAAGCGGAATCGTGCGGCGTTCTAAACGCTATTCACGAGCAGAGTGCCGACATACGTCGCGGCGTAGAGCGCGAAGATCCGATGAATCAGGGTGCGGGCGACCAGGGAATAATGTTTGGTTACGCCACAAACGAAACGGCGAATTACATGCCGCTTACGCTTGCGCTTGCAAACAAGATTCTCACTGTGCTTGCAGAGATTCGCCGCGAAGGAAAGGTTATGACTTATCTCCGTCCTGATGCAAAAAGCCAGGTAACGGTTGAGTATGACGACAACAACAAGCCTGTGCGCATTGATACGATTGTAGTTTCCACACAGCACGATGAGTTTGTGGAGGCAAAGGACGGCAATCAGAAAGCAGCCGATGAAGAAATGCTTGCAAAGATTCGCGAGGACGTAATAAACATTGTGATTCCGCGCGTGCTAGCAGAGATAAAAACCGAATCGGTAAAGAAACTTTTCGACAACAATATAAAATACTTCGTTAACCCTACCGGCAAATTTGTTATCGGAGGTCCTCACGGCGATACCGGTCTTACGGGTCGCAAAATCATAGTTGATACTTACGGAGGTCGCGGAGCGCATGGTGGTGGTGCTTTTTCGGGAAAAGATCCTTCAAAGGTTGACCGTTCGGCATGCTATGCCGCACGCCACATAGCAAAGAATCTTGTTGCCGCAGGCGTTGCCGATGAAATTTTGATTCAGTTGAGCTATGCCATAGGCGTTGCCGAGCCGATTAATATATATGTAAACACCAACGGAACCTCACATCTGAAAATTTCCGACGGAGAAATTGCAAAGAAAATAGGAGATATTTTCGATCTTCGCCCGTATGCCATAGAGAAACGCCTGAAACTGCGCAATCCTATCTATGAAGAGACGGCGGCTTACGGACATTTCGGTCGCGAACCCCAAACTGTAACCAAACATTTCCACAATGCTTATTTCGGTGATAAGGATGAAACCGTGGAACTTTTCACTTGGGAGAAACTTGATTATGTTGATAAGGTGCGCGAAGCGTTCGGCATCTAAATTATAAATGAATTGTTTGCCCGGCGCAGCCACTTGTAACGCGGTTGCTCCGGGCTTTGTTTTTTAGAAATATGAGTGAAATAAAAAGAGTTGCCGTTTATGCCGCATCAAGTTCGCAAGTTAGCAGCGAATATATCGATGCAGCGGCGGAATTAGGCAGAACGCTTGCCGCAGAAGGCATAGAGATTGTTTATGGTGCGGGAAAAGTAGGTCTTATGGGGGCTCTTGCCGATGCCGCACTTGATGCAGGAGGAAAGGTAACGGGTGTTATTCCACAATTCATGGTTGACAACGGCTGGTGCAGGGAAAAGCTTACAAACCTTATCGTTACTCCCGACATGCACACACGTAAAGAAAAAATAGTATCTTTGGCGGATGCCACCATAGCCCTTCCCGGAGGTGTGGGAACGCTCGAGGAACTTATGGAAATAATTACGTGGAAACAGTTGGGGCTTTATGCCGATCCCATAGTTATTCTAAACACGCGGGGATACTTCAATCCTCTGAAGGAAATGCTTGAGCGGGCGGTGGAAGAGAAGTTCATGCGCGAGATTCACAGGAATCTGTGGAGCATAGCCGACACGCCGCGACAGGCAGCGGACTTGATAAGGAACACGCCGCAATGGGACACCGCCATATCGAAAATGGCGCAGATGTAAACCGACATAGATATAAACATTCAGGAAAGAGATGAAATACATTCCGCTGCATGCACCGCAGGACACGGTTTCCGGTTATTCTTTCGAGGAATCAGCCGATACGGTAGCCGTTACTGCCAGACCGAAACCTAAAACGGTGAGCGGAATACTGCGCCTTTTGCCTGCCGATGCCACTCCCGGGCAACAAGACTCGGCTGTGCAGGCAATGATGGATATTCCTCCGGCAATTCATCTCTCCACTTGTCCCGACACTCTCTATCTTCCGGGACTCAAAGGCTCTCCCGCCCATGCGGATATAAAGAAATTCGACTTGCGAGAGAATTATTTTTCCGACAAGGAGTATTTCCATCCCGAATTGAGGGTGAATCAGATTGGCATGGCGGCAGAACCGATAACCTACAGGCTTAACAGCGACGATTATGTTACCGGTTTGTTGCTCGTAAGCTTCTTTATTGTTTCGCTGTTTATAGCAAGAAACATAGGAATCCTTGTTGAAAGGATAAAAAACTTCTTCTACTTTCATGTTGACGGCGGAGATTCGTCCATGAGTGCCAATCCCGAGGTGCGCGGACACATTTTTCTCATTCTGCAAACCTGTTTCACGCTTGCCATTCTGTTTTTCGACTACACGCAGCTTAATCTCACGGAAGTTTTCAACCAGGTTTCGCCCTACATATTGCTCGGCATGGACACGGCAATATGTTTTGCTTATTTCGTAATAAAGATTGCGGCTTACAAGATGGTGAACTGGGTGTTCTTTGACCGTGTGCAAAACCGCAAGTGGCTCGATTCCTATCTGCTCATGGTTACACTTCTGGGACTGTCGCTTTTTGCCCTTGCTTTGCTTGTTGTTTATTTCGATTTGTCATTCAGACCTCTCGGAATAACGGTTGTTTTGTTAGTCGGAACTTTCAAACTTTTGCAATTGATAAAATGCAGACAAATCTTTTTTGTATACCAATTCAGCGGTATCCATTTAATTTTGTACTTTTGCACCCTGGAATTGATACCGGTGCTTCTGCTATGGAGAGCATTAGTATATTTCAACGAAATATTGATAGTGAACATCTAAAGAAATGATCAAAAAAATTTTGGTGTCCCAACCTCAGCCAAGCTCTGAGAAATCACCTTATTTCAATATTGCGCAAAAGTACGGAGTAGAACTCGTTTTTAGACCTTTTATCAAGGTTGAGGGTGTCAGCGCAAAAGATTTTCGCAAAGAAAAGGTAAACATTCTCGATTACACTGCTATTGTTTTCACTTCACGTACTGCGGTGGACAATTTTTTCCGAATAGCACGCGAACAACGTCTCACCATTCCCGAGGACATGAAGTATTTCGGAATTTCCGAAACCGTTTCTTTATACATACAAAAGTATACCGTGTATCGCAAACGCAAGGTTTTCTTCGGAACGACCGGTAAACTTCCCGAACTTGTGGCTGTAATGATTAAGCACAAGGCTGAAAAATATCTCATTCCGGTTAGTGATGTGCACGATGACCATATCAAGACGCTTCTTGATGCGAAAGGTTTGAAATACAAGGAAGTTGTGATGTATCGCACGGTGAGCAACGACTTCAAACCGGGAGAAAAATTCGACTACGATATGATGATTTTCTTCACCTCTGCGGGAGTGCAGGCTTTGAAGAAGAATTTCCCCGATTTCAAACAGGACGACATACGCATAGCATGCTATGGAAATTCGGCACAAAAGGCTGTCAACGAACTCGGACTGCGTCTCGACCTTGCTGCTCCCACTCCCGAAGTTCCTTCAATAACTGCTGCGCTCGACAAATACCTTGCCGATAACAAATAAACGGATATATTAATTCATAATATGCGGGGGCGGTCAAAAACAAACTTTTGACCGCCCCTTTTTTGCGTCATTTTTCATTTCGTGTCCGAAGTTTTTTCTCCCGTATCCCGCACTTGCAAATTCTCATGCCGGGAGCGGCGCATAAAAGCCGTATATATGCAAAAAATTCCCCCGAAAACCGAATATATGCTTGTTATTTTTTTCCTGCGTCCGGGATTTTCCGAAAAACACATGGCTTGTCGTGAAAAATACAAGCCATGTATTTTAAAATACAAGGCACTTATTTCAAAATATATGCCTTATATTTTTTGCCGTTATAAGTATTTGAAAAACAATAGCTTATAGAAGGATTGTAAAAAGTGGTTATCTCGCTGATTATAAGCTGTTTGTGAAAATTTGCAAGGCTCTTGCCGCAAGACACGGGGGACGGCTGTGGAATGAAAACATATTCAATGGCGGAGCAGGCGGTTGAAATCTTCGCAATAATGCCGCGAAATTGCAGGAAAGCCGGTGCGCCGTTTTTGCTGCGGCATGCAGCACTTGCTCTATCTCACAAATTTATAGTAACTTTGTAGTCTCATTAATATAACATTAAAATTAGAACTCATTCGATGAATTTCGTTGACGAAATCAAATGGCGCGGTATGCTCCATCAGATGATGCCGGGCACCGACGAACTGTTTAACAAGGGAATGGTAACGGCATACGTGGGCATAGACCCCACAGCCGACAGTCTTCACATAGGTCATCTTTGCGGAATAATGATGTTGCGACATTTGCAAAGGGCGGGACACAAACCGTTGGCGGTTGTTGGCGGAGCAACAGGCATGATTGGCGACCCTTCGGGTAAAAGCCAGGAGCGCAACCTGCTTAATGAGGAAACGCTTGCACACAATATTGCGGGTATAAAGCAACAATTGTCGCATTTCCTCGACTTTGACAGCGACGCTCCCAACAAAGCGGAACTTTTGAACAATTACGATTGGACAAAGGACTATAGTTTCCTGAATTTCATACGCGACATAGGAAAACATATCACCGTTAACTACATGATGGCAAAGGATAGCGTGCAAAAGCGTCTCAATGGTGAGGCGCGCGACGGACTTTCGTTCACCGAATTTTCCTATCAATTGCTTCAGGGCTATGATTTCCTGTATCTTTACAGCCACAAAAACTGCAAATTGCAGATGGGCGGAAGTGATCAATGGGGAAACATCACCACGGGAACGGAACTGATTCGCCGTACACTCGGTCCTGAAGCTGACGCATACGCCCTGACATGTCCGTTGGTTAAAAAGAGCGACGGAAGAAAGTTTGGCAAAACCGAACAAGGCAACATCTGGCTCAGCCCGGAGCGTACCACTCCTTACACATTCTATCAGTTCTGGCTCAATGTGGCTGATGACGATGCCGAAAAGTATATAAAGATATTCACTTCGCTTTCCAAGGAAGAAATCGATGCAGCCGTTGCAGAGCATCACGAAGATCCGGGACAGAGAAAGCTTCAAAAACTCCTTGCAAAGGAAGTTACCGTGATGGTTCACTCGCAAGAGGCATACGAAACGGCGGTTGAGGCTTCGAACATACTCTTTGGCAAAGCCACAAAGGAGAACCTCTTGAAACTTGACGAACGCACGCTTCTCGATGTCTTTGGCGGTGTGCCGCATTTCGAGGTCTCGAAAGATCAGGTCCTTGGTGTTCGCGCCGTTGACCTGCTTGCCGAAACAACACAATGCTTCGGTTCGAAAGGAGAAATGAGAAAACTCACACAAGGCGGCGGCGTAAGCATAAACAAAGAGAAACTGCAGCAATTTGACCGCCCCATGACCGAAGAAGATCTCATTGACGGAAGATATATAATAGTACAGCGCGGCAAGAAAAACTATTTCCTCATCATTGTGAAGTAACATTGCGCTGCACAAGACCTGCAAGCCGCCCCCGTTCAACGATTTTAGACGCCGGGGCGGCTTTATTATATCCCGAAAAAGCGGTATCTTTGCGAATAATCAAAAGCTAATTCCCGACAAATGGCAAGTGAAATTCTTACACCCATGATGCAGCAATTCAAACGATTCAAATCGGAGCACCCGGATGCTTTGATTTTGTTTCGCTGCGGCGACTTCTATGAAACATATCTCGAAGATGCCGTAACGGCTTCGTCGGTTTTGGGAATAACTCTCACTCATCGCAGTTCAAAAGGCGATGGGAAAGGAACAGAAATGGCAGGTTTCCCGTTTCATGCCCTTGACGCTTATTTGCCAAAGCTTATCCGTGCCGGTTTTCGCGTAGCCATTTGCGACCAACTCGAAGATCCTAAGCTCACAAAGAAACTTGTGAAGCGCGGAATCACAGAAGTTGTTACGCCCGGCGTAGCTATGGACGACAATGTGCTTTCGTCAAAGGAAAACAACTTTCTTGCTGCCGTTTATTTCGGCAACGGGGCGTGCGGACTTGCCTTTCTCGACATATCCACAGGCGAATTTCTCTGCGCAGAAGGCACAACGGAATACGTGGATAAGCTCCTTGCCAATTTTTCGCCCAAGGAAGTGCTCGTGGAAAGGGGAAAACGCGACAAATTTCTTAAGATTTTCGGAAAATATTACGTTTACGAGCTTGACGATTGGGCTTTCAATGAGCGCAGTTCGCGAGAAAAACTCCAAAAACACTTTGATGTTCGCACGCTGAAGGGTTTCGGCATCGACTACATGCACAACGGCATAACCGCTGCGGGAGCTGTTTTGCAATATCTCGAGATGACGCAGCACACACATACGGGACACATTACGTCCATACGCCGCATTGACGAGGAAAGATTCGTTAAGCTCGACAAATTCACCGTCAGAAACCTCGAGATAGTGCAGTCCATGAACGAGGGAGGCAATACGCTGCTCGATGTAATGGACCGTACCGACACGCCAATGGGTGAAAGACTGCTCAGACGCTGGCTTCTTTTTCCGCTGCGCGATGTAAAACAGATTGAAAAGCGTCAGAACGTGGTGGAATACTTTTTCCGCAATCCCGATTTCCGTGATGTAATAGACGAAAACCTTAAAGGCATTGGCGATATAGAACGTCTTACGTCTAAAATAGCGTCAGAAAGAGTAACACCACGTGAAATGGCGCAGCTCAGATGCGCTTTGAGCTGCATTGTTCCCATAAGGAATCAGTGCATGGAGGCTTCCGACGAAAACATTGTGGGAATGGGTAAGGAAATATCCCTGTGTGAGGAGTTGCGCAACAGGATTTCACGGGAACTTGTGCCTAATCCGCCGTCGCTTGTATCCAAAGGCGGCGTAATAGCCGAGGGATATAATAAGGAACTCGACGAATTGCGCGAAATATCTCACTCGAGCAAGGACGTGCTTGCCCGTTTGCGCGACGAGGAAAGCGCGAAAACCGGTATTCAGTCGCTCAAAATAGGATTCAACAACGTTTTCGGCTATTATCTCGAGGTAAGAAATATGCACAAGGAGCGTGTTCCGGAAAACTGGATAAGGAAGCAGACGCTCGTGAATGCGGAACGTTACATCACTCCCGAGTTAAAAGAGCTTGAAGAAAAGATTCTCGGTGCCGAAGACCGCATTCTCGCCCTCGAAAGCCGCCTGTATGCGGAGCTTGTGGCGTATGCGCTACAATATATAACGCCTTTGCAGCTCAACGCGGCTATCATTGCCGACATTGACTGCCTCCATTCCTTTGCCGTGAGCGCACAGGAGCATCGATATGTGCGTCCCATTGTGGACGAAAGCGAGGTGCTCGACATAAAACAAGGCAGACATCCGGTGATAGAAACGCAAATGCCGCCCGGCGAAAGCTATGTGAGCAATGACGTTTACCTTGACACCGACAAGCAGCAGATTATAATACTCACCGGACCGAACATGGCGGGTAAGTCTGCCCTTTTGCGTCAAACGGCATTGATAGCTCTCATGGCGCAGGTGGGATGTTTCGTACCTGCCGACAGTGCACGTGTGGGCGTAGTGGATAAAATTTTTACGCGCGTCGGGGCAAGCGATAACATTTCTGCGGGTGAATCGACTTTCATGCTCGAAATGAGCGAGGCGGCAAGCATCATGAACAATATGTCGCAGAGAAGTCTCGTGTTGTTTGACGAACTCGGGCGCGGAACTTCCACGTATGACGGAATTAGTATAGCCTGGGCGTTGGTGGAATACCTTCACGAGGGACCGAAAGGGCATCCGCGAACGCTTTTTGCCACACATTATCATGAACTTAACGAAATGGAGAAACATTTCGACCGTATAAAGAATTTCAACATCACCGTGTGTGAATCGAACGGTAGGATTGTGTTTCTGCGCAAGCTCGAACCGGGCGGAACGGCTCACTCTTTCGGTATCCATGTGGCGAAATTGGCGGGAATGCCTCCCTCCATAATAAAACGCTCCGAGGTGATATTGAAAGAACTTGAGGCTTCCACTCCCGGAGAAAACGTTTCGAAGCAAACCGAAGCCATTGCGTCAAGCCGTGAAGGCACGCAATTGAGTTTCTTTCAGCTCGATGACCCCGTGCTCATGCAGATACGCGACGAGATATTGGGTCTCGACATAAACAATCTCACCCCCATGGAAGCGTTGAACAAATTGAACAGCATAAAGCACATTTTGACGGGCAAATAAGGGGGCATTTTTGCGGTTTTGTAAGTAATTGAAAATCAGACTTCAATTTTCGAGAAAAATACAAGGCACTTATTTTAAAACAAGTGCCTTGTATTTTAAAATATATGGCTTGTATTTTTTACAACATGCCTTATGTTTTTTTCGCAAGCCCAAACGGGTTTCCAAATTCCCGTTTCGCGCGTTATTTTATGCCTTGTCTGTCGTATGAATTTCCTTTTCGTTGCGACGTTCTATGTTTTCCGGTTCGTCTTCATGATGACGTTTCCAACGATTATGCGTCCAAAGCCAGTTGCGCGGGCTTTTGCAAATCATTTCCTCAAGCAGCTTCATGTAAACATCCGTCAGCTCGTAGTCGGGATAGGAACGCGGATCGTCGGTAATCTTTTCGAGCGAGCAATGATAGTATCCGCGCTTCACACAGCGCACGTTGGCAAAAAACACACTTGCATTGACCTTCTTGGCAATTCTTTCGGTGCCGGTATAAACGGGTGTGTCCTGATGAAGAAAGTCAACCCACTCGTGAATGTTAACCCAGCGCGGTCCCTGGTCGGCTATGAAACCTATCACAGTCTTTTTCCTGTCTCCGCGCATGGTTATGATTCTGCGCAGAGCGTCTTTCTTGGGAATGTTCTCGGCTCCGAAACGTCCGCGAAGCTCCAGCATGATGTTGTTGAAGAAGTCGCTTTTCACGGGATGGTACAACTGACCGCACTGAATGCGGTCGAGGTGAAACCACTGCGGCATGGTGGAAATCCATTCCCAGTTGCAAAAATGTCCGAGGTAAATGAAGCAAAATTGGTGGGTATCGAGCGATTTTTCAATCTCGTCGTTCCCTGAAAAAGTCATACGCCGGTGGATTTCTTCGGGAGAAATGGACAACAATTTGAACATTTCCACCATATTGTCGCAGAAAGAGTGATAGAAATCACGCTCTATTTTCAGAAGCTCTGCTTTGGTTTTGTCGGGAAAAGAGTTGCGGAGATTCTTGCTTACCGTTTTGCGGCGATAGCCTACTATTTTGTAAACAAGCACATACAATATGTCGCTTAAAACATATAACATCCGGAAAGGCAACAGCGAAAGGGCATAAATAATGCCCCTCATGATACGATAGCCAATGTTATTCATCTTTGCTTAGAGAGTTTTTTCGTTTCGAGAGCCGTTTCTATTTTTTCGGCTATGCGGTTGGGATCTATCCGCCTTAGGCATGCGTAATCGCCGCGACTGCATTTCTTGTTTCCGTAAACCGAACACGGACGGCAATCCATGTCTGTTTGTATGAAAGTATCTGGAGTTTGTCCCCACGCACTGAATCCTGCTGCCGGATGGGTGGCTCCCCAAATGGAGAAAACCTTGACACCAACAATCGAAGCCAGGTGCATGTTTGCCGAATCCATGGAAAGCATTACGTCCATACGGCTCATAACACCTAACTCATCGGACATTCTGCCTTTTCCAACCACTGAAATCACCGACGGATACCTTTTTTCCCATTCTTCGGCTATAAGTCGTTCCTCGCTTCCGCCTCCGAAAATGAAAATTTTGCGTTTCGGTCGTTTGCAAAGCAGTGAAACCACGTGTTCCATAAGCTCCAAGGGATAAATTTTTCCCTCGTGCTGGGCAAAAGGCGCTATGCCAACCCAATCATTTTCATTCTTGCCACCCACAACGGGCGCAAGCGTACCGACATCTCCCTCGTCGTCCCCGAATATTGAGTGAAAGTCCACATCAAAACCGAAACCGAGTTTCTCAAGAACCTCGGCGTAGCGCATGGTAGAGGTCTTGAGCTGCACAAGTCTTTTGTGTTGCGGTCGTGTAAGCTCCTTTTTCTCCCTGCGTCCCTTGTTTATCACCGCCACAGGCACTCCCGCCATACGAAAACGCATGTCAAGATATTTTGTGCGGAGAACGTTGTGAAAATCAGCCACAGCATCAAATTCTTCACGGCGGAGTTCTCCAAAAAGTCTCTCCAGTCCGCGAATACCTCCGTATTCCTGCAAATCAATTCCGTAAAAACACACATTTGAAGGCATGTTGGCAAAAAGAGCTCCCCATTTCTCACGCGAAACCACCACAATTTCGCTGTCGGGATAGTTTTCCGCGAAAGAATATATGACAGGCACGCTCATAGCTACGTCGCCGAGTGCCGAAAGTCTCAATGCCAAGATACGGGACATGCAGATAATTGTTGCTTAATACTGTTTTTTATGCTGAAATAGAGATAATATGCAAATTTAGCCTTTTCGCCCGGTACTGACAAATAAGATGATATATTTTGGTGGGCAAATATAGCGGAAATATAGGCGTTTTTGACTAATGCACTGCGAAATCGCGACCCGAAAGACGTTTGTAATCGCGCCGATTCCCAAAATGTGCGCCCGCAGTTTTGTTCATTTCTGTCTAAAGAGTAACTTTGCGTCTTATAAAGCCATACTTACAAACAACAATGATGCCTACATATTGGAGTTTTTTTGTTACGTTTTTCCGCATAGGGCTTTTCACCGTTGGCGGAGGGTATGTAATGCTGCCCATGATTGAGGACGAAGTTGTGGACAAGAAAAAGTGGATAAACAAAGGCGACTTTCTCGACATTTTGGCCGTTGCCCAGACTGTTCCGGGCGTTTTTGCCGTGAACATGAGCATTAACATAGGCTACAGACTGCGAAAAGTGCCCGGGGCATTGGCTTGTGCGTTGGGCTGCGTGCTTCCTTCGTTTCTCTTAATCCTTGCCATTGCGCTGTTTTTCCATCAGTTTGAAAACAATCCCACGGTCGAAGCCATATTCAAAGGCATACGTCCGGCAGTGGTTGCGCTTATAGCGGCTCCGTGTATAAAGTTGTCGAAAAGCGCGGGCATTAATTTGTCGAACGTGTGGCTGCCAATTTGTGCCGTAATGGGAATATGGCTTTTCCACATCTCTCCCGTTTACATAATTCTCTGTGTTTGCGTGGGAGGATTCATATATGCGCGTTACATTAAACCACAGGAATGATATGAGCGGCGTTGTATTGTTTTTGCTGTTGTTTTACACATTTTTCAAGATAGGTCTCTTCGGTTTCGGAGGCGGCTATGCCATGCTTTCCATGATTCAGGGCGAAGTGGTAACAAAATATCAATGGCTCACAACCTCCCAGTTCACCGACATAGTGGCTATAAGCCAAATGACACCCGGTCCCATTGGAATAAACTCCGCCACCTATGTTGGCTATTCGGCTGTTGTTAATGCAGGATACTCTCCTGCCATGGGCGTATTGGGAAGTGCTATGGCTACGTTCGCAGTAGTTTTGCCCTCGTTCATACTTATGTTCACCATAACCAAGATTCTCATAAAATATAGCGAGACTGATTTGGTAGACACCATGTTCTCGCTCTTGCGTCCTACGGTTGTGGGACTCATTGCAGCGGCCGCACTAATACTCATGACCCCCGAAAACTTCAGCACGCCAAGCATTAATCCGTGGCAGTTCTACATAAGCATATTTTTGTTTGTGGCAGCGTTTGTGGGCACACAGTTTTTCAAGATAAACCCCATAAAGATGATTATCGTCTGCGCTACGGCAGGCTTCATATTGTTTTACTGAAAAACTACTTGCGTTGCGCGCATGAGGGGAAGCGAAAAAATTGCTGCTTTTCCGCAGTTGCGAACAAATTTTCCCCACCAATTTTATCCTGTTTCCGCACCCCGGAAAACGTACATGCCTTATATTTTTTGCCTTTTCAAATGCCTGAAAAACAATGCCTTGAAAAAGGACAAAAATCAGCCTTTCCCAAACGATGTTTGGGCTATTCTTTTTCGGATTGCTGCTTGCATAATTCAAGGATTTCGTCATAACCGCGTTGCGAAGCAATAGACATGAGAGTAATTCCATTCTTGTTCACCATACATCCGGCTCCGTATTTAAGAAACAGTTTTATAAATTCGACATCATGCCCATACATTGTAACAGCATACCACAAAGGGAAATTTCCCCATTTGTCATATAAATTAGTTTTAGCACCTTTCTTTAATAATAAATCCGTTATATATAAAACATCTTTGGGGTATCGCCAATAATACATTGCACAAAAATGCAAAGCCGTTTCTTTACCCTTGTTTTGGTAATTTATGTCAATTCCCTTGGCTATTAGGTGTTCGGCACCTATTACATTGTCGTTGGCAATGGCTAACTGCAACAGATTATGCTTTGTGCAGTCATTAAGAGAGTTTACATTGTCTTCGTTTACCAGTTTCTTGAACAGTTCAACCCTGTCCGGGTCTTTTACAACTGTAAAAATGTCGTTTCCTATTGTTTTCATGTAGTTCTTTTTACTATTTCTGTTTAACGTATAGGCTGTGTTAATTAAGTGAATGGGGTAATTGTTGCAAATATAGAAAAGATGCGCGACAAAATGAAGCGAAGTCTGTATTTTTACGTCTGTTAATCTGTGTACTGTATATCTATAAATTCAGAAAATCAGAATGACAATAAGGGTATACTATCAAGAATAATGCCTCTTTGTTCTTTTTTAAAGTGTATTAATTTATGTATTCACGAGCTTCTTTATGACTTCGGACAACATATTCTTTTTTCGATTCATTTTGTTTGCTTGATTTTATCTTAACTTTCTGTGATTAATGGCAATTTTTAAGCTTCGGATTTTTCGTCAGGGACAAAATTCCTTTCTATATTCGTTGGCAAGCTTCTCATCTTTTATCTTTTCATAAACCATTGTCTTGGGATTGTTGCGTAGTATTAACTTTTTCCCTGTCAAATGAAATCTTACAGAAGAGTAGATGCTTACGTATGCAAAAGGATAGCCATCCCAACAGTCAGGAAAGTCTATCATAAACATATTGCTCCCCGTTTTTTCAACATAGTAGACTTTGCTTTTTTTGTGTATCCTATCCGGGTCGAGATCTCGTCGGGACTTATTCCAAAACCCTTCAATGCAAAATAGACTTATGTTTTCCTGCGAAATTGTAAACGTGTCGGACGTTATTTCATAATCAATACCGTTTGCATTCAAAATCCATTTGTCTTTACCTCCTTCTGCCTCTTCGGTGCAAAAGAAACCGAGAGCTTTAAGTCTGTTTCGGAATACAAAGGTTGTACCTTTGGCTTTGGCAATTGATTCTTCAACTGTAATAGGGAACGTTGGGGCGCGTTTAATATAGCTTGCAAGTGAAACGTCCTTGTTCTTTTCATCGAAATGCCACTTGCCTGTTGAATGATATGACGGTATAAATCCTTGATTCATAAAGCGCATATCAAAAGTACTGTCTTTTCTCAAGTCCAATTGTGAATAAGAAGCCCACCCTTTGGGTGCATTGAGGTAAAGACCGCTTATGTCATTAGATGTATGGCAGGAAAAAAGAATTATTCCCGCTAAAATAAAAAGCAAAAAAGTTGTTATTCGTTTCATTACAGACGCAAAATTAGAGTTAGTTTTATAAATCAATATACATCAGTTCCGTTAAATTTTAATCCTCTGAACCATTTGGGTGTAATACCAAATATATTAGTAGGTGTTGATGTTTCTGAATATGGAATTAATCCGTTTGTTATAGAATATTCTGTTTGATAAGCTTCTTTTTCAATTTCGAAAAACTCTAACATGTTGGCAAAAGCTTTTCCTTCTTTGAATATTATAAAACCTCTCTCTCTTTGAATGGCATGAACCGTTTCATGCGCGTAGCTGCCTATTGTTCCGAAATTTTCAATATAAATTGTATTTCCATCCCAAACTATAGATGCTATTCCATTATATATTCTTTTATACGCGTATGTTTGTGAAGAATTTTCCAGTATAGAAATTCCATCATGAAGATGGCTTAAAAGATTTTTTTTATACTGTAATTCGCTTAAATTTTCTTTATACCTTTTAATCTTTCTATTTCTTGCTTTTTCACTAAGAGATATATCATTGTTTGCAACTTCTATCTTTCTCTTTATTTTCTGTATCGCTTTTTCTAAAGAACGGACGTGAAACATAGAAATTTCTTGTATTCTTGTTGCTTTTTCTTTATCTTCTAATGTTTTCCATTTTCTTCCGTCGGGGTCAATGAAAGTTACGGGATTATCGTTGCAAAAAGCGTATGGACTGATGTTGTAGTATTTTTCGCACAGCGGATCGGGCGAAGTCCAAAAGGCAGCCGCCGGGTCGTACAGCCTTGCGCCGTAATCGTAAAGGTCAAGTCCGTGTTTGCGGTCGAGATATTTTCCGCAATACTTGTAAGACTGAAACCCCGGAGCCGTACAGACATCTCCCCAAGCCCCTCCCCTGGCATAGTATAGGTTCTGCTGCAAAACATTTCCGTCCTTGTCCGCCACGGAGCGCACGCTGCCCAAACGGTCATATAGAATGAAACGGCTTCTTCCCTTTTTGCGCAGCACCCCGTCCCTTACAACCGCCGTTCTTCCCGCAGTGTCGCGGTGCATTTCCACAGGTTCGCACCCGGGAATGCGGCTGTAAACACACTCCGAACGCCTGTCGTAGCGGTACTCGTAGGCATGTTTCAGAAGATTCGAATCCTCCTGCATCCCGGGAGTGAGAACAAAACTCAGTCTCCCCGCATCGTCATAAACAAAATAGGTGTCGTTATTGCCGTTTCTGCGTTCCAGCACCTTTCTTCCCCGCAAATTCGAGAAAACCTCCGTGGAAATGCCGTCCTCATCGGATGTCAGCACCCCTCGGAGCGCACCTTCGCGCCACATACCTCGCGAAGCGAGCTTTCCCGAACCGATAAAACATCGTTTGGAATCGGAAAGCTTTTTCTGCAAGTCGGAAAAACTTTGGAGTGAACATGAAATCTTTCATTTCACAACGAGAAAAAACTCCTGAAATCGGGAAATATTTCAGTCCAAAAAGCACCCCGGAAAACACACATGGCTTATCGCAAAAAATACAAGGCACTTATTTTAAAACAAGTGCCTTGTATTTTAAAATATATGCCTTGTATTTTTCGCCTTTCGTAACCTTTGATTCACAATAACTTACAAAGGCTCTTTTTTGACTATTCCACGACTTCGGCTTTTTGGATTATTACGTCTTTTACGGGGCGGTCGTGTTTGTCGGTGCGCACTGCCTGTATGGCTTTTACCACTTTGAGCCCTTCTATCACCTCGCCAAACACTGTGTATGAGCCGTCGAGATGGGGCGTGCCGCCGTTGTTTTCGTAGTCTTCCATTATGTTTTCGGGGATTTCAAATTCGCCGTCCGTTACTTCGTACATTCTTTGGCTCATTTGTGACATGTCGGATTCGCTTTGCACTTTTCCCCACACTATATAGAATTGCGATCCGCTGGAACGCAGTTCGGGGTTTACGTCATCGCTTTCGCGTGCTGCCGCAATGGCTCCGCGTTTGTGCCAATGCCGGGGATAATCTATTTCGGCGGGAATGGTGTATCCGGGTCCGCCTTCTCCGAGTTTCTGTTTGGGTGCGGCGTTGCGCGAATCGGGGTCTCCGCCTTGAATCATAAAGTTTTCAATCACGCGGTGAAACAAAAGTCCGTTGTAAAAACCTTCCTTGACGAGTTTTATGAAGTTGTCGCGATGCTTGGGTGTTTCGTTGTACAGTTCAACCACCATGTCGCCCATATTTGTGGAAAGACGCACTTTCACACGTTTGTCGGCGGGGGCGGCAATACTAATGATTGCCGTGAGAAACAGCAAAGCTGTAACGGAAAACCTTTTCATGTGTAACGGTTATGGGATTGCGGTTGGGGGTCAGGGCAATATTTTCGTGCCGCTTTCGGTATCAAGTCCCTTAGCTGCCGTTATTATCACACGTTTCACCCCGGCTTCCACGGCTTGCAGGGCGTTTTGTATTTTAGGTATCATACCGCCACTCACAACTCCGTCTTCAACCAGTTTTGCAAAGTTGTCGGCATGGATTTCCGGTATTACGCTGTTGTCATCATCGGGATTGGTCAGAACACCTCGCTTTTCGAAACAGTAAACCAGGCTCACGTCGTAAAGGTGTGCCATGGCTTTCGCCGTTTCTCCCGCTATGGTGTCGGCATTAGTGTTGAGCAGGTGTTCGTGTCCGTCGAAAGTGAGCGGAGCAAGCACCGGGGTTATGCCTTGATTGATTACGGATGCAAGACGTTGGGAATCAACTTTGTCAACATCGCCCACAAAACCGTAGTCCACGGGCTTTGCCTCGCGCTTGTGGGAAACGATAATGCCGCAGTCGGCTCCGGTCATTCCAAGGGCGCAGATGCCTCGCGAGTTAAGTCCTGCCACAATGTTTTTGTTTACCAGACCGCCGTAAACCATGGTTACGACGCGCAGCATGTCGGAGTCGGTAACTCTGCGACCGTCTATCATCTTTGTTTCATAGCCTAACTGCGCAGCCACCTGGGTTGCTGTGCGTCCGCCGCCGTGAACGAGGATTTTGTTGCCGGAAATGTTCTTGAAGTTGTCGAGCAGTTCGGCAAGGGCAACGGCATCCTCAACTATTTTGCCGCCAACTTTTACTATTGTGAGCGATTGTTTCATATTTGTGTCTGTTCGTTGTCTTCCTGTTTTTTATCCTTGAAACGCATTTTGTCGTTCTCGCGATAAAGTTCATCGTCGTTAAGTTCGAGATATGTATATCCGTAAAGTCCGCTGCGGTAGTTGGCAAGGAATTCGTTGCCTTCGGACAATGTTATCTTGCCGTTAATTTCGGCGCGTTTCACCCAAGTTTCCAATCTGCGCTGCAAACGTTTCGCGTCATATTGGACATATTCCAGAACTTCAGCCACTGTTTCGCCCTCAATTACGCGGTCAATGCTGTATCCGTCGTTTGCCACAGTAACATGGACGGCATTGGTGTCGCCGAAAAGGTTATGCATGTTGCCGAGAATCTCCTGATATGCGCCAACAAGGAACACTCCCACGTAGTAACGCTCTCCGCGCCTTATGGAATGGAGCGGCACGGTGGATGTTTGCTGCATGGCATTGACATATTGCGCAATTTTTCCGTCGCTGTCGCAGGTTATGTCCTGTATGGTTACGTTTCTTTCCGGTTTTTCGCCGAGACGCTGTATGGGCATTACCGGGAAAAGCTGATCTATTGCCCAAGAATCGGGAAGACTTTGGAAGAGCGAGAAATTGCAGAAGTATTTGTCTGCAAGCAGACGGTCGAGACGGCGCAATTCTTCGGGTACATGTTTTTGGGCGTGGACTATGGTGTTTGCCTCACGGGTTATGCTCCAGTAAAGACTCTCGACCTGAGCGCGTGTTTTAAGGTCTATGATTCCGTGATCAAAGAGTTCGAGAGCTTCGTCGCGTATTTGCTCTGCATCGTGCCAGTCTTCGAGCATGGAACGAGCAGAAAGATTGTCCCAAATTTCGGAAAGGTCCTGTACAAGTTTGTGGTCGTCTTTCGTGGCTTCGAAATCTTCGGGCATTTGCGGCTGCGAAGCCACGTCGGTTACCTCAAGAATCAAAACACTATGGTGAGCGGTGAGTGAACGACCGCCTTCGGTAATGATATTAGGGTGAGGAATATTGTTTTTATTGGCTACATCAACAAATGTATAGACACAGTCGTTGACATACTCCTGAATGGAATAGTTTACAGAGTTTTCGCTGTTGCTCGAACGGGTTCCGTCGTAGTCAATACCGAGTCCGCCGCCGCAGTCAACAAATTCCACGTTAAATCCCATGGAATGGAGTTGCACGTAAAACTGTGAGGCTTCGCGCAGAGCCGATTGTATGCGTCGAATCTTGGTAATCTGGCTGCCGATGTGAAAATGTATCAGTTTCAAACAGTCTTCCATTCCCCGGTTTTTGAGAATACGGACAGCTTCAAGCAGTTCGCTGGAGTTTAATCCGAATTTGCTTGCATCGCCTCCGCTTTCCGCCCATTTTCCTGCGCCTGTGGATGCAAGTTTAATGCGTATTCCAATCTGCGGACGAACGCCGAGTTTCTTGGCAGATTCGAAAATGCGTTCGAGTTCATCAAGCTTTTCTGCTACAAGAAAGACTTTCTTTCCCATTTTCTGGGCTAAGAGAGCAAGTTCAATGTAGCTTTGATCTTTATGACCGTTACAAATAATTGGGCTGTCGGACTCCATGTTTGTGGCAAGTACAGCGTGGAGCTCGGGTTTGGAACCTGCTTCGAGTCCGATGTTGTAACGTTTTCCGTGGCTAATGATTTCTTCCACCACGGGACGCATCTGGTTTACTTTTATAGGGTATATAATGAAATGCTCTGCGTTGAAACTGTATTCTTTCGCCGCTTTCTGGAAACAGGTAGCCGTTTTTTCAATGCGGTTGTCAAGAATGTCGGGGAAACGAAGCAACACGGGAGCCGTGATATTGCGTGTGTCGAGTTCGTCCATCAGTTCTTTGAGGTCGATTTCCACACCATCTTTTCGCGGTGTTACGTAAACGTGTCCCTTTTCGTTGATGTTAAAATAATTGACACCCCAACCGTTTATATTATAAAGCTCGGCGGAATCTTCAACGCGCCATTTTTTCATTTATCTGTGGTTTTTATTTTTTCGATTATTTCGTTGCAAATATTATCAATCTTTTCTCTTGTGCAAAGAGGCGATACCTCTTGCCTGAACATGGCTTGGGAATAAAAAGGTTCGCGCTCCTTGAGCTGATTTTCAACGTAAATTTTCAACTCTTCGGGCGTTTTGCCTTCGAGAAGAGGGCGACGTCCGCGACTCATTTTGAGATGTTCCAAAATAGTTTCGCTCGAGGCATGGAGGTAAACCGTTTGGGAAACGGAGTTCATGTATTCCATGTTGTCGAAAAAGCACGGCGTTCCTCCTCCACACGAAAGCACGATGTTTTCAAACTCGGCTGCTTCGTGCAGCATGCGTCGTTCGAGGTCGCGGAAGTGTTGTTCGCCGTATTCGGCGAATATTTCCGGCACTTTAGTGTGGAATCTTTCCTCTATATACCAATCCAGGTCGTAGAATGTAAGACCCAAACGTTTGGCAAGCTCTTTTCCCACCGTGGTTTTGCCTACACACATGTAGCCTATCAGTGTTATACTTTTCATCAGGCTTTTTTGCTTGCAGTCTTTTTGGTGGTTTTGGTTGTTTTTGCCGCAGCGTTTTTTTTAGTTGCCTTGGGCTTTGCTTTTACCGGCTCGCTGTTCACAATTTTCATACAATCTTCGTATGTAAGTGCCGCAGCGTTTTCCTTTTGTTCTTTTGTGAGACGGTAATTCTTTTTCTTGTATGATATATATGCCCCGTAAGGACCATTCATTACCTCGAGTTCGTCGTCTTCTGCGAATTTTTTCAGATGACGTTTCTCATCGGCTTCCCTTTTATCGAGAATTATCTGACAAGCTTCGTCAAGAGTTACTTTCAAAGGGTCAAGTCCTTTGGGAAGTGAGGCATATTTCCCGTCATGTTTAACGTAAGGACCGAAACGTCCCGCGCCAATCACAACTTCTTTGTCTTCGAATTCGCCAAGTGTACGCGGAAGTTTGAAAAGCTCAAGAGCATCTTCAAGCGTAAGCGTTTCGTAGTTTTGGTTTTTGCGAATAGTGGCGAACATAGGCTTTTCTTCTTCCTCGGCAGTACCTATTTGGACCATCGGACCATAGCGACCGATTTTTACAAAAACCTTTCGTCCTGTGTTAGGGTCTGTTCCAAGTTCGCGTTCTCCCACTTTCTTGCCGCTGTTGTCGTTTTTGGAACGTTCCACTTCAGGTTCGAAGTTGTCGTAAAAGTCTTTCATTAATCCCGTCCACTCTTTTTTCCCTTCGGCTACCTCATCAAATTGTTTTTCTACCTCGGCGGTGAAATTATAATCCATGATGTCGGGAAATTCCTGCTTTAGAAAGTCAGTAACCACAAGCCCTACGGGAGTGGGAATAAGCTTTCCTTTGTCCGAGCCGGTTGTTTCCGTGGCTTCGTGGCGGGTTACGTTTCCGTCTTTAAGCGTTATGATGCAATAATTACGCGGGCTACCTTCTTTATCTCCCCTTACCACATAGCCTCTTTGCTGTATGGTACTAATTATGGGGGCATAAGTAGATGGGCGACCTATTCCGAGTTCTTCCATCTTGTGAACAAGTGAAGCCTCATTATATCTTGGCGGATGTTGTGTGAAACGTTGTGTGGCGTTAATCTCACAAGCTTCGGGCTTATCGCCTTTTTGCATTGCGGGCAACAGGTGATTTGATTCTGTGGAGGCATCTGCACCATCGCGTGATTCGCGATAAACACGCAGAAAACCGTCAAACTTCACAACTTCTCCCGATGCGGTAAATCTTTCATCGCGTGTGGAAACCGAAATATCGGCAGAAGTTTTTTCGATCAAAGCATCTGCCATTTGGCATGCTATGGTGCGCAGCCAAATCAGTTTGTAAAGTTTTTTTTGTTGTGGCGTTCCGTCTATTTCATGACGCTCCATTGCTGTGGGGCGAATGGCTTCGTGAGCCTCTTGTGCGCCTTTGCTTTTGGTTACATAGTTTCTCGGTTTGGAATATTCCTCACCGAGTGTGGCGGTTATTTCGTTTTTGCAGGCGTTAATGCAGAATGAAGAAAGATTAACCGAGTCGGTACGCATATAAGTAATGAGACCTTCTTCATAAAGTTGCTGCGCCACGCTCATTGTAAGCGAAACAGGGAAACCAAACTTCCTTACAGCCTCTTGCTGAAGCGTGGAAGTTGTGAAAGGAGGGGCAGGCGTGCGCTTTTGCGGCTTTATGTTTATGTCGTTCACCTCATAGGCGGCGGCTTTGCAATCGTTGCAGAACTTTTCTGCCTCTTCCTTTGTGGCGAAACGCTTGTTCAGTTCCGCGCCAAAGGTATTGCCATTCAGATTAAACGTTGCCGTTACGCGGAAAAACGTTTCGTTTTTGAATTCGTTTATTTCTCTTTCCCTTTCAACTATCAGTCTTACTGCCACACTCTGCACGCGCCCTGCCGAAAGCGAAGGACGTACTCTGTGCCACAGCACCGGCGAAAGCTCAAAACCTACAATGCGATCCAGAACCCTGCGTGCCTGTTGGGCATCTACAAGATTCAGATCAATGGCACGCGGATTTTCTATAGCGTTCAGGATTGCCGATTTCGTTATTTCGTGAAAAACAATGCGGTGTTTGTCGGTTACGGGAAGTTTAAGCACCTCCGCAAGATGCCACGAAATAGCTTCTCCCTCGCGATCCTCATCGCTTGCGAGCCATACGGTTTCTGCACCCTTCGCTGCCTTTCTGAGTTCGCTCACTACGTGGGCTTTGTCTTTGGGTATCTCATATTGCGGCTGGAATGTCTTGGGGTCTATTCCGTTGTTCTTTTTTTTCAGGTCGCGTATATGGCCGAACGAAGGCATTACTTTATAGTCAGAGCCGAGATAGCGTTGTATAGTCTTGGCTTTTGCAGGAGATTCGACGATTACGAGATTTTTTTGCATTAATTTCCTCTTTGCTTGTTTCTTTGGGTTGCAAAAGTATGGAAAAATCTTTGATAGTGAATGAAAAGAGATGCTTTAATTTATAAAAACCCTTTGTCGGAATTAAAATGCGTCAAAAGTGCATGAGCGAAACTTGCAGTTCGGTTGTTTTTGGCTGATTTTGTGCGCCGCATGCGTTTCTTTATGATTATTTCGGGAAACGCCATACAAAATGCGGCATGGGATTCGCGAGTTTTCCCACTGACTTGAAAAACATATTCGCGGCAAACAACCGGGGGTGTTTGCCGCGAATATATTTAATGGTTTGTTTTATCGCAGAAAGCTTAGTATTCCTCCTCATTGAAGAAGAAATCTTCTTTTGTGGGATAGTCGGGCCATACATCCTCGATGTTTTCATACACTTCACCTTCGTCTTCCAATTCCTGAAGGTTTTCGATAACTTCCATCGGGGCACCCGATCGAGTGGCATAGTCAATTAATTCGTCTTTTGTGGCTGGCCATGGCGCGTCTTCGAGTTTCGAAGCTAATTCAAGTGTCCAATACATAGTTTTATAAGCGTTTATTTTGAAAACGGCGCAAAATTACAATGTTATTCCGAATAAGCAAGAAAAATAGAAAGAAATTTCATTGCCGCATGTTAATTCTTTGAAATAAAACGTGGTTTGCGGTTTGCGGTGCATGGTGATGTTTTCAAAAACTTACGGTGTAGTTTTGCTTGTTGAGGTTTTTGTTGAAGAATACGAGTCCTATTTCGTGAAGGTCGAAGGTTACAATGGCTTTGGGGTCGGCGCATATTTCTTTCCAGTTGCTTTGTGCCCGGCGCGAGGAGTGTATTCCCGCTGCGGCGAAAAAGGTGTTGTCGTTGCAGGATTGGGCTGTGATGTGAAATGCCGTGAGGAAATCCGTGCCGGGTGCGGCATATACGAATTCGTGTGCCCTGGCGGGCAGGCTGTCTGCCACGGGATATATGGATATTGCGGCTTTGCTGCTTCCGGCTGCCACATATTCTGCCGTGAGTGCGGAGCGTATGCCTATGAGTGAGGCTTGCGCGGGATGACAATAGTTGGCTATGCGAAACATCAGTTTGTCGGCGCGGGCGGAAAGCCCGCGTTCGCCGTGGCGACGCTTGCGGCGACGTTTTTTAAGGTTTTTGTATGCGTAATAGCGGGCGTGTTCGTAAACCACTCCCTTTATGAATCCGTAGGCAAAGGGTGAGTGCACTCCGTATCCGTTGCGGTGGCGAATGCGCCGCAACCGCACGAAAAATCTTACTATTTCCTTCCTCCACGTACTCATTTCGGCTGCAAAATTACATATTTCTGTTAAAGCATAGCCGTTTTGTGGCGCAGCTATCATAAAAAAGCTAAATCCAATAACTTTTTTCTTTGCGGTGTTTGCAATATGTTTGTGATTTTGTACATTTGCAATGTGTTTTTCATAGTATTAGATTTAAGGTTAACAAGATTGGGATACGGCGGTATCCCATTTTTTTTGCCCTGACCCCTATGTCGTGAAAAATGCGTGCCGTTTTGGCGGCAAATATGTTCACATGCAATTTTTATGACGTGCGTTTTCCTGTGTTTTTCGGTGTTTGAATGATGCCGTACATGCCGTTTTTTTGACGTTTCCCGGGGCATGAAAAAACACACATGGCTTATATTTTTCGCCTTTTCAAACATCTGAATCACAAAGACTTACAAAAGGGGCAAAAATGAAGGCAAAAACATGAGCGGCAGCGTGGTGTTTTGGAGCGTTTGCTCACGGTGTTTTGCTATGCGGGTCGGGGTGTTTTTTGTGTGCGCGGTGCAGGGATTTTGCGGGGACGGGCGGAAAACAAAAGCGGAGATACCATGACTTTCAAGCTGCATGATATCTCCCTTTTCGAACAAGATACATAACAATTAAATCTTAACGCGGATTTACCGCCTCGCGGCGTGAAACTGACACTTTCCGGAATGTTCCGGGTGCATCCGCTATGAAACATCGATTTATCGTTTGCAAAGGTATGGAGTAGTTGTTTTGCCTGCAATACCTTAAAGTGGGTATAACCATTTATAAAATGGTGATTATGGGGCATTGTGCGGCGTTTTTGTGTGATGCTGTGCGGAAAATGTGCCGTCCGGGATGTGGAAAACGGGTTGGCGGGGCGTACATAAGGCACGCGCAACCCGGATTTGCCGTTAGGCTCCGGATTGCGCGGTAAAAGTTTCGGGACGCAGGCTGTCAGGGGTTATTTCACAACAAACTTGCGGTTTCCTATGATGTATATGCCGGGAGCGAGATGCTTCAGTGCCTGCGACATCTTTATTCCTTGTCTCACCCTTACGCCCTCAACGCTGAACACGTCGACTGTTTCGTCCCGCATGCCTGTGATTTCTGAAATGCTGTTGGTTAGCCCGTTTCCGCTCACGTTTGCCGTGAGGTCGGTGGGGACGTTGTCAAGGTTGGCAACGGATGTGGCGTTCAAATATCCGCTTTGTGCCTGTATTATGCGCTTTGAGGTCATGGGCACAACGCTCCTGATGCTGAAATATCCGCATGTGTCGTTTTGTATGGTTGTTGTTTTCAGCATACCTACAAGTCCGTTCACGGTCATACCCCGGGTTACCACTTCGCCGTCGGTTTCGGGGAATGTGTGGAAGGGAATGTATGACGTAACCTTGTATTCGTTTCCTATGATACAGATTAACGGATAGCCTGCGGGCACTGTGGTTTCGCCATATTCGGTCATGTCTATTGCAATGGTCTTTCCCGTGGCGTCGAGCTTTGAACCGCTCACCACATAGAACTTCATTTCCTCGCCGTTCACGGTTTGCGGCAGCACTGTCTGGGAGTAGGGAAGCGTAAGAACGCTGAGCGAACCCTCCACAAAGTTGAGCGAATCGCGCAGGTCGTTTGTGGTTACTCGCGAAACATACCACGACGCAGGCATGTTCAGTTGCGCCGAATCGGCTTTGAGACTTATGTTGCGGCGTTTGCTGATGTTGGCTACACGCAAACCGTTCTCCAAGTTGCGCAGTGCCCATTGCCTGTTGCCGATAAATTCTAATTTATATGCCACGGGGCTTTCGCTCATTTTCAAAGTCTCTCCTTCTTTGGCGCATGTGCCGAGATACCAGCCGCTACCGGCATTCTGTATGGCGTATGTGCCTTTGCCGAGGCTAACGAACCGCCATGCTGCACGCACTTTATGATTGTTTTCTTCGGGTTTCCCCTCCCTGTAAACCGAAGCACTGATATTGCCGCCGGAAGCATAGATACATTCTCCATAAGGATTGACAGAAGAAGCGGCGGTAGTGTCTTGGCTCGTGATGTGATACCATATATCCTCTGCGGGATAGTTTACGGCTGTGGAAGCATAGGAAAGTTTTTCGCGGAGAGCCGATGTAAGCGAATCGATGTCGCGGCGCAGGAAAGCATAGAACGGACGCTTTGCAAGAGTTGCCTCATATTGCTTTTGCAATGCCGAATATGCTTCATCGGAAGCCTCACCCACTTCGTCGCCGCAGGTGCTGTTGTTCAGAAAAGATTCCGTTTGGCGGCACACAAGTGAGAGTTCGGCAGTGTCAGGCCAGATGGCGAGCAAATTGTCATAGGCTTGCGCAAGAGTATCTATGTCGGCTTTGGTAATGGAATGGATGTCGAGCACCGTATCTTTGGCTAAAAGCGCGGCAAGACGGTCAATGAGCGGTTTCAGAGCCGTATTGTATGCCGGAGAAAGGGGATCGGGACTGCCGTCTCTGATAACCACCGAAGAGAGAACCTTTTCTTTCGCAAGACGAGCCACAGAGTCCAGCGGATTCTTTAGATTGCGTATGAAATATCCGTCGGCATTCACAAATTTCCAGGCAGCGCACGAATTTGCTCCGCCCTCTTTCGAAGAAACATAGCCGCTTGTGGCAATACCGTTCTCTCCGTTTTTCTGGTAATAGGGAACGGGATAAACTTCATTGGTTATGGTGAATTGTCCGGCGTGGTTGAGAGGAGTTATAAGCTGTTTCGCACCGATTGTGTCGGTTAACCGGATTGTGGAACTTGAATTGTTGAGCGTGCTCTTGTTTGCGTATAGCGACGAGAAGTAATTCTGAATGACGTAGCCGCCTTTGTCGGCAGTTATTTTCCATACAAAATTCGCACGGTCCTCGTTTATCTCCCGCCAGTGCATCACCTTTGCGTTTACACTTGACTGGTCAATGGCGATAGTTGTATTTGTGTAGGCGGGGTTGGCACTTGTTATGAAATAGTAGCCGTCTGCCAGTGGCACGGTGGGCGCGTTTTTCAAAGCTTGAGCCGCATCGTTCAATTCTTCTGCCGCATTTTCGTAATAACTGTCGTCAAGTTCGAGCGAAGCCTGCGAATATGCGTTTTTGAATGCCTCTTCGTAACGCGCAACTACGGCGGAATCTGCCACCATTCCCGGATTTTTGCCGTAAGAATGGCTTTCGGTGAGCTTGGAACTGCTGCATTTGTCAATAAGTTCTATGAGTTTTTCCTTTGCCGAGACTTGTTCGCTGCCATATCTGTGCCAGATGAAACGATAATTGAAACGTCGGTTGGGAGCTGCGTCTCCTGCGGTGGCAAGTCCTATGGGCGAATCAAAATCCCTGGGATTGTCAACCCATTTGAAGTCGAAAGTAATGTTGTCTCCCGTAAGTTTCAAATCTTTTCTTGAAACCGCCACAACGAGTTTGTTTCCGTTTACGTTCAGGTGCGCATCTGCCGTTTTCTTCCACGTGGAAACGTCGCCGCCGCAACTCATAATAGAGGAAACTTTCCCGTTTTCTATTGTTTTGTTCACCACATAGTCGTAACCGTTCCAACCTGTGGAGTGGTTGTTGTCGGAATCTATGAAAAGAAGCATCCAGTTGTCGTTTTCGCAAGGCGTGAGATTGTCCTTTGATTCGACATAAAAATAAATGCTGTCGGTTGTAACGGCAATTTTCGAGAGAACTATGTCGTTGCGTCCCAGTTCGTCAGTATAGCGAAGCCCGCCGTATCCGCCGTAAGAGCGGTGTGTTATATCACCTTTGGTATCGCGATATTCAGTCTTGATTTTTTCCCATGCGGAAGGGTCGGGTTTTGAAACATCCTGCGCTGCAATTCCGAAGTTTTGGGGAATGTTTCTCACGCCCTTGTATTTTCGGATGTTTGCAGCCATTTGCATGTAATAATTGTCGGTATATCTTCCTTTCACCGGTCCTATTGTGCGGTTGAATTCCGCGTTGTATTGGTCAATGAAATGGAATCCGTTGTTGCTGCGACGCATGAATGTCAGGTTGTTTCCCGCATATTTTCCTGCAGTATATTCGTTCCAGTCGTTAAGATAGATGAAGTCGGGATTAACGCTGAGAGCTTCGTCCCAACGTTCCTGAAAGTATATGCCGTAGCTCTCGGGGTCGTCAACAACCCTGCCTGCGCTTTCCACATATTGCGGTACGGGCATGTCGTATTCGTCGAGTTGCGGTTCGCCTCCCTTTCGTGTCCAGCATTTTCCCACCATCGAGGAGGGATGTTGCGCGGGCGTAACGGCATATTCCTCATATTTTCCTTTATGACGGGACACGAGGTCTTCTGCCCGGTAGGAGCCGAGTGTGTGCATCTCATATCCGAACGCCCAGTTGTCTTCTGTTCCGACATATTTGCTGCCGTACCATTTTGCATATCCCCACCACATGTTGCGAAGAGTGAAGAAATCTTTTATATAGTCGGGATAGTCGGTGAGATATTCCGATGTGTACAGAGGGTCTCCGTAATGGGGATTGTTGGGATTGGTTGCGGCGTTGGGATTATAGAGATAGTTGCGCAGTTTATGCCCCGCGCCGTTGGCATCATTGATTGGTGTGGCGTTATAAAGCAGCAGCGGTTTGCCATACCAGTAGAACCACAAATCCTTATACTTTCCTTTGGAATAGAAAAGGTCGTAAATTTCCTGCACCACGTATATTGCCTCGCCGTTGAAGCTCCAGAAACATATTTGCGGCACTTTGTTTCCTTCGGCTTTCATGTCGGTGAGCACTTTGCACAGGGCTTCCCATTCATCCCAATACCTCACGGCGTTAGTAACATCGAGAATAAGAACATCCACTCCCGCATCGGCAAGCATGGACACGTCGCGGCGAATGACAAACGGGTCGGCAGAGAGGAAATATCCCATTTCGGGTTCGCCCCAATGGTAGGAGTTGTAATATTGCGGCTGCCACGCGGCATTGTTTTTATCTTTGCGTGCGTTGGGGTCGTTTTCCAAAACCTTGGAAACGTCTGCGCCGTAGGGAGAGTGCATGTTATTGAGGTTGGAAGTGTGCCACGTTACATAGAAAATACCCACTGTGTGCTGTTTGCCGTATTTATAGTCGCCCACGTCCGCGTTGCCGGGCATCACGCGCCCCGCGCCGTCGGTGGCAACCCATGTGTCGGGATATACGTCCCACGCGGGCGATTCGGGAATGTTGGTCTGACCCGAAACAAAGAGTGATGTTCCTGCAAGGAGGATTGTGGAAAGTAATTTTGCCTTGTTCATAAATTGTATGTCTTAGAGGAATATGTGCAAATTTAATTATTGTTTGCGAATACAGTGTTAACAAATGCCTCAAACTTGGAGATACGGCAGCAAGGTTGTGTTTTCGTTATTGAAACCCGCATTGCCGGGGGGAAGGTGTGTCGTGTTTCCCATAGGAAAATCCGCAAATATCGGAATGTATGGGGAAGTTTTCGGATATGTTCCCGAAGAGGCGTTAGGAGAGTGGAAAAAGCGGTTGGAATTCGGTTCGAAAAAAAGACGGAAATTGCCGCCGGAAAAAATACATGGCTTGTCGTAAAAAATACAAGGCACTTATTTTAAAATAAGTGCCTTGTATTTCAAAATATATGGCTTGTATTTTTCGCCTTTTCAAATGTCTGAAAAACAATGTCTTGCAAAAGCCCCAAAATGACCGTGGTTTTTGCCCGTTTTTACAGGCTTTCCGGTTGCTGAAACCGGTCTGAAATCTTTAATCTCTGCTCCAGATGAAACGATAATTGAAACGGCGGTTTGGAGCAGTGTCGCCTCCGAGCGCAAGTCCTATGGGCGACTTCATGTCTGCCGGATTGTCTGCCCATTTGAAGTCGAAAGTTATCTTGTCTCCCTTTGCTCCGATGAGTTTGCGCGGAACGTTAACGTAATAGTCTTTGCCGTCTACGCGGGTCTCCACTTTAGCCACCGGTTTCCACATGGCGGTGCTGTCGGGAGCATTGCCGTTGTATTTCCAAAGTTTGCCGTCTGAAACCATATAGTCATAGCCTGCCCAACCCGTATTGCTGTTTTTGTCGGAATCGATAAAGAGCAGCATCCAACCGTTAGGTTCGGGCTTTGTAAGGTTGTCGGCGGCGGAAACACGGAAAAGAACATCCTTTTTGCTGACACCGACCTTTGAAAGCACAATGTCGTTGCGTCCGAGTTCGTCCTTGTAGTGAAGACCCGAGTAACCGTCGAAATCACGATGGGCAATGTCGCCCTTGGTATCGCGATATTCCGTTTTTTCGTTATCCCACGAGGTAAAGTAACCGTGATTTTCGGGAATGGCACGCACTCCTTTATATTTGCGTATGTTTGCCGCCATCTGCATATAGTAATTGTCGGTGAAACCTCCTTTCATTGGACCGATTGTGCGGTTGAACTCTTCGTTATATTGGTCAACAAAGAAATAATTGCTGCCTTGTCGGCGCATAAATGTAACAGGCGGGTCTTGCATATACTTGCCTGCCGACCACTCGTTCCAGTCGTTGAGATAAATGAACGGCGGGTCTATGCTCAAAGCCTCGTCCCAGCGATCCTGGAAATAGATGCCGTATGCCGTGGGACGCTCCATTTTCTTTCCAAGTTCCGGAACGTATGTGGCAACCGGGAGATCGTATTCGTTGAACTGCGGTTCGCCCGTACTTGCACGCCACGATTTTCCGATAAGCGATACAGGGTGCTGGGCAGGAGTAACGGATATCTCCTCAATCTTGCCGTTGTGGCGCGAAGCACGCTCGCGCGGAGTGAGATCAAGCACAGGTTTATCGCCAAGGTCAAGCCCGAACGTCCAATTGTCCTCCTTGCCTATGAAACGTTTGCCTGCCCATTTGTAATATCCCCACCACATGTTGCGAAGACTGAAAAAGTCAAGAATATACTTGGGATAGTAAGCAATGCGTTCCTTTGTGTAAATGGTATCGCCGTAGTGCGGATTGTTTTTGTTAGTAACCGCATCGGCATCATACAGGAAGTTGGGCACGGGGTCGGGATGAAATCCGTTTGCATCGTGCTTCGGATCGGCATTATACAGGAGTAGCGGCTTTCCGTCGCGGTAATACCACAAATCTTTATAGCGTCCGGGACGATAAACACGCTCGAAAATTTCCTGGGCACAGTATGTGGGAACTCCGTTGAACACCCAAAAACAGAATTTGGGCACTTTTTGTCCGCCGTTTTTCATTTCATCAAGAATCTTGAACAATTGTTCCCATTCTTCCCAGTATCTTACGCTGTTGGTAACGTCGAGAATTAAAACGTCAACGCCTGCATCGGCGAGCGCAGACACATCGTGGCGAATTACGTAAGGGTCGGCGGAGAGAAAATATCCCATTTCGGGCTCGCCCCAATGGTAACCGCCGTAATGATGCCAGTTCTTGCTGCTGCCGTCAAGGCGTGTGGCGGGGTCTTTTTCGAGAATTTTCGTAACATCTCCGTTATATGGCGGTTTGCCTGCGTGAAGTCCTTTGGTATGCCAGGTTACGTAGAACATTCCAACGTCTCTCTTTTTGTCGGTCTTGGTTTTCCCCGTTTCCGCTTGCGTAGGTTGTATTCGTCCTGCGCCGTCTGTTCCCACCCAGGTGTCGGGGTAAATGTCCCACGACAGGTTTTCGTCGGCGTTCTGTGCGGTGGCGGCAAAAAAAGCAAGCGACATCATTGCGAGAGTGGCGGTTAATTTTCTTTTCATGATAGTCTTGTTTTTAAGTGTATGGGTTGTAATTCAAAAATATCGGTCGCATCGCATGGACACAACCGATATTTTAATGCCTATAATCTATGTATTAAAAATTATTTCGCAGCTTCGGGAGTTCCCATGGAATATGAGGGCTGACCTGTGAAGTATCCTTTTCCCTGCCATATCTTTTCGATGGGTGACATGCGACGTACAAAGTCGGCATAGTTCTTATTTTCAACTTTTGTCCATCCGCATTCTGCATAAGCGGCAAGACGGGGGAAAGTCTGGAAATATACGCGGGCATCGGTGGGAGTCCATTCACCCCACATCTGACATCCGAGACCGAGAATCTTGGCGTTTTGCTCGGGAGTCAGGTCGTCGAAATAAGGATTGAAGCTGTAAGCGTGGTCGAGACTGATTGTGGGATAGCCATAATCGAGATACGTGTACAGACGATTGGAATTGACAAGATTGAAACCTTTCTTGATGGCTTTCTTTGCAAGATCGGTGGAACCGTCCCAGAATTGTACCAAAGTACCTTTCTCAAGAGTAAGAGCAGAATTCTCTCCGTGGTTGGCTTCTCCGTGAACGTTGTCGCCGGTAATCTCGTTCCAACCTATAAGTTTCACACCTTTCTTGTCAAGAAACTTCTGCAGGCTGTTAATTGTGTAAAGCTGCATGTCGGGATAGGTTTCCAGTCCGTGGTCTTTCATGAACTTTTTGATTCTTTCGTTCTTTGACCAGCGCGAATAGTTTGCCTCGTCGCCGCCAATATGTACAATTTTCGAGGGGAAGAGTTTTACTACCTGCGTAAGCGTGGTTTCGATGAATTTTTTGAACTCCGGAGCCACAACGTCATAGATTGCCGGGTCGGTATCATTGTCTCCTTTCGCAAGAAGTTCGGGATAAACGTGAGTAGCAGCGTAGCAGTGTCCGGGGACTTCTATTTCAGGAATGACGCGGATGCCTCTTTCTGCGCAATAGTTCACTATTTCTTTGATTTCTGCCTGAGTATAATATGAACGCTCGCGATCAGGATAGGCTTCTTTCCATTTTTCTGCGCCCTGGAAGTGATGTGAGAAATCGCTTAACGAACCTTCGCTCGTCAATTTGGGATATCCTTTGATTTCTATGCGCCATCCAGGATCGTCAACAAGGTGCCAATGGAAAGTGTTCATCTTCAAACGTACCATTTCATTGACCATGCGCTTAACCATAGCCATTCCGTGGAAATGACGACTCTCGTCGAGCATATAAGATCTCCATCCGAATTCGGGCCAGTCGGTTATGGTGCAAACGTTAGCTGTGAACTTTCCGCCTTCGTTCTTTAGCATTTGGCGGATACTCTCTATTGCATATACGGCACCGCTTCTGTCGTCGGCGGTAGCGGTTATTGCGGGTTTCTTTTTATCGCTTACTTCGAGTTTGTAGCCTTCTTTGTGTCCCGAAGCCTTACCCATGGAAATGGCAATGTCGGCTTGTGCGGCACTGTTTACCATTACCGGCGTGATACCTGCCTCCTTGAATTGTGCGGAAAGGTATGAAGCGGTGATTTTTGCTTTTTTGTCGAGATAAATTTTGGGATTTGCCGAAACAGACGCCTTGCCTGCCTGAAGCTTTACCTCCTGTGGCTGCGGCACAATGGTTATCTGTGCGGCAATGCGGCTTGCCGGCAGTGTGAGGAGCGTTGCGGCGAATCCTGCCGCGAGCATCTTGCTTATAGTTCTTTTCATGTAAGTAAATATGTTTGTTTATTGTTTTCTTGGCTGGTATAGTATGCCTTTGATTTGCAAATATAGTAAATATATGTTTGTTATGCGCGTGATTTACTTTCAAAAAGCCCGGCTTGAGTGTAAAATGTTTTTCTGTACGTCTGTCATGTGCGCGGGTAGTTGATTTCCAAATAAAAAATTCAGCCGCAACGGTCGGGGAATATAGCATTCCGCATCTGTTTTAATGCTTGTCCCATACAAGTCGTGCACTTTCGGTTTTGAACTTTTCCACAGCTTTTCTTATGGAATCAAGTCCGAAATCTTCCGGGTCCAATTTTTCTATGGCAATCCACCTTAGGGCGGCTGCGTCGTCCGATGCCGCAGGCGTTTCTCCCGTTTCAAGACGACACAGAAAGAAACTGTCGGCAGTGGGAACGGAGAAGCCCGAAAACATATAGCTGTTGGGCAGGGAGAAGAGCCATTTCATTTCTGCCACCCGGCATCCCGTTTCCTCAAGAATCTCTCTGCGCATTCCCCGGTCAATAGATTCTCCCGGGTCAACGAATCCTCCGGGAAGATCCAAGGTATCTTTTGCCGGCTCAAAGGCACGTCTGCTTACGAGTATTTCGTTTCTGTCGTTTAATATAAAGGCTGCCGCGGCGGCACTCGCATTCAGATAATACACAAAGCCGCAATGTCCGCAGCGTTTCGATCTTTCATCGTTAACCATGAATTCTGCGCTTCCGCATCGCGGACAATATGCGAATTGTTTCAGAGGATGTTCGTTGCTCATGCGTTATTGTTTTCTTTCTGTTTGCAATAGTAGTGATTATTTTTCTTTTCTCTTGGATTTTTTATAAATTTGCTTCACTACGATTAGTTTGCTTTATCATGAAAACAAAGATTTTAATTTCTATTATTGTTTCACTGGTTGCGTCAGCGGTTTGCGCGCAGTATGTGTGCTATAGTTTGAAACGTATATGGGGCGACGGCTCCACTCATTGTGCTTTTACTTCGCTTGTGGAGCATAAGGGAAGATATTATTGTGCTTTTCGCGAAGGGTTCAGCCATATTTTCAACGAAAAGGGTGAGGCGGACGGTAAAATTCATATCATTTCTTCGTCCGACGGCGACAAATGGGAAACCGAAACCGTGTTGTCGAGAACGGGATATGACTTGCGCGACCCGAAACTTTCCGTTACGCCTAAGGGGGAACTGATGGTGCTGATGGGATGTTCTTTATATAAAGGTGGGAAACTGGAATCTACGAGCACGCTTGTGTCGTTTTCAAAAAACGGAAAGAAGTTTTCCATTCCCAAACCCGTAAATATTTCCTCTTCCGCGTCGCAGAATTTCGCATGGCTGTGGCGCGTTACATGGCATAAGGGAACGGGCTACGGAGTAGCTTATTTCAAGGCGGGAGATCAGAACAAACTCGAACTTCTTGCCACAAAAAACGGAACGGAATACGAAGTGATGAAAACTTTCGATATTTCCGGTTATCCCAATGAGACAACGGTGAGGTTTGATGCCGATGACAGGATGTTTTTGTTTGTTCGCCGCGAGAGCGGTAACCGTTCTGCCATGCTGCTTTCCTCTTCTGCGCCATACACCGACTGGAAACAGAAAGAGCTGGGCTTTTTCTGCGGCGGTCCGGATGCTTATGTTTTCCTCGACGGAGGGGTTTTGCTCGGCGGTAGAGAGATACATATTCCCTCGCGTCCCAAAACAATGATATATGCAGGCACTGCCGACGGAAACTTTCAGGAAATGCTCATGCTTCCTTCGTTTGACGATAATTCTTATCCCTCGTTTTTGAAAGTGGGAGGGGAAATGTGGATTACCTATTACTCGGGTCATGAAACCGTGAAGCCGTCGGTTTTTCTTGCCAAAGTTCCTCTTTCGCTTTTCAATATGATTAGGAAGTGAAAAGGTGCAATACCTTATAATTTCGTAACTTTGCGTCCGAAATCTATAAGGAAATGAAGAAACTTTATATAGAAACTTACGGCTGCCAAATGAATGTGGCGGACAGCGAAGTGGTTGCTTCGGTCATGAAAACTGCGGGATATGACACGGTGAAAAACATTGAAAGTGCCGACGCGGTGTTTTTGAACACGTGTTCCGTTCGCGACAACGCGGAGCAGAAGATTTATAACCGCCTCAACGCTCTCAATGCCATGAAAAAGGCAAAGCACGGCAAACTTATCATTGGTGTGCTGGGCTGTATGGCTGAACGCACCAAGGACGACCTTCTTGAGAATCACCATGCCGACCTTGTGGCTGGTCCCGACTCTTATCAGATGTTGCCGCAGCTTACGGGTGAAGCCGAGAACGGATGCAAGGCTATCGATGTGGAGCTTTCCACGATTGAAACCTATTCCGATATTATTCCGGAGCGCATTTGCGGAAACCGGATTTCGGGCTTCGTAAGCATTACGCGCGGATGCAATAATTTCTGCCATTATTGCATTGTGCCTTATGTCAGGGGACGCGAACGTTCGCGTGCTCCGCAGAGCATAATAAACGAGGTTAAGGACCTTGAACAACGCGGATATAAGGAAGTAACCCTGTTGGGGCAGAACGTAAATTCCTATAAATTTGAATCGGAAGGCGGAGAAACCACCGGTTTCCCCGAACTTTTGAGAATGGTGGCGCGTGAAGTGCCGCAAATGTGGATTCGTTTCACAACTTCCCACCCTAAGGACATGAGCGATGACACTCTTCGCGTTATTGCCGAGGAACCTAACGTTTGCAAACACATACATCTGCCGGTGCAAAGCGGTAGCGACAGGATTTTGAAGCTGATGAACAGAAAATATACCCGCGAATGGTATTTGTCGCGTGTGGACGCCATACGCCGCATAGTGCCCGAATGCGGATTGTCAACCGACATTTTCTGCGGCTATTGCTCGGAGACGGAAGAAGATCATGCTTTGTCTTTGAGCCTTATGAAAGAATGTGCTTACGATTCCTCGTTCATGTTCAAATACAGCGAACGCCCCGGCACTTATGCAGCAAAACATTTCAATGATGACGTTCCCGAGGATGTCAAGATTCGTCGCCTTAACGAACTCATCGCTTTGCAGAACACTCTTTCGCTGGAAAACAACCAAAAATGTATTGGAAAAGTTTTCGACATACTGATAGAGGGCACGAGCAAGCGCAGTCGCGAACAACTGTTCGGACGCACGGAGCAAAACAAGGTGGTTGTTTTCAATCGTGAAGACTCACATATAGGTCAATTTGCCAAAGTTAAGATACTTTCCGCCTCGTCTGCCACGCTGCACGGCGAACTCGTGAAGGAATAACGGACTTCGCCTTTCCGCAATGCGATATTCTCTTTCGGTTGCATGACGTGGTGGGCATTGTTTCCTGCACATGCTTTTCGTCAAAGGGAATGAGAGCCTGAAAGTATGGCGTTTGCCGTTGCATGTGGCTTTTTAGACGAACGTGCATCGGTAACGCGGCATTTGCAGGATATGCGGGTAGCGTGTTTCGGCGTATGATGCAAAACATACTCTTTGAAATTTATAAAAGTCCCGAAATTCATAATGAATTTCGGGACTTTGTTATGTTGTTGCGGGACGCACGAAAAAACACATGGCTTATCGCAAAAAATACAAGCCATGTATTTTAAAATACAAGGCAC
>QAML01000041.1 GCA_003150315.1 Prevotellaceae bacterium | reverse complement strand
ATTTGTTACAAATTCTTCTCCAACTAGTCCTTCTTTTACTGTTGGCTCTTCTAGGTCTTTCACTATTTCTCCTGTTTCTGGATTTCTTTCTACATATCTTACTGTAGCTTTTGTATTTTGTAAGTAATAGTATGTTACTACTGTATCTTGTAATTTCATTATACCTTCGGTATTCTCTGAGTTTGATACTAATGTATATGTTTTTCCTTCTTTTTCGATTGTTTCTTTACGATGATTTGTATTTGTATTATATTTGTCGTCTACATGTCCATTTATTTCTGCTTTATCTGCTAATACTTGGTTATTGCTATCATCTGTATCTTCATCTTTTTCTAAGTAATTTATTATTACTTTTGCTGGTTTTAATTTGTAATAATATATTACTTCTTGCTCTTTTTCTGCATTATATTTTTCCAATGTTCCTGTAGCATTTGCTGGTAATTTTTCTGCCACTAGTTCATATTTTTCATTTATATTTTTTGCAGATTCTGTTTTATATGGATCTCCTACTTTTCCTTCTATTACTGTATCTTCTATTGCTTTTCCTGTTGTGTCTGGAACCTTTGTTGTTGTAGTGCTTCCATCTGCGTTCATTATGTAATGATGTACTGTTACTTTTCCATATTTATTTGTGTTAGTTACTATCTTATCTGTAACCACACTGTCATAGTATCTTAAATCTCCCTCAGCTTTTTCTTCCTCTGTTAATGTATAAATTATTTCTTTGTTATTTACATCATACTTTGGTAAGTTTTCGAATATGTCATTCCATTTATTTGGATTTGTTTGGTCCTGTGTTGTTGTACTTCCTGCTGTCCCTGGTTTTGACATTTCTTTTACATATTCGCTTCCATCACTTCCAGTTAATTTAAACACTACTTTTGTTGGTCTTTGTCCTAATTTATTATTGTCATCTTCCCATACTTTGCTTACTGGAATATTTATTGTAAATCCTGTTGTAGTTATATGGTTTGCTGTTACATCTTCACTTGTTCTTATTGGAGCTTCATACTCTATATGTCCTGTTACTGTGTTTTTAACACTTGTTACATCTTTGCTTATTCCTGTATATACAACTTTTATTGTTTTATTTACTGTTACTTCTTTTGTTTCTGTTATTTGTATATTTTCTACTGGTTCTTCCCATGTAATAGTATTGTTTTCTGCATTATATGTTCCACCTGCCAAGTCAGATCTTGTTTCATCTATTGCATATGGCAATTTGTCTACTAATACAACTTTTGCATTTCCTTTGTAGTCTGAAATTCTGGCTGTGTATGCTATGTTATATGTTATCTCTTGGTCTAAAGCTTCTATTTTTGATGTTCCATTTTTCGTTATGTTTTGCTCTGCTTTTGGCTCTACATATGTATGTTCTGGCTCTTCTGGAACTTTCTTATCTTCTTTTCCTTCGTTTATATATGCTGTATTTTTTATCTTTGTTCTATCTGCTAATTTATTTACTGTTACTTTAAATTCTAGAACTATTTCTTTGCCAACTCCAACTGTTAAATTAATTCCATTTGCTAAGTCATTTGCTGTTTTGTCTTTGTTCGCAATTCCATCTATTTTTACAGAACCTTCTACAAATGTTGTTCCTGTTGGTACTGTATCTTTTACAACTAATGTTCCTTCTCGTGTTCCATCATTTCTTACTTTTATTTTGTATGTTATTTCGTCGCCTTCTAAAACTTTATTTCCACTTGCTGGTGTACTTTCTTTATGTGCTAAAATATTTGGCTTTGTTACATTTGTTGTTACTTTATTTGTTAATTCGTTGTCTATTGTTGCTTGATTTTCTAATGTTTTACTAAACGCGTCATTCGCCAAAACATCTACTATTCCTGCAAATTTTACATCTACAGTTCCTTTTGCTGGAACTTCTACTGGTATTCCGTTTTTCAAGTTTTGCTCTGTATATACTGTTCCTACATTTCCCACTTGGATTAATGTATTCTTGTCAAAGGTTAAACCTGCTGGCAATGTATCTCTTAATGTTACTGTTTTTGCTAAGTTTCCTTCATTTTTTATTCTTACTGTATATGTTACTTTTTCGCCTTCTGTTGCTTCTTGTTTGTCCACCAATTTTTCTGCGCTTATTATTGCTTTATATATTGTGCTTCCTTGGTTTCCTGTTACCTCTTCACTTGTTTTTTCAGGTGTTAATAACTTGATGTTTCCACTTACATTATTAACTACTTTTTCTTGGTTCATGTCTAAGCCTGTATATACTACCTTAAATGTTTTTGTTATCTCAACAGTTCCAGCATTTGCAATCTTATCAACTCCAGAAACATCTTTAGAATCGCTAGCATTTCCACCATTTGCAACAGCTTTTGTTTCCGCTCTACTAGCACCACCATTTGCAACAATTTTTGCTCCTGTTGTATTAGCATTATCTAAAACCTCATTCGTAGCATTAGTATCTGCAAAACTATTTATATTTTCTACAGTTTCCTTCCATGTAATAGTTCTTGCATTTGCGTCATATACTCCACCTGCTAAATCAGATTTTGCCTCATCTATTGCATATGGTAATGTATCAACTATTGTTACTTCTGCATTTCCTATGTAATCTACTATATTTGCTCTATATGTTACTGTATAGCTCATTTCTTGGTTTACTATTGTTATTCTGTCTGTTCCTGTTTTGTTTATTACTTGGTTTGTTATACTTGGTGTCTTTAATCTGTAGTAATATGTTACAACTATTTGGCTTTCTGTCATTGTTCCATTTTTATTGTTCGGTTCTGCTACTAGTTCATAATTTTGTGCAATATTACTAGAAGCATTTGTTGTGTAGTTATCTCCTACTTTTCCTTCAATTAGTTCATCTTCTACTATTCCACCATTTCTTGATGGTACTTTTTCTGTTGTTCCTTCTTTATAATGGTGTACTAGGACATTCGTGTCACTTTTTACGTAATAAAATATTATTTCGTTTCCTTCTACTTTTATCGTTAAACTTTGCTCTTGTGCTGACTCTAAATCGTATCCAGCTATCTCTATTGCTTGTTCTGTTATTGTAGCTCCAAATGTTTGGTTCGCTACTACTTTGCTTTTGTGTATTTCTTTATTGCTTCCTTTTTCTAGATATTTTACTGTATATGATATATCTGTTCTTTTCCTATACACAAAGTTAATAGTATTTTCACCTTGCTTTATTGTTATTTTTTTACTACTTGGCTCTACTTTCGTATATCCTACTATATCTATCGCTTGTTCTTCTACTTCTTCACCTAATAGCTTATTTTCTACAACCTTACTTTGTGCTAATTTTGTCTGACTACTTTCTTCATAATAATTTACACTATAGCTATATGTTGGTAAATTTACTTTTACTGTATTCCCTATATTTCCTGCTCTATCTACTGGAGCTATATATACATATTTCGCTTTTTTCAGTTCTTCTAGTGGTATCTCTTGCGCCTCTATATATGTTCCCTCATTCTCTGTTAGCTCTTCATTTGTATCTTGTATACTAGTTAAATATCTATATCCTACTACTCCAGAACCTTCACCTAATTTCTCGTGTCTATCATTTGCTTCTATTTTCACTTTACCTTCTGCTATATTCGTTCTTGTTATCTTTGGAGCTGTATTATCTAATTTTCCTATATCAACTTTTACTGTTCTTTCATTTCCTAATCCATCTTTTAAGTATATTGCTGCTGTTACTTTATCATATACATCTCCATAAAAGTTATATTTTCTTATATATCTATCGTTCTCTTTAGTTGCACTCTGGTAATCTGTTGCATTATTAAATGCTATCTGTACTTGTCCTATTCCTTGGTCTTCTGCTGTAAAACTTATCTCTTTATTTTTACTCCATTCTTTGGTATATTCTCCATTTTCTGTTAATGTTGGTGCTTTCGAATCCACCTTATTTACTTTAAAATCTTTCGTAACACTATTATTGCAAGAATCTATTACCTCCACTGAAAACGTTCTACCATCTGCATCTGCTTCTAGTTCTGGTATACAACTTAATGTATATTTTCCGTCTTTTGCTGTCGCCTTTCCAGAAAATATTTCTTTTCCTGTATCATCTTTTATTTTTACGGTAACATAATTACAATAATCTTCATTTCCTGTTATTTTAATTTCTTTATTTGTTGCCCAATCTCCTTCAATCTGTTCTGAATCTATAACTTGTATTGTTGGTGTTTGCTGTGCTTTTGTATCTGGATACATATAAAAACTATTCAATAAATTCATTGAGGTTTTACAATTATTTATAATTACTCTTACTATATAATATGCAGAATAATGTTCTTTCCAAGTATTTTTAAATGTACTTGATATTGTATACTTTGCAGACGTACTACTAATATCTGTTCTAGCTCCATTAACTTTTTCAAACGGAGTACCAATAGTTCTAACTGTCCCATCGTGTGTTGTATCTATTGTAGCTCCATTCGTAAGATTAACTGTTAAATTTCCTGTATATGTAGATGGCGCAGAATGATTATTAGTTATATTAAATTCAACTGTTCCAAATGATTTGCTACATCTTGAGCAATATATGTTAGTTGTTCCACTCATACCTTCAGCTTTTGCATTTAATTGATGTGGACTAGTATTCCAATCCGAGTTACATATGTTACATATTCCTAAATTTGAACATGTAATATCTCCCTTGCTATTAACACATTGTTCAATCTTATTTACATATAACGTATTTGGATCGTTTTCCATATAATATTCATTATCTATTTGTCCTCTACACACATTACAAATCTTTATATGCCTATAGTTTGTCGTTCTCGTATAACTATGTCCATCCCAAACACATGGCTTACGTCCTTTTACTTGATATCCACATTTACATCTTTGAGTATAAAAATTGTTTTTCTCACAGCTTTCGCTACCAGCAGCCCATGTTTTTTCTCCCAAAATATGCTGTTCTACATCAATTTTATTGTTGCAAATTATACATTGCTTCCAATGTTCTGTACTATTTGTAACAGTTTCATATATATGTGTATGCTCTGTATCTTCCCCTGTAACTAAACCTGTTAAATCTATGTTTGTTACGCTTTTTGCTTCGCTATTTACTAATTCCGCATTTTTTCTGTTTATATCACTAGTTATCGTCTTTCCTAATGCTACTATATTTTCCTTGTTCATTACTATTAATATAGTCAGCATAAAAATAGCAATACATATTATAAATATTACTTTCGAAAATTTATTAGTACAAATGTTAATATTCTTCTTTTCTTGCTTTCCTTCTTTCTCGTTATTTCTTTTCATCTATATACACCTACTCGTTCCATAATATCCTATTATCATAATTTTACTTTTTCCCATAAAATAAGTAAATAGAGGCATACTTCCATTTAAAGAAGTATACCTCTGTTTATTTACGGGTACTATTTTTCGTCATTTTATATTATTTTTTTATTACACTTTGCTTTAGTCTTACTAGCTTTAAATATCAGTTGCTCAAAGTACTTAGTAATCATTATTTTGCATTATCTACATCCCAAATTAATTATCTTAAATTTAATTCTAACTACTATTGAAAATACAAAAGCAAGTCTATTATTATAAAATGAATAAACTTACGCCAGAGCATCTGAAATTTTACATAAACAAATAAAACTCCGCCATATCATCTGGAATTTTCCATGAACAAATAAAAATCCACCATATCATCTGAAATTTTCCATAAACAAATAAAATCCCCAAAACAATCTAAAATTTTCAATAAAGGCAATATATTCCCCCTGCCTAACTGGGAGGTAAAAAGATAAAAACCTCGATGCACAAATACTAAACATCGAGGTTTTTATTTAATTCAACAGGGATTTTAAGGACCGTCCCCAAAATCCCTGCTGTGTTATTCTCCAAAAATCTTGTCGAATTCTTCTCCATCAATTTTTTCTTTTTCTAATAATATTTTTGCTACTGCATGTAATTTATCTACATGTTCACTTAAAATATTTATAGCTTTTTCATATCCTGCGTCTACAATCTTTTTAACTTCTTCGTCTATAATTGCTGCAGTTTCTTCAGAGTATTCTTTAGCATGTGCTAAATCTCTTCCTAAGAACACTTCTTCTTGGTCTGCACCAAATGTAATTGTTCCTAATTTTTCGCTCATACCATATTTTGTTACCATTGCTCTAGATATTGCTGTTGCTCTTTCTATATCGTTGCTTGCACCTGTAGAAATATCGTCTAATATTAGCTTTTCAGCAACCCTTCCACCTAGTAATGAAACTATATTTTCTTCCATTTCTGTTTTAGATCTAAAAGATTTATCTTCTGCTGGTCTATACATTGTATATCCACCAGCCATTCCTCTTGGTACTATAGATATTTGATGAACTTTATCTTGTGTTGGTAAATATCTACTTACTACTGCGTGACCTGCTTCATGGTAAGCAACCAATTTATTTTCTTTTTCGCTTCTTACTCTTGTTTTCTTTTCTGGTCCCATTGTAACTTTTACCATTGCATCTTCAATTTCTTTCATTCCAATACAATCTAAGTTTCTTCTTGCTGCAAGTAATGCTGCTTCATTTAAAATATTTTCTAGGTCTGCACCTGCAAATCCAGAAGTGTTTCTTGCAACTGTTTTTAAATCAACATCTTCTGCTAACTTTTTCTTTCTAGCATGAACTTCTAATATTTGCTCTCTAGATTTTACATCTGGAGCAGATACAACTAT
>QAML01000097.1 GCA_003150315.1 Prevotellaceae bacterium | reverse complement strand
TGATGTTATAATAAAAAAATTAAGTGATGCTGGTATTGAAAACCCAGAAGAAGATATAAAAGAAATTAAAAAAATTGTAAATAAATATATACGCAACAAAATAAAAAATTCAAAACCAAAAGAAGATGAACAATACAAAGAAGGAATTCCTTTTTTTGATGTGTATCCTGATTATGATTTTACAAAGTTACCTTCTTGGGTAAAGCAGAATATTGAAGATGCAAGAATATATGGAAATTCTAAACAAATGGTAATACTTAAAGATGGTAGAAGATATCAGCTTAATAATACATTAAATGATTTATCTGGAAAAGAATGGAATCATTTTATAAATTCTGTTATAAATACTAACTACACTACTAATGGTAAAGACTCATGTGCTCATCATATTAGAAAAATACATCCAACTCCTAAACCACCAAAATTAATGAAAGAAATAATTGAATTTTTTTCTAAAGAAAATGAGATTATATTTGATTATTTTATGGGAGTTGGAGGAACGTTATTAGGAGCGGGGATGTGTAGTAGAAGGGCAGTAGGGATTGACTTAGAAAGAAAATATATTGATGCATATAAAGAAGCGGCTACTGAAATGGGTGTTCCTGTGTTTGATTGTGTAGAAGGCGACTGTATGGAAATACTAGCAGATGACAATAAAATGCAATCGCTTCTTGGAAATGAAAAAATAAGTCTTGTTTTAATAGACCCACCATATGGAAATATGATGAGTAGAAAAAAAACAGGGGCGGATATAAAAGTGTATGGAAATGTTGCTACGCCATTTACAAGTAGTGATAAGGATTTTGGAAATCTAGATATATATAATTTTTATGATAAATTGAAAGAATCAATTCAGCTTATATTACCTTATGTAAAAAAGAAGGGATATGTTGTTATCTTTATAAAAGATTTACAACCAAATAAAAAAGAAACTAATTTATTACATGCAAAAATAGTTGAAACATTAAATGATATTCAAGAATTAAATTATAAGGGGCTTAAAATATGGGCAGACCAAACAGCAAAACTTTTTCCTTATGGATATCCGTTCTCTTATGTTTCAAACCAAATTCACCAGTATATATTAGTATTTAGAAAAGAGAAGTAGAAATATAAATTCTGCTTCTCTTTTATTTATTATGAATCAAACACTACACCTAAACCATTAAATGCAAATTTTATACATTCTGGGGCATTATTATTTATTATTATACGACCATCACTAGCAAGATAAAAAAGAACTTTAGAGTGAGGCAGTTTTCTACAATCGCCGCCAAAAATACTTAAACATCTCATTATTGTTACATCTCCATAACTAGGATAGATATATTCTTTTTCAATACTGTCATAGTTTTCAATTTCTTTAATTCCTTGGTTTATAGTTGATAGCATTTTTCCTTCTACAAGGATTATATAATTCGTTTTTTCATCGTATAAAACAACATCTGGAAGGTAAAGATTAATACCATTTTTATCTTTTTTAGGCAAAGCTATTTGTGCACCAGTTTTTGAAAAGAAATATCCTCTTTCACAACCAGCATGATTTTCATAGATTCCTTTCATACCTGTATACATTGTTTGCATATGAAGAAGAATATCAGCCATTTTTTCAGAGTGTCGCTCATAATGCCAGTATAATTCTGGCATTGCTACTTGTGGTGGCATTTGAATTTGGTCTAATTTCATATTTAAAATATTACATATGTATAGAAATTTATTTTTTCCTTTTGTTCTATCTACATATTTTTGAGACACACCATGTAGTGTAATAATAATATCTTTATCCCAGCCTAGTTTTCTTATACAGGCGGAAATCATAGATAGAGCACCAATGTTTGGATCATGCCCTATATTGCCAGCATCGGCAGGTTTTGCAAGTCTACCTGATATTTCAATTCGTTCATCATATTTTGTTATAGTAATAGGAACATTTCCAGCGGGTGGCTTTCTCATTTTTGATTTGAAATTGATTAAATCATCGATATTTTTAAAGGGCTTAAACCATTTAGATGTATCTTTTCCAACAACAGTAACACCCAAAGTTAATAAAATATTTGTTCCAAAAATACTTGTATCAGATGGTTTTTTTTCTTCACGTGCTGCTAGTTCTTCATTGTATAACATATAAAGTTTAACGTCCTTGTAATAAGGAGTAATATAAACAAATTTAGATCCCCTTTGATAGACACCTGTATTTCTTGATTCATCATCGCTTGTTTTTGTTTCTTCTATAGCCATGATTAAATTATCTGAAGAACTACCTTCACTAGGTTCTTCTATTTGCTTAAAAAGTAGGAAGTCTAAGAAACTAGAACTACCACTTACTGTTTTTATATAAATGTTTTTAGCTTTTTGGACACTCATATTTTCTACAATATATACAAATTTAAAATATCCGTTTTCAATAAGTGGTCGGATTTTTATATCTTCGTTTATTGTTAAGGTGTCGTTAAAATCTTTACAATACATTTCCATAATTTGTTTAACTACTGAAGGTTTTGGTCTTTCTTCAGTAAGAAGCCATAAATTTTCCATTTTTTATTCCTCCTCTTTATTATTACTTTCTTTTACTGTTTCTATTATATCTTCAAGATTGCATTCTAATGCTTCACATATTTTTAGAAGAACATCTGTGGTCACATTTGCACCTTTTCCGAGTTTTGCTATAGACGCAGGACTAATGTTTGCAATTTTTCCTAAATCCTGCTTATTCATTCCTTTATCAATTAATAATTTCCATAATTTGTTATAACTAATATGCATAAATTAACCTCCTTATTTTTTATCAATATAGTTTTTTAAAATTTCAACATCTTTACTTATGTCCCTAGGTTTAATTCTATTTATAACTTTTTCTTCTACTTCTGGTGTCCAGTAGATTTTTAGTTTTTCTCTTGCTCTTGTTATAGCAGTATAGAAAACATTATGCGTTACTAATTCCTCAACTTCATCAGTTACTACTATTTTGACGGATTCAAACTCTAATCCTTGTGCTTTATGTATGGAAACTGCATAAGCAACTTGAAATGGAACTATAGTTCCAAAATCTTCTCCTTCTTCATCAGCACTTTTAAGTTTACGTACATAAAATCTAATAAGAGATTTCTCTTCTTCCTCATTATTTTCAAGAAGGTCAAGACCTGTACCAAACGTATCTCTTTCATATATTAATTTAGGAATTTCAATATCAAATCGGATGCGTTCAGTAGGGGTATCTACATCAACGACTTTTACGTCACGGATTATTCCTTTCATATTGTTATATATGACTGGTCTAAATCTATCTGAATCAAGAAATAGTATAGGATCGCCAACTTTATATTGTTGAACATCCCAAGTAACTGCTGGGTTTGGATTACTTTCTTGCAAGAACCTATTAATATTATTTATACCGTATAGTCCATCATAATTAAGGCATAGAATTGCCTCGCCAGGTTCAAGTGAAGAAAGTAATGTTTCATCTACTTTTAGAGAATAACTTTCTCTTTCAATTACTTCCTTAGCTGTATCATCCATGCATCTAACTTTATCCCAAAGCTCTAGCAGATGTTTGTTTTTAGTTCTATGAGGTTTTTTTAGTTCAAAAACAGCAGTTTCGGGTAAGAACGCCTTTAGTACTGAGAACCAGTTTCCAAATTGTATTGCATCAATTTGATAAGTATCTCCAACTAATAAAAGCATTTCAAAATTTGCTTTTTGTAGTATTTCAACCATATCTTTATTGCTGACAGTACTACATTCATCAATGACCAATAATTTATAATCAATTGAAGAAGTTTGGTGCTTAAAACTTTCGATTGTAGAAAAAGTAGTATTTTCTGCATCAATTTTTCTAATCAAGTTTTCTTTTGCTGGATTTGTTTGAGTTAAATATAGTTTAGGCTCATCGTTTAGAAAGTGTGAAACATGGTTTATTAATGTGGATTTTCCTACACCGGCAGAACCATATATTACACCAACTTTTGAATCAGAAAATATCTGTCTAATAATATCTTTCTTTTCATCACAATCAATTTCATAACCATCAAAGAGTAGCCAGAAGTCAACATCAGCACTATAGTTTTCTATACCAGATTCAGCTAATTCTTGTAATCTTTTAATTATGGTGCAAGTATCTAGCTTATAATCATTTATAAATACTTGATTATGTTCTAGCATTAAATCACCTTCAGGTCTATGACCAGAGTAAAGATTTTCATTATATGTTTTTATAAGCTCTGGATAATCAGGGTAATTTTCCAATTCACTAATATCAGTGAATAATTGTCCTTTGCCTTCTGTATTATTTTCTATAAATCTTGCAAATAATTCATGACGATTACCATTACAAGGAATGCACTCAAATATTGCAGATAATTTTGGATTATGTCCAAGAGGAGAGCGATTAAATGGTAAGTCATCAAATTGCTTACTACCAATATCTAAATACAAGTTAGATAGATAGCTGTTTGGAGCTTTAACCCATTCTTCATAATATTTACTATAGTATCCTGACGAATATTGACTTTTTATTATGACATTATTCATATTATAAAGTAGGTATCTTAATATATTTTTTCCACTCTTGCCACTTAATATTAAATTTCTGCAATAATCTAATATTGGAATAAATATAGGATTTTTAAGGCTACTTTTCCATTTGAGAGTAATATCATTATATGCAGCATCTGGAAAGTCTATTAGATTATTTAAGGTGTATTTTGTTTTAGTAAGAAATTCACAAATTAATCGTTGTTCTGGATAACCTACTTTTATTTTATCTCCATTTATTATTGATATGAAATTTTGAAATTCACAATCTCTTATTGAAACTTCCCAACCATCAATAACGATGATAGGCATTGTTTTGCCTAATATTTCGATAGTTTCATTTATAAGGTGAAATTTAGATGCATAGTTACTTTTGACTGGAAGTTTTGTAAAAGCAATAACTCTGTTTGTCTTAGATTTGTTCTTCCTGTCATCAATTGGAGTAAATGTAACTTCATAATATATCTTTCTATCTACAAATAGAGGTTTGATTTTTTGGATATAATATTTATCTTTACTATCTGTGTGTAATGCTGCAGGATGATGTTCTATTTTTTCTGCAATTTTTTTATAGTATTCCTGTAGGGTATCATCTAAATGTAAAGGAAATTTATCTAAATTATGCAGTACCTCAATACCAAAGTGTTGACTAAGAAGATTTTTGGTTTCTAGTAAGTACTGATAATACTTTAACATTAAACGTTCTGATCCATCTTCATCTAAAGTGTATTGCGTAGTTACAACTTGTAGATAGTTACGAAACTTATATAGGGTATATAGGTCACTATTTACTTGGCAATACTCGATTGCCTTAGTTAAATTTTCTTCGTTAATGTCGATTTCTTTGCCATTGGCATAAAACTTAAGCATTACATGATTAATGAATTTTATTAGTTGTTCTAATATATCTTGTGAAATTGCACCACGAGAAGAGTCTTCGATTTCATCTAAGTGTCTACATATAACACTATCTATTCTTTTTATAGAACTATCAATTGTTGGCATTTATTATCATCCTTTCTAAAAATCACTATCATTCCAATCATCTAACAAAACATCATATGGGATGTTTTTGTCATATTTTTCTGGATGAAGTTTAACATATAAATTTCTTATTTTTATTCTTTGACTTTTGATTACACTTGTATTTGAATTACATGAAATGAAACTTGTACTTAATTCATCTAGAGTTCCTAAAATTCCAAATATATCTGATTTTAGTGTTGGATTTATAAAATCATTAGATTTTTCTTTCCATTTCTCCTGATATAGTTTTTTAATCTGGTTAGGAATACTCATATCTACTAGATGGGATGCATAATCTCCACCAATTAAAGTAAGCACGATTTCTTCATAATCTGAATTAAATTCAGTAAGTAATTTATTATCCTTTTCCGTATAAGGATTGCTAGTAGCAGTATGCTCAATAGGAATATTAAGTTGCTCATCTTTATTAGATGGGCTTTTTCTTTGAGTTGCTGCTGCTTTTTTTATGATTTCATCAAAGCAACTTGCTATTTTGTAATTAACATTTTGTAAGTCTATTTCATTAATGTATCCAGAAAAGGCTTCACAAAGTTTCTCTGAAACTGAGTCTCCAAAATTATCAAGGAAGGATACAAAGTTCTCTAGGTCAGCAACAGGAGATATTTCTCTAGCTATTCCATTTATTGTTGATCTTCCATTGTAATAGGCTTTAAAACTATCATCTGATTTATTTTCAATTACTGTAGAGTTATCTTCTCCAATCATAGCTATAAAGAGTTTTCTAGTAAATTCAACTGTGTTGTCTGAACCACCAATGATTGGTTTTAATACATTAGCAAATATTGAAAAAGTCATTAATAATCCCCTCATTTCTTGTTTTACCGATACATCCCGAAGACTACCCATGACTACCAGAGATTTTATAGCAAAGCTGTTAAAATCTTAAGTGTAAAAAGCAGAAAGAAGTACTTCATAGATAGCACGATATGATTTTTAAATTGATGAAAATATTATATCAGAAAATTATGAAGAAAACCATGCTTTTGTATAAAAAAAATATGCAATCGCATAAAAAAAATACAAAAACGAATAACTTTTTGCTTTTTATAAATTTAATGTTTTGATGCCTGAGTTTGCAATAGGGCAGAAGGATACGAATAAAAGCTATTTAATACCCATAAAGGTAAGAATGCTTATTTTTAGTACCCTCTCTTTATTGCACCCTAAATTAGGCAGTAGGAGTCCGTGTACTAAAAAAGCACGGACTCTTTTTTCCTTTCCTTCTGCACTGAAACAACAGGCAAAAGGAAGGGAGGACTTTTAAATGAAAAGTCATAAAACAAAACAAGAAAATAGAGGTACTTATACCTACATCTTTGACGATGGAACTAAAATCACAATCAAACCAGGAGAGGAAGGAGTAACAGAGGAGTTCATCAAAAAGTTACATTCTTTAGATGATTCAGAGGTTTATTACAACCATAAGAACTGGCATAGACCTATATCAGAAAAAGAAAAACAAGATATTAAGGATTGGGAAAAAAAACACCCAGGCGAAAAATATCAAGAGATATGGAACTTATCTATTGATTCAATCTTTGATGAGGAAGGAAATCAGGACAAGTGTATCTATCTTGCAGATAATACGACTGCTGTAGAAGATACATCTGATGAAGTAGATAGGTTAAGAGAAGTTGTTTCAATGATGACTGAAAAACAACAAAGAGTATATGAACTTCATTTCCTAGAAGGTTATTCACTTACTGAAGTAGCCGCAATTATGGGAACTTCTATACCAAGTGTTCATAAGCACAAAGAAAAAATATTGAAGTTTATAAAAGAAAATTTCAAGAGAGGTTAAAAAAGATAAAAAAATCTTTGCCTAGTACTTGTAAGGCAGTGGACTTACAAATACGAAGGGAGGCTCAAGAGGATGGCTATAAAGCATAAGGTCACAATCAACGTAACTGATGAAACTGGCAATAACGTGAAAGTACTTCGAGGTGGTCAATTAACATTACCACAGAAAATTATCAAGTTTTTATTTGGTGATTATAGACAAGTATTCTTATTAGACCCAGGACAATCAGTACAATCCGTTGATGTCAAAGAAGTGAAGGAAGGAGGAAGTACCGATGGGCAAGATGAATAATTTATCTTTAGAGTTAGAAGAACTAAGAAAAAGTACAAATAAGCTAAGTGAAATACTATCTACAGTAAGCGACATTATAACATCAATTAATGACATTGTAGAAAGTATCGAATCAGCTTTTTCAAGTTCTCCAGAAAAACCTAAAGAAAATAAAAAGTCTGTAACTTTAGAAGAAGTAAGAGCTATTTTAGCAGAAAAATCTAGAGCAGGGAAAACAGCAGAAGTAAAAGGGCTACTTACTAAATTTGGAGTTAACAAATTATCTGAATTAGACGCATCAAAGTATGATGAGTTGTTGAAAGAAACGGAGGGAATTTAATATGGGCAGTCATGCAATATTATCAGCATCTAGTAGTAAGCGATGGCTGAATTGTCCTCCTTCTGCAAAGTTATGTGCTGAAGTAGAAGACACAACATCTGAATATGCTAAAGAAGGTACAGATGCACACACACTTTGTGAGTATAAAGTTAAGTCGATGCTTGGAATTAAAATGCAAGATCCTACCGATAGTTTATCTTACTATAATGAAGAAATGGAAAGATGTGCTAACGATTATGCCAGTTACGTCATGGAAGTTATAGAAGATACAAAGAACTATTGTAAAGACCCACTTGTTCTAATAGAACAAAGGCTGGACTTTTCAAGATTTGTTCCAGAAGGGTTTGGAACTGGAGATTGTTTAATCATAGCAGACAAAATGCTTTATATAATTGATTTTAAATATGGTAAAGGTGTAGAAGTTGAGAGCGAAGATAATTCACAAATGATGTGCTATGCGATTGGAGCTCTAGAACTATTTAACAGCTTATATGACATTGAAGAAGTATGCATGGTGATTTATCAGCCAAGAATTGAAAACATCAGTGTTTCAAACATGAGTGTTACAGAGTTATATAGTTGGGCAGAAAACACACTAAAACCAATAGCAGAACTTGCCTACGAAGGAAAAGGTGAGTTCAAAGCAGGAGACCACTGTCAGTTTTGCAAGATAAAAGCAACTTGTAGAAAGAGAGCTGAATACAATATGGAACTTGCAAAGTATGATTTTGAAGAACCTGCTGAATTAACAGATGAAGAGATATCATCAATTCTTATTAAATCAAGTGATTTGGTATCTTGGGTATCTGATGTAAAAGATTATGCTTTAAATCAAGCCTTACTCGGAAAGAGTTATCCTAATTTGAAACTGGTGGAAGGACGTTCTAATCGAAAATACTTAAATGAAGAAGAAGTAGCAACAGCAGTTACAAATGCAGGATATGATCCTTACGAAAAGAAAGTTCTAGGAATTACAGCAATGACTAATCTTCTAGGAAGAACAAAATTTAATGAGGTTTTAGGGAACTTAATTTATAAACCTCAGGGCAAACCAACGCTTGTACTGGAAAGCGATAAAAGACCAGCCATGCAAATAAATGATTTTAAAGAGGAAAGAGAGGAAAATAATTATGAATAATAGTTTTAATTCGACAAAAGTAATAACAGGAGTAAATACAAGATGGAGCTACTGCAATGTGTGGGAGCCAAAATCTATCAATGGAGGAACACCAAAATACAGCGTGTCATTAATAATTCCAAAAACTGACACAGTAACAGTTGAGAAGATTAAAAAGGCGATTGAAGTAGCATATAAAGAAGGAGAAAGTAAATTAAAAGGAACAGGAAAAAGTGTACCAGCATTACAAGCAATTAAGACACCACTTCGTGATGGAGATTTAGAAAGACCAGATGACGAGGCATATAAAGGATGTTACTTTATAAATGCAAATTCTCCAAAAGCACCAGGTATCGTAGATGCAGCTCTTCAACCTATTTTAGAACGCTCTGAAGTTTATAGTGGAGTGTATGGACGAGCAAGTATAAACCTATATGCTTTTAATTCCAATGGTAATAAAGGTATTGCCTGTGGATTAAATAACTTACAAAAAATAAAAGACGGAGAAAGTCTTGGTGGAAAATCAAGGGCTGAAGACGACTTCGCAACTAGCGATGAAGATGACTTTTTAGAATAGGAGGATAAAAAGATGATTAACGTTTTATCAACAATATTCTGTGTAATTGTAGGTATTGAGTTTATTACTCTAATGTTCCTTTTTGTTCTAAGTTCTTTGTTTTCATTATCATCTGATGTAAACACAGAAAAAAGAAGAGCTAAACAAGAAAAAAGAGATGAAGAATACCACAAAGCAAGAATGAGAGAATTTATGAAATAAGATAAGGCGGTAGTAAAGCTACCGCTTTTATCATAATAGGAGGTAAAGCAATGAGAGAAATTAAAACAATCTCTATTGATATAGAAACATTTTCCGACATCGACCTATCGAAGTGTGGTGTCTACAAATACTCTGAATCAGAGAAATTTGAAATACTACTATTTGCATATTCCATAAATCATGAAGAGGTACAAGTTGTTGATTTAGCTTTAGGAGAAAAGATACCATTAGAAATAATATCGGCACTTGCTGATGATAAAGTAACCAAGTGGGCTTATAATGCTAACTTTGAAAGAGTGTGTTTATCTCGCTATATTTCAAGATATTACCCTGAATACTTTATATCTTATAGCATTGATGAGGACACAGTTAATGAGTTTTTAGACCCTAGTTCTTGGAGATGTTCTATGATATGGTCGGCTTATTTAGGACTTCCTTTGTCACTTGCAGGAGTTGGTGCTGTATTAGGATTAGAAGAACAAAAACTAAAAGAGGGTAAAGATTTAATCAAGTACTTTTGTGTTCCTTGTAATCCAACAAAAACAAATGGAGGTAGAACAAGAAACCTACCAGAGCATGATATGACTAAATGGGAGCTTTTCAAAAAGTATAATAAGCGAGATGTTGAAGTTGAAGTATCTATCCAGGAAAGATTACAAAGTTATCCTGTGCCAGAGTTCTTATGGGATGAGTATCACTTGGATCAAGAAATAAATGATAGAGGAATTGGGCTTGATATGGAGCTTGTAGAAAATGCTATAAAGTTTGATGAAATAGCAAAGCAAGAAACATCAGAAAAACTACAAACCCTAACCAACATAGAAAATCCAAACTCAGTCATGCAAATGAAAGAATGGCTCAACAATAATGGAGTTGAGGCAGAGTCACTTGGTAAAAAGCAAGTGGCTGAAATGATAAAAGATGCACCAAAAGAAATAGCTGAAGTTTTAGAACTAAGGCAACAAATATCTAAATCTTCAGTAAAGAAATATCTAGCCATGAAGAATGCAGGTTGCTGGTGTAATCGTGCTAGAGGTATGTTTCAATTCTATGGTGCTAATAGAACAGGAAGATGGGCAGGAAGGATTATACAATTACAAAACCTACCACAAAACCATATAGAAGATTTAAAAGATGCAAGAGAGCTAGTTAAGTATGGCGACTATAATGCTTTTGAAACTCTATATGATGTTCCAGATACCTTATCTCAACTTATCCGTACAGCATTTGTTCCAAGAAAAGGTATGAAGTTTATAGTAGCAGACTTTTCTGCGATTGAAGCTAGAGTTTTATCTTTCCTAGCAAATGAAAAGTGGAGGATGGATGTGTTTGCAAACAATGGTGATATCTATTGCCAGTCAGCCTCTGCTATGTTTAAAGTGCCAGTTGAAAAACATGGAATAAATGGTCACTTAAGACAAAAAGGAAAAATTGCAGAATTAGCCTGTGGTTATGGTGGTTCTGTTGGAGCTTTGAAAGCAATGGGAGCCATTGATATGGGACTTCAAGAAGAAGAACTAGAACCACTTGTTAAATCCTGGAGAGAGGCAAATCCAAACATTGTAGCAATGTGGTGGGCGGTAGATAAAGCAATAAAAACAGCAGTCAGAAATAGAACTAAAACTGAAACACATGGATTAAAGTTCATTTATAAAAGCGGGATGCTCTTTATTGAATTACCAAGTGGTAGAAGACTAGCATATGTAAAACCTAAAATTGAAATTAATCAATATGGATCAGAAAGTGTTACATACGAAGGCGTAGGTGCTACTAAAAAATGGGAACGATTAGAAAGCTACGGTCCAAAGTTTGTAGAAAATATTATACAAGCTATTAGTAGAGACATCTTGTGTTATGCAATGCAAAGGCTATCCTATTGTTTTATAGTAGGACACGTCCATGATGAAATGATAATTGAATGTAGTAAAGAGATGTCGCTTGAAAAGGTATGTGAACAAATGGGAGAAACTCCTCCTTGGATTAAAGGCTTACTTTTAAGAGCTGATGGGTATGAATGTGAATTTTATAAAAAAGATTAAATGAGAGGCTAAAATATAGCCTTTTTTCTTTGACTGTTATTTAGGAGAAGGTGTTTCTCCAAAACCAAAGAAAGGAGGCAAGAATAATGGCAAGTGACGGAGAGATTCTTGATTATAAAGATTTACTAAACAAATTCAATCTAACTGATGAGTTCTATCCACTTGTGTATGTATGTTCTCCATATAGAGGCAACGTAGAGGAGAATACTCGAAAAGCTAGAGAGTATAGTAGGTTCACATTTGAAAAGAAAAACATACCAATAACACCACATCTTTTATACCCGCAATTCATAAATGACGATGACCTGTTTGAAAGAAACATTGCGATTCACAAAATCAACTATGTTCTTTTAGGGCTTTGTAAAGAAGTGTGGGTTTTTGGTGATGTCATAACAGAAGGAATGAAACGAGAAATATCTGTTGCGAAAAAGAGAAAAAAGCCAATTAGGTATTTCAATCACGATTTAAAGGAGGAGAGTTAAAACTATGTTTACAATTTATTATTCAGATGTTACTGGAGTTCCAAGTAACTGTAGTTATCCTCATAAGAAACTGGTGACTGATGAGGATAGCTTAAAAGAGGCTATTAGTCATGATTATGTATGTGCTGAATATAAAAACAGCTATCGTAATGGTGACAATTTCATAGGAAGTGATTGTCTTCCTGTTGATTGTGATAATGACCACTCTGATAATCCAGAAGACTGGATAACACCAGCAATTATAAGAGAGGCATTTCCTGATGTTTCATTTGCTATTCATTATAGTAGGTCAAACAATAAAGAAAAGAATGGAAAAAGTGCTCGTCCAAAGTTCCATGTTTTATTTCCTATTGATTATGAAACCGATGCATCTAAATACAAGGACGTCAAATTAAGAGTTAATTCTATCTTTCCATACTTTGATACAAATGCTCTTGATGCTGCAAGGTTCTTCTTTGGAACAAAAGAGGCTGAAGTTGAAATCTATCCAGGAAGTATTAATCTAACCGAATACTTAAACTCTGATGAGTTTGAAAACATGGAAATGAATAAGATGCCAGAGAGTTTGGTAATCAAAGAAGGCAGTCGTAACTCCACATTATCTCATTTTGCAGGTCGAGTTATAAAAAAATATGGAGACACCGAAAAAGCATATGAAGTGTTTATGGAAAAAGCTGCTCTTTGTGATCCACCACTAGAAGATGAAGAACTAGTTTCTATTTGGAATAGTGCTAAAAAGTTTTATAAGAAGTTATCCAATCAAGAAGGCTATGTTGACCCAGAACAATATAACCAAGACTTCCTTTTAGAACCATTGGATTATTCAGATGTAGGACAGGCAACAGTACTAGCAAAAGAATATGAGAACCAATTAAGGTATTCTCCATCTACAGACTTTCTTGTTTATAACGGAAGTTACTGGGAAGAGTCAAAGTCTAAGGCTCAAGCAATATCACAAGAGCTAACAACAAGGCAACTTGAAGAAGCGGAAATAGGAATAAAGAAACTAACTGATGTAATGCTTAAAAATGGTGCTTGGGATATTTTATCCTCTGTCGGTCCTAAAAAGGCAGTTGGATTATTTAATGAAGAACAAGCTAGAGTTTTCAAAGACTATGAAGATGTTACAGCTTATAGGAAGTATGCGATTAAAAGAAGAGACTCCAAGTATATTTTTGCATCATTAAAAGAGGCAAGTCCTATGGTTGAAATCAAGCAGGATAGATTAGATAGTGAT
>QAML01000043.1:38499-42656 GCA_003150315.1 Prevotellaceae bacterium | reverse complement strand
CACTATGGCATAGTTTTTCCCGGTTTCCACATCCCATAATGCCACGGCTTTTGCCTCGGGATTTCCAACTTCTTCCAGAGGTATGAACTCGTAGAACACGTCATAGTCTATCATCAGCAGCATTGCCGGATCGGAAGGGTCGTCCTGAAGTCCGAAAAATCCCTCGCTGGCGTTGTAGGTTTCCATGTAGTGCATTTTGGAACTCGTGATGATTTGTTTGTAACGCTCGCGATAGGGGGTGAAAGCCACACCGCCGTGAAAGAACACCTCGAGGTTGGGCCAAACTTCGTTTATGTGGCTCTTGCCCGAGATTTCGAGTACACGGTCAAGCACCGAAAGCATCCACGAAGGCACACCGCTTATGTTGCTTACGTTCTTGTTAATGGCTTCGCGGGCTATGAGGTCGCGCTTGGTCATGAAGTCTGAAAGCAGAGCCGTTTGTTTTTTCGGCACCCTTATCATGTTGACCAGCGGATTGATGTTTTCAATGAGAATAGCCGAAAGGTCGCCCACAAGACTGCCCGGAAGATTGCAGTTTGGCGCATGGCTTCCGCCGAGAATCAGTGTGCGCCCGTCGAATATGCGGCTTTCGGGATTGTTGCGCAGATACAGTGCCACGGCATCGCGTCCTCCGGCGTAGTGTATGCGTTTCAGTCCTTCCGCACTCACGGGAATGAATTTGCTCTTGTCGTTTGTGGTACCCGATGACTTGGCATACCATTTCACGCTTCCTTTCCAAAGCACATCTTTCTCGCCGTGGCGCATGCGGTCAATGTAGCCTTTTGTTTCTTCATAGGTGCTCACCGGCACTTGGGCGGCAAAATCTTCGTATGATTTTATGTTGTCGTAGCCGTGGGCTTTGCCCCATTCGGTTTGTGCGGCTTGCGATACGAGATGTCTCAGCACTCCGCGCTGAATCTCCTCCGTTTCAGAGGCGTAACGCGCTATCTGGCGCACACGCGGCATGAAAAACGGTCTTATTATGCTTGTCAAACTCATCTTTTCTATGCTTGGTTTGAATGTAATAGGCATTCAATGCGCAAATTTACTTGAAAGTTTCAACATTGCGGATATTTGCCCTTGGGTTTATGATTATTTGGGAATTCCCTGCGGTTTGCATGGGTGGGGAAGTGCATATATTCATTGTCGGAAGCGTTATTTTTCATCCCGCTCCCGCAAATCGGAAAAAACACATGGCTTGTTGCAAAAAATACAAGCCATATATTTTGAAATATGTGCCTTATGTTTTGAAATAAGTGCCTTGTATTTTCGACGATGTTAAATGTGTGAATGACAACCACTTATAAGGAAATCGCGAAAAGTGATGCAAAATTCGGAAAATCAGAGGGTTGCGTGCGGATAACGGCATTTGCCCTGCTGCGTGTGCCGAATGATTTTCATGGAGTGCGTTGGTGTATTTTATGTGAATATTTTGTGCATGACGGAATTTGTTTGTATTTTTCTGTCTTTATATACGGATGACGGGATGTGGCATGCGGACGGAAACACGAGGAGCGGCATAAAACAGACAAACTGTATGCTTTTGCGTATTCCGCGTGTCGAAATTCCGCAAAGATTTGAGATTCAACGAAATTTTCATGTCGTGAAGCGACAGTGAGATGCGTTTTTCTTTACTTTGCACCCCGAAATCAAAATGACTGACAGCAAATAACGATTTCAAAATCAAATATAAAAATGAAAAGTAAATTGGTAATGATTGCCATGACAATTCTCGGAATAGCCTCACCCGGTCAGGCGCAAGAACTGAAAAGTGGCATAGACAAGGCAAACATGGATTTGAGTGTCAAACCCGGGGACGATTTTTATGAGTATTCGGCGGGTAGTTGGCTTAAAAACCATCCGCTTGATGCAGTTCACCCCATGAACGGGGCTTTCACCGACCTTGACGAGCAAAACAATGACCGCATAAAGGAGCTTGTGGCGGAATATGCAGCCAAAAAAATGCCGCAAGGCACGGACGGACAGAAACTCGGCGCACTCTATCGCATGTACATGGACAGTGTGAAGCGCAACAAGCTGGGATATACGCCCATAAAACCTGTGCTGGCAAAAATAAACAAGGTAAAGAATCGCAAAGAGTGCATTAAACTGATGTATGAACTCGGAGCGAAAGGATATGGAACCACATTGTTCCGTTTTGGATTGGGAATAAATCCGAACAATGCGAGCCAGTATATGTTTTCAGCCGTTCAGGGCGGTTTGGGACTTGATCCGGAATATTATACAAGCCCCAACGAGCAGCAGAAAGCCGTGGCGGAGGCTTACAAAAGCCTTATGAAGGATTATTTCAAGATGGTGGGCAACAGCGAAAACGCTGCCGAGAAAAAAATGCAGGCGGTTTGGGCTCTCGAAAACCAACTTGCCGCAAAAAGTTACGACCAGGTAAAGCAGAGAAACCCTCAGGAAAACACGCATCTCCTGAGTTGGCAGCAACTTTTGAAGGATTTCAATGGCATAGACTGGAAAATGATTTGCGATACCTATCAATATCCTTCCGATATTGATACTGTGAATGTTGGACAGCCGGAACCGCTGCACGAAGTGGAGAATATTCTTGCCAATGCCGACCTTGGGGCAATAAAAGCCTATATGGAAGTATCGGTTGTGGGAGCTTCGGCAGGATGTCTCTCGGACGATTTCGGCAATCGCCGTTTTGAATATCTCAAAGCCCGTTACGGTGTGAAAGAACAGCAGCCCCGTTGGAAACGTGCCGTGGGTTTGCTCGACGGAATGCTTGGCGAAACAATCGGTAAGCTGTATGTGGCGAAATATTTCCCCGAAAGCCACAAACAAAGGGCTTACGAAATGATTAAGAACCTGCAAGCCGCCTTTGCGGAGCGTATAAAGAGTAACACTTGGATGACTTCCGCCACAAAAGAAAAGGCTCTCGAAAAACTCAATGGTATGGTAATTAATGTGGCATACCCTGACAAGTGGGAAGGTCTTGAGAAATATGTGCAGGTGGACGAGAATAAAACTTTGAGCGAGAACTTTGAGCGCATAACAATGGCTTCGCGCAAAGGCGAGATAGAATATTACTGGCACAGACCGGTGGATCGTCATCAGATGGGTTGCACCCCGCAAACGGTGAATGCATTTTATAATCCGCAATCCAACAGTATAAATTTCCCGGCAGCCATTTTGCAGCCGCCGTTCTACGATCCCGAAGCCGACGATGCCGCTAATTACGGAGCTATAGGCTGTGTGATAGGACACGAAATGAGCCACGGATTCGATGACCAGGGTTGCGCATACGACAAAGACGGAAACCTTAAAAACTGGTGGACTGACGAAGATAAGAAAAACTTCGACGAACGAGGCAATGTGCTCGAAGACTGGTTTGGAAGCAAGGAAATGCAACCGGGACTGAAGGTAAACGGCAAGAAAACCCTTGGTGAGAACATAGGAGACAATGGCGGAATAAACATAGCCTTTCAGGCTCTGAAAAAGTCAATGGAGAAAAATCCGCTTGGCGTTAAGGACGGTTTCACACCCGAACAGCGTTTCTTCCTTGCCTATGGCAGAATGTGGGCAAGCAACATCGCTCCGCAGTTTGTGGCTTATATCGTGAACAGCGACGTTCATTCGCCCAACAGCCTGCGTGTAAACGCTGCGCTTCCTATGATTGATGCCTGGTACGCGGCTTTCGGAATCAAGGAAGGCGACAAGCTTTTTGTTCCTGCAGACAAGCGTGCACACATCTGGTAAAAGATTTTTATTGAAATTCTTATAGCAGTCCGCGCCTGTACATCTGAGGATGTGCAGGCGCGGTTGTTTTTATGTTCATTGCCATGCCGCTTCCCGTATGCCCGTCGGCATGCGAAATGTATTTCGTCAAAAGACAGCATGTTCCTAAATCCGGAGTTTCGTAAGCCGCATGGAATTTTCAGGGTTTTATGTAGCGCACGGTTTTCGGCTTTTGCATCCTCGTGCCTGCACACACCGCGTTCGCAACACGGGATATGTGCTGCACACTTTGGGATGCTGTGCAAAACACAACCTTCAAAACCGGTGCAAACGGAATTGGAAAACGATTTTCAAGGGAAATTTGTTCTCTTTCGGAGCATGTGCGAAAAAACATATGGCTTATCGTAAAAAATACAAGCCATGTATTTTAAAATATAAGGCACTTATTT
>QAML01000043.1:0-34958 GCA_003150315.1 Prevotellaceae bacterium | reverse complement strand
AAAAATACAAGCCATGTATTTTAAAATATAAGGCACTTATTTTAAAATAAGTGCCTTATATTTTTTGCTGTAATAAGAATCTGAAACACAACAACTTACAAAAGTGTCAAGATTTGTGTTTATTTCTTGATTTTCAGTACTTTGCGAAAAAAGCAGTCTTTTACGCTTTTTCGGCGGGTGCGAACTGTTGCGCCGGCAATGGTTTGCCGCATTTTCCGGCCTCTTCCGCCTGTCGCGTTTTGCCTTTTACGGAATTTCTTATTTGTTGAAAGCCTTGTTTTCGGCTTCGGCTATAATGGCATCGCGGCTCTTTTGGTGCGTTTGCGCATTGTCCGCCGCATCGCGTGCCGGTTTGCGGCGACGCTTGTTATAGTTGCGTTTTCTGTTACCCTTTTCGTTTTCGCCACCGGAGGAAACGGGAGGTTCGTTGTTTGTTGTAAGCCCGATGTTATCCGTGCAAGCCTTCGCGCTTTGCAACAAAGCGTTGACCTGAGGCGTTTTGGTGTCGGCAACAACGTTTTCGCGCACGCCGTTTTGTGCACGTTGCGGAGCGGAATTCCTGCGTTTGGGGCGCGAATGACGCTTGCCGTCGCTCACACGTGGGGGAACGCTGATGAGTTCTGCCTCCATTGCCGTGCGCTGTTCCTTTGATTTCAGAATTTCCGCAATCTTCTGCTTGTTTGCATTGAGCATTATCAGGGTTTCGCGGGCTGCATTCTGGTGGCTTTCCTTTTTCGAAAATCCGTTGCCTTTTCCGCACTCCACATTCTCAATCATCACCGTGGCAAGAAAGGTCGGGGTTTCGCTTGTGGCGGCTCCTTTACCCGGGTCGTTTGATATGAACTCGATTCCGAGGCGGTTGTGCTGCGCCCACTCAAGGAGTTTGCTCTTGAAGTTCACTTCTTTTTTTGCCACATCGTTCAGGTTGAGGTGGGCGGCGATTATGCGGCTTTTCAAAAACCACATGCAGTATTTGTAGCCCCTGTCAAGGTAAACTGCACCCACGATTGCTTCAAAAGCATTGCCGCCGATGTAACTGTTATGTCCGCTTTGGTGTCCACCTGTACGCACAAGTTTGTCAAGACCTACCTCCTGCGCCATTTTGTTCAGGGTGTCGCGCTGCACAAGCTTGCTGCGCGTGGTGGTTAGAAAGCCTTCGCGCTTTTTGTCAAAGTGTCTGTAAACAATATCACTCGTTACTGCCTCGATAATTGCATCGCCGAGAAATTCGAGACGCTCGTTGTTGAGCCGCTTGCCGCTTTCGGTTTGCAGGGCATTGGAACTGTGCGACAATGCCTGCTTGTAGATAGCAATGTCGCGGGGATAGAAACCGAGAATGGAGTATAAGGACGAAAAAAGCTCCTTATCCTTTCGGAAAGGGAGCTTTAGTTTATCTATGAAATTAATCATTCAGATGTAGATGCCGGCTTTATAAAAATGTTTATCAAGCCAATGAGTTTTTATTTCGCGAATTTCTTGACAATGACGCATGCATTGTGTCCGCCAAACCCGAAAGTGTTGCTCAAGGCAGCACGCACGGTGCGCTTTTGTGCCTTGTTGAACGTAAAGTTCAAGTTGTAATCAATTTCAGGATCGTCATCGCCTTCCTCATGATTGATGGTGGGAGGAACAATGTCTTCCTCAACAGCTTTCACTGAGAAAAGTGCCTCAACAGCTCCCGCAGCACCGAGAAGGTGTCCCGTCATGGACTTCGTAGAACTGATGTTGAGCTTATAAGCATGTTCGCCAAATACATCTTTTATGGCAAGTGCTTCCGAACGGTCGCCTACAGGAGTGGAAGTACCGTGAACGTTGATGTAGTCAATGTCTTCCGGTTTCATTTCTGCGTCTTGTAGTGCACGAGTCATCACAAGTTTTGCACCAAGTCCCTCGGGATGTGAAGCAGTAATGTGATGTGCGTCCGCCGACATACCTGCGCCTGCAACTTCGGCGTATATATGTGCGCCGCGTTTCAAGGCATGTTCAAGTTCTTCAAGGATAAGAACGCCCGCACCTTCGCCCATTATGAAACCATCACGTGATGCGCTGAAAGGACGTGAGGCGTGTTCGGGATCATCATTGCGTGTGGAAAGAGCATGCATGGCATTGAATCCGCCAACTCCCGTAGGCCAGATAGCAGCTTCGGCACCGCCCGTAACAATTGCGTTAGCTTTGCCGAGGCGTATGAGATTGAACGCGCTGGCAAGGGCGTTGGTTGAAGAAGCACAGGCTGAAGTGGTGGCGAAATTGGGACCGTGGAAACCGTAATTGATAGAAATCTGACCGGCTGCGATGTCCGAAATCATCTTGGGGATGAAGAATGGAGAATAACGCGGACCGAGGGTCTCACCTGTCTTTGCGTAGTTCACGGATTCCTCTTCGAATGTACGAATTCCTCCGATGCCCACGCCAAAGATAACACCGATTTCGTTTTTATCTATTTTTTCCAAATCCCATCCGCAGTCCTTGATGGCTTCATCGGCAGCAATTATTGCATACTGCTCATAAAGGTCCATCTTACGCGCTTCTTTGCGGTCGAAATAGTCTTGAGCGTTATAGTTCTTGACTTCGCACGCAAAATGTGTCTTGAACTTGGATGTATCGAAATGTGTAATCTCGGCAGCACCGCTTACTCCGTTCTTGGCATTCTCCCAAGTTTCCTTGGCATTCTTTCCAAGCGGAGTTATGGCGCCTATGCCGGTTACAACAACTCTTTTCAATTCCATCGTTAGATGTTAAAGGAAACGTTAAGTTGGATTACTTAACGTTTGCCTCGATATATGCTACAGCGTCGCCTACGGTAGAGATTTTCTCTGCCTGGTCGTCGGGGATCTGAATCTGGAACTCTTTTTCGAACTCCATGATGAGCTCTACAGTGTCAAGAGAGTCAGCGCCCAGATCGTTTGCGAAACTTGCTTCGTTCTTTACTTCGGCTTCATCAACACCGAGTTTGTCAACAATGATAGCTTTTACTTTTGATTCGATATCAGACATGATCTTATTAATTTGATAAATAATATTGTTATATCAGACTGCAAAATTAAATCTATTGATTAATATGGCAAAATTTTTCTTTGAAAATCGTCCATATTTTGCACAAAACGCCTGATTTATGCGCAATTTGGAGGTGAAAAGCATTTGTAAATATTTCTTAGGGGCGGGCAAAATGTGCAGTGGGAGGGAGTGTTTGCGGGGTGGAGTGTGCGAGCGAATAAATATGCAATGCTTGCTTTGAAAAGGGTAGTTTTCGGCGTTTTGTAAGTTTTTGTTTTTCAGATGTGTACAATTGTGGAAAAATACAAGGCATATATTTTGAAATAAGTGCCTTATATTTTGAAATACATGGCTTGTATTTTTTACGAAATGCCTTGTGCTTTTTGCGGCAGGCGGAAAAAATGAATATTCCACGGCTTGTTTTGCTGTTTCGCGGTGTTTTGACGTGTCGGAACGCCGTGTGTTTTTTCGCAAAACGGCGTGGCGGGTTGCGGTGTCTTTTCCAGGGTGTTTTTTAGCGGGGATGAACCGAAAAATGTGTGTTGCCGAAATTTTGGTACTGAAATCTGTAAAATTTATAAGTGGAAGATTTAATTATATTGTTAATTTTGCGCTGTACAAGATTATTAGTTTGAAACGATTTTTCTCAGAAAACAAAAAACTACACTATGCTGCGTAAAATAAGAATTACTTTGGCAATCGTTTTCTTTGCGCTTGTCAGTATGCTGTTTCTTGATTTTACGGGAACAATCCACGCCTGGTTCGGGTGGATGGCTAAGATTCAGTTTTTTCCTGCCGTCATGGCTCTCAATGCGGGCGTGATTATCGCCGTGCTGGTTCTTACGCTCCTGCTGGGGCGTGTTTATTGCTCCGTAATCTGTCCTCTCGGTGTGTTTCAGGACATTGTGTCGTGGGTGAGCGCGAGGCGTAAACACAAAAACCGCCGTTTCTCGTATTCCAAGGCAAAGTCTTGGTTGCGTTATGCGGTTCTCATTGCATTTGTGGTCATGGCTTTCGTGGGATTGGCGGGTTTGCTCGACCCTTATAGTGCATACGGACGTATTGCGCAGACTTTGTTTTCGCCTATATATATATGGTGTAACAATTTGCTCGCATACGTTTCGGAACGTGTGGGAAGTTATGCTTTCTACGAGCGCGAAGTATGGCTCCGTGCGCTTCCCACTCTTGTTCTTGCCGCTGTAACTTTGGTTGTGGTGGTGATTCTTGCGTGGCGCGACGGTCGTACTTATTGCAACACCATTTGTCCCGTGGGCACGGTGCTTGGCATTTTTTCGCGCCATGCTCTTTTCAAACCGGTTATAGATACCGACAAATGCCGCAACTGTTCGCTTTGCGCCAAGGGCTGCAAGGCTTCTTGCATAGACTATAAGAACCATAAGATTGACTATTCCCGCTGTGTGGCTTGCATGGATTGTATTGACAATTGCAAGCATGATGCGCTACATTTTGAAATGCGCAAAAAATCAGTGGCATCCGTTACCGCAAAGGCGGCTGGTGAGCAGAAAACCGATGCTTCGCGCCGCAGTTTTCTTGTAGGTGTGGGAGTTATTCTCGGAACTGCGGTGGCTCATGCCCAAGGCAAAACGGTGGACGGCGGGCTGGCTGTGATTCTTGACAAGAAAATTCCCAACCGCAACACTCCCATTGTTCCGCCGGGTGCCGTAAGTTTGAAACATTTGGAGGACCATTGCACGGGATGTCAGTTGTGCGTGGCGGTATGTCCCAACGATGTGCTGCGACCCGGGAAACTGATGAAGCCGCATTCGTCATACGAACGCGGATATTGCAGACCCGAATGCACGAAATGCTCGGAGGTCTGCCCCGCAGGCGCGATTCTCAAAATCACTCCCGCCGAAAAATCGTCAACTCAGATAGGTCATGCCGTGTGGGTTAAGAAAAATTGCGTACCTCTCACAGACGGAGTGGAATGCGGCAACTGTGCGCGCCATTGTCCCGCCGGCGCAATAACAATGGTGGCTTCCAATCCCAACGATGAGGCTTCGGTTAAAATTCCTGTGGTGAACGAGGAACGCTGCATAGGTTGCGGTGCGTGCGAAAACCTGTGTCCGGCGCGTCCTTTCAGCGCAATATATGTTGAAGGTCATGAACAGCACAAAACCATTTGAAAAACTTATGAAGACAAAAGGCAATAAAAATATCGACAGGCGCGAGTTTCTGAAAAGACTCGGTGCCGGTGCGGCAGTGTCCGGTTCTGCTATGTTGGTGGGCTGTGATTCCGGAAAAAATCCAGTGAACGGCGAATCGACAACGGCACAAGGTCCCATTCCCAAGGATAAAATGACCTACCGCATAAATCCCAAAACAGGCGACAAGGTTTCCATTCTCGGCTACGGCTGCATGCGCTGACCCACAGTTACCGGCGAAAGCGCACGGGAAGCCGCTCACCAACGAGGAGATGAAGTTTCTTTACGACACTGCCGAGATTATGGTGCAATATCCCACGATTCCCTGCAACGATTGCAAGTATTGCATGCCTTGTCCCTATGGTCTTGACATTCCCGGGGTATTTGTCCACTACAACAAGTGTGTAAACGAGGGCAATGTGCCGGAGAATCAGCAGGCAAAGAACTATCGCGAGGCGCGCAGGGCATTTCTTGTGGGCTACGACAGGAGTGTGCCGAAACTGCGTCAGGCAAATCATTGCATAGGATGCAGAAAGTGTGTGGAACATTGCCCGCAAAACATAGAGATTCCGCAAGAGATGCAGCGCATTGACCATTTCGTGGAGCAGTTGAAGCAAGGCACGCTATGAAAACAGGCGATGTGAAGGATTTGTTGCACTCGGGCGACTGGTCGCTGGTGATTGAGAACCACGGCGTTTGCATGTGTCTGGCGCAGAGGGCTTGAGACCGGTAGGAAAAGGGAAATTTTGAGGCTTTTGTAAGTTGTTGCAGTTCAAAGACTTGAAAAGTCCAAAAATACAAGGCACTTATTTTAAAATATAAGGCACATATTTTAAAATAAGTGCCTTATATTTTTTCTTATGTCCCATGTGTTTCGAAAAGCGTCCGAAACGATGCTTCGCAAATCGTGATTTTGGGCAACGGAAAAGCATTTTCGAGAAACAAAAAACTGTGGTCCGCATGCGATATGTGCATCGGTGCCGGCGCAATGCAAACATAGAATATAATATGATACATGCATGCGGCAAAGAAAAATTTCTTTATATCTTTGCAACCAATTAGAAAACATATACAATATATAATAAAGATGGAAGAACTTTTTTCCGCTCTGCCCTACAAGGTAGCAGATATGGGTTTGGCTGATTTCGGTCGCAAAGAAATTCGTATAGCAGAACATGAAATGCCGGGTCTTATGGCATTGCAGGCAAAGTATGGCGATTCGAAGCCATTGAAGGGTGCACGTGTCATGGGCTCTTTGCACATGACCATACAAACCGCTGTGCTCATAAAGACTCTCGTGGCTCTCGGAGCGGAAGTGCGTTGGTGCTCATGCAACATATACAGCACACAAGACCATGCAGCGGCTGCCATAGCCGACATGGGAGTGGGCGTGTTTGCATGGAAAGGCGAAAGTCTCGAAGATTATTGGTGGTGTACGCTTCAAGCCATGAATTTCCCGGGAGGAAAACTCCCCAACATGATTGTTGATGACGGCGGTGACGCAACTCTTATGATACATCTCGGAGCAAAAGCCGAGAAAGACGCTTCTGTGCTCGACACTCCCAGCGGTAGTGGCGACGAAGCCGCATTGAAAGCAATTCTCAAGAAAGTTCTTGCTGCCGATCCCGAACGCTGGGCAAAAACTGCGAAAGAAATTCGTGGTGTGAGCGAGGAAACCACAACAGGTGTGCATCGCCTTTATCAAATGGCGGAAAAGAAAGAACTCCTTTTCCCGGCTTTCAACGTAAACGACAGTGTAACTAAGAGCAAATTCGATAATCTTTACGGATGTCGCGAATCTTTGGTTGACGGCATCAAGCGTGCCACCGACGTAATGGTAGCCGGTAAAGTGGCAGTGGTAGCCGGTTACGGCGAAGTGGGTAAAGGCTGTGCACAAAGCCTTCGTTCTTACGGTGCGCGCGTACTCGTTACCGAAGTTGACCCGATTTGCGCCCTGCAGGCTGCAATGGAGGGCTTCAAGGTGGTAACCATGGAAGAAGCTGCGCCTGTTGGCAACATATTCGTTACTACCACCGGCAACATAGACGTAATAACCGTGGAACACATGAAGCAAATGCCCGACGAAGCCATAGTTTGCAACATCGGACACTTTGACAGTGAGATACAAGTGGACAAGTTGAAGCAAGTTCCCGGCATTAAGGCAGAAAACATAAAGCCGCAGGTTGACAGTTATCAGTTCCCCGACGGACATCATATAACCCTGCTCGCCGACGGTCGCCTTGTAAACCTCGGTTGTGCCACAGGTCATCCGAGTTTTGTGATGAGTAATTCGTTCACGAACCAGACTCTTGCGCAGATAGAGCTTTTCAACAAGAAATACGAGGTAGGTGTTTATCGTCTTCCCAAAGCTCTTGACGAAGAAGTGGCTCGTCTGCATCTTGCAAGCGTAGGTGCTCACCTCAGCAAGCTTTCCAAGGCGCAGGCAGACTATATCGGCGTAGACGTTGACGGTCCTTATAAAGCCGACTTCTACAGATATTAAAAACCGCAAGGCAGACGGAGATGCGCATAAACCGCGTGTCTCCGTCGGCTTGTATATATAAATATGAATATGAACAGCGAAAAACAAAATACAACGCAAAGCAAATCCCTGTTAAGGCGTATTACGCCCGACGCAGTGGCTGTTGTGCTGTTTGTGCTTGTATCCGTGGCATATTTTTTCACTCCCATTACGCAGGGTCTCGTACTTTCGGGCAACGACGTCACCGGCGGCGTGGGCGCGGGGCGTGAAAGAATGGAATATCTCGAACGTACCGGCAACGATACCCGTTGGACTAACGCTCTTTTCAGTGGTATGCCGACTTATCAGATATCTCCGAGCTACAAATCGCGCAGTGTTTTGTCGGGACTTGAGAGAGTTTACGAACTTGGTCTCACTGATTGCGCCATGTATGTGTTCATCCTTCTTCTGGGATTCTATATACTCATGCGCACATTCCGTGCCCGTCCTCCCGTAGCGGTTTTCGGCGCGGTGGCATGGGCTTTCTCGTCGTACTTCTTTATTATTATAGGTGCCGGACACCTTTGGAAGGTTCTCACACTTGCTTTCATTCCTCCCACAATAGCGGGAATGGTGCTCTGTTACCGTGGAAAATATCTTTGGGGCGGTGTGATGACCATGTTCTTCATTGCGTGGCAGATTTTGTCGAACCATTTGCAGATGACATACTACTTTATCTTTGCAATGGTGCTTATTTCCGTCGGTTTCCTTATTACGGCAATAAGAGAAAAGCAACTTGTGCGCTTTGCGAAGGGTGTGGGAATTTTCGTAGTGGCTTCGCTGATTGGCGTAGCCGTTAACTCGTCGAATCTTTACCATACTTATCAGTATAGTAAGCAAACAATGCGCGGCAGCAGCGAACTTGCCACTGCCGGAAAGCATGATCAGAGTGCCGCTTCGGGGTTGTCAAAGGAATATATAACTCAATGGAGCTACGGTGTAGGGGAAACATTCTCCCTGCTTGTGCCGAATGTCAAAGGCGGTGCCAGTGGCGCGATGACTGCAAACGAGAAAGCGCAGGCTGATTCCCATTATGCCGAGTACATGCAGACTTTGCAGCAACTTTATCCGCAACTTGGCGGAAGCACTCCGGGACTTTCTCAATATTGGGGCGAGCAACCGGGAACATCCGGTCCCGTGTATGTCGGAGCATTTGTATGTATGCTTTTCATTCTTTCGCTTTTCTATTCCAAGGGAGCTGTCAGCCGTTGCCTTATGTTGGTCATGGTGCTTTCCATGCTGCTTTCGTGGGGACACAACTTCCCTGCGTTTACAAACTGGATGATTGACAACTTCCCGATGTATAACAAGTTCCGCGCCGTGTCCTCCATTCTTGTTGTGGCAGAGTTTGCGATTCCTCTTCTCGCGGCTCTTACGTTGTCGAGAATGGTTTCCGAACCCGACTTGTTGCGCAAGAAACCCATACCTCTTTATATATCGTTCGGTGTAACCGCCGGTCTCTGCCTTTTGTTTGCCATAACTCCGGGCACATTCTTTGGCGATTGTCTCACAGGCAACGAACACAAAATCCTGAACGAGTTGCGCGGAATTTTGCAGCCCGAAATGGTAAATTCGTTTGCCACCGACATCACGGCAATACGCCATTCCATTCTTTCGTCCGATGCCTGGAGAAGTTTCTGGGTTATTGTCGTTGGAATGGCTATCCTCATGATTTACCGAAGCGGAAAGCTGAAGTCTACATGGATGGTTGTTGCCGTAACGGTGCTTTGCCTTGTGGACATGTGGGGTGTGAACCGCAGGTATCTCAATAACGACATGTTTGTTGACCCGCTTCAGAAGGAGCAGGTGTTTGCAAAGACGGCTACCGACGAACAGATTTTGCAGGACAAGAGCCTTGATTACCGCGTGCTCAATTTTGCTTCCGACACATTCAATGAAAATGAAACTTCTTACTGGCATAAGAGCATAGGAGGCTATCATGCCGCCAAACTCGGGCGTTATCAGGATTTGATAACCTATTGCATTGCACCCGAAATGCAGGCATTGATGCAGGCAATTCCGCAGGCCGCCGGCGACTTCTCGAAGTTTGATGCCGACACAGTGTGTCCTACGATAAACATGCTCAACACCAAGTATTTCATAATGCCTTTGCAGCAGGGCAAGACCATTCCGCTTCAAAATCCGTGCGCTTACGGAAATGCGTGGTTTGTTGACAAACTCACATACGTTGACGGCGCGAAGGCTGAAATGGCTATGCTCAAAAAGATAAACCGTCGCGTGGAGGCGGTAGCCGACAAGAGTTTCGAGAAAGAGCTCGGTGCGGCTTATGCAAATGCTGCCGCCGACACAACATCGAAGATTGTGCTCACGGCATACGAACCCAACGAACTCACATACAATGTGGATTCGAAGAACGGCGGTGTAGTTGTGCTTTCAGAGATTTATTATCCCGGTTGGACGGCTACATTGGACGGCAAAGACATCATGATTGGTCGCGCCGACTATGTGTTGCGTGCGCTGAGAGTTCCCGGCGGCAAGCACACGCTTGTCTTGAAGTTCGATCCGCAATCGCTCCACACAACGGAGACTCTTGCCTACGCGGCATTGGTTGTGATGTTGCTTGCACTTGTTGCAGCGGTGGCTGTGTCTGTTTGTCGCAAGAAGAAAACCGCATCCGAGAAATAAGCGAACCATACATTATATATAATACCGCGAAACCGTAACGTTTCGCGGTATTATTGTTTCTTTCCGCAGGCATTGCGGCGGGTGCATAAGCATCACTTTCGGAAACTTTCGGTTCGTAAAATCCGGGAAGCCGAGATGACGCAATATATAATAAGGCGTACGGGTCGCTTTTTGGCATTTTGCACCCCATATATTTGAATTTTTCGGAGCTGTTTTCATGAAGCGAAAAAAACATATGGCTTATCGCAAAAAATACAAGCCATATATTTTAAAATACAAGGCACTTATTTTAAAATAAATGCCTTGTATTTTTCGCCTGTTCTTTTTCTTTGAAAAACAAATACTTATTCCGACCTCAAAAAGGCGTTGCCGAAACGCCTTTTTGCCGCCTGTGAGTCTGTGCGTAGGTCTTGCGGTTTGGCGCGTGGCACACGGATTCCGGTATCAGCCGAACCGGCAGAAAAACAAAAAGTCAGATAATTATTTGGTGCATTGTTTATAAAACCTTAAATTTGAATCGGAAAAATAACAAACTTTATAACCATGAAATCATGTAATGTATTTATTACCAAACTGCTTTCGCGAATATTGTTCGCGTTTATGGCTTTGATAGTTTCGGTTGCCGTAAGTTCCTGCTCCGACAACATTGACGAGTCGAACCTTTATGTGTTTTCGGGACAGAGTGTAACCGGCTTTGTGAAGCAGCAGCCGGAGCTGAGCAAGTATCTCGTTTTGCTCAAAAAGGCGCGTTCGGGCATGGGGCGCGGTTCCACAATGGACCACATGCTTGAAAGTCGCGGCAATTATACTTGTTTTATTCCCACAGACGATGCCATTCAGGAATTTGTGGACTCCGTGGAAAACCGGCGCGGCTTTGACGTTAACAATGTCAGCGATTCGCTGGCACAAGTCATAGTTTTTAACAGCATAATAGACAACGGCGACATAGAAGCCTATAAGTCCACCGACTTTCAGGAGGGTGTTTTGCAACAGAAGACCATGGCGGACCGATACATAGTAATAAATTTTGCAGCAAACGACAGCGGAAAAGTAATTACCAGAATAAACACGTTCTCGCGCATAGTTAGTTCGGACAACAAGGTGGAAAACGGACAAATCCGCGTGGTTGACCATGTGGTTATGCCTGCCTCCACTTCGCTTCCGGGACTTCTGAGCATGCAGGACAACACACGCATATTCTCGTATCTGCTCGAAGTTACGTCGTGGGCGGACAGTATGGCAAAATATCGCGACGACGAATACGAACTTCAAGACCATCCGCAAAACTACAAGCATATATGGTATGGCGAATTGCTTAACGAGCCGCTTCATCATAATAGCGGTTACACGGCATTCGTAGAACCCGACAGTCTTCTCGAAGCAGAGTGGGGCATAAAGCTGGAAGTGGTGAACGGAAACGTCGTTAACTGGGACGAAGTCATGCCCGTGATAAACCGCAAGGTGAAAGAATACTATCCCGAGGCAAATTCCGCCGACCCGAAAAGCCTTGACAACGCATTGAACCAGTTTGTGGGCTATCATATCATAGATGTCGGCATGGCATACAATAATATTGTAATCACAAAGGGACAACTCGGATATTCTTACAGTCGTCCCGAACAACTCGGCATAGATAAGTTTGAATATTTCGAGACTATGGGCAAAGACCACCGTATCATTAAGTTCACTCTCGGAGAACAAACCGAAGGCATCAGAATAAATCGCTACGTAAGCGAATATGACAACGACAGCTACCGCGAACTCGAAGTGCCCATAAAGGGATTGCTCGTACAATCGGGCAACGGCGCACAAGACAATCAGGCGTTGAACGGATTTTATCACATGATAGACGGAATACTCATATATAATGATGATGTAAAATATAAAGTACTCAACGAAAGAATGCGTTGGGATACGCAGACAATGCAGCACGAACTCATGACAAACGGCCTGCGCCAACAGCCGTCAAATATATATTATATGATACCCGACGGATATATGCGCAAAGTGAAGTTCTCGAACCAGACATTGATGATTTCCATAAACAACTACAGTGTGAACTGGCTCAACTACGAAGCAGACGACTTCGTACTTGAAGGATATTACGATGTAACCTGGCAACTTCCGCCCGTTCCCTATGAAGGCACCTATGAACTCCGTCTCGGATATTGCAATGACAGTGGTCGCGGCATGGTTCAGTTTTATTATGGCACCGATCCCAATAATCTTGCGGCGGTGGGCCTGCCTATCGATGCCCGCATAGAACCTGATAAAGCCGTGATAGGGTGGGTGAAGGACGATCCCGATAATCCGGACGCTAATCGCGAAAATGATAAGAACATGCGCAATCATACTTTCATGAAATGTCCTAACAGTTTCGGTTTCAATTCAACCAATGTTACCGAAGGCGGACGCAGTCACGGACCGAGCGGAGCAAAGTTGCGCCACATAATAACTACCGAGAACTGCCGCCCCGGTGTTACATATTATATGCGTATGAAATCGCTGCTGAACGGACCTGCCAATTTCGGTCCCGATTTCATAGAGTGGGTTCCCAAGAGTGTTTACAACGGCGAGAAGCCCGAAGATAAATGGTAAGGTGCATAAAAACAGGTATATACGTTCCCCTGTCGCGCACAAGCGCGGCAGGGGAATTTCTTTATGTTTACGCCGAAACCGCATGCGTCGGCATCAATGACGGAAGGCTTGAAAAACGCCGTTTATAAGTTGCTGTTGTTCAGACACGTGGAAAGACAAAAAATACAAGGCACTTATTTTAAAATAAGTGCCTTGTATTTTAAAATATATGCCTTATGTTTTTTACAACAAGCCATGTGTTATTTTCGATGACGTATTTTGGGAAAAAACCGTGCCGAAAACGCACGAGAAAGTCCGCAATGTTTGCCCGATGTTAGTGAATGTAAAAAAATGTATGTATTTCGCTCACGCGCATATAAAGCGCAATGTGTTAATGGATAATTGAAAATTAAATATAGATTTAGTTTTGCACGATTCATACTTGTTGATTTGATAATTTGCTTGAAAAGCAAAAAAGTAGGTTTGAGATGTGTTTTTATCTCTGCGATGTAAAAATGTGTGTATTTTGTAAAAAGCGAAAGCGTAATGCTGCAAAGATGTTAAAATGCCGTTAAGAACATGCGACAGGTACCGTTATGTGTCATGAAAATCAGAGGCAAAAACGAAGATGCGGGGGAGTGTGTGCAGAGAAAGCCGTGTCTCCCTTTATAGGCGTGTTTGCGTGTTTGGCGGCGGCAATGTTTTTGTGCAAAAAAATCTCTTTTTCGAAGAGTGTTACATTCCTGTTTTATGCACACAGTTTTTGTGCTCCGAAAGACCGGTTTTTGCCCGGTTTTTATCCCGCGAATGTTAAAATTCGAGCCTCAAAACCCTAAAAAATCGCATTCTTCAAACTAAAATCATAAAAAATGCTCCCAAAATCCTTTTGTATGTAAAAATCTTCGTATTTTTCGCATTGAAATCTTGACTTCTCAATAAAAACAGAGGGGTGCGAAGGTGAAAAAGCAGAAAAAACTGCTATAAGAGTTTGCTAAAAATAAAAAAAACAGTACTTTTGGAGGAGCAACTTGCGCCTGCAAGATTAAAGTGCTTAGCTAAGATATTAACAATAAAGAGATTAAAGAAATAATACCATAATAACCGGCTTTATACAAAGCCCTTAATTGTCGTTTATGAAACATGAAAAGTGTCTTGAAATTTCATCGGAGGCTCTGCTATCCCGGCAGTGCTCCTTTACTCGTGTATAAAACCAATAAGGTATGAAGAAAACGAATAAATATAATAAAATAAATTTGATGTGTATGAAAAACCGTTTGATCAAAGAAGGCGGAAAATGGCTGATGGCTGTTTGTCTGCTGTCGATGTGCGGATTGACGTACTCCTGTTCCGATGATTATGATTTGCCCGACAAAAAGCCGAGTTGGCTTGGTGCGAGCATTTACGATTATCTCGTAGGACAGAAGAACTACACCAACACCGTGCGTCTAATTCAGGATTTGGATTACCAAGAAGTCTTGGAACGTACCGGCAGTAAGACGTTGTTCGTTGCCGACGACGACGCTTTTGCCAAGTTTTATCAAAACAATGGGTGGGGCGTAAAGAAGTATGAAGATCTCACCACCTCAATGAAGAATTTGCTCATGGGTTCCTCCATGCTCAACAATGCTTATCTTCTTGAGATGATGACTAACATCAGCTCCGGTTCTACAATTTCGAAGAACCAGTGCCTGCGTCAGCCTACTTCCGCAGCCGTTACCGACTCTATTCCTTATTTCGCTTGGGATAGCGGGGATATTCCCGAAATCTTCAACGAAAACAATGATGATTCCGAACCTGTGGAAATTGACTATTGGAAACGTTTTCGTACTCAGGAGAAAGCCGGTGTTTGGCTCGCGCTTGACGGAACTACTCCGCTTATGACCCACTTCCTCGCAGGACAGATGGGTGAAACAAATATTACCGATGCCGACTTCGAGACTTTGGTAGGCTCAACACGTGAACCGACCGATGCTCATATATATGGTAGCAAGGTAATAGGACAGGACAAAACATGTTTGAATGGTTATGTTGATAAATTGGACCGAGTTCTGATTTCTCCGTCAAACATGGCTGAAATGATTCGTACAAATGGTAGGACTAAACTCTTCAGCCATTTGCTCGACCGTTTCTCGGCTCCGTTCTATAATTCAACACTTACTTCTTCGCACTTGCAGCTTACAGGTATTCGCGACTCTGTGTTTGAGAAACGTTATTATTCGGCTCGTTCGCAGAGTGGACGTCTTGACACCGATCCTTATGGTGCAAAGGTAAGCGAGAACCTTATCTTGGATTACGATCCGGGATGGAACCGTTACTATCCCGAAGGACAGCAACTTTATACCGATATGGGTGCGATGTTCGTACCTTCCGATGAGGTGCTTGAGAAATACTTCCTTCCGGGTGGTGCTGGCGAATTCCTTATGGAGGCTTACGCAAAGAAAGAAAATACAAAGGAGAATCTTGTATATAACACTGACCAGATTCCTATTCGTATCATTCAGCCGTTTGTGCAGAACTTGATGAAAACTTCGTTCATCAACTCCGTGCCGAGCAAGTACATTACTATTATGAACGACGCAAAAGACCCGATGTTCGGTAACATCGAGGGCGGCGTTGACGGTTTCCGTGCTACAATCGACACCACGCTTCTTGCAAACAATGGTGCTGTATATATAATGAATCAGGTATTCGCTCCTGCTAAGTATGCAGCGGTTTCCGCCCCTGCACTTGTAGGCAAAGACATGAAGATTTTCAACTGGGCTATCTCGGCCGATGACTCTTACATCACCAACCCGAACTCTGCTCCTTTGAATGCGTTCTTCTCTTACTACCTTTTGGCAATGAGCTCACGCTTCAGCTTCTTTATTCCTACTGACAATGCTCTCTCAACATATTATGATGAGGTAACAAGTCAATGGACACAGCCGCGTGTTCTCTCTTTCTATTACAGTACTCGTCGTGCTGATGCTACAGCTCCTGTAAAAGCTCGTGCATACAAATGGGATCCTGTAACAAACGAAATTGGTGGTTCTATTCCTGGTTCAGTTTCTGCAGACCAGATTAACAACCGTCTGAAAGACCTCCTCGATTCTCATATTATTGTACACTCTGACGCAGAGTCAAAGACCGGTTTCGGTTCACTCAATCAATATTATGTAACTAAGGGTGGTAGTGCTGTGAAAATTTCCAACCGTGAGGACGGAACTCTTTCAAGCGATTTTGATCAGACCCAGGCAGGTTTCAATGTTCAGGGCGGTTTCCAAATTGACAACGACTCAATAATTACTGTAGAACGTACATACGACCGCCGCGAAGAAACCACAGGTTACGGTAATGGTATGACATATATTATTAACCGTCCTATTCAGACTACAATGAAGTCTGTTTACAGTGTGCTTCAGGGCGAAGGCGAAACTTCTCCGTTCTATCAGTTCTTTAACCTTTGCCAGATTGATGCTGACTTGCTCACCCGTGCAGGTGTTGCCGACAGTGTTAAGAAGCAGGAGGATAAGGATACGGAAATTGAGAAATACACAGTGTTCACATCTTCACAGAATGGTCTTACTGATAACGTGCGTTTCTTCAATTCATTTAGATATACTGTTTATGTTCCCACAAACGAAGCTGTGCTCGACGCAATTGATCACGGACTTCCCACATGGGATCAGATTTCAGAAGTAATCACCGCCGGTGAAGCTGAAGTTCAGTCTGCAACTGATGCCGGTGCAAGCGAGGAAGAAATTCTTGCACTTACACGTAAGTACAAGTTCAAAGCTCAGGCTATGATCACCTGCCTTGTAAACTTCCTCAAATATCACTTCCAGGATAATTCGGTATTTGCTGACCACAATGCAGTTGAAGCAACAAAGTATGAAACTGCCTGCATTAATGACGAGACCAACCGCTATCGTTCGGTTAAGGTTTCTTCTACGGGTAATGGTACTTTGGATGTTCGTTCGGTATACAGCACCGATGCAAACGGACATGATGTTGAAGGTCCCGTTCGCCACGTAACAAGCGACGAAACTTTGAAGAACATCATGACTCGCGACTATACTTTCAATACAAGGGCAAGAAACGCCACCAAGATTGAAACTTCTTCTTATGCAGTTGTTCATCAGATTGATGGTGTGCTCAACTTCAAAGAGCTTACAAATGACCGCTACGACAGCGATTGGGCTACTACAAGTGCTGCCAGAAAGTTCATCGCAAAATATCGTATTCGGAAATAAAATAAACAACCATGAATAAAATAAAATATCTATTGCTCTTCGCTCTGTGCCTCTGCTTTACTTCGGTGGCAGCACAGGATCGAATTTCCGGACACGTTTGGAATAAAACGGACGGACCGGTGATTATGGCGAATGTGGTCGAGGTGGACCAGAACAATCGTATTGTTGAGAACACCCAGACGGATGTTAACGGTAACTTCTCCATGCCGGTGAAGAACCGTAAAAACCGCCTTGAGATTTCATATATTGGTTATGCTAAATACAGTCAGGTTATCGGTGCAACTAAGGTGTTCCGTATAGAGTTGCGTAGTAAAACACAGCTCAAGACTGTAACCGTAACCGCCAAGCAGCGTGTTAAGTCAAATGGTTTGTCCATTCCTAAGAAGGAGATTTCCGGTGCAACACAGGAACTTAACATGGACGAAATGAAAGGTCTTTCTTTCGAAACTGCCGACCAGGCTTTGCAGGGACAGATTGCTGGTCTTGACATTGTGATGAATTCCGGTAACCTTGGTTCGGGTACTACGATGCGTTTGCGTGGTGTTACCAGTATCAATGGTAATCAGGAACCTCTTATTGTAGTTGATGGTAACATTCTTGAAAACTACAACTCTTCAGATATTGACCTTCAGGATATGGATAACAGCGAGCAGTTTGCTCAGTTGCTTTCTGTGAACCCTGAAGATATTCAAAGCATCAATGTATTGAAGGATGCTGCGGCTACCGCTATTTGGGGTGCACGTGGTGCTAATGGTGTGATTGAAATCAAAACCCGTCGCGGACACCGTGGTCCTGCACGTGTTGACTTCTCTTATCGTTTCTCGGGTTCATGGCAGCCCAAAGGCATGAAGATGCTTAATGGTGATGAATACACCATGATGCTTAAGGAGGCTTACTTCAATCCTTCACAGAGCAATATCGCATCCGACATTGTTGAGATTTCATACGACCGTAACCGTCCTATGTATTTCGGCAACTTTAACAAGAACACCGATTGGCGTGATGAAGTTACCCAGTTTGGCCAGACTCACAACTACAATGTAGTACTTTCCGGTGGTGGTGATAAAGCACAGTTCCGTATTTCCGGTAGCTACGACCACGAGACCGGTACTGTTATCAAGCAGGCTCTCGATCGTTTCTCAACACGTATGGCTCTTGACTACTACGTTAGTGATCGTATCAAATTCTCGTCAAACTTCTCTCTTACCTATACAAACAATAAGAAGAACTATGTAGGTATTTTGGATCGTGCATACAAGGCAATGCCTAACATGACAGTTTATCGTTATGAGTATGACCCCGAAACCAGAGGCTACTACAATACTCACGAATATTTTAAGATGTTCCCCGCTGCAAGTGCAGCAGGTCAGGTGCGTGATGGTCTTAGCTCTTATTATTTGAGCGATATGGTTAGCAATGGTAACCCTGTTGCTATCGCAAATGGCTCTTGGATTAAGGAGAGCACATATACTATTGACCCGCAGTTCCAGATTGAGTACAAGTTCTTGGGTAAGGACGAAAATGCAACGCAACTCAACTATACCGGTGAGGTTTACATGAAGGCTTATACAAACACCAACAAGGCATACTATCCTGCTTCTCTTACCAGTAGCCACTGGTACGATTCGGGCGGTGTTAACCTTGCAAGCGATGGTGAATCAAAGAGTCTTACTTTCACCACTCGCCACACTCTTGTGTTTACTCCTAAGTTTAAGACTGACGATCACTTCCTTACTACTATGGCTCGTATGGAAATGTCTACAAGCTCAAGCGATAACCAGAATATTTCTTCCAATGGTTTGGCAGGTGGTATTACCGACCCGAGCGTGTTGGCTTACCTCACAGGTGCATCAACAGGTGTAGGCAAAGGACACAGCATTGGTATTCTTGGTAGTGTACACTATTCATACAAATCAAAGTATGTAGCAGACTTCACTCTTCGTGCAGACGGAAGTACTCGTTTCGGTGCTGATAACCGTTGGGGTTTCTTCCCCGGTGTTTCCGGTCGTTGGAACATCAGTGATGAAGTTTTCATGAAGCCTCTTAAGAAGATTGTCAATTTGCTTGCTTTCCGTCCGGGTTGGGGTATAAACGGTAACCAACCGAACGAAGAAGGTCTTATGTATAACACATACTCAAGCATTGGCTCTTACATTGGTCAGACTGCAATTGCTCCGCAGAACTTGCGTCTTACCGACCTTAAATGGGAAAAGACTTCTGCATGGAACTTAGGTTTCAACCTCAACATGTTGGAAGACCTTCTCCAGTTTGACTTGAACGTTTATCACAAATATACCAAGGATCTCTTGATGCAGAATGTAAGAATTCCTTCTTCTGTAGGTTTCAGCACCCTCGCATGGGCTAACGTTGGTAAAATGGAGAATAAGGGTTGGGAACTTAACTTCGTAACAAAGAAGATTGACATTCTCCCCAAGAAGTTCCAGATTGTTGGTAAGTTCAACATTGCTCAGAATGTTAATGAAATCACTCAGATGGATGCAAGTGTACTTTCAAGTTTGAATGGCGACTTCAACTATAATAATGAAACTTGGATGAGCCGCGTTCAGATAGGTAATGCTCTTGGTGGTATCTATGGTTTCCGCTACAAAGGTGTATATCGTTTCGACTATGATCACAGCGGATATTTCGCAGATCAATCAAAGAATACTATTTATGGTGAGTGTACCGCTGCTTATGCAGAGAAGTATGGTCTTAACGGCAGCTTCAATGCAACTTGCCCTGTTGCACGTGATGCTAATGGCAATATAATATATGACGCGAAGGGTAATCCTCTTCAGATGTATTATAACTATGGTGGTAGAAACTACACATTCGGTGGTGGTGATGCTATTTACGAAGATATCAACCATGATGGTCAGATCAACGAACTTGATATGGTTTACCTTGGCAGCTCCAATCCTAAGTTGAATGGTGGTTTCGGTATTGACCTTTACTACAAGCGTTGGAGTTTGAAGACCAGCTTCAACTTCCGTTATGGTAACAAGATCGTGAACCTTGCTCGCATGCAAGCAGAGGATATGCGTACCAACCGTAACCAAAGTACAGCTACTCGTTGGCGTTGGCGCAAGAATGGCGACATAACCACAATTCCTCGTGCTATGAATGAAAACGCAGGAACTTCATACAATGCTCTCTGTAGCGACCGTTATGTGGAACCCGGTGATTATATCCGCTTCCAGTACATGCAGCTTGCATATGATTTCGATTCCAAGAAGCTCAAACGCTACGGTCTCCGTTCCTTGCGTTTCGCTCTTTCAGGTAACAACCTAATCTTCTGGTCAAGATATTCTGGTGTTGACCCTGAACACTCACAGAGTGGTTGGTCTCCTTGCTTCGACAGTTCGCAGACACCGCGTTCTCGTTCGTTTACATTCAGCGTTAATGTAGGATTTTAAAGATTTCAACAAAGATGAAAAAGAGAAATATATATAAAGGTCTGCTCACATCTGCTTTTGCCTTGGTAATGCTTGGCACTACATCTTGTGATGACTTCCTTACGATTCACCCCTCTAATAAGATTACGGAGGAGGAGTTTTGGGAGGATCAAAACGACTTGCAGAGTGCTGTGCGTGGATGCTACAAGCAATTCATCGGAAGCGGCATAATGTCCAAGCTCGTTATATGGGGAGAATGCCGTTCTGATAACTTTGACCTCTTGTCTGAGAATTGGGATGACATGAAAGATCTCATGAATGCCAACTTGCTTCAGACCAACTCGCTCTTCAGTTGGGCGGATTTCTATAAAGACATCAACTTCTGCAATAAGGTTTTGGAATATGGTCCCAAAGTTATAGACAGGGACGCAAGTTTCACTACGGAAGATTGGAAACCTATTGAGGCAGAAATGAAGGCACTGCGCGCACTCAATATGTTCTACCTTGTGCGTACTTTCCGTGATGTACCTCTCGACTTCAAGTCAATTGGTACAGACCGTGAGGCAAGAGCGCATTCCGGTCGTCAGATAGCAGCAGAAGTTGTACTTGACTCGATTATCAACGATGTTGATAGAATAAAAGACAATGGTATGCGTCGCTATTCTTCTACGGCAGAAGATAAAGGTCGTTTTACTCGTGAGTCTATATATACTCTGTTGGCAGATATGTATTTGTGGCGTGCTGCGAAGAATGCTTCTACAGACTCTGTAGCTAAATATGGCAATCAATCTCAGGAAGATTATCAGAAGGTAATAACTCTTTGCGATGCAGTTTTGGATATGTATCTTACACGTTACAAAGAAGAAAATCCTCAATATAATCAAAGCTCTGCTGCAAATCAGGATAATCCATATTTCTTAATCAGAATGCGTTCTTCAAACGGAAGTACCAAGAATGTTTCTGATGAGATATATAGTAAGATATTCATTGATGGAAATAGCAGTGAAAGTATTTTTGAACTTCAGTTCGATGGAAATTCCAACAAGAACACTCCGATATATTCATACAGGGATAAGGTAGGATTGTATTGTGCAGAAAGTAGTAATGCAGGTCTTCTTCAGGCAGCTTCTCCGCTGCAGGCAGTTTCAAAGGCTATCGACAACACGAACGGTGTTTACAGCCAAACTGACATGCGTCGTTGGGAAAACATGCGATACACCGAAGCCGGTCAGCGTGTGTTCCAGATAGCAAAATATTGCCAGACTACTCCTGAATTCACAAACTTGAACGATAATTCAGAGGGTGCAAAGTCAAGCAGATCGAGCACATCTTCTTTCAGATCTAATTGGATTGTTTACCGTTTGAGTGATGTTCTTCTTATGAAAGCTGAAGCAATTTCACGTTTGGAGGCTCCTACAGACGAGCAGATAGAGAGTGCATTTAACAATGTAACAATGATTCTTTATCGTTCCAATCCAACTGTAACTTCAGAAAGTGATAAGCTGAAACTTAACGACTATTCAACTCCTTCGCAGCTCTTCTCGCTCGTAATGCGTGAACGTCGTAGAGAGTTCTTTGGCGAGGGCAAACGTTGGTTCGATCTTGTTCGTCTTGCAGAGTATGACGGCAAAACTTCCAATATGCTTAACCTCCTGCTTTCTAAATATGCGACAAATACTAATGCAGTGAAAGCGAAGTTATCTTCAATGAATTCTCTTTACTCTCCGGTTTATGAGGATGAAATGAAGGTCAATCCTCTGCTTCACCAGAATCCGGCTTGGGAAAAGGAGCAAACTATATCGAGAAACTAAAAAATGTGGTGGCGCGTTTGCGCTAACAAATGTGCCACCGCGCTTTTCTCATATAAATAATTCAACTACGAAATAAAATAATATAGATATGAACATCAAAAATTGCAAATGGCTCAAATATGGTCTGTTTGGCACGTTGGCTTTGATAGGCTTTAACGCTTGCTCTGACGATCATTTTGATATTCATTCTTCTACTCCCCAGCAGTCGTTGTGGCAGCAAATTGTAGCAGATCCTCAACTGGATTCTTTGCGACAAATTTTGGAACGCACCACTTTTACTGTGGATGAGTATTCGAAGACTGGCAAATTAACTTACGCGCAGTTGCTCGCAAGTTCACAGACTTTCACAGTATGGGCTCCGGAGGATGGCACTTATAATGCTGCTCAATGGCTTGCCATGCTTGATGAGGGTAAGAACCGTGAGGTAGAAAAACAGTTTGTACGTAACCATATTGCTCGTTATAATTTCTCGGGTGTAAATGGCGGTGACACTATAAAGGTTACGATGCTTAACTCGAAGATAAACGATTATAATCTTCTTGACAATACTTTTAAGAAGGTTGCTATAGATGGAAAGGTTAATGAGGCTTCAAACGGTTCGCTTCATAAACTTAAAGGTGTAGCTCCGTTTGCTTCCAACTTGTACGAGGCAATTGAGTTTACCGATGGTTTGGATTCTCTTTATAATTTCCTCCACGAAGATGATACCCTTATTTTCATGAAGGATGCAAGTACTCCTGGTGCTACCGTAAATGGTGAAATACAGTATGTAGACTCTGTTTTCCAGATCAGCAACAAAGTAATCGGTAGCCTTAACTTTTGGCAGAATGAGGACTCTTTGCTTATGGGTATATTCCCGACAAACAAAGCATGGACCGAAGCAAAAGCAAAAGTTAGTAAGTACTTTAAGTATAAGAGCAGATATCCTTATTCAGAGGACAACACTACCAAAATCCTCTATAATAAATTTGATGCGGACTCTATGGCAGACGTGCGTATCAAGAACGTGATGCTTAACAATATTGTTACAAGTCTTGGAAAACAGCCTGGATATGATGCAACAAAATCTTCGTTGTCATATTTCAAGAACTTCATAGACAATGCAGACTCTTTGGTGCGTGGTGGCGCAACTTCTCTTGATGATCCCAATATCCATCAACCATATCTTTCAAAGATTGTTGAAGGTACAGAACCATTCGAGGTTTCCAATGGATATGCTTATGCTATTGATAACTATGGCTATGTACCGAGTAAATCATGGCATACTACCATACGTGTAGAAGCAGAGTATCAGTTCTATCAGGATATTAATGGTTTTGCTTCGGCAGAGAAGAACGGTAATTATTACGGAAACTCCGTTTATCTTACATCTCTCAACCGCAACGATTCCATTAAAGGTTACGTGAGCAACAATAGTTTTGCGTACTTCCCGGGTTCTAGCTCGGCTTCACAACCTACTGTCAGCTTCAAAATTCCTAACATCCTTTCTGGAAAGTATGATATCTATGCTGTTATGGTTCCGCTTAATATGGATAAGAAAACCCAGTCTGTTGAGGAAACAAAACGTAATCATTTCTCGGCTTCTATAGTTTATGACTATAATGACAGAAATGGTCGCGACATAGAGCAGGCTGCTGTTGCAGAAGATGGAAGCAAGGATTTCGAAACACGTGCCGGTGTAATCGACAGTGTACTTCTTTTCAAGGACTTTGAGTTCCCCTATGCTTTCAAGGGTGCAGAACCCTGCTATCCGAAGCTCAAGCTCAAATCTGTTGTACGTACTGCCGCTCAGAAGAAAATTTATGACCCGGCACTTTACATCGATTGCTTCCTCTTCGTTAGCAAGGATGATGAATCAGATAACTAATAAGGTTCTTGTTAACTAAAAATAAAGACAAATGAAAGATAATAGAAAAAATCAATTGATGCATTGGGCTTTACGCGCCTCCGTATGTCTTTTCATGTTATCGGGAACTACGGTTCTGGTGGCTCAGGACGACGTTGACGATGCAGAAGTGGTTGAAGACGATTCTGCTGCCGTAAAGAAGAAACCCAAAAAATTGGATATACCCACTTATGAAATGAAGAGCGTAAGTGGTAAGGTGGTTGATGCTGCCACAGGCGAAGGTCTTGGCGGTGTGCGAGTACAGGCTCTTAACAACAGACTCTATACAGCAATGACCGAGGAAGATGGTTCATATACCATTTCTGTTCCTAAGTTCGTTACTTCTCTCTATTTTGAGGTAACGGGTTACAATGGTATGCAGCGCGCCATTAAGAGTGAAAGCTCACAGGATGTAAAGATGTATTCTTCTGCATTCAAATCTGTATATAAAGATGGTGTAAGCATATATTCCGTATCTGAGGCTCATCCTGTTAATACTACAGCTCTTACTGCAGAAAGCGATATAGAAAACACCCTTAACGGTTCCGTACGCACTATTTCTCGTGGTGGAGTTCCTGCGCAGGGTGCAGCAATGTTTATTCAGGGTATAAACTCTTTGAACTCTAATGCACAGCCTTTGGTTGTAGTTGATGGTGTTATTTGGGACATGCAGTATGACCGTACTACGGTTCATCAGGGATTCATCAATAACGTTCTCAACATGATCGACGTTGATGATATTGCTGACATAAAGGTTGTAAAGAATGGTGCAGCTTTCTATGGTGCCAAAGGTTCCAATGGTGTGATCGAAATAACCACCAACCGTGGCAAGAGCCAGGCTACACGTATTAATGCCCGCATATACGGTGGCTTTGAAACAGCTCCCAACTATGTTGACGTTATGAATGCCGGACAATATCGCAGCTATCTCTCAGAGCTTATAGGTACATATAAGGATTCTGAAGACCGCAGTAGCAACTTCCATATCGGATTCTTGAACGAAGATCCCAGCTATGTTTACTATCCTCTTTATCATAACAACACTGATTGGAGCAAGAATCTTTATCGTACTGCTTTCACGCAGAACTATAAGGTTGGCGTACAAGGTGGTGATGACGTGGCTATGTACAACCTCTCTCTTGGTTACACCAAGTCTGACGCAACTGCACGCATGACCAACTTCGATCGTCTTAATCTGCGTTTCAACACCGATATAACCATTACCGATAAGCTTACTGCTTCATTCGACCTTGCTTACGGACGTTCTACTTATAACCTCCGTGATAATGGTTGGGCTTCAAGCTATAATAATGATAACATTTCTTCGCCCAATGTATTGGGTCTTATCCAGGCTCCTTTCCTCAGCCCGTATTCCTATGTTGTAACATGGGATCCCGTGAACCTTGTAAATAAGGTGGCTATGGACAAGCGCGTATATTCTGGAAAGTATTTCAATTCCGATCCCAACCCGTTCCTGTTTGCTCAGAACTATGACAGCTACGCTTTGGCGAATCCGTATTGGATATTGAAGAACGGTAAGGGTAACGACAAGAACTACATGGAGCAGACACAGTTCATGCTCAATGTAACTCCTAAGTATGTTGTGAATAAGAATCTCACGATTTCTGATCGTTTCAGTTATATTCTCAACCGTACAAGCGAGAAATACTACTTGCCTTACAGCGGTACTCCTAGTCGTTTCATCGAGGGACTCGGTTCTGTCAGCAGTTCTGTTAAGTCGCAGTATGGCAAAGAGACCACAGTGTTCAACGATTTGCGTGCAGAGTGGAAAAAGCAGATGGGTGCGCACTTCCTCGACGCTATGGCAGGTATGCGTTTCTCAAGCTATACCTATAGCAATACCTATGTAAAAGGTTACAACAACACCAATGATAAGTTGCCTAACCTTTCTTACGACTTGAGCTTCCTTGACTACGGAGGTACAAACGATACATGGGTGAATCTTGCATACTATCTCAATGCTTCTTACAACTACCGTAACCGTTATTTTGTTAACGGAACTGTATCAATGGAGTCTTCTTCACGTTTCGGTAAGGAAGCTGATTCCGGTCTCAAACTCTTCGGTGTACGTTGGGGTTTGTTCCCCTCATTGCAGGCAGGATGGCTTATCTCTTCCGAGGATTGGTTCAATGCCGATTGGGTGAACTCTCTCAAACTTACCGCAGGTTATGAAATGACCGGTAACGATGATATTGACTACTATGCTACCCGTACATATTTCCAGAACGTTAAGTTCCTCAATAACTCAACGGGTCTCCAGCTTGCAAATATTGCGAACCCCAAAATTCAGTGGGAAACCAATCATCGTTTCAATGTAGGTCTCCAGGCTAATCTCCTTGACAACCGCTTGAGTCTTGGTGCAGAAGTTTACTTGAGCAAAACAAGCAACCTTTTGACAAGAAAAGAAGTAAGCTATCTTACCGGTCTTGCTAACATGTGGACCAATGAGGGCGAACTTCAGAACAATGGTGTAGAGGTATCTGTAAGCGGCATCCTCGTTAACAGCAAGGATTGGAAATGGCAGGCAGGTTTCACAATGGGACACTATGCTAACAAGATTACCAAACTTCCTTCTACCGACAAGATCAACCTCTATAACATAGACGAAAGCGGTATGACCAGCACAATCTATAAGACCATTAACGGTTTCACAACTTCCGTTTATGGAAAAGACAATGTGCTTACTGCCAAGAACTATGCTGCAGGTGTATTCTATGGCTACAAGACCAAAGGTGTGTTCAAAGACAATGCTGAGGCTTCCACCGCAGGCAAATACGGTTACCTCAAATATCCTACCGGTGTTGTTGGCGATCCTTCACGCGACTTCAAAGCAGGCGATGTACACTTTGTTGATGTAAACGGCGACGGCTGGATTAGCGAAGCCGATATGGTTAAGATTGGCGATCCCAATCCCGACATCTACGGTAACATTTTCACTTCGCTCTCTTGGAAACGTTTCACTCTTGATATCAACTTCAAATATTCTTTGGGTAATGATATTTACGACTATCAGCGTTCACAGCTTGAGCAAGGCAATACCGTATGGAATCAGTCAAAAGCTCTCGTAAACCGTTGGCGTTATAGTGGTCAGGAAACCAGCATTCCTCGTTTGATGAGCACAACCAACACAGAAGAATGGGTTAACAATGAACGTTTCTCCGATCGTTGGATAGACAATGGCTCTTACTTGAAGCTTAAGAAAGTGCGTCTCACATATCAGGTGCCCCTCTCTCTTAGCTGGTTGCAGGGTCTCACCGTATTCGGAGAGTGCAACAACATTTTCACCCTTACAAAGTATAAAGGCGAAGATCCCGAAGTTTCCTGTGGCAACTCAGTACTCTATCAGGGTGTTGATGCAGGTTATTTGCCCCAGAGCTTCAGCTGCAACTTCGGTGTAACATTCAACTTGTAAAATTCCAGGAACAATGAAAAAGAAATCTATATTAAGTTTAGTGATTCTGCTTGCGGGCATGGTGGGCTTATCAACATCATGTTCAGATATGCTCACGCCCGATCTGGAACGCTATGTCGAGAAAAATGCGGGAGACTCTATCTACTCCTATCTTGGCATACTCAAGAGCATGCAGAAAATTGTTGAACGCGATGTGATTCTTGGTGAGGCGCGCGGCGACCTTGTTGCTGCCACCACCTACACCAGCGACAGCGTAAGTCATATTTTCAACTTCGATGATCAAAGAGACGGCGACAACGCTTTCCTTCAGTGCGCCGACTACTACAATATCATTAACCAGTGCAACTTCTACCTTCACTATGTAGATACTGCTGATGTGAAAGACGAAGTTAAGTACATGCAGAAGGAATGGGCGCAGGTTCAGGCAATGCGTGCTTGGACATACCTCCAGCTTGTTCAGAACTACGGTTCAGTGCCTTTCTTCACAGAACCTGTTTCAAGCAGCTCTGTAGGTAAGGAAATCGTTAAGAGCGGTAAGGTTATAAATAAGGACAACATTGCAGACCTTCTTGTTGCTGCAGGTCTTGACCGCGCATACGAATTGCAGGAGCAGTTTGGTTTCCCCTCATACGGAACATATTACAATGGTTCGGTAAACATTCCTTCCAATTCTTGCTTCTTCCCCGTAGGTCTTGTTACGGCCGACCTCTATCTCATGCAGAACGATTACGATAAGGCAGCCGACATGTACTATAAGTATATGCGTATGAAGGCTCCGTATGTGCCCAATCAGTCAATGGGCTTCTCGGAGAGCATTTCTCAGGAAGGTACACGTTATATTCCTTCTATGGGAGGCTGGTCAAGCCGTTTCACATCCTACTCAACCGGTAACCAAGGAAGCAATGACGAGCCTAATGGCAATGAACTTATCACAATCATTCCCGGTGCTGCTTCAAAGAGCCAGGGCGATGTGCTCATTCAGGTTCAGAACATCTACGGTTTCCAAACTTCTTCACAGACATTGGGAACTAACGGCGGTTCTATCAGCGTAAGTCCAAAAAAAGAGTATCGTCAGCTTGAGCCTTCCGAGAATTACGCAGGACTTAATGCCGCACAGGTATATTGCAACTATCGTACATCGGGCGGTACCGAGGTACAGGAATTCTATGATGGCGTGGGCGATGCACGTTTCAATGGTTCTGCTCCTCTCCGTCGTATTGACGGTGAAGACTTCCGTTTCATTGCAAAACGTACTCCTCTCTCAAACTTGGTTTTTGATTGGCAGAGTCGTAGAGTTTACGGTTCCGGTTACAATTCGTATTATGCAATTCCTGTTTATCGTAAGGCTCTTGTACACCTTCGTTTTGCTGAAGCTATCAACCGTGCAGGATTCCCCGAGCATGCATTCTCGGTGTTGAAAGATGGTACAATGTCTGACAACTATCCTACACTCAGATATAAGGACAGCATTAATTATAACATTCAGGTTGACAGCACAGACCTTGAAAACATCAAGATCGACACTATCAGCATTGATACAATTAAGAACATTCCTTATTTGTTGAAACCTGAAGCAAATGCCGGCGGTGCATACTACATCAGTCTCAACGAGATGCTTAATGCACAATCAAAGTCTTATCTTAACTTTGCCGACAGCAAGTTTAACAACTCTGCTACAAATTACACTGGTATCCATGGTCTTGGTTGCGGTGAAACCCGCGGCTATCGCGACAGCCTTTACACTTATGACCTCTGCGTGGCTCAAAAGATTGCAGCAGCACGTGCCGATAAGGACGGTCAGACTTCAGAGTGGGAAACCACTCTTTGCGACAGTCTTAATCGCGTAGGCATTGAGCAGGCTGTTAAGGACGGAACCATTACACAGGACGAAGTAATCACGGCTGTTGAGGACTTGATTATCGACGAACTCGCACTTGAAACCGCATTTGAAGGAAATCGTTACTACGATCTTCTCCGTTTTGCAAATCACAAGGGCAATGGTGCTATCGACAACGAATGGCTTGCCAAGAAGATTGCTTCACGTGGCATGGCTCCCCGTACAGGCTATGACGCTGCTTTGTATGGCAGACTTGTAGGCGGTACACGTTGGTATCTGGCACTTCCGGAAGATAAGTAACAACAGACAGAAAAGTCGCATTCGTGCGACAGAAAATAAAATCGTGCGCAGCAATAATTGCCGCGCACGATTTGTTTATATCCTGTTCTTTTACACTTTGTCGTTGGAATGTATTTAACGTGAGTTCGATGAATTTAGAATAAGGCAAGCTGTGTATCCAATGTGCGTTGTACATGGATGCAAGGCTTTTTAGGGAACACGCAATAAGCGGCAATTGCCCCAAGCATGTTTACTATGAAATTCTCAAAACTCCTGTGCCTTGAATGCTCCACTTGTGCGATGTTTTTCAATTCGTCATTCACGGTTTCAATTATAGCCCTCTTTCTGAGAAGAAGCTTGTCGGAGACACTCATCAACGCACCTTTCATGTTGCTTTTCAATTTTGTGATAAGTTGTATGCCATCGACAAAGAGCCTTTGGAAGAGATTCTTTCCGATATAGCCTTTGTCACCGACGAGCTTTCCGTAAATGAATTCAACAAAAGCCTTGTACTCAAGCGGTTTGCGGTCATCTACGTCACCTGGAGTTATTATGAAATTCAGAACCTCGCCCTTCTCGTTGCAAATCAAGTGCAGTTTGAATCCAAAGAACCATCCCATGGAACATTTGCCTCTTTGCGCAATGCCCTTGAATACTTTGTGGATATGTATCCTTTGGTTCCTACACACCCTCAACGGAGTGCTGTCGACAAAGCTTATGCCTGTACACTTACCCAGCAATACCTTCTTTATAAATAAGGCCAAGGGGACGGCAACCTGCTTTTCAAGTTCCACGAAGCGGTTGTAGGAGACAACCTTGGGGAAGAGGTGGCGAAGGTGCTTGCAGACTTTTTCTACATAAAAATGCTTTAGGCAACGATAACCAGAGTCATGAAACAATATCATAATAAGCATAATTTCAGACTTTGACATGGTTGAATCGCGGTGATAAGCACGCTTATTATCAGATTTCAATGTGTATTTCTTCATCATAGCATCAAAAAACTTGCAGAAATCGTCTGCCATACAAAATAATTCTGTAACTTTGTCCTCGGTGATCATAGCGATTATTGTTTGTAAGTCTTTGTATTTTAGCACTATAAAATTACAGTAATTTTCGCTAATCACCAAATCTTCAAACATTTATATTTCATCGAACTCACGTTATTTATGTTCATAGGGAAAAATATGTCACTGGGTGATACGTTGAATCATCGTCAGTGGAATTTGTCGTTATCAGATACTAATGCGTTGAAAGGGATAGCATTGATATTATTGTTATGCCATCATCTTTTTTATATACAGGATGGTTCATATAATGATATTTTGGTGTTCGGCAAGTATCCGCTAGTGCAGGAATTTGGATTGGCCTGCAAGGTTTGCGTGGCCATATTTGTTTTTTTGTCCGGTTATGGCTTGGCGATGAAATATAGCCATACACTGTTGAATATCCGCGAATTTTATGCAACCCGTTTTACGAAATTGATGATGGGGTATTGGTTTGTTTGGTTGCTGTTTATCCCCGTTGGAATATTGTTTTTCGATAGGACACCTGAAGTGGTGTATCATAATCATATTGTATGGAAGTTCCTGGCTGATTTTTTAGGATTGGCTTACAATTTCGGCTTTTACGGTTTTAATCCCACTTGGTGGTTCATGTCCTGCATCCTTGTCTTGTATCTTCTGTTTCCTTTGTTGTTTAAACTTTGTAGAAGGTATTGGTTGTTTTTATTAGTTATCTCTGTGGGTATTACCTGGATTCCTTTGTATGTGTTTAATCCGATAAAATACTATCTGTTCACTTTTCTGATTGGCATAATTTGTGTACAGAAAGGTCTGTTTGACAGGCTCTTTTGTATGGCTAAACCTGTATTTGTAAGAAATCTTTTAGGGGGGGTAAATTGCTGATTATCAGCATTGTTTTGTTCACTATTCGCAGGTTCTTTCCTTGTCCTCTCTTTTTTGATAGTATTCTTACCCTGCTTTTTGTCATGAGTTATTTAAAACTGACACATTCAGGGAAACTAACAAAATGGTTGGAATTCTTAGGCAGGCACAGTATGAATATCTTTCTGTTTCATACGTTCATATTTTTATACTATTTCCATGACATTGTGTATTGCTCTGGAAATCCCTTCTTGATATTTTTGACTTTACTGTGCTCCTGTCTGGCTATTTCTATGGGTATGGAATATTTGAAGATAGCTATTCGGTTTGACGTATTTTGTAAACAACTAATTCGGAAATTGAAATGAAGAAAAAAATTGCAATCATCGGTGGTAGCTATTTACAGCTTGCCTTATTCTAAATTCATCGAACTCACGTTATTTATGTCGCGTAGTTGTGTGTTGTTACATATAGGATGCATCTTATTATCGCAGAAATCACGTTTTAATGTTTAGGCAACTGCTGTATGGGAAAAGCATTTCAGACCGCCTCTGCATACAATTCCATATTCCACAAAAATCCCTGCCTAAATTTGTTCTGTAATATGGGATGTCCTTTTTCTTTGCTTTAATTGTAGTTGCAATATCTATCTGTATCTTCTCTCCAAGAATGATTTTTATTCTTGTTTTCTGCAAAATTTCCAGGAAAACAATTACAGTTTTACTTTCTATGCACCCTCGAAAACACACATGGCTTATCGCAAAAAATACAAGGCACTTATTTTAAAATAAGTGCCTTGTATTTTAAAATATATGGCTTGTATTTTTCGCCTTTCCAAATGCCAGGAAAACAATGTCTTGAAAAACTGCAAAAATGAGCCTGTTTTTAATCCTGTTTGGGGAAATATTTGTTGGGGTAGCGCGGTTGTTTTTGCCGTAAGGGCGATTGCTTTTTGTGCTTACGAATCTTGGGGGCGGGATATTTCTGCCACTATGTATTCCGAGCGTGTGCCTATGCGGAATTTGCCTCCCCATATTCCAATGCCCGAACTTACGTAATATTTTGTGCTGCTTTTTTCCAACGCTCCATAGGCATCTTCGTAAATAGCGTCGGTTATCAGTGAAACAGGCCATACTTGCCCGTGGTGTGTGTGCCCGCAGAATTCGAAATCAATGCCGCACTTTTCGGCTTCTTCCAGGGAGTACGGTTGGTGGTCAAGGAGTATTGTGAATTTGTTCCCGTCGGTTTCTGAAACGAGTGCCTGCAGCGGTTTCCGTCTTAGGTTTGTGCGGTCGTCGCGTCCAATTATGTTTATGCCTTCAAAGCACACGGCGGTGTCGCGCAGCATAGTAATTCCGGCGAGTTTGTAGAATTCTTTCGAATTATCTATGCCCGAATAATATTCATGATTGCCCGGGCATGCGAATACGGGGGCTGAAATTCTGCGGAACTCCTTTGCGTCATCGTCGGCAAGCAGCGGCGCAACGCTCCTGTCTATTATGTCTCCGGCTATTAGCACCATGTCCGGTTTTTCACCGTTTATCATGTCAACCCATTTTGAGAATTCGTTCCGCCTGATGTGATAGCCCAAATGTATGTCGCTCATCATGACAATCTTCAGCGGTCTCGCCGGTGCTTTGGGGGATGTGATGCTTATTTTCTCGCGGTGTTTGTGGTGGTAATTCAAGTTGCCTGCGAGCATGAACGCTGCCACCACTCCCGCAACAATTGCCGTGCCCGCCATGCTGCTTACGCGCAGCGACAGGGGCATTATACGGAGCACTCCGAGCAAATCTGTCATCACGAAAGCAAGCAGCAGATAAATCAATACAAACACCCACGACAAACTTGCCTTATAGAGAAATGCGCCGAGGGGTAACGGCAGTTTGTCGAGTGTTCCGGGAAACATGCACACGGGCATGAGCGCGAAAAGCACGAACATCATGGCAAGTACAACGGTTTTCGCTCCTGTGGGAAACGGCATAATGCGCCATGAACGCCACATGACATATCCCAAAGCAAGGAATGGAAGAACGAAAGTTATGATTCTGAAAATTTTCAATCCCGGCATAATTATGTTTTGTGGCGAAATTAGCAAAATAAACCGAACTGCGGCGGCATGTAATAGGCTGTGAAAGAAAATTAAGGCTTATCTTTGCAGATATCACTAATCTTAAGCAAACTTTGTGTATATGACAACGAGAAGAGAATTCCTTAAATATTCCGCCATGCTTGTCGGAGCAATGGCTATAGGCGATGCCGGCGCAAAGACAACGGGCGACATTACCAAGACATGGAACTCCAAAAAGAAGTCGGGCTTTACGCTCTGGCAGATACCAAGCCACAGCAACACCATTGGCAATTCTTATGTTTTTCAAACCGCAAAAGGCAAGGTAATAGTCATGGACGGCGGATTTCCCGAAGAGGCTAACACATTGCGAGGTTTCATTGGCGCGTTGGGCAATGAGGTTGAGGCGTGGTTCATATCCCACCCCCACAATGACCACATGGGTGCGCTCACCGAGATATTGAAGAACCCGCAGGAAATGAAGATTAAGCACATATATCACTCCCGCATAAGCAAAACGGTGCAGGCTGCCGAAGGTCCTTATTCCCCCAGTTGCCAGGACTTCTACGACTTGTTGGACAAGACAACCATTCCGGTTACCGACATTCGCACTCCCGGCGATGTGTTCTCTTATGACGACATGAAGTTAAAGGTTCTCAGTGTGGCAAACGAGATTACAACAAATGCTTACAACAACTCGTCGATGATAATGAGGGTTTGGGACAAGAAAAAGACTATTGTGTTTCTCGGCGATGCGGGCATAGAGTGTGGCAATCTTGCTCTCAACGGTCCTTTCAGGGACGATCTCGACTGCGAATACCTGCAAATGGCCCATCACGGGCAAAACGGCTGCGACAAACACTTTTATCAGTCCATAAAGTTCAGAGTTTGTTTGTGGTCCACGCCGTCATGGGTGTGGAACAATGATCAGGGCAAGGGTTTCAACACCGGTATTTTGAAAACTGTGGAGACTCGCACATGGATGAAGGAAATCGGCATAAAAGAACACCATGTAACCTGCGAGGAAGGGCTTTGGAAACTTTCGTAAATCCCTGAAGCCGTATCTTGTGCGGCATTTCCGGAAAACAATCCCCGTCGAAGTGCGGCAAAGACGGCAAAATGCTCCTCTTTGAAGCGTTAAAAATCCGCATTTTTGCCATGCCCGAAAACACACATGGCTTATCGTAAAAAATACAAGGCACTTATTTTAAAATAAGTGCCTTGTATTT
>QAML01000015.1 GCA_003150315.1 Prevotellaceae bacterium | reverse complement strand
TTTTTCAAATATGCCACAAGTGAAATAATCCGTTTTGCATTTTTGCTTACAGACGAATCGCTTACTTCATTAGCTAAGAAAGTTCCGGACCTATTAACTTATTCAGACGAAAATGGGATTATTGATTATAATAATGATATAAATACTCTACTATATGAATTGTTTCGCATTGACAAAAAGAATCAACAGCATATACGAGAGATACTTGCCTCAAAAGAGTGATATGGCAATTTGTACATAGGGGAACTTAAAAGTGAAGTCCCCCTCTTTCTTTGTTTTTCCGCAAGGTCAACCTAGATTCCTCTTTCGAATATTCAATTCTCAGAGAGATGCCAAATCTTCTGAATCAACCTCTTTACTTAATTCTTGCAAATAGTCGATTTATTTCTATTGATACATATTTTATTATCCACCTAAATGGCGAGATGTATTTCAATCCATTATATTGAACTACTCCGGTTCTTTCTTACATTCATCTGAAGTAAGATCGGAATGTTCATCGGATATCGCCAGACTTGGAATGCGTGGTAAGGCTTGGCGCTGTATGTATAGTGCATAGCGTTCTGTTATGTGTCTTATGAACGGTTGTAAAATACGCGCTTTCTTCTTGTCTTTAACTTCAGAATAAAGTTTTACAGTTATTTCTTGAAATTTAAAACGGTAAAATTTATTATCAATAAGGGGACCTAAGATCGCTTCATTATTTCGCTCCTTAAAAACGCCATATTTGTGCTCGAATAATACATTTTCCTCATTTTGTCTTAATGCTTCAAATTTAATTAGATAAACCTTGTTGGCATTTGAACATTCAATACAATTCTGTTTTTTACAATCTGTACATTCTTGCTCTTTTCGACCTACACAATCGCATGTTGGTCGAATATTCAAATAATACTTCCCTTTTATTTTATAAATATCACCAGTCATAGAAGACTCTTTACTCGGATTAGCCTCTAATCGTTGAGCTCGAAGAACATTCAACACTTCATCTCTTGTAGATTTTATCTCACCTATTTTGAACAATTGCTCTTTTTCAACAGATATTGGCTGCATTCGCTCAAAGATGTTTTGTGTCAAAACATCTAAAAGTTCATCATTAGGATTGACTGAATCATCTTCTGCCGTTTTCCATATTGCCAACGGCCAATATTTTGTGTTTCCCAACTGCTGGAATGTATGTATCTTCGCTTTTTCTACTGCATTATCCCAAACTTTTAGTACATATATAGATGGCATTTTATCTATCCATGCACTTATCACTTCCATCACTTTTACATTCCCGTCACTAATGATATCAGATTTACTTTTAATAAAAATAGGAGCATTATCAACATCTATACCATTCTTTTTAAGTTGGTTTTTAATATCTTCGACTTCGCTATTGCTAAAGATAAAAATGGGCAAGTAACAATCCTTTAAGATATTTTTTATGAACTGGAGGAGAGATGTTCTGGTGCTTTTCTCTAATTCAGAGGCAAGAGGTATAGGATTCCCATCTTCATCAGATACACTAACTAGTTCCCAATCTAACAAAACAAAGCTAAATTTGGCAATATTAGCACCACTTACGTTGGGTATTTCATTATATTTCACTAAAGGGAATCCTTTAGATTCAATATTCTCAACAATACGAATAATTTTATCACTGCTTTCCATATTGAAAACCTGATCGTCAATTACCATTCCGATACCAGAAAAAAGTTCCTCAATATTCATTGCGTTCTTGTTTTATGAAATTAACAATAAAGTTTGCCCCACTTAAAATTTTGTCTTCTTGCAAGTCTGCTAATTCAATTGAATAGTCGTTGCGCTCCATTAGTTTCCGTGATATATATAAACCTAAACCTCGCCCTTCTTGACCTTTCCCTGAATAAAAAGCATCAAAAATATAAGGTTTATCTTCATCGCGAATACCTGGACCATTATCTGAAAAAATTAATTTACAATTATTGCCATCCAATGTAATAATAATGATTTTATTATTTTTTTCTTCCAACCAATAAATAGCATTATCCAAAAGATTTATCAATAATTGTAAGAGATCTGCATCTGTACATTTTGCCACTAAGGGAGAACCAATAGTTTTTATTCTATATTCAATCTTATGCTCAGCTAAAGTTCGCTTGTATATGGTTATAACTTTATCTAAAATATCTTTAACCCTTATTTGACGACGTCTTTGCTTAGATGAAGTGAACAACATCTGTAAATCTTTCATCTGATTTTGAATATATGAAAATATACCATAAAGCTTTTGAAGTTCTGATGTTAAAAAAGAGTGGTCAAAATTTGAATGTAAAGAATCCTCGTATAAGGATCTTAATTCATCAATACCCTTATTCAACATCATCATAATATCATGACTCGCTGTTTCTACCGAAATACCAACAGCCGCTAAAGATTCCGTACGTTCAACTCTACAGCTTAAATATTTATTTTCAGATTTATAAGCATTCTCTAACTGAGTTAATAGAGATAACGCATGCTTGTCATCCTTCAGTTGATTACGAAGATTAGATATTTCTTTACTTACCGCATCTTTACGTATCTTATCAAGTTGTGATTTTTTTTCTTTATCTGCTAAATATGCAGCATAAGCCCCATTACGTATGTATGATAAGAAACTTTGTATTATACAAATAAAATCGGTGGTATAATTCCCCTCCTCAATAAGTCCCTCTCGATTCGTTTTATCTTTCAGATGAGGATTGCCAAATTTAGTTATCTTAATCCTTCCTACAATTTGGTCATTACTTAAAAAATCTCCTGCTCTAACTGTACCACGACGCACCTCTATTTGCAACCAATCATCGTCTGGATCACCATAGGGAAGGACACGTATATTATCGCGTAGTAAATAAATTCTATGCTCTTTGATAATAGACTTTGCTTCCTTAGGCAAATAATATTTAGATGACTCATCTTTTGAATTTAAATCAAAAACATAAAAGTCAAACTCAAAGTCTCCAAAATCAGTAACTTCACGAAAAGCCTTAGTTACCTTATTTTGGAAATGATTTCTAAAAACACTCATACCTCTAAGTCCATCTTCTTTTATACTCACAGACTTAGTGTGGCCATTTTGCTTATATGTAAACAATCCATTATTCGAGGAATAATGACCATTTGTTATTTGTAATACACTTTGAGTCTCAATTAAATTACGCAATGTAATATCATTAGACTTCTCTTCTTGAGTCCATGGATTATTATTTATATATAATCCAATTGTGAAATTATTCTGTTTCTCATTGGGGCTAATAACCTCATTAAATAAATCTCCAAACCTCAAAAAACTATCTTTGATTGGTTTAAGCTTTGCCAAAGACCATGAACCAGATAGATTTGAAATCTCAATACGAGTTCCATGAATGTTCTCACGTTTATCGAATTTTAAATTATTTATGGTAACATCATGCTCTACAAATACATTAGGAGATTGATTCTCTAATTTAAAATTTAATTCGTCTAAATAGAGTCCTTCATTACCGTCTTTAGCACCATCTATAAAATCACTATCATATGAGTTTAAATCAAAACACAAAGTATATTCTTTACTACTTTCGGATTCTCCTTTTGAATTTAAGATCCAGTTAGCGGGTCTTGTTGTTAAATTTACTGTTTTGCCTAATTTTAGCATGGCGTATCTGCCGATACCTTTCTCACCCTGAATAATACGGTTATATTTAGGAGTTCTCCGTTCAGAACCATCTTTAGAGAATTTATTAGGAGTAGCCGGACTCATCCAGGATTTTTCTATTATTTCTGCTGTCATGCCACATCCATTATCTTCAATAATAATTCGAGATTCTGGAGTGATATTTAAAGACTCCGTGAATCCATCAAAAGAAATTTTAACCCAGTCAGCATCTGCATCATAGGCATTCTTTATCAATTCAATAACTGCTATCTGCTCATTCTTAATTAGTTGATCACCCAACATAGTTAGTAATCGAGCGAATGGTCTTATTGTTAAATTCTTAGCCATATTAATTACATTTTCTAGCAAAAATGACGAACTCTTCTGAATAAACTTTCCTACAACTGCCTTTAACACTGGCAAACTTTCCATTAGTGTCTCTATATGGAGTAAGTATTTTATTAGATATTTTACGTCTATCAACTTCTATGTTTACCATTCCTTCAGCTAACAAACATTCAGTCAGATGCTTTGCATTATCAATTTTTACTCCTTTATATTCTGTATTACCTATAACAAAAAGGCAGGCACCGCCGGGATTCAACATTTCAACAACTTTATGGACGGTTGACTGCATGTCTATGTAATATTGCGCAATAGAACGTGTCTTCCTTTTATCTATTGAATACATCTTAAATACGATATCTTGGCCCACATTATTTAGTCTTTTCAGGTTTTTATCGAACTCTTCTGAATGATATAGACTTCCTATTGTGCCTTCACGAAGTAATCTGAAATCATCAGTATATTCAAGCCAAAGCGTTGATAATTGATGTAAATCAGCATACTCATATGAAGTTACATATGGAGGACTAGTCACAATTAAGTCAACAAATGGTTTATCAATATTAACGTCTAGAATATTAGCTCTTTTAATATCTGCCTTCCCGTATTTTTCATTTATATTTTCCATATTTGCCTTTCGCATCATATTTACTTGATATATATATGAAGAAAGGACATCCTTAGGCTGTTTCTTTGGGTCAATTTGTGGCTTAATTGATTTTGTAAGCCATCGAGAACAAGATTTTAATATATTAGAAAAAGCACACAGAAAGAAATTGCGATATAATTCATCGTCCACAACCAAATATATTGAAGATCGAAGTTTTAATAGATTATCTATATGTTCTTCGTCGAACCAATATTGTATTCGTTCATTTGAATAAATGCGATTACTTTTATCTACATTACAAGTGTTGTAAGCAGCAATTATTTTGTCAAAAAAATCTTGCAATTGTTCATCTTGATATACATTGCTTTTGGTTTCTGCAATTAATGTAGCTACAGGATTTATATCACATCCCCAAAAGTGTTTACCGCTCCTTACCGTTTCAAATGCGACAGTACCACACCCACAAAATATGTCAGCTACAGTCTTAACAGAGATGTTGTTTTCCTCAGCTTTATGAATAGCTTTTGTTGTTATAAATGCAGGAAATTTAGCAGGATATGCATGGATATTATGCATACGCCTTTCCCGTTCGGCTGGCATATTCCATTCTTCCTGTATATCTATCGTATCAAAATTAAGTGTACGATAATTATCAATTGTGACATTCATGACAAATCTTTATATTATTCCTTAGCAATATTAACGCAATCAAGCATACATATACAATATACCTAAAATACAAACAAATATACACAAAATCCTTCATTCCACAATGTTTATTTGACTCAAATGATAAGATTGCATAAAAAATAACTCTCCAATGTACTATTGTAGGTTGAAAATCATTATCTTTATATGTAATATCTTAGACTATACTATAGATGAAGGCATATAGAGTTTACCTTACCTAACAATGAGCAAAGCAAATTGTAAAATATCTTCTTGCGGCAAAAGCTTGGTCTTTGAAGGAGACTTTGAAATACAATAAGTATTTTTATTCAAGCAATTATATAAAATAATGGTAATTCTTAGCAATTAAAATATTTGCATATTATATTAATATATAATTATGAATCCATCTGAAAATTTAGTTAAAAACAGAAACGATCTTTCAGCCTATCTCTTTCATTTTACAAAAGGGGAAGATGCATATGATAAATTGACAAACATTTTGAATCAATTAAAATTAACTTCTAGTACTCATGATTATATTTGTTTTACAGAGACTCCAATAACGCACTTTAGAGAAAATCTTTTATATATGAACAGTTTCTATAAACCTATGTTATCTTTTTACGGTATAGGTTTTAGAAGAGATTTGTTGATTAAAGACTTTGGAGCCAAATCTGTAATTTATGGTGATAAAATGGACGAAGCAAACCTTAAGAAAATAGATATGGGTTGGAGATTTGAGGAACTAAATGTTCTGACACACGATTTCACCTGGTTGAGAGAATGGAGAATAAGATATGAATTTGATTTTTCCTCAATATCACCAGAAGATATAATTATAATAGCTAAAACAGACGATGAAGTAAGAAGTTTATGCTCTTTGCAGGAACTTGAGGATATAGATTATGAATATGAGCCCGAAATAGGAGAATGTACAATGTGGCCTATGTTTTCAAATCTAAGAGGGTGGAAAGGTATATCTATTGAGCATGTGGAAAAATTAGCTTCAGATAAAGAAGTTGATAGCTATTCTAAATCATTAAAGATTGGTGATTATTTGTAAAAATCGGAATATCATTTAACAGGTATATTCTGCAATTTTCTCCACTTTAATTGAAGTTTCCTATTAGGTGGAGCAAAAACACAAATCATCTTCTTGTATTTCAAAATAAAACGCTACCTTTGTTCTATAATAGGAAATCGACTCCGCAAGACACTGCAAAATACTGCAAGCCTCCGGTGGAGCAATAGCGGGAGATTACTTCTTTAGCTAAAAGATACATCAAAGATATTCAGCCACTTAT
>QAML01000074.1 GCA_003150315.1 Prevotellaceae bacterium | reverse complement strand
ACAAGCCATGTATTTTAAAATACAAGGCACTTATTTCAAAATATATGCCTTATATTTTTCACAAAAAATCACATCTGATTTTCAATAACTTACAAAGCCGCATTTTTGAGGATTCCGAAACGCTTCGGGTGAGGCATGAAACAAAGGTTTGAGCATGCATTCTTGGACATATGAACAATGAGGTGCACATGCAGGCATCCGCGTTTTTCCACAGCCGGAAGTTTTCTTCCCACGTGGCAAGTTACACCGCAGCTTCCGCATCTTCGATCCGGGAGACTCATTACTAATGTTAACAAAAACATCATAGCAAGCCCACAATCAGAAAATTTGTCTTAAATTTGCAACAAAGGTAAAAATACAAGCTCTAAACTTCACATATTTACACACCTCGGAATGAACGGAAGCGGAAGATTATACATTGCAACGTTGTTCGTTGCGTCTTGTTGCGTTTGCATGGCGCAACACGGCAAACCTTACGGTTTGAAAACCGATTTCATTGAAAACACTGAGCATTATTACAAGGACGGATACCCGATAAACACTAAGGTTTCCGCTCCACAGAACGACACACTGCATTATCGCGCCGCATGGATAAGAACCGTGCATCCTTCTTTCGGCTGGGTCATTCCGAACAAGGGGAAGAACGTGAAGCAGACGGCTTTCCGCATTATTGTAGCAGACAATCGCAAGGACATTTCCGCACTCCGGGGTAACATTTACGACAGCGGCATGCAATACGATGGTAATTCGGTGGCGTATGTGCCGGAAAATTTGAATCTTTCACCCGACAAAGCATATTATTGGCGTGTGCTGGTGAAAACCAACAGGGACAGGTCGGGAACTTGGAGTTCCGCAAAACTTTTCCGCACTTTTCACACGCTCAACGACTCTGCCACAAGCCACGAACCGTTGGTTAAAACGCTGCAGAAGGCAAAAACCGTGAAAGACAAAGCTTCCGGAATTTTCCGTGCCGACTTCAAGCTTGATGCTTTTGCACAACCCATGCTCGAGATAACAGCTGCCGACAACGCCGAAATCACTGTTTTAATCGGCGAAAAGCTCACCGCCGACGGCAAAAGCGTGGACACTAATCCCGGAGCCACCATTCGCGGAGCGGAATATAAGTTGAATGTTAAAAAAGGTAGGGCACTATATAAAATAGACCTGCGCCCCGACAAGAGAAATACCGGAGCAGACGCAATAAAAATCCCCGCGTTCATCGGCGAAATAACTCCGTTCAGATATTGTGAGGTTAAAAGCAAACCGGGAACGGTGAGACACGTAAAATTCATGCGCGAAGCTGTTAACTATCCTCTGAATTATGACGCATCTTCCTTTAAGAGCAGCAGCACAAGGCTCGATTCCATTTTCGAATTCTGTAAGTATTCGCTTAAAGCCACTTCCATGCTCGGCATATTCGTTGACGGCGACCGCGAACGCATACCCTATGAAGCCGATGCCCTTGTAAGTATGCTCGGAACCTATTTTGCCTTCGGCGAGGCGGCAATGGCAAGAAGAACAGTACGGCATCTTCTTGCACATCCCACATGGCCCACAGAATGGAGCCTGCAAAATGTGGAACTTGCGGCATACGATTATCTTTTTACCGGAGACTGTCGTCTGATTTCGCAGAACTACAACACAATAGAGGCACACACTCTTTCTGCTCTGCGTTGCGAAAACGGATTAATATCCACCCAAACAGGACTGCAAACGCAGGAATTTCTGAAAAGCATAAACATGAAAAGCGAGCTGAGGGACATAGTGGACTGGCCGGCGTGGACTGCAGGGCTTAACGAGCCTTCTGGCGGCGAAAGAGACGGACATACCATGGGCAGATTCAATTCTGTTGTGAACGCATGGCATTATCGCACGTTGTGTCGCATGGTTACTATTTCGCATGCCTGCAAAAAGGACGACAAAGCGCAATATTATCGCAAAGCTGCCAATGATTTCAAAACGGCTTTCAACAAATCGTTTCTAAACGAAAGCACCTCGCTCTATCGCGATGCCTTGGACACAGCCCACAGTGCCACACATTCAAATTTCTATCCCGCAGCTTTCGGAATGATTCCCATTGAAAAATCAAAAAGTGTTACCGACTATATTCTCAAACGCGGCATGGCGTGCAGCGTGTTTGGTGCGCAGTTTCTCATTGACGGTCTGTTTCGTCAAGAACGCGGTGCCGAAGGCATAAAAATGATGCTGGCTGCCGACACAAAGCGCAGCTGGGTTAACATGATGCGTTGCGGAACCACCATAACCATGGAAGACTGGGACGAAACCTTTAAGCCGAATCTCGATTGGAATCATGCGTGGGCAACATCCCCTGCGAATATAGCCTTTCGCGACATTCTCGGAATCATTCCCACATCTCCTGCTTACGATGTCTTTATGGTTTATCCGCAAATAGGAGAACTTAAACACGTTTCGGGGAAAACCACCACGTTGAGGGGAGTTATAAAAGAAGAAATCAGAGTTACGGACAAGAAAATTAGATTTGCCATAGAAGTTCCCGCCAATTCCATTGCCGACATCTCGCTTGCCAACATCACGGAGGACTTTGGCAGACGCGACATAAGACATGCCCGTGTAAACGGCAAGAACATTCCGTTGGAAAGGCTTACCAGGTTCGACACTTCCTACACCGTGGGAAGCGGGAAACACGTCATAGAATTAATATGCAGGTGAATTGTTGCGCCTGAGTACGGGAACGCCGTTTTCAAAAGCTATCGGAATCCACAAATGGCGGCTGTCGTTTAAGTGCTTGGGGTTCCAAATATCCGCCATAAATATATATTCCGCGCCGAAAGTCCTTTGAAGGGCTTTTGTTTCAAGTTTATAGGCATACGTTCCCTGTGCTCCGAAAGTTTTATCTGCTTCTTCGCCGCGACAAGGATTGGGAAGTTGCTTCCAGGGACCGAAAATGTTTTTCGCAGTAAACATTCGCGCGGCATTTGGTGCCCACCCCGTGCATCCGCTCGTTATCATCCAGTAAACGCCGTCCTTTTTGAAAAGCACGGGAGCCTCATTCTGTCCTCCCGGAGCCACTCGCACGAAACAGCCGTTGTGCTCCGTGTAATCGTCAGAAAGCTGCGCAATCTGAATTGTAAGGTTTTCTTCCGAAGAATACACATGATAAGCTTTACCATCCTCGTCAATGAAAATAGTCATATCGCGAGACATTTGACCACCTGCGACATCGCGCTGAAAAAACATGCCCTTCTCAACCTCCGAACGCCACTCGGGAGTCCACCATTCCTTCATTTTTTCGGAATAAAGCATCTGCTTCAAATCAGTAGTGTCGGGCAACGAAAAGCCTATGGGATAAAGTCCCGGATTCACCCTGCCGGAACGGACAAACTTGAAAGGTCCGAGCGGATTGTCGGCTGTTGCCACCCCGTAACGTGCTGCTTCGTAACCGCGTCCCTTTAGTTCGAGATGAAACCACATGATGAATTTCCCTGTCTTGGGATTTTTCACCACTTTCGGGCGTTCCACAATGCAGCCTGCCTCCATGTCGCTGCCGGGTTGCTTGGAAACCGGAAGCACTATGCCGCAATCTGTCCAGTCTTTCATATTTTTTGATTTGTAACAGCTCACACCCATAGAACTTACCGGTCCGTTGTCCGAACGATTCTCGCCGTACCAATAATATGTACCCTTGTATGAAATTATATTGCCTCCGTGGGCATTTATATGCACTCCGTTATTGTCTTTCCACACTCCGCCGTTAAGGGCATTTTGTGCCAAACAAAAAGCGATCGTCATGCTCATCAGGAGGATTGTTGCAATTTTTCTCATAATCCTAACATTATAAACGTTTTACGTTTGCCCGCACAAAGGTAAAAATTTTTGTCAAAAATACAAGGCACATATTTTAAAATACGAGCCATATATTTTAAAATACATGGCTCGTAATTTTCACAAAGTGCCTTATGTTTTTTTCGCTTCGGCATGTCGTCATTTTAGCATCAGACCATGCCCCGCGAACGCACTATTAATTTATTCCGAAAATACTCTTTTTTATTTCACGAGCACTTTCTTTTTTCCAACGATATATATACCTTTCGAAAGATTTCTTACAGCCTCGGCGGGACTGACGTTCTTCTTTACGAGAGTACCGTCAACGGTATAAACATTCACATGCACCTTGGCAGCAGCTGCATTTATTTCGTTTATTTCATTGATTATTCCGTCTACAGAAATGACCACGTCCGTAGCACCTTCCTGCGATTTCACCTTGTCAAGGTCAAGACATCCGCTCATACCGTTTATGTGTATGTGCGTTCCCGTGGAAACATTAAGTTTTCCGTTTCGCATGTATCCGTAGCCTTCTTTGGTGATGTCGAAACCGTCAAGTGTGCCGATAAGTCCGTTTGCCTCGCGCACAACTGTATCAACATTTTCAGGCAGCATGGTATAGAGGCTTGCGCTTTCCGTGTTTTCGGGGTCATATTGGGTATAATCGCCCTCAATCACTATGAACGGCACGCCAGCTTTGACATCTTCGCAAAGAGTAAGCTCAACTGTTGTTTTTCCTGCCTCCGCATCCACCGTAATGTTCTTTACGGAATAAGTTAAAAGATTATCGTTCAACGACATTATGGATGTAGCACCTGCAGGAACATCAAACGGAAGCGTTACAACGTTAATACTGTTTTTCTCAATGAGGAAGTTAATGTCAGATTCGTCCTCCACAGCTTCCACAGCCCAGCACGAAGCTCCGTCAATATTTGTTGCCCACGGCACGACTATGCTGTTTCGTTCTTGAGCGTGAAGCGGATATTCCTCAACGTTATTTTCATTAATCGAAACAAACTGAAGTTGTCCCATACCAATATAGTCAACGCGGAAAGGCGAGAACGCATTCTGCATCTTGCAGGAATTTTCGTTTCCGCGCCCACTCGTGGGAGCAAAACTGTGTGAAGTAGCCAGGTTCTGGATTGAATAATAATCCGTGCCCTCTATCGGAACGAAACGCCACATTGCGTAAGGATTGCCATAATATGCAGGATCTTCTTCATCGCTTGTATACAATCCGAACTTGATGTTTGCACCTGCGTCGGGGTTTTCGAGATACATTGCCTTGTTTGCGCAATATTCTGTGGTGCTTCTGGAATAAATGTAGTACCACTTGTTAGGTTCTATCTGCTTTGTATGTCCCAAAACAGCAGCCTTGGCATCGTTGAGAGCCTTTATTGCGGCATTGATTTGACTCTTGACAGGTTGTTTGTTGCTAACAAGATTGCGGGCAGCCTCTACTGCAGCCACGAAGTCGTCAATGCTCGACTGCTCGTCCACTGTACCGATTTCATCGCCCACTTCCATATTTTCGGACCACTCTATCATTTTTTTGTAAAGCTTTGAAACTTCCGTGGTGTCGGCATAAGCATCGAGAAGATTGGCAATCGCTTTTTCGAGAGTGGCAATATCGGCGGGCACAACCTCATGTACGCCCTTTGCTTTACCCGCATCAATGAGAGCTTTCAGCTCGTCGGCTGCAGCTTTTACCTCTGGATTGTAATTATATTGCACACGTTCAGGATCAGTTTCCGTATAAACCTGGAAACGACCGAGACTGAAGAGGAATCCGCCCGTTGTGGTGCCACGCATATTAATTGTCTTCTTGACGAGGAAGCGAACATCGGAATATTCTCCACCGAGTTCTATCATCGGCGAGGTATATCTTACCGGATGTGCGCCCTGCTGACCGGAACCTGTAACTATACCGGAAAATTCTTTTACACTCTTCCAGGAATTTTCATCGTTGGGAGTGTTGGTAACCAGCACCTCCATGTCTTCGGGAGTATCGTAGGTTCCCGACCATTCGCAACTAACCATGCTAAACAGCAAAGAATTCTTCGGTTCATTCAAACGTACCTGAAGATAAGGATATTCGGTTGCAGGAAGCGGGTTGCTCCAAGAAGAATGATAGATGTACTGATTCGTACCAAAGCCATCGCTCTCGGGACGAATGAGATTGGCAGGAGTAAACTGGTCGCTCTGCACGGAGTTCGAGGTTATTTGGTCGCCATTCAGGATAGCAGGCTCGGTAGTATGGGTTGCATTGTCGTAAGCTTGCTCTGCTTTTTTGATAAGACCGCTAAATACTGCGTCAAGCGAGTCGCGGTCAACATAAAGACGGTCTATTTCCTTGGCATAGTCATAAAGTAAATTTATATCTGCCAAAGTAACCGTACCGTCAGCTATCTTCTGATTAACAGTTTCAAGATAATTGTCATAATTGTCGCAAGCGTTCTTCATACCTTCCACTACGAAATATTCGGAATTGGGAATCTGAGTCGTAGAATAGACCTGAAAACGACCGAGACTTACATAAAATCCGCCGGAAGCGTTCTTACGATTGTTTACTGTGGACTTAACCAAGAAACGAATGTTGCTGTAGCTATCACCGAGCTTTATGAACGGAGACATGTACTTAACCGGATGGGTAATCTCCGTTACCATATTTTTCAGTTCGGTTATCTTTTTCCACGAACCCTCATCGTCGGGAGTATTGCTGGCATAAATTTCTACGTCTTTGGGTGTATCATGAGTATATTGCCACTCCGAACTTATCATACGGAACTTAAAAACATCGAGAGGGTTCTTAAGATTCACTTGAAGATATACATATTCGTTCGCAGTCTGCGGAGAACTCCAGGAAGAGTGGAAAATATATTGACTGGTTCCGTATCCGTCGCTCTCGGGACGGATTAGATTTGAAGGAGGAAAGCCTGCCTGCACATTGTTTGAGGATAATTGCGAGCCTTCAGTCAAACAAGCTTCATACTCACTGGCTTTTTCGCGAATCTCAGAGCATTTCCTCAAAGCTATATCTATTACCTGTTCTTGGAAATAGTCTTTTGGTCCCGCACTTAACAGACTATCTATAAGCTGCGTATCGTTTTGTGTGATAAAATACCATGCAGCGGGGGAATTTGCTCCGTTGGTATTATTGATAATCTCACCCTTTTCGCCATTGCCATCGTTACTTCCGTTTGCAAAATAGGGAAGGTCGTTCGCAGTGTTAGCTATAAAGAATTGCGGGTTCGTACCTACTTGGTTTATGGTCTGTAATGTCTGCGACTGGTCGGTAAGCGGCACATTGCTGGTCCAACCTTTTACAGTTCCTATGTACTTGTTGCAGTAAACATTACGGATACTGTAGGTTCCGTCTCCTATAGGTGTTACTTTGAAAAGGAATTTCGGGTCTTTCTTATCGAAAGTATTCCACCCAAGTTTGCCGTTGGAGAGCACGCACATGGCTTTCTCCACGCCTTGCACCTTGTTGAATTCGGGATAAGCGTTTACGAAATAGAAATATCCTTCGCCCACTTTCACAAGCGAAGCTTCAACTGCCTCGTAAGCCTTGCGTAAGTCCTGTTCCGCCTTTGTATATTCCTCGTCCGAGAGTTCCTGCGACAAGACATAGTTGGCTTCTTCATAAGCTGCGCTGTAATTCTGAATAGCTTCTTCGGAGTAATATCCCGGTTCAGTGCCGGCTTTGTATTGCGGGTCTTTTTCGGAAATATCATCGAGAAGTTTTTGCAGTTTCTTTATAGGAGTGTCGGTACTCTCCGCTTTGATTATTTGGAAACGCCCGAGATTAAACAATATACTGCCGGTTTTACTTGCACGTCCGTTAACGTTTTTCTTAGCCACGAAACGCAAATCCGTATAACTGTCGCCGAGATTTATATGCGGCGAATAATAATCAATAGGATGGGTAACGACAGTAACCAAGTCGGTTAGTTCCACAATCTTCTTCCAGGAATTTTCATCATTGGGAGTGTTTGTGGCATAAATGTCCATGTCTTGGGGAGTATCGTATGTACTTGACCACTCCGAACTTATCATATGGAAGAATATATCGCTTACAGCTTCGTTCAGATGAAATTGCAGATAAGGATACTCGCCTGCGGGAAGCGGATCAGTCCATGAACAGTGATATATGAACTGCCCTGTGCCGTAGCCTTCTATTTCGGGACGAATCAAATTGGATGTCGAGAACTGATAGCTCTCCATTGTGTTGGTTGAAATCTGAATAGAGTCGGTTACAAGGTCTTTGCCTTTCACCCAAGTATCGTCTTCTTCCTCGCCGCCTTCTTTAATTCCGTCGGTGGCAAGCACTTTCATTATGGCATCTGTCCAGAATCCAGCAAGTTTCACCGCTCCCTGCGCATTGGGATGCAACCAGAAAGTGCCGGAATTGCCGCTTTCGGAAGTGAAATAGTCATTGTTGCCTTCAAAAAAGTCGAAAGCTTCCTTCAAACCGGCATTCACCATTCCGGGATTGGAAGAAGCGTATTCATCAAGGATATTGTCGATGACAGGGTGATAAGATTTCAGTCTGTCAAGCCCCGCCTGCAGATAAGTTGCCCCGTTGTGGGTGGTGGGACTGTACCAAATGGGATAGTTCAAAATGAATTTTGCCTTTGGAAACTTTGTGTGCAGGGCATCTATGATTTTCTTTATGTTTTCCTTGTAAGTTTCTGTGTCAACAGGCGAACCTTCGGGACCTTTTTCGGCACTGTCGTTTGTACCGAGCATTATTGAGAAATAAAGAGGACCTTCTTCTTTGCTGAATTCTTCTCCCCCGCTCACGGCATTATTATATGCTCCGCGCCCGGGCAGAAATCCATAGGTCGTAATGCCGCTTACGCCGCAGTTTTTTATTTTTACGGTGCACTTTGTGCGTTTTTCCAACAACTGCCCCGTGATTACGGGCGGAGCCTGTGTGGAAGGATCCGCAAGGGTTGCACCGTAGGTGATGCTGTTGCCTATAAAGACCACATGAATTTTGTCTTTTGCCGCCGCCGAAAGGCACACAAAAATACCAAGCAGCAACAACGACAGAGTTAATCTTAATTGTTTCATATTTTTATGGTATTAATAAATAATTTTCATGATACGCCGCCAAAAATACAAATTCCCAAAATAGAAATAAACCTTTCAAAGCATTTTTTACACCATTTCCTTTAACACACATCGCTTTCTCTGTCAAACACACGGTTTTGAAGCCAAAAACATCCCTTTCAAACGGCGTTTTCAACGCTCAAAAAACGGCTTTTTCACCTTGCTGAAAACCAGCTTCTTAGAAAGCCAGAAAATATAAGGCACATATTTTAAAATAAGTGCCTTGTATTTTAAAATACATGGCTTGTATTTTTTGCTACATGCCTTATGCGTTTTTCGCACTGCGGAAACATCCGTTTTCACGCCCGTTGTTTCTCACAAAAAATATGACGGCAAAAAACAAAAATCAAAAAAAAGCATTAAATTTGTAGTCTCGAAACCGAAACCGCCACACCGCGATGAACGAAAATATAGATTTGAACAACAAAAAACTGTCCATAATCATACCGGCATATAACGAAGCCGGCAATATAAGCAAGGTCATTGCCAAGGTTTGCGATGTGGTCCTGCCTTACGGCATCAGGAAAGAAATAGTAGTCGTTGACGACGGTTCGAAAGACGCAACATACGACAACGCAAGCCGTTACGTTTCGTCCAACGCCAACCTTCCGGTGAAAATCCTGCGCCATGAACAGAACCACGGCAAAGGTCGGGCCATACGCACGGCACTTGCCGTAATAACCGGCGACTATGTCATAATTCAGGACGGAGACCTCGAACTTGATCCCAATGACATTGCAAAGCTCATGAAGGCTATGATTGACGGCAACTATGAAGTAGTTTACGGTTCACGCTTTCTCGACAAACAAAACACGAGCCTGTATCGCAGTTTCTACCTCGGCGGACGACTCGTTTCCCATATAGCCAACATACTTTACGGTCAGAACATCACCGACGAACCTACATGCTACAAGCTCATGCGCACCGAAGTGTTGAAACGCTTCAATTTGCGCTGCGAAGGCTTCGAGTTCTGCCCCGAAGTAACCGCCAAAATCGCAAAACTCGGAATCAAAATACACGAAGAACCCATACACTACTCGCCGCGAACCTTGGCAGAAGGAAAAAAACTGCGATGGACCGACGGAATAGAGGCTGTATGGACACTCATTAAATACCGTTTCATAAACTGACCCTCAAAATGAACAAGAGCAACACTCCCCAAACCACGAGGTACAACTTTGCATGGTGGATGAAGAACCTGCTTATTGCCGCAGTGGTTTATATGTTGTGCCCGTCGCTCATAAAATCAAACGCGGGCTATGAATGGCTCATAGAAGGCTATGCCAAAAGCAATCTTGAAGCATTGCAACAATTGCAGGGCTTTAACAACGACCAGAAACTCGAAGCAAAATTGGGATACGACTACGCCTTTATCGAAATGATTCGCAAAAGCACTCCCGAGAACGCCGTTGTGTTCTATCCCTCGCGCGAAGATTTCACCGACAAAACCTTCAACACAGGAATAGGTTTCTCCGGAAATCTTTGCGACAAGCTTTCTGCGGTACGCTTTCTCTATCCGCGCAAAATTGTAATAAAGCAGGAACTCGACAAAACCTCCTGGAGCAAGAAACTAACCCATGTGGCTATTGTCAACGGGCATTGGCGCGAGCTTCTTCCCTACAAAGTTCCCGCATCAGCCCTTATAACCGTGCTCCCAACCGATTCTGCGCAAGCAGCAAACACTATTAACAGACAACAATAACCATGTACGCAATAGGAATTATACTTTTGTTCTTCGTGGGATACCTCACGGTGTTCAACATATCTACTCTCACCACCCGCCTTGAGCGTATCGGGCTTGCCTTTCCCGTTGGTGTGGGTGTCATTACCCTCATAATGGCAATAATGGACCTTTGCCGCATTCCGCTTACGGGCAACGCGCTGATTACAGCCGACCTCATTGTTGCGGCAGCCCTTGTGGCAGGTCTGGCATTAAGAAAAAACAAAGTCATGGAGGCTTTGAAGCGTCCAATCGACATTAATTCTTTCAATTTTGTGTGGCTTCTGCTGCTTGTTTTCGCAGCCTGGGTTGAATATGCCAATTTCCAGAAGTGCGTTTTCTTTCCCACTTACGACCGCGACTCGCTTGCCGCATTCGACACCCTTGGTTTTGTGGCGGCAAAAGAACATACTTACGGCGGCATGAGCATTTTCACCGGCGATTATATGCCGGGAATCCACGCACCCGGCAGTCCCATAGCATATTTTCCTCTTGTACAGCTGGCATATGCCTATGTTTATGCGCTTGGTGCCGAAACTTCAAAAGCCATTCCCGCTTTGATTTACCTGTCATTCCTCGTGGCGTTCTACGCAGTGCTTGCACGCACCACAAGTCGCACCGCTGCCATGGCGGCAACCCTCTTCGTGGTTCTCACACCCGAAATGACATCGTTCTCGTCGCTTTCGGGAACTAACGTAATGAATGCCGTTTATGCTTCATTAGGCATTATATATATATTGCGTTGGCTTCAGGACGACAAAAACGATTGTCTCCTGCTCGGCTCGCTTTTATTGGCAATCAATGTATGGTGTCGCGCCGAGGGAGTGGTGTTCATTCTCGTTGCAGTGCTGCTTGCGGCTTACAAAGCCTTCAGAAAGCGCATGTGGAAACAGTCGTTGCCCATACTTCTTGCCTTTGTGCCGGTGATTTTGTGGCAAGTTTACACCCGCGTGTTTGACATGACGGTGCAATCGTTCTTCATAACCCACCCGTTCTTTGACGGCGATAAAGCCGGAACCATTTTCGGCGGCGCATGGTCGCTGCTTGCCAACACGCAATACTACGGCTGGACATTCACAGTGCTTCTGCTTGCAATCTTAGGCGATGCATGGTTCATGATAAAGCACCGCAACAGCGACATTCCCAAGCTGTTTGCCATTGTAGTGGGAATCGCGCTCTACTTCCTTGTGCTCTATCACATTGATTACCGTTGGGACAGCATTGACAACGTTCTCTCCTATTCCGCCAAGCGTTTTATGTTCTGCTATGTGCCTTTGGCGTGGTACTTTACGGCAACCTGCGAACCCGTTGCCAAAGCAATGAAAAAATTTGACGACTGGATGGCAAAATAGGGGAAGAAGCGTTTTTCCGCAAAAGACTGAAAACCAACCAGATAACCAATTTCTCAAGACTTTTGTAAGTTGTTGTTTTTCAGACATTTGAAAAGGCGAAAAATACAAGGCACTTATTTCAAAACATAAGGCACATATTTTAAAATATGTGCCTTATATTTTTTGCAACATGCCTTATGTTTTTTCGCATGTGCCAATGGCGGTCTCCAAATTGCATACATCATACGTTTTTTCAGAGGAAGCCGTTCAACGAAAACCATGCATGATTTTTAGGAAAACAAACCTGCCGGCGGACGCATGCCATGTTTCGCAAAAAACAGCCGTTCCCGAAATTAGGAAACGGCTGAACCTTGATTTTTTATATCTTCATTACTTCGCAGCCTTGGTTGCCAGCGAAAAATCTTTGAATGTAACTATGCGCTTTCCGTCTTGAAAAGCTATTTTGAAGTTTACTTCTCCGTCCTTGAGCTTTGGCGAGGCGAGAATGTTTGCCGTGTAAGACACAGCTTTGCCCGGCGCAAGATTTTCAACTATTGCCGTCGGCGACACAATCACTTTCTTCGGTTCGCTGCTGGTTACCACGGGTGTTATGTTGTAAAGCGTGGCGTTTCCGCCGTTGTGAATTTCAAAGAGAACCTTTGCATGCTCGCCGGCATCGATTGTCTGATTGCGATTCTCGTCCACAAAACGAATGTTTTCCACTTTCAGCCCCTCTATGTGAGACACATATCGGTCGTTTCCGCCTGCGGCAGGATGTCTGCTTGAATAAGGAGCGTTGCTACTGTCATCGCATTCGTCTATATTACTGTTTGCCTTGCGGGCTTTCGGACTTGTTACCGCATTTCCCACTACAGCTCCTACAGCCATGCCGAGTGCGGTGCCGGCATCGCTTCCCCGGGGACCGCCCATGAGACCTCCGATGCTCGAACCAAAGATTGCACCGAGCGAACCGCCTGCCATTGTGCCCTGCATCTGACGGTCAGTGCAGCCCGACAGCAATATCAACGCCGCAAAGGCGGCTGCCGCAATCTTGTTTGCTTTCATTATTTTCAACTTTTATTCTGTTCTCCTCTATAAACGGCAAAATTAGCGCAAAAACAAATAGGTTGTCAGCGCATTGCCTTGTTTTTTACATCAGCTCCCGTTCTTTGCCCGCCTCAGTCATTATGGCAAGCATGTTCCACAATTTGTCGGCGGGAACAGGGGCTTCCACTTCAATTTGTTTATGAGACACGGGATGTTCGAACTCGAGTCTTCGTGCAAGCAACGAGATACTTCCGTCGGGATTGCTTCGCGGTGCGCCGTATTTCAAGTCGCCCTTTATGGGACAGCCCATTGCGGCAAGCTGGCAACGTATCTGATGATGACGACCCGTGAGAAGATTTATCTCAAGCAGCCAATAGCGGTCGCTGTGAGCCACAACGCGATAATCGAGAGCGGCAAGTTTTGCATCTTTCACACCCTCGCGAGCCACATAAGTCTTGTTGTTCTTGGCATTCCTTACAAGATACTGCTCCAAATGGTCTTCGTCCCTCGGCGGACGCTTTGCCACGATAGCCCAATAGGTCTTGCGTATTTTATCTTTGACCCTGAGCATCTCGTTAAGGCGCGAAAGAGCCTTACTTGTGCGTGCAAAAATCACAAGACCCATTGCGGGGCGGTCCAAACGGTGAACCACTCCGAGAAAAACGGCTCCGGGCTTTGCATAGCGGTCTTTGATATACGCCTTAACGTCTTCGCAAAGCGTGCGGTCGCCCGTAATATCGCCCTGAACTATTTCGCCGGCTTTCTTGCTCACTATTATTATATGGTTGTCCTCGTAAACAACTTGCATGATGTACTTCTTATAAACAGGGTCGCAATGGTTTTCCCCCTTGCGACCCTTTGAATGATTTCTATCGTATTTAATTACATGTTCATGCCGCCATCAACCTGAATAACCTGACCTGACACGTAGCTCGACATATCAGATGCAAGGAAGGTGGCTACATTTGCTATATCTTCCACCTGTCCGCCACGGCGAAGAGGTATCTTCTGAATCCAATCTTTGCGAATATCTTCGGGAAGTGCCGCAGTCATCGCAGTTTCTATGAATCCCGGAGCAATTGCATTGGCACGAATGCCGCGAGAACCCATTTCCTGTGCAATAGACTTTGCCAAAGCTATAAGACCTGCCTTTGAAGCGGCATAATTACTCTGTCCGGCGTTTCCGTGAACGCCCACAACCGATGCCATGTTGATTATGCTGCCTTTACGTTGCCTCATCATTATCGGCGTGCAGGCATGAATGAAGTTGAAAGCCGACTTCAGGTTCACTGCAATCACTGCGTCCCACTGCTGTTCGGTCATTCTCATCATCAAACCGTCTTTTGTTATTCCGGCGTTGTTGACAAGAATATCAATGGAACCGAAATCGTTTTTCACTTGTTCCACTACTTTTGCGGTTTCTTCGAAATTGGCAGCGTTTGAAGCATAACCTTTTGCCTTAACACCGAGAGCTGCTATTTCTTCTTCGGTTTTCTTACCGTTTTCATCAATTACAAGATCGGTGAAAGCTATGTTTGCGCCTTCCGAAGCAAACTTCAAAGCGATTGCTTTACCTATTCCGCGTGCAGCACCTGTTATAAGTGCATTTTTTCCTGTTAATAGTCCCATTTTATTTTGTTTGGTTTTATATTTAATCCGTTCTTTCATCTCAAAGGTCCCATTCCCAAGGCACGGCGAACCAGTCCCGCCACAATGGGACGCGAAATCGCTTCTTTCATTCCGTTGCCCAGACGACCATATATATATGGCACTTCAAGACCTTTGAGTGTGTAATGTATTATGTCCGCCATGAGGCGCACGTCTTCAATGATGAATTTGCCGGTGTCCCGTCCCTCCTTGAGCACATTGTAGAAAACATCCTGCTCGGCGGCATCAAATTGTTTTCTCACCTTTTCCACCATCCAGATGTTGCGGAAAAATTCGGCGCGAAGGTTTCCGTTTCTCACCACAGCCTCTTTTATCATGTTCAGGTGGGTATATATAAGGAGTATGACCTTTTGTTCGGGTTCAATATCCATTGCCGCCACTTCGTCCATGCGATCGCTTAGTCTCTCAAGCTCTGTCTGGATTACGGCATAGTATATTTCTTCCTTGTTCTTAAAGTATGTGTACAGCGTTCGCCTTCCTTTTTGCGAAGCCTCCGCAATCATGTTCATGGTTGTGGCTTCAAGTCCGTTTTGCGCAAAAAGATGGCGGGCTACATCTACGAGTTTCTGACGAGTCTTTGCTACTGACATATTTTTTCGAAGTTTGGCGTGCAGCTTAAATTTATTGCACGCTGTTTTCTCCGTGTGCAAATATAAGCGTTTTGCGCAACATGGCTGTATAATAACACCAAAAATCATGCATATATCAACACTTTGACCTGCAAAACAGAATTTCACGTATGCTAAAACCCGCTTCCCGTTTCTTCATTTCCATATACGCCCGCACCATTGCCTCGAAGCATGCCTCAAAACACCCGGAAAAATTCCCTTTTCGGGACTTTTTTTATGCGCTTCGGCACATCGAAAAAAACATAAGGCACTTATTTCAAAATACAAGCCATATATTTTAAAATATGTGCCTTGTATTTTCAAACAAAAGCCTTGTATTTTTTCGCCTTTGCATACCCCTGAAACACAATGACTTTTGTGAGCATCGCAACAAGGCATGAAAATCATGGTTTTCGCAACGCAGAAACACCCTCACGGCACACCCTTTTTCTTAGGCAGCACCATGTTTTCAGTGCATGCCTCACACAGAAAGCCAAAAACATTTCTACACTATTTTTAACGCATTACTCCTCCGCCACACGGGTATAAAAATTTGTTTCTCTCTTTTTTGTATTTTATAATGCTACAGAATAAAAAAAAAATTATATTTGCATCCAAAAGTCTCACAAAAGAAATAAACATACACGGCTTGCGATACATCACTTTGCCTCCATTGGAAACATTTCCTTGATATGAAAACAATAAAAAAGCTTTTCGCCTGTCTTGCAGCAGTCATAGTTTGCACGACAATCTTTACAATTTCAGCTTGTTCTGATGATGTTGACAGCTCCAACCTTTACACTTTCAAAGGCGACATGATTACGGGTTATTTGCAAAAGAGTGATAGTTTCCAACTATACTCCTACGTTTTGCGCAAAGTGAAACTCAGCTCAAAATCATCGTCAACTTTTTCCGACTTGCTCTCGGCTCGCGGAAACTACACCGTTTTTGCGCCCACCGATCAGGCAATGCACCATTTGCTTGACTCCATCTACAACCAGAAAGACTTTCCCGTTGAACAGATAGAGGACTCCGTGGCTGAAAGAATAGTAAGATGCAGCATTCTTGACAGTAAAGACGGCGACGCTTACCGCATTGCCGACTTCAGCGAAGGCACACTGCCCATAACCAATGCGGACGACCGATACATGACAATACGTTTCGACACCGTTAACGGCAAAGCTGCCGTGAGAATAAACAATGACGCACTCGTCATTTCGCGCGATCATGAACTTGAAAACGGATATATTCACGCCGTTGACCGTGTGGTTCTGCTCTCCAACGCTTATATAGGCAACATGATTGAGAATGCCGGCAACGCCAAGGTATTTTCAATGCTTCTGAAGCGAACCGGTTGGGCTGCAAAGCTTACAAAATATCGCGATGAGGAATATGAGAAACGCGATCTCCCGGAAAAATACACCGGCAACCCGAACTGGGACGACATTATACCTCAACACCGCTACTTCGGTTATACTGTTCTGCTTGAAACCGACAGTGTTTTCCACGAAAAATGGGGAATCGACATGCCTATAGTGGAAGGCGGAGTAATAGTAAACGAAGAACAGATTATTAATCAGTTCAAGGCAAAATGTGCAGAGGTATATCCCACGGCTACCGGCACAGAACTCACAGATACTACCAATGCCGTGAACGAATTCATAGCCTATCACCTGCTGCCTGCGCGTATTCCTTACAATTGGCTTGTTGTTCACCGCACGGAATACGGTTTCTCGTACAAGAACCCCACCCGTCTGTCCATTAACTGCGACAACTTCTGGGAAACAATGTCTACCAACCACCGCAGAATGATTAAGATGACCGAAGGACCAAGTACCGACGGAATCAGAATAAACCGTTATTCGGTTTACGACCCCGATACTTACACCGAAACCCTTGTGGAGATTCCTGGTATCGGAATAAAATCGAACAACGGCGATTACGACAACAACGCCCTCAATGGTTTTTACTATCCTATTGACGATGTTCTGACCTACAACAGCGATGTTCCGGGCAAGGTGCTTAACCAGCGCATCCGCATGGACCTTTCCACTTACTATCCCGAACTTATTACAAACGGTTTGTTCATAAAAGAGGGACAAAACGGTATATATCTCCCCAAGGGATACATTGATTATCTTACGCTTAACGCCGAGGGAACAAACTATCACTATCTCACGGGCTACAACTGCGGCTGGAATGATATGTATTGCGACGAGCACAACATTACGGGGCAATACGACTTCACGTTTCGCCTTCCGCCGGTGCCTTTCGAAGGTTCTTGGGAAGTGCGTCTCGTATATTCCTATTCCTCAAACCGTGGTATGGCGCAGCCTTACTTTGGTACAGATCCCAACAACCTGCAAGCCGAGGGACTTCCCATTGACGAGCGCATAGAGGTTACGAATCCTTTGATTGGTTGGGCGTTATACGATAACGAAGACCCTGATCTCAATCGCGAACGCGACCGTAATATGCGCAACCACGGATATATGATGGGCTGCAAGCACGAAGGTCCGTCAACCGGCGGAGTTGTCAGCACCACTCTCTATAATGTTCGCTCCGAACACCGTCTGCGCAAGATTTTCCACACAGGAAATCTCTATCCCGACCAGACCTACTACATACGATTCAAGAGTGTGCTCGCCAACTCTTCAACCATGTTCGTGCTCGACTACGTAGAGTTTGCACCCAAAAACGTTTACAACGGCACAAAGCCCGAAGACGCTTGGTAAACAATACCGAAAATTATCACTCATCCATATTTCCCGCCGATTCGTTTCGGCGGGATTTTTTATTTCCGTGCCTCGCCATGACAGCAAAAAACATTGTTTTTCTTTCCAAATCGGAACGCGAAAAAAACACAAGGCATCTCGTAAAAAATACAAGCCATGTATTTTAAAATACAAGGCACTTATTTTAAAATATGTGCCTTATATTTTTCGCCAAAAATCACATCTGATTTTCAGCAACTTACAAACGGCTGTTTTTATGCCCCGGAATTCCCGCTTTATGCCGTGATTTTTACCGTAAAACGCCCGGGAATGACATAGTGCGGCTCGCTTCTTCTGCAACAATGCTCCACATACCGCAGACATGCCTTTTGCCGCCGAAAACATCCGCTCTCGCCGCCACAACAGTGCAAATTCAAACCACCGCCTCTGATTTTCACCCCAAAACTTGGTAGTTTTATATCATAATGTTACTTTTGCATTATGAAGAATATAAATACTTCCGCCAATATACTCATCATTTATACAGGCGGAACCATAGGAATGATAGAAAACCGGCATACGGGAGCATTGGAAACCTACGATTTCACCCATGTTCGCCGTTGGATTCCCGAGTTGGAGGACTTCGACTACAACATTCACTCCTACGCTTTCAACCCACCCATAGATTCCAGCGACATGGAGCCGTCCAACTGGCAGGCCATAGTGAAAGTCATTGCCGACAACTATGACAACTACGACGGTTTCGTGGTTCTCCACGGCACAGACACCATGTCGTACACCGCATCAGCCCTCAGTTTCATGCTGCAAGGGCTTACGAAACCCGTAATCCTCACCGGCTCGCAACTGCCAATAAGTATGATTCGCACCGACGGGCGCGAAAATCTGCTTACATCCATTGAAATAGCCGCTGCAAAGGACACGGAGGGAAACGCAATGGTGCCAGAAGTCTGCATATTCTTTGAAAACCGCCTGCTGCGAGGCAACCGCACTACAAAAATCAATGCCGAAGGATTCAATGCCTTTCGCTCATTCAACTTTCCGTGGCTGGCTCATGCGGGAATCCACATAAAATACAATGAAGCCGTCATACGCCGCCCCAATAAGGACAACGTGTTCAAGCCTCACTACGTAATGGACAGCAACGTGGTTGTCATTACGCTCTTTCCCGGCATACGGCGCGAGATAATCTCCTCCATAGTAAACATTCCGGGGTTGAGAGCCGTAGTGTTGAGAACTTACGGCTCGGGAAACGCTCCCCAGAAAAAATGGCTCATAGAACTTTTGAAAGAAGCCGAAGAAAGGGGAATCATTGTGGTGAACGTTACGCAGTGTAGCGAGGGTTGGATAGAAATGAACCGATACCGCACGGGATTGCAGCTACTTGAAACCGGCGTGGTCAATGGTCATGATGCCACAGTGGAGAGTACTATTACGAAACTCATGTTTCTTGTGGGGCACAACCTTTCGAACGACCGGATACGTGAGCTTATGAACACCGACCTTAGGGGAGAAATCACAATAAGATAATACACCATTTCCACGCCACACCACTTCCGTGCACGGTGTGGCGTTATGTTTTTGCGCTTTCGGACTCGGGTTGCAGCCGAAAAGCTTTACGCCGTTGTTTTTCTGCTTCGTGCCTCGTTTTTACTCGTTTACCGGCGAAAACATGCACGGTTTAAGGCGGAATAACTAACTTTGAAAACAAAAAATGAAGCAAAAACTCTCGGGGTTCCTCACTGAATGGATAGCATTTACGTTGATGTTCTTCTTTTTGTACGACATCTTCTGGGCACTCGCCGATATAGAAGATCTCAAGCACACTCTGAGCACCAACCATTTCTATCTTGCGGTGGATTTTGTCTTTTGCGGCATTTTTTCCATGACGAGTTTGCTGGTAAGCCGGCGCATATTGAATTCAAAATACTTCAAACAAAGAGAAACACAATCCAAACACGTAATTCGAAACGGGGCTTTAGTCGTGGTTTCCAATATGTTGCTGGCAGGAGCATGCGAAATTTTCTTCAACATCGCCGATCCCGACTTCACGGAAGACTTGTGGGGAACTTCTTTTCTGTTTGGCATTTTGGCAAGTCTCATGGCTCTCATTCTTCTATCCATGCACTATTCCGCCAGAGTAATACAAAAAAACAAGGAAAACGCTGCTCTTCAGAAAAAATACCTGAAACTTCAGCTCGATCCCCATTTCGTATACAACAGTCTCGGAGCTCTTGCGGGCATGATAGAACTTGAACCGAAAACCGCCGAAGAATATTTGGTTAAATTCTCGCGTGTTTACGGATATTTGCTTCGTCATATAGAAATAGACTATATAGACATTGGCGAAGCTGCGGACTTCGTGGCTGTTTACGTGGACATGCTCAATAAAAGATACCACGGAAACATTATTTTGCAAAATGAAATAAATGCAGAAACGGACCAAGGATTCATCTTAGCCCTTAGTCTTCAGCTGCTGATAGAGAATGCCGTGAAACATAACTATCCGCAGGAAGACCCAAAGCTGTATATTCGGATTTATGTGCGGGACAAAATGCTCGTGGTCAGAAACAACAGAATTTACAACGGATGTCGCAACGACCAGAACGTGGAATCTTACGGAATCGGTATAAGAAATTTGTGCCGGAGATACGAATTGGAATGCGGAACACAGCCCGAGTTTCAGGCTACAACCGATGCGTTTGAAGCAAGATTGCCCGTTTTACCTAAAAAACAGGATATATGAAAAAAGTATTGATAATTGAGGACGATTTTTACAACGCCTACCGCTTGAAGAACCTGATACGCGAAGTCGATGACACACTTGAGGTTCACGGTCCGCTTAAAAGTGTGGAAGAAGTGGTTCGCGAGCTGTCCGAAAACAATGATTACGACCTCATTTTCTCGGATATTCGCTTGATTGACGGAGATGTTTTCGAGGCTTTCCGGGAAGTCAAGCCACGCGCCTTTGTTGTTTTCATCACAGCCTATGAAGAATACGCGCTGAAGGCTTTCCGCAACAACGGCATCGATTATCTCTTGAAACCTGTGGATTCCGAGGAACTATGCAAGGCTATGGAGAAAGCCCGGACGGCTGGCGGCGGCGACCGCGAGGCTGCTCAAAACAACATGAACGGACTTCTGAACGAAACCCGCCGTTATCGTCAACGCTTTTTGGTGAGTAGGGGCGACGAACTGGTAGTTGTGAATGTGGACGACATTTATTATTTTGCCATAGAGGACAATCGTGTGCAGGCTTTCACTAATGAAGGGCAGGCTTACACTTTGACTCTGACCATGAACGATCTTGAGCAGGAACTTGACCCTGACAGTTTTTTCAGAATCAATCGTCAATACATTGCCAACATAAAAGGCATACGCAAAATCAACTTTTTCTTCAGTTCCAAGCTTATTGTGCGTCTCAAGGGTTGCAAAGACGAAAACATAGTGGTGAGCAAGGAAAAAACTTCTCTGTTGAAAAAATGGCTTGACCGTTGACAAACAAAAAAGGATTGGTTCCCGTGAGGACCAATCCTTTTGGTGTTTCAACCTTTAGTATTAATTATTTCAACAAATCCGAGAACTTTTTATCGCTACGGTAAAAGATCCACGCCCTAAAGTATAAATAATTATCGCCCAGAGTACTTTCTTTGATCCCTATCCGAATAGTTTTTCCTTTGATTATCTTGTAATCAAACTGATTCTGGAGTTCTTTTACATGCATGTTCTTATCGAGTTCATACAACTCCACCTTGTCCTTACCGAAACTCAATGCATAGGCAGCTTCGTTCACACCTTCTTCTTCGGTGAACTGATGAATCCATACCGTGCCGGTTAAACGTGTGGATTTGTTCTTGTCGTCAGCACAAGAGCATACAATCATCATAACTGATAAAAGGAGCAAAAAGCAGCTTTTGTTCAATAAACTTTTTCTCATTTCTCTATAGTCTTTTTGTGTTGTATTTATATATGTTTTTATTGCCCGGTTATTCCGCCCCACGGCTTTTGTCGGCTAAAACGACCAGCCCAAACCTATATAAGGACAGGCTGCGGATTTCTTCAAACCGTTTTTGTCGCCGAAATTAAACGAGGGCGTTATTCCCACACGAAACATAAACCCGCTCACACGCTGATATCTGTAGCCAATATTGCCGAACATTAAATATCCGAAGCGATTATCCGACGATTTGTAGTATTCTGTCTTGTCTCCGCTCCCGTCTCCCAGGGGAATATAATAACCTGTTTTTTCTTTTACGTGATAAAAACCGAAGTTCGCGCCGAATCCCAGCTCCAATTTGCTGCTCTTCTTTCCCAACAAATAGTTCACCTCCAAGGGCACTCCCACACCTTTTATGTTTTGGTCAATAAAACCGGAATTGTCGCCATATCCGAAACCCAATCCAACTCGCCATCCCCATCCGTCATTACCTTTGAAACGACTGTCATAGTTTATGCCAACTGTGTTTTGCGCACCGAAAACCTCCAACGACACGCTGCGCACTTTTTCCTGTGCTTGCGCAGCAAAAGCCATCAAGAAAGCGGCAAAAACAAATAGAAACTTCTTCATATCCGATCTGTCAGTTTTTTTACTTGTGGTATTTTATTTTCAATGCAAAGTTACGCATAAATAACGCATACCGTTTGCGTGAACGAAGCGAGGCGGAATTTCCAAGCAGCGAACGGGATGTTTTACACGTTAAAGCGCATTCGCACAACAGCTCGGTTTTTCGTTTCATTCACTCCCGAAAATTTTTGGGAAACGACGTTTTTAGTGCAACGTTTTACGGCTTAAAACTGATGCCATTTCCCACGCTCTTTTTACTACATGGGAAATAAGAAAAAACATAAGGCACTTATTTCAAAATACAAGGCACTTATTTCAAAATACAAGGCACTTATTTTAAAATAAGTGCCTTGTATTTTCGGACTTTCCAAGTCTTTGAATTGCAACAACTTACAAAAGACATTTTTTGAGCCTTGAAAATCGCCTTTTTCGAGGCTTCGGAACAACAAAAATGAGGCGCAAAGTTGCCCTTGCGCCTCATCGTTATTTCGATGTTACCCGCCTTTTCAATTAAGAGTGAGCTTCAGCGTCTGAACGTCCATGCTGTTTGGACCAACCATTATTTCGAAATCGCCGGGTTCGCTTACAAACTGCAAATCGGCGTTGTAGAATTTGAGCATAGGCTCGCTAATTTCAAACTCAACGGTTTTGGACTCGCCGGCATCAAGGTGAACACGCTTAAAGCCTTTCAACTCCTTGACGGGACGGATTATCGAAGCGGCGATGTCGTGGATGTAGAGCTGAACAATCTCATCTCCTGCACGGTTTCCGGTATTCGTTACGGTGAGCGATGCAGTTACTTTTCCGTTCTTGTCCATGGAGTTTGCGCTCAATGAGAGTTTGCCGTATTTGTAAGTGGTATAGCTTATTCCGTATCCGAAAGGATAAGCAGGAGCCATGGTTACGTCCATATAGTTCTGCGAATATTTAATGAACTTCGAGTTCGGGTCAACGGGACGACCGCCTCTGTAGCGCGCGTATGTGAACGGCAACTGACCTGTAACCTGCGGGAAAGTGGTTGTGAGCTTTCCGCTCGGATTTCTGTCGCCAAACACCACGTCGGCAATGGCATGTGCGGCTTCCGTTCCGCCGTGCCATGTTTCCACAATCACCGGAGCGTTGGCTTTTTCCCAGCGCATGGCAACGGGACGACCCGTTATGTAGAGCAGCACAACCGGTTTGCCGGTTTTCAAAAGAGCTTTGAAAAGATCGCGCTGCACGTCGGGCATTTCAAGATCGGCTCTGCTCTGGCTCTCACCAGTCATGTCGGTCAACTCACCGAGTGTGGCAATAACCACATCGCTGTTCTTAGCCACCTCAACGGCTTCCTTAATCATGTCTTCGGCAGAACGTGAATCTCTTCCCACATCAAAATTCTTAATTTGTCCGGCAGCTTCCCAATCGGGATTGGCAAAAACATTGCTGCCACGGGCATAAACCACTTCGCCATTGTTCCCCACAGCCTCTTTTATGGCATCGTAAATGCCGAGAGCCGGTTGCGAAGAACCGTTACCCGTCCAGCAGCCGTAAAGATTGCGACCCGATTTTCCGAGAGGACCTATGACGGCAATCTTTCCTTGTTTCTTGAGCGGCAGAACGTTTCCTTCGTTTTTCAAAAGCACAATGCTCTCGCCGGCAAGCTGACGCGCCAAATCAATAAACTCTTTCTTGCGCACGGCTGTGGTAACCTCTTTCTCCGAGTGCCCACGGTTTGCGTCCTCAAACAGACCAAGTTCCCACTTAGCCTCGAGCACGCGGCGGCACATGGTATTAATTGTCTCTTCGCTCACTTTTCCTTCGTCCACGAGCTTATGCAAGTATTTCAAATAAGCTTGCGAGCACATGTCAATGTCTATTCCAGCATCGGCAGCCAGTTCTGCGCAACGTTTCTGCTGGTCTATTCCGTGCGATGTCATTTCTGCAATGCCGTTATAGTCGGTTACGGTAAAACCTTTGAAGCCCCATTTCTTGCGCAACACATCATCTATCAACCATTTGTTGCCCGAAGCCGGCATGAAGTCAATAACGTTGAAAGAAGACATGACACTGCGCACACCGGCTTCGACAGCAGCCTGATAAGGAAGCATATACTCGTTGAACATCCTTATGCGGCTCATGTCTACAAAGTTATAGTCAAGACCGGATTCCACTGCGCCGTAAAGAGCATAGTGTTTCAGACAAGCGGCAATGTTAGTATTCTTTTTCATGTCCTCCTGATAGCCGTACACAAGCGATTTTGCTATGCACGCACTAAGGAACGGATCCTCGCCGTTGCCCTCGGCAATACGTCCCCAACGGGCATCGTGAGCCACGTCTACCATTGGCGAGTAAGTCCAATTGACACCGTAAGCCGAAGCCTCGATTGCCGCCACACGCGCAGCCTTACGCACAAGCGTAGTATCCCACGAGCACGACTGCGCAAGGGGAATGGGAAAAATGGTACGGAATCCGTGAATGACGTCAAGCCCCACGAGAAGAGGAATTTTCAATCTCGACTCGTTCACAGCCACTTTCTGAAGCGAACGAATGGCTTTCGGATCGCTCACATTAAGAATGGAACCGACGAGCCCCTTTTTAATATCGCCGTAAAGGTCCGTCTCCTCCGAAATACCCGTTGTCATTCCGTGTCCGTCGGGCAACACAAGTTGACCGATCTTTTCATCGAGCGTCATTTTGCCCATCAATTCGGTAATGAACTGATCTTTTGACACCTTGATTTTCTTTCCTTTGTCGCGCGAGGCGAATGACGGAGACACCGCCAGAGCGCAGAAAGCAAAAATGGTAATATTCCTGAATTTCATACTTTTATTAGTTTATAATGTTTTGCTGATTTCACCGGCAAAGTTAGCAAAATGTTTGCAAGCACGCACAGTAACAAACAAATTACCTGCAAACACCTCAAAACAAAAGCATTTTCCGCCCCGTAAACAGACGAAAAGCCCAAGCATCCTTCCCCCGCAGCTCGCTCTTGTATTCGCATAAGCTGCTCGGGCATTTTAATAAGCTGTTTCTGCATCTGCCCAAACAGTCTCGCCTTCCCGTTGGGAAAATTCCATACCCTTTAACCCTCATGCGTTTCTCTGTCGAATCAATTCCGCACCAGGAGGAAGCATTCCAGCTTTCCCGTAAAAACGCTTAGACATCCTGAGAAAACATACCGCATTCCAGGCAGCAATTTCACCTCTTCCGGCAACAAATCTCCCACTTCGGGAAGTCTTTTCGGCACGCCGAAAAAAAACACATGGCTTATCGCAAAAAACATAAGGCATATATTTTAAAATACAAGGCACTTATTTTAAAATAAGTGCCTTGTATTTTTCACCTTCCCAAACCACTGAAAATCAACGCGGCACAAAAACCTAAAATTTCCTTGTTTACAACACCGCAAATACATCCGCATTTCTACGAGACTCAGCATTTTTACAAAAAATATGGAACCTCGCATCGCAGCTTCCATTCCACAAGATTTATATCGGTAGGCTAAAGAACTTATAAAAGATATAACAGACAGTTTCGTCGATGAAAATTTTGCAGATCTAACTTCTCTCGTAGATTATTCTATGTATGACTTGCATAGTGATATAAACGAATTCATGAGAAAAGAACACAAGGAATTTCTTGACAAAAGTACATGCTACGAATCAGACATTCTTAATGCCATAGCTCATTTATGTGGTATGATTTCTTCAGAAGAACCGAATGTTCGCAAAAAGGCTTTGCCTATTATATGGAAACATTTGAACATACAGGATTGCAGGATAAGGATTGCAGGAGACATCGACATTGCAGAACTCTCTTTGGAGATGGACTTTGGGAAATAGCCAATCGTATACAAAAAAGCAAATCAGGATTAGCTAAAGAATTTGAGCGGCAATTCGAAGATTTGTCGTTTGAACCCAACCAATTTTGGGTAGATTCTTTCCAAGGAGAACTACGAAACAATATAGCTCGTTTTTATGGTAAACGGACAGATTGCATTCTCGGATTTGGTAAAACAATGCACAATGTATTCATGTGATATGGGAATACATTTCTACAAATCAGGATGCTTTCACTCTCTGCCTAAAGGCATTTTACGTACTATTAAAAGCGTCTGCGTGGCAATGCAAAAAAGCTTTCCATCTTTCAACAATTCTTATCACTATGAGGTTTTGGAACAGGTGGAGCAAAAGCTATCAGATCCGTCATTGTATAATCAAGTACAAAGAGAAGTTGACGCTTACTATAATAGAATATGACCACTTAAATAAAAGAAGCTTGAACATATGAGGAAAAAACTTCTTCTCCTAAAAACAGAAAATGAATAAAACCCCATAGCAACAAGAAAAAACAGAAATCCTTCCTACCTGTATACAAAGGCAAAGAGGACCTTTATCATGCTTTTGTACATCTCATAAATGAGAACAACATATCAGGTACAACCAATATACTGCGATATCCTTCACCCGACACAACATTTCTTTTTCTAATCATACCATCTTTCTCCATTTCGGTAAAAATATTTCTATTTTGATACGCTGATGTATCTGCATTTCATTTTATTGTACCAACTATGACAAAATCATTTCTACAAATACATTTATTCAGTCTCCAGATTTGGTAAATTTGCGTTATATACTAAGTTATGTCTTTCTTACAGCATTGTTTTTCAGCTTTCTCCGATACCTTTTGTTCTACATATGAAAGAACATTGAGAGGATCTCTTTTGGTTGTGGAGAGAAAAGAGGAGTAAGACTTCCCTGTACATAAAAACACAGAACCGGCAGGGACTTCTGCCTTCGTATTCCATTGGTTTAAAACAATAATATTAGTCCA
>QAML01000001.1 GCA_003150315.1 Prevotellaceae bacterium | reverse complement strand
TTGACAATCTGACAAATTGATAGGTCGGGTGGGATAAATGTGCGGGTATACGCGGAAAATATTAATTTTGCGATATGGATGCGATAAATGATTATTATATGGAAGAGCTGGACCTTTCGGCCATGAAACGGTTCTTTTTGGAACAAGGGGAGCGGCGGGCATGCAAAGGGTAGCCGTGGAGGGGCTGCATGCAAAAGCGCAACGCCTCCGCGGTTCCCGTGGCTTTTCTTGAAAGGTGCGGGTCAATCCGTCGTAAGTTCCACGACGTAGTCGGTTTCATCCGGTACCTGTGGCAGCTCCAGCGTCACACCGGTTTTTGTTTTTGTGAAACGTACGGGCGACTTGTCCTTGAATGAGATGGCTTTTTTCACTTTTTTGCCGGCAAGCGGAATGAATAAGGCTTGGTCTTCGAGGTCGAGGATGTGCACGTAAAGTTTGTCTCCTCTCCGGGTCGTCACGCCCCAGGAATGCTCCGGGATGTCCCCGGCAGTGGTGCCGTATATGGTTTCACCGTATGTGTTTAACCATTCCCCGATGGCTTTCATGCGCGCGGTCGCGGCCTCCGGGATTTCTCCATTGGCTTGCGGCCCCACGTTCAACAATAGGTTGGCTCCTTTTCCCGCCGTGCGCACCAGGTATTGGATTAAGGCGTTTCCGGTTTTGTAGTTTTGGTCCTTGACGGAGTATCCCCAAGAACCGTTCATGGTCTGGCATGTTTCCAACGGGAGTTGGCCGATTTCTTGTCCGGCGGAATACCCGGCTGTGTTTTCTCCCGGCAGGTCGCGCTCGAACAGTTGGAAGTCCTCTCCCGGCAGCGGGCTTCCGTGGTGGTTGTTTCCGATGAGGCAGGAGGGCTTGAGACTGTGGATCAGGGCGTATAGTTCGTCGAGGCGCCAGTCGAAGGAAGACGGTTGGTCCCATTTCCCGTCAAACCAGAGGGCGTCAGGGTCGTATTTCCGGATTAATTCCGTGATTTGGTTCTTCATAAAGTGGAAATAGGAGTCGAAATCTGCTTTCTTGGCATCCTTCCCGGCGTTCTTGGCGCTCCATCCGCCGGGATAATCGTCGCGCGTCCAGTCGATAAGGGAGTAATAGAGGTGGAACTTTATCCCGTGTCGTTTGCAAGCTTCTGCCATCTCGCGGACAATGTCTTTTTTGTAAGGCGACGCGTCCACGATGTCGTAATCCGAATATTCCGTGTCGAACATCGAGAAGCCGTCGTGGTGGCGCGTGGTGAAGCAGACATACCGTGCCCCTGATGCTTTTATGGCTTCTGCCCATGCGTCGGCATCGAATTTGGAGGGGTAGAAGCCAGATGCCGCCTTGGCATATTCGTGGCAATCCACGTTCCCGTAGCTTAAATACCATTCGCCTTGGGCGAACATGCTGTAAATGCCGAAATGGATGAATATCCCGAATTTGCTGTCTGCAAATTCCTGCCGGGCTTTCTCGTTCCCGGCCGGGGGGAGTCCTGGCGTTTGGGCAGATGCCCCGGAACACATGGCGAACAACAAGGCCATGGATGCAAAAACTTTTTTCATGATGATGTCTTTTTAGTTAATAATAATTGTAGCATCGTATACGGTTGCAAAGGTAGCCGTTTTCGTGCGGACAAGGATGACGTGGCATTTCAAAAGCGTTTCCAGAGGTAACACGGCCTTTCTTCCTGTTTCAAATCCTTTTCCGTTTGTTACATCTGTGGATTTTGGAGGCCGGATGTGCCATGTTCTTCCGCAAAATATATAAATTTGCCGGTGAGAAATGTATAGCCATGAAACGGGGAATTCATATCATGTTGGTTTTCTTCCTGCTCGTTGTGTCCTGCCCGTTGCCTTTGTGGCCGGGGATGCAGAACACCCGTTTGTATCAGGAAGAAGTCAATTGTGCTTTTACCAACGCTGTCTGCCAAGACGCAGACGGTTTCGTGTGGATGGGTACGGACTACGGCTTGTACCGTTTCGACGGCGTTGATTTTAAATGTTACCTGCATGATGAGTCCGATTCGGCATCTTTGTCGGACAATATGGTGCGTTGCCTTTATATGGATCGGAGCGGTCGTTTGTGGGTCGGGACGGCCAACGGCTTGCAATATTATTGTCCCCAATCAGACAATTTCAGGCCTGTGCCTATCCATGGGGTATCCGGTGTCGGTGGGTTCGTCACGTGCATCACCCAAAGACGGAAGACGGGTGAGGTATGGTTCATTGCTTCTGGAATCGGGATGTTCCGTGTCGAGGGGCATGAGGCGGTGCAGGTGAAGTCGAGTCCTGCTTGCCTCAAGCCTTATTTGAATGTCTTATGTGAAGATGCATCCGGGAACCTGTGGGTGGGAACGGACCGTGCGGGTGTCTACCGGGTAGGAGCCAACGGGCGTGAGACGCACTTCCGTTTTGCCACTCCGGTGCGGGAGATGCTTCAAGATGCTGACGGGAGGCTGTTGGTTGTGGGCGAAGACACCATCTGGGTCTGGGACGAGCCGCAGGACAGGCTTTCTGCCTTAGCTGACGGCGACCGCAGGGTTGCCTACCGCTCGGCGGTTCCGGCACGCGACGGAAGCGTGTTTGTCGGGACCGACGGGCAAGGGCTGAAGTTCATTCCCAAGGGGAGTCTGGAGGTGCGTGCAAAGGAGGGTGTTTTGCATCCTTCCCTGCAAGTGGGGCAAACCTCAATCAGCAGTGTCCTGGAAGACCGGTCGGGCAATCTGTGGATGGCTTGCCTGGGACAAGGGATTTTGATGCTGCCCAAGAAGCCGGCCTTGTTTTCTTTCTGGGATTTCTCATCCCTGCAAGCCGGGCGTTTGGGCGGCATCGTAGCCCTTTGCAAGGACAGTGACGGAGGAGTCTGGTGTTCGTTGGGGAGCCGGGGGCTGTTTCATTTGGATGCGTCAGGGGAGGTCGTGGGGCATATCAAGACCAAGTTCCCGGTGTCGGCTCTATATGAGGATAGCGGCGGAAGGCTGTGGGCCGGCGTGGAACACGGCGGGCTTTTCGAGGTGGACAAACGGCATCTGGCGTTACGTGAACGCTTGCCTCTGCCGGACAAGGACTATTTGGACTATATCACGGGGGACGGATGCGGGAATCTTTATCTGGGGCTTTTGGGCACGGGAATCTTGCAGTTCCATGTGCCCACGGGGGCGCGCAGGATGTTTGTTTCGGAAGACAGCAAGGGCGGCATGGCGAACAATTGGGTCACCACAATGCTTTGTGATTCCAAGCAGAGGCTTTGGATAGGGCATTTCGGGGGACTCAGTTGCTATGACATCAGGCAAGGGCGTTTCTTGCCACTTGGGGAGTGTGCCCGGTTGGGGAAAGGAGCGTGTTATCGCCTGTTGGAGGGGAGAGGCGGGGACATTTGGATAGGGACCAGTCGGGGGTTGTTCCGTTATGTGCCGGAATCCGGGCGACTATCCCGGTGGACAACCCTTCAGGGGCTGTCGGACAATTCCGTTTGCGGACTTGCGGAAGACGATGCGGGCAACATCTGGTGTAGTACGATGAAAGGCATCAACGAGTTGAGGGTAAAGGAGGGCGAAGTCGTTTCTTATTATGCCGGCAACGGCTTGGAAGATAAGGCTTATTTGCGGGGCTTGTGTTGCCAAGGCAAGGACGGGATGGTGTATTTTGGGGGCTATAGGGGGGTGACCTTATTTGACCCGGACGAGGTCGGGCGCGACAGTTTTGAGGGAGAGGTGCATATTACCGGCATGTCGGTCCAGGGGCATCCTGTCACGCAGGAGACAAGTTCCGGCGGGAAGCCTGTCCTCAGTGGGAGCTTGTTCGAGACCCGTAAGATTGTACTTTCTTATTTGGACAATTCTTTCACGTTCGCTTTTTCCACCATGGACTTCCGGGAGGCCGGCAATATCGTGTACGAATACAGGCTGTCCGGTTCCGGAGAGGATTGGAACAGGACAGCCTCCGGTGTGAACAAGATACATTTCAACCATTTGCCTCCCGGCCGTTACACGTTGCAGGTGAGAGCTTGCGAGAATGGTGTGCATTCGCCGGTGAAAGACATCGCCATCCATATCGTCCCGCCTTGGTATTGGTCGGTGTGGGCTAAATTCTTTTATGGTGTTTTGTCGTTGGGTGGACTCGTGTTGTTATGCCTGATGTGGAAGAAGCGGCAAGAAGAAAAGGCGAATGAGGGGAAATTGGATTTCTTTATGAACATTTCTCATGAGATACGTACTCCCATGACGTTGGTTTTAGGCCCGTTGGAGGCTTTGTTGAAAAAGGAGAACAGTCCGGAGAAAAGGCGGTTAATAGGGATCATGTACCGTAATACCAACCGGGTTTTGGCTTTGTTGGGCCAATTGCTGGACATCCGTATGGTGGATAAGGGACAGATGCGTTTGGCGTATAGCCGGACGGAGATGGTAGGGTTCGTCCGCGAGTTGTTGGATGCTTTCGAGTACCAGGCGAAAGCGCGTGGCATTTGCCTGAAACTGGTTCCCGGGCAAAAGGAACAGTTTGCGTGGATAGACCGTGGCAATTTTGACAAGGTGTTGGTGAATCTGCTTTCAAATGCGTTTAAGCATACCCCTCGGGGCGGAGAAATAGAGGTGGATGTCTCGTCAGGCATAGATAAGCGTTCCCATGGGCCTTTGCGGAACTATGTGGAGATTGCGGTTAAGGATTCCGGTACAGGCATTGAAGAAAAACAGTTGGCACGGATTTTCGACCTTTTTTATCAAGGGGCGTACGGCCTGTCGGCGCGTCCGATAGGTTTCGGCATCGGGCTCAACCTTTGTAAATCCTTGGTCCGTTTGCACTACGGGACCATTACGGCGGCCAACTGTGCTGGCGCACAAGGCTGTTGTTTCACCGTCCGCATCCCTGCGGGCAACGGGCATTTGAGGGATGAAAAAATCGTGCGGGATACCGTTGGCGGGGAAAGGAATGCCTGCCTTTGTGTCTGCCCGACAGACGGGGAAGGGGTTTCAAAAGATGCGGCCTCGCCCCGTCCTGCTTCGCCTTCTTGTAAGGTGTTGTTGGTAGACGATGATGAAGAACTATGCAGCTTTCTACGGGCACAGTTGTCTTTGCGGTATAAGGTGTTCTGGAGCACGAACGGGGGAGACGCACTCCGGATGGCCGTGACGGAGTGTCCTGATGTGATTGTTTCTGATGTCATGATGCCGGGAATGGACGGTTTTACCCTCACCAAGAAACTGAAGTTCAATGTCAACACGAACCATATTCCGGTTATTTTGCTGACTTCCAAAAACGAGTTGGCGGACCGGATTGAAAGTTGGGGCTATGGGGCAGACGGTTATATGGCCAAGCCTTTTAGCTTGGAGGAGTTGGAAACATTGATGGACAATGTTATGAAGAACAGGATACTGCTGAAGGGGAAGTTCTCGGGCATGCAAGGGCAGGACGGGAAGATCAGGCAGGTAGAACTGAAAAACGCGGATGCTGAATTGATGGAAAAGGTAGTGGATTTTGTCAACAGGAATATGGGTAATCCTGATTTGAATATCGATATGTTGGTGAAGGAAGTAGGGATGAGCAGGGTACAGCTTTATCGCAAGATGAAAGGACTGACGGGGATGAGTGTAAGTTCTTTCATCCGTAATATCCGCTTGAGGCAGGCGGCAGAGTTGTTGAAACGGCAGAATTGCGGAGTCTCACAAGTAGCTTATGCCGTGGGCTTCGCTAATCCTACGCATTTTTCTACTTGTTTTAAGGATATGTTCGGAGTCTCACCCAAGGAATATATAAGGCAGAATGAAAGTCCGCATTCAGCCAATCCATAGATTCGATCTGGGAAAATATTAATTTTGCGGCATGGATGCGATAAATGATTATTATATGGAAGAGCTGGATCTCTCGGCCATGAAACGGTTCTTTTTGGAACAAGGGGAGCGGCGGATATTGGAAAAGCAGGATTATTTTGTGCGGCAAGGCGAACGGTCGGGGCGTGTGGCCTATGTGGAAGACGGCATGTTCCGTTTCGTGCGGACGGACACGAAAGGTGGGGAGCATATCGTCGGGTATAGCTTC
>QAML01000068.1 GCA_003150315.1 Prevotellaceae bacterium | reverse complement strand
ATATTTTAAAATACAAGGCACTTATTTTAAAATAAGTGCCTTGTATTTTTCGCGATAAGCCTTATGTTTTTTTCGGCATGCGCAAGCGCAATAAAAAATAACGGGAAAAGGTGAGAAAAACAAGAGATTTCAACCTTCAAAAAAACGCACCCGAAATGTGTTTTTTACAGACTTGGGGTGCCGTGTTTCCCTGCACATGCGGGACACAAACCTTTGACGAGGAAATTTGAACTGCGATGAACATAACCTTCGGGCAACTGCACCGCCGGCACAGGTGTGGAATTCAAACAGAAAGTCTTGCCGCATTTTTCACAAAAGAAATGCACATGCTCGTCATCGTCGTCCACACTGCTGTGGCTCATACACAATTCGTAGCGTATGCCTCCGTTTCCGTCCTCAATAGTATGTACGAGGTGATGTTTCCTGAATATGGTGAGCGCACGAAAGATGTTGGATTTGTCAATAAGCACAAGTTTGTCTTCGAGTTCCTTCACCGATTTGGGATTCTCCTCCTCCGCCAAAGCCTTTACAATCATTATTCGGTTGGCAGTGGACTTCACTCCATGCTTTTCCAACAATTCCACACACTTGTCTTCATCCATATTTCTAACGTCTTATGCAGTACAAAATTATGGATTTATGTCGATACCGGGAACATGCTTCGGAGCTTATTTCACCATGTTGCGCAGATTTATCACGGCAATATTGTATTCCCTTACCGTTTCTGCATATTTCAAACGGGTGTTCACCGATTCCAAAAGGCTTTGTATGTACTCCACATAGCCTATGTCGCCGTTTTCATACGACACCTGCGCTATTCTTGCCATTTCGCGAGCCTCCGCAAGCCCTTCGCCGGTATAATAGTCCATTCGCTTGCGGGCCGCAAGGTAGTTGCCCTTCTGTATGTCATACTCGGTCTGCATGCGCTGCATTGACTGTCTGCCGTAAAGCTCCGTGATTTCGCGGTCTTTTCTTGCCGCTTTCACCTTGGCGCGGGTTGAGCCGAAAAACAAGGGCAATCCCACTCCCACTTCGAAACCCATGAAATCGCCTTTGCCGAAACGGCTGCGATCAACATGGTAAGGATTCCAGCCCTTAAAGACCATTTGCGTGCTGAGACCCACACTGAAATTCGGAAGATAGCCGCTTTTTGCCTCTGACACCTTGCGGTTGCCCATGTCAAGGGCTTTACTGTAATACTCTCCCTCGGCGGTGCTCGCAAAATCAATACTGCCGGTCTCTTCATAGGTAAGCGGTTTCTGCTGTTCGTCGGCGGGAGCAATATCTTCGTCCGTGTTCAAAAGCTCGCGCATCTTCTGCTTCAAAGCCCGATATTCGGCATCGGTCTTTTCCAGTTCCATACGGTTTTCACTCCTCATACGGCTCGCCGTGAGCTTTTCCAACTGTCGCGCCTCCCCTGCCATATACCTCACAGTGGCAAGGTGGAGATACTTTCCTATTATCGTGTCCTGCTCCGCGAGAATTCGTTTTTTTTCAATGACAAACACCATTTGACCGTAGGCATTTGCCACCTCCGCCGACAGCTGCTTGCGACTCAAACCGGCACGACTTTTCGCCACTGCGGTTTCGGCTTTCAAACTCCTGCGCCGCAGCGCATAAACCGTGGGGAAATCGAAACTCTGGCTCAATGTAAGACTGTTGTCCGGGCTACCTCCCGACGTGGGATCCTGTTTCAGCGAAAGCGAAGTCTTATCCAAGTCCCACGCCGAGCCTTGCATCAGTTGCGATTTCTCTACTTCGCCCTCGGCAGCCCTTATGCCGTAATTGTTTTTAACCGCCATGTCAATACATTCCTGCATTGTGAGCCTTTTCTGTGCGCCCGCCGCAATCCATGCAAGCATTGCAACGGCGGCAACGAATATTCTGTTTGAAATCATTCCTCTTTACTTTTTTGTAAACACCTTGTAAACCGCCGGCAAAACAATAAGCGTGAGCGCCGTAGAGGTTATCAGTCCCCCCACAACCACTGTGGCGAGCGGTCTTTGCACCTCCGCACCGTCGCCATGGGAGAGAGCCATGGGCAAAAAGCCGAAACTTGCCACAAGAGCCGTCATCAACACCGGGCGGAGCCTTATCATACATCCTTTCATAATTCTCTCGGTAATATTGTCCACTCCCTCGTTTCGCAGGTCGTTAAGCTGACCCACGAGAACAATTCCGTTGAGCACCGCAACGCCGAAAAGAGCTATGAAACCCACTCCCGCCGATATGGAAAAGGGCATGCCCCGCAACCACAACGCCCAAATTCCGCCTATAGCCGCAAGCGGTATGGCACTGAACACAAAAAGCGTTTCGCGAATGCTTTTCACCGTGGCGTAGAGCAGCAAAAGAATAAGACAAAGAGCCACAGGAATGGCAATGGAAAGGCGATTGGCTGCATCGCGCAGGTTTTGGAACTCACCGCCATAGGTGTAATAATAACCGGCAGGCAAAGAAATCTTCTTACTCACAAGTTGCTCTATCTCTTCTACCGTGCTCTCAATATCACGTCCTCTTACGTTGAAACCAACATAGATGCGGCGCGTACCTTCATCGTGAGTAATCTGCGAAGGTGCTTCAACGTATTCCACCTTAGCCACCTGGGAAAGAGGAATTGCTCCTCCGCCCGAAACAGGAAGGTAAAGATTTTCGAGAGAAGAGATGTCGTTGCGCAAATCCTTGTCAAGACGCAAAACTATATCGAACTTCTTCTCACCTTCATAGACTGCGCCCGCAGCATTTCCCGCAAAAGCCGTCTTAAGTATGTTGTTGGCATCTTTTATCGAGATACCGTACTCCGCCATACGCTCATGATTGTAAACAACCTGAATCTGCGGAAGACCTTGTACCTTTTCAACGTAAGGATTCGTTACACCGTCCACCTTTTTCACTATCTCCGCAACCTTGGAAGCCTCTTCAGCCAAAACATCAAGGTCCTCGCCGTAAATATTTATGGCAACGTCCTGACGAATTCCCGTTATAAGCTCATTATTCCTCATCTGAATCGGCTGACTCATCTCTACTTCAAGCCCGGGTATGGTTTCGAGAGTTTTGCTCATGCTTTCCATGAGTTCGTCTTTGGTTTTCGCGCTCGTCCATTCCGCTTTGGGCTTAAGCGCAATCATCATGTCCGCTCTTTCTACAGGCATCGGGTCGGTTGGAATCTCTGCGCTGCCGATTCTTGTTACTATTTGTTTTATTTCCGGGTATTTTGTTTTAAGCAATTTCTCACCCATTGTAGTTGCTTCGGTCATTTGGCTGAGACTTGTGCCTTGCGACATGCTCAATTCGGCAGCAAAATCGCCCTCTTCCAGACTTGGTATGAATTCTCCGCCGAGTTTTGAAAACGCCGCGAGACTTATTACAAACGCACACACGGCTCCGACAATAAGTTCACGGTCATGTTTTATTGCCCAAGAGAGAACCGGCTCATACCAACCGTGAAGTTTTTCTACCATTCGGTGTGCAATATTTTTGCCGGTGCTTATCTTTTTGTTCAAAAACAATGCGCTCGCCATGGGAACGTATGTCAGCGACAATATAAAGGCTCCCATTATGGCAAAGAATATTGTCATAGCCATGGGGCGGAACATTTTGCCTTCTATACCCGCGAGAGTCATGAGCGGAACGTATACAATCATTATTATAATCTCTCCGAAGGCTGCGGAGTGGCGTATTTTCGATGCGGAATAGAGCACTTCGCCGTCCATGTCTCTTTGCGTGAGCCGCATGCCGGGATATTTGGCTTTTTGCTGCTCTATGTGCAGACACACAGCCTCTACAATTATCACGGCAGAGTCCACAATCATTCCGAAGTCTATTGCGCCGAGGCTCATGAGGTTTCCGCTCAATCCGAAGAGCCTCATCATTCCGAATGCAAACAACATGCTCAACGGTATGACGCTTGCCACCACAAGTCCTGCCCTCCAGTTTCCGAGGAAAAGCACGAGAATGAAAATTACAATCAATCCGCCGGCTATAAGGTTGTGAGCTATTGTGTTTTCAACGCGGTTCACGAGTTGCGTGCGGTCTATGAACGGTTCTATAACCACTCCTTCGGGCAGGCTTTTCTGTATCTGGGCTATTCTTTCCTTTACCCTTCGACTCACATCCTGAAAGTTTTCGCCTTTGAGCATTATGGCAATTCCGGCAACCACTTCTCCTTCGCCGTTTCGCGTAACTGCGCCGAAACGTGTTGCCGAGCCGTACTGCACTTTTGCCACATCGCCCACTCTTATAGGCGTTCCGTTCACCGTTTTCACGGGAACGTTCTTAATGTCTTCGAGAGTTTTCGCAACACCAAGCCCGCGTATGTAATATTGTTTGTCGTTCTGCTCGATATAACTGCCGCCGGTGTTTTCGTTATTGTCTTCGAGGGCGGCATATACCTCGGGCACGGTTACGCCTGCGGCATTGAGTTTCTCGGAATTGACAGCCACCTCATATTCTTTGACAAAACCGCCCCAGCCGCTGACTTCAGCCAACCCTTTTGTGCCGGAAAGTTGTTTGCGTACTATCCAGTCCTGAATTGTTCGCAATTGCGTAAGCGAATATTTGTCCTCGTATCCCTTCTTCGCCCTTACTGTGTAATGATATATCTCACCAAGCCCCGTGGCTATGGGACCAAGCGAAGTTTTTCCGTCCACGGGAAGGTCATCTTCCACTTCTTTCAACTGCTGACTCACTTGCTGACGCGCCCAGTAGATGTCGGCATCATCGTCAAAGACAAGAGTGATGACAGATAGCCCGCTGCGCGAAATGCTTCTGCGTTTTTCGAGCCGGGGAATGTTTGCCATTGCCATTTCAATGGGTGTGGTGATGTACTGTTCCACTTCCTGCGCTCCCAGAGAGGGTGCCTGGGTTATGACCTGCACCTGATTGTTGGTTATGTCGGGTGTGGAATCGAACGGCAGGCTTACGAGCGACACTATGCCCCATGCCGCGAGAAGAATGCTCAGTACGCCTACTACAAGCTTATGGCTTATAGAATATTCTATGAGTTTTTGAAACATGACACAACGGGATAAACGTTTTTAATGATCGTGTTCGCCGTGCTCGCTCACCGCGCTGGCAAGATAGTAACTGCTGTTGGTTACAACCGGCAGGTCTTTGTTTGTGGGTTCCACGAAATCTATTTGCGTATATCCGTTTTCGGTTATACCGGTTTTCACTTCGCGGCGGCTGAAATGGTGGGTTTTCTTAATTGAAAGCGAGTGGTTCACATTATGAACGAACACATACGATTTGTTACCGTCTTTCACAATGGCTTTGCTCGGCACAGCCTCTACCTTTTCCTTTCCCGTGGAAATGAGACCCGTTACATACATTCCCCCAAAGAGTTCGCCGTCGCGGTTGTCGAGTTTCACATGAACCGCCACGCTCTTGTCGCCCTCGTTGAGGTTTTCGTTTATTCCGCTCACATATCCTTCTATGGTGCGGTTGCCCTGGTTTGTCATGGCTATGAGCACCTTTGCACCGCGTTTCACCTTGTCAATGTCTTTTTCAAACACATTGAGGTCGCACTCCACGGCATTGTTGTTGTTAATACTCATCACCGGTGTCTGCATGTCCACATAGCTGCCCAGATTTGCCGTTATCCTGCCCACCGTTCCGCTTATGGGCGAACGCAGAGGGAATGCGGACGTGAATTTCCCCGCGCCCACACTCTTGGGACTGATGCCGAACTGCACAAGTTGGCGTGCCATTCCGTTTTGTTTGGCTACGGAAATGTTATATTGCGCCAAAGCCTGCTGCTGATTCTTTCCGAGCCCCGCGCCCTGGCTTGCCAGATAGTTTTGGCGGTCAAGCTCGCTCTTGGCATACTCCGTTTCCTTGCACACAGAGTAGTATTCACGCTGAAGAGCCAACACTTCGGGATTTTCAACCGTTGCTATCACGCTGCCCTTGGCCACCTTGTCGCCCTCGTTCACGTAAATCTTTCTCACAACGCCCGCCATGGTGCTGCTAACCTCCGCCGTGTTTTGCGCACGCACCACAAGCCGCCCGTTAGCCTTTATGCCGAGGTCCATGTCGCGAAATTCTATGGGCGAAGTGGCAAGCTTCACAGCCTTTATCTGTTCTTCGCTCAAAGGAATATTAGCCATGTCGTAGGCTTCCGCGTGTTCGTGTTCTTCTTCGTGCGATGCGCTTTCGCCGCTCCTGCCTGTGTACATGATTGCACCGAAAGCCACGAGCGACACCGCTATTATCAATATTGTTTTCTTCATGATTACTTGTTTTACAGGTGCAAAAATAGCGCATGCTTAGTGCAACCGGGTTGCAAAAATGGGTATAGCCGTTCACTCACGGCTCGCAAACCTAAAAACACGGGATAAACAAGACGAAAAAACAGGAAAAAACGATGCTGTTACGCCATAGCGGAAAAAACACATGGCTTATCGCAAAAAACACAAGCCATATATTTTAAAATACAAGGCACTTATTTTAAAATAAGTGCCTTGT
>QAML01000011.1 GCA_003150315.1 Prevotellaceae bacterium | reverse complement strand
GCCGGGTGCGGGTCGTCACCAGCGACGGCGCCGAGCGGCTCATCATCCTGGGCCACTGTACCCTGCGCGTGTCGGCCCGAATGTTCCGGCAGGAGATGGATGTCACCGAGAGGGAGATTGCGGAGATTATAGCAGCGCACAATGCAAGACAAAAATGATTTAAAAGTGCTGTTTCAAGTGCGTTGGGGAAACTTTCCTTATATGTACAAGCTTATCATAATGTGGTACAATCCAATAAAATAGGCAGAGTGTGCACAAAAGGTCTGCATACGGCCGGGTGAAAAACAATCAAACAAGGGTGAATAGATAAAATGATCCGCAAACATCAAGGATTATTAAATATCTTGAATTTTTTATTGGACGTAGGCCTTGTCTTTACATCTTATCTTCTTTCCGTTTGGTTCAGGCTGGGGATTTTGACACAAGCTCCTCTCGGAATGCAACAGTTGTTAGAACACCAATATGTTTTAGGCGCAGTGGCCTATGCTTGCATGCTGGGGGGACTATATGTAATCCTGCGTTTATACGGCAGTTTTCGATTTCAGCATTTCAGACAGGAAATAGCGACCTTAGCGGGAGCAAATGCTGTAGGCACTCTGGCCATTGGAACGGGTTTGTATCTGTTCCGGATGTTTGACTTTTCAAGGCTGACCCTGGTGCTTTTCTTCCTGATTAGCACTGTACTGGTGGTTGCAAAGCGGGTTGTGTTGAGAGGCATTTTGGAGCATTACCGCTGCCTTGGATACAACACGAGGACGCTTTTGATTGTAGGTGGCGGTGCGCATGCCTGTGGTTATATGCGGCATATCCGCCAGAATCCGCAATATGGTTACCGCCTTTTGGGGTATGTCGCAACCAGCCCTACTGATGAAACTGACGAGAACTATCTCGGAGGATATGATGCCTTTTACCAGAAAATTGTTACAAAAACAGTGGATCAAGTAGTGTTTTGCATGCGGCGCACAGAGACGGAAATTATGGGAGCAATGATTGCAGCATGTGGACGCTATGGAGCAAAAGCTTCAGTCATACCAGACTATAATGAGTTCATTCCTAGCCGCCCGACGGTGGAGTTGGCTGGCGAGTATAAGCTCGTTAATGTGCGTAATACGCCCGATAAAGGCCCAGTGTGGGCTTTTGTCAAACGTGCGATGGACATCACGGGTGCGGTGGTGGGCCTGGTTCTGGCCAGCCCGGTCATGCTGTTCACTGCCGTTGCGGTGAAACACTGCGACGGTGGCCCGGCTATCTTCACCCAGGAGCGCGTGGGCAAAAACGGAAAAACCTTTCGCATGTACAAGTTCCGCAGTATGTATCAAGATGCGGAAGAACGCCTGGCAGAATTGCAGAAATTCAATGAGGTGGATGGTCCGGCTTTTAAGATGGCAAATGATCCTCGCATCACTCCAGTGGGGAGATTCATCCGCAAAACAAGTGTGGACGAGTTGCCTCAGTTATGGAATATCCTAAAGGGGGACATGAGTATTGTCGGGCCCCGGCCGCCGATCCCTCGCGAGGTGGAACAGTACACAGACTGGGAGTGGGGCCGGCTGGCCGTGAAACCCGGCCTGACTTGTTACTGGCAAATCTCCGGTCGAAGCGATGTTAGTTTTGACGAATGGATGAAGCTTGACCTGAAATATGTAGAAGAACAGGGAGTGCTTCCAGACATCAAAATTCTCTGCAAAACGATTGGTGTAGTGTTGAAGGGAACAGGAGCTTATTAAAATGCAAGTGCTAAGAAGAGTTGGGCGGCTGATGCCTTCTCCGCGGCCAGTTCCAACCATAATTCAACATGTTATTGTTGTGCTTTTTTGGATGCTTCCACTGATGGATGCCTTGACAGGCTGGTTGTGGTGGAATGGCGTGCGGGAAAGCATAGTGTTTAAATATTCCATTGCGCTGATGGCGTTGGTGTTGGCTACCGCTCTGATTTACGGTGCTTATGGTAAAGGCGAATGGGTTTTACTGGGCACGATTGCGGTGATTGGCGGAGTGAACCTACTGGTTAATATGCTGTGGATGCCGGAATTTGCTTTTAATACTTACGGTATCACAGGACTGGCGGGGATCGCTTTTGCACAGAGCGTATACAGTATGCTGAAAAAGAGAATCGCAACGGGAGAGACTTTCCATCGGATTCTGCGAGGAGTCAGCTTTATTGCGCCATTGACATTAATTGTTCCTCAGCTGCTAGGCGTGGGTTATCCTGCGTATTTTTATGGAGAAGGGCACCCGGCAAACTATGGGTATTTGGGCTTTTATGCCAGCAGCAACGAAATTAATGCAGCTTTGATTATTTGCCTTGGCTACTGCTTTTCACAACTTTATAAACGGCAAAGTTGGCAAATGCTGTTAGCCGCGGCGTTTCTCACCTACAGCAGTTGTCAAATTCAGTCTCGTAGCAGCATTGTGCTTTGTGCGGTAGAGTGGTTTGCGTTTTTGATAGCGCTGGTACTGCAAAAAGACAGAAAAAAGCAGTTTTTGATTAGTATGGCTGTATGCGCATCATTGGTCATATTGCTAATCCCGGACCTTAAGGCCTTTGCAGAAAAACAGGTACAATCTTTGGAAAATACACCGATTGAAATGGAAAATCGCCTGGAAAACAATCTCACCAACGGTCGGTTTGATCGGATTTGGGATACCCCAGAGCTGATGGATGATAGTGTAAAAGACAAAGAAGAGTTTCAGTCCATGCAGCTTTATCCGTGGATTGGTTCATTCTTCAGCAATTATGAAGTGCTCGGGATTTCGGAGATGGACTTCGTGGATGCCTTGAAAGGATTCGGTGTGTTTGGTTGCGTATTGTTCTGCGCGTTCTATGGATGGGCCGGGCTAAGAACTTATTTTGCCCAGCGGCGGTTGGCTTGCTGCTTTGGTTTGCTGTGTGTTTATGCGTTCGCTTTTCTAACAGGACACATTTTGTTTACCTGGTCACAAGTAATGTATCTGGGAATCTATGCGACTGCGCTGATGACAGGACCGATAATGGGGACGCCCCGCTATTGGCGGTGGTTGCCGCCCAAATTGAGGGGGAAGCTGGATGCTGCGAATTTTGCAGTGTGTGAATAAAATGGATCGAGCCGGCCTGGAAACCATGCTCATGATCTATTACCGGCATATTGATCGCAGCAAAGTGCAGTTCGACGTCCTGACTCATCGGCAGGATGAAGGCCAGTATGATGCGGAAATCCAGTCGCTTGGGGGGCAAATCTATCATGCGCCGCGTTTATATCCGCAAAATTATCCGAATTATTTTCGAACGATGGCGCTTTTTTTTCATCAACACCCCGAGTACAAAATCGTGCACAGCCACATCGATGCCATGAGCTATCTGCCGCTACTGGCGGCCAAAAAGGCCGGGGTGCCAGTACGCATCGCCCACAGCCACAGCGCTGGTATCGACCGAGACATGAAATATCCGCTCAAATTGCTGTTTCGCCGGCAACTACACACTGTCACCACACTGGAACTGGCCTGCGGCGAGAGAGCAGGGCGCTTTTTGTTCCGAGGACGTCCCTTTGAAGTGGTCGCCAATGCCATTGACACGTCCCACTACAGATTTGACCCGCAGCTGCGGCAAAATATGCGCAGAGAACTTGGAATATCGGAGCACACCTTCGTGGTGGGACACGTGGGGCGATTCTGCTATCCCAAAAACCAGCCTTTCTTGATCCGTGCTTTTGCGCAGCTGCACAAGGACCTCCCGGACAGCCTTTTATTATTAGTGGGCGAAGGCGAGTTGCAGCAGCAGGCCAAAAGTACGGCTGCACAGTTGGGGCTGGGTGATAGCGTGCTCTTTTTAGGTGTGCGCAGTGATGTGCCCGCGCTGATGCAGGCGATGGACTTGTTCGCGATGCCCAGCCTGTTTGAGGGGCTTCCTATGGTCGGGCTGGAGGCGCAGGCGGCGGATTTACCGATACTGTTTTCCACAAACGTGCCGCGAGATGTGTGCGTTTCTGATAAATGCACCTTCTTGTCGTTGGAGAACAGCGAAGGTGTGTGGGCACAGGCGATGGAGGATGCGGCAAAATCCCTCTGCGGGCGTATCGCACGGGAAATGGGGCCGCATGATATTCGCTGTGCGGCGCCGCTGCTGCAGAAACGATACGAAGAACTTTTTGCCGGAATAAAGGACGGAGCGTAAATTGAAAATTGCAATGATTGGCCATAAACGTGTCCCGGGCCGGGAAGGCGGCGTTGAGGTGGTCGTGGAAGAGTTGACAGCACAATTGGTGCACATGGGCCACGAAGTGACTGTCTACAACCGAAGATGCAGAGGTGTGAGTCGGCAGAAGTCCTTTAACGGTGCACGCCTAATTTGGGTGCCAACCATTAATAAAAAAAGTCTGGATGCGGTGGTGTATTCCTTTTTCGCCACACTGCATGCGCTGTTCGGACGTTATGATGTGATCCACTACCATGCCATTGGGCCCAGTGTGATGCTTTTCCTGCCGCATCTGTTGGGGATACGCACGGTGGCTACCGTGCATGGCCTGAACTATAAAACTCCAAAATGGAAAGGGTTTGCCGCCTGGTACATCCGTCTGGGAGAGAAGATCGTGGCAAAATATGCTGACGAGGTGATCGTGCTCAGCCGTGACGCGCAGCGGTATTTCCAGTGCGCTTATGGACGAAAAACCTGTTATATCCCTAATGGCGTGCAGCTTCGGCAGATTCGGCGCCCCGTGCGGATCAAAAATAGCTGGGGCCTTGAGGGGGACGATTATTTCCTGTACCTTTCGCGCATTGTGCCAGGTAAAGGTCTGGAGTATCTGGTGGATGCCTACCTGCGGCTGCAACAACCCCGTCCCAAACTGGTGATTGCCGGCGATAGTGTCCATGTGCCGGCGTTTTACCAGAGCATCCGGGAAAAAGTGGAGGATTGCCCGGATGTGATCTTTACCGGTTTCGTGCAAGGGGAGCTTATGGATGAGCTGTACTCCAACGCACGGGCATTCGTTTTTCCCAGCGAGGCGGAAGGAATGCCCATGTGTCTGTTGGAGGCCATGAGTTACAACTGCCTGTGTATTGTCAGCGACATCCCAGAAAATAAAGAGGTCATGGAAGAACACGCAACCTATTTTGAAAGCAAAAACACAAACGCGTTGTATCGTGCGTTGGAGCGGTTCCTTCTCCCAGCGCCGCGACCGAACACGCGGGCCTATGCGGCTCAGAGATTCAGCTGGGAAAAGATAGCACAAAAGACTTGCAGTGTCTATGCAGGAAAGGAAGTTGAAGATGGTTGCTGTGACGGTGCTGACGCCGGCCTATAACCGTGCGCATCTGTTGCCCCACCTGTATGATTCGCTAGCAAAGCAGACCTGTATGGACTTTATCTGGTTGGTGGTGGATGACGGAAGCACAGACGATACCGAGGCGTATATGCACGATATCGCGCAGAAGGCCCCCTTCGAGGTTTGCTACATCAAAAAAACCAACGGCGGCAAACACACCGCAGTCAACCTGGGCGTGAGTCGGATCAATACCGGACTGACCTTCATTGTCGACAGCGACGATACTCTTACGCCCGATGCGGTGGAGCAGATCGTCACGGCCCGTAATCGTTATAGTGGAAGGGGGGGGCTGTCCGGCTTCTGCTTCCTGAAAGTACATGAGAACGGAAAAGTGGTAGATGGTATGTTCCCGCAGCAGGAAACCATCGGGAACTATATCAAAGATCGCCTCAACAAAAATATGTGGGGT
>QAML01000034.1 GCA_003150315.1 Prevotellaceae bacterium | reverse complement strand
GTGCGAAAGGTGTAATGCCTTAGCGATTCGCCCTAATAGGTGTTTAAGCAGCGGGAAAGGCACGACCGTTTTATTGTGCCTAAACAAAATGCTTAAACACCATGTCCAACAACACAACCTACGCGGCCCGCTATGCTTCATGCGGCTGCGTTATCGAAAGACCGACGGGATCGCTAACCGTCTACAAGGTTTCTAAAGAGGGTAACGAATCCCTTTTCAACATTCAGCAGGGCAACGATCAGATCGTAGTTACCCTTCGCCATGCAAAATTACTTCTCGAATCCCTATCGCGTCTCATCGAAGACCGCACTATCACCGGCCCGCAACCGGTCTACAACTTCAGAGAATGCGTTAACGCTGGTAGAATCGTTAAAAGGGGGTAGCCATGAACACCATGCAAATTTTCAATAATCAGCAATTCGGACGTGTTCGGGTTGTCGATGTTAAAACAGTGCCATATTTTGTAGCTAATGACGTATGTTGCGCTCTCGGATATTCTAATCCAAGAGACGCTATTAATAGGCACGTTGACAGTGAGGATAAAACTGGTGTCGTGATTCACGACGGCAGCCAAAATAGAGAAATGACAGCTATCAACGAATCCGGAGTCTACTCCCTTGTTTTCGGGTCTAAGTTACCTACCGCAAAACAGTTCAAACGGTGGGTGACGACCGAAGTCCTGCCATCCGTCCGCAAACACGGGGCCTACCTAACCGACCGGAAAGTAGAGGAAGTGTTATCCGATCCGGATACGATTATAAAGCTCGCAACGCAGTTGAAGCAAGAGCGGGCCGAGAAGGAGCGCCTTGCCGAAGAAAACAGACTGGCAAACGAGCAAATCGAAAAGGCCGCGCCGATGGTGCAATATTACAATAAAGTATTGCAATCGGACAGCTTGATTACGACAAACGTGATAGCCGATCAATTAGGCGTTAGCGCAAGGCGGCTAAACGACATGTTGGTGAAGCGCGGTATTATATACCGGCAAAGCGACACCTACGTACTGTATGCGAAATACCGGGGCCAGGGATACGAAGGTTATAGGACGCATACTTACATCAGCAGCACGACCGGACAACAGTTCACCAAACAGCATCTATACTGGACGGAAAAGGGCCGCGAATTCATCTACAACCTGTTTCACGATGACCGAGTATGAATATACGGCCCTGGACGTAATCAAACGTATGGGCGAAGACGAAGTATTCCGCCGGGAATTGTTGCTGCTGATAAACGAGCTGCTTTGCATGTTGAAAAACGCATGTGAAAAATCGAATTAATTTTACATTTATACAACTGTAAACCAGGCATTTTATACTATTTTGCAAAGGGGTGGTGCGCTGTGCCGCCCCTTTCTATTTTTGTTCCATAGCGCTATCGGTAACGGCCCCACGTAAGCGGGCCGAAAATTAATAATCAATCAATAACTATGGACAAAGATATTTTTATGTTCGGCGACGGCGGGTCTAAGGGATCTGACATCATGGCGATGATTCCGGCGCTGATGCAGAACAAGGGTATGGACCCGAACCTCGTTGCGGCCCTGATGAACGGTAACAACAACCGGAATGGTTTCGGCGGGGACGGATGCTGGTGGATCTGGATTATCCTGCTGTTCTTCTGCTGGGGCGGCTTCGGCGGCAACGGTTTTGGCAACAATGGCGCTAACGGTCTTCCGGCACAACTTAACAACGATGCGGGTCGTGAATTGCTGATGAATGCAATTCAGGGCAACGGCGCAGCGATCAACCAACTGGCCGCCTCGCTGAACTGTTCGACAACGCAGCTTCAGGGCGCGATTTGCAGCCTTCAGGGATCGGTGGATAAAATCGGCGGTCAGATCGGAATGAGCGGACAGCAGATTATCAACTCCATTCAGTCTATGGGCTGTCAGATCGGCAACCAGATTGCCGAATGTTGCTGCAACGTCCGCCAGGACATCGTGAAAATGGGCTACGAGAATCAGCTCGCGACGATCAACCAGACCAATGCGCTGCAATCTACGGCCAACACGCAGTTCAACATCATCGGAGCGAAGATCGACGCACAGACGCAGATCATCAACGATAAGTTCTGCTGGCTGGAAAAAGCCCGTTTGCAGGATCGTATCGACGAACTCAGCCGCGAGAACTCACAGCTTGCTACGGCAGCCAGCTTGCAGTACCAGACTGCGAATATCGTCAGCCAACTCAAAGCCCCGGCACCGGTTCCGGCTTACATGGTTCAGAATCCGAATTGTTGCTACACGCCTACGGTGGCCGTTGCTTCGTCTCCGTTTTGCGGATGCGCTGCGAATGCCGTAATCTAAGCAAAAAGGAGGTGATTATGTATCCAAGAGCAGACTTTAGAGTTGTTTTTCCGGGATCGTTTATCCCCAGAGTGGATGTAGGCGGGATTTATGAACTCCGGACTAACGCAGTACAGATTACCGATGCTTCGGTGGACTACGGGATTTCCCCTATCTGTTACAATGCTTTGCCATGCAAAAGCGTGGTCTTGCTCAGTGTACATGCAGATGCGCCGGCGGGAGGCGAGTCCCTTCCGGTAACAATCGCAGTGCCGAACAACGGCCAGTCTACGGTTTCCAGTGCCGATACTACCACGGGAACAACGAAAATTCCGGTAGTAGATAGCAAGAACAGTAATGTCACGGGAGCCGATGTTACGGGGAGCACCGAACGCCTTGCCTATATCGATAAGCGAAACGGCATAATCCGTTTTCTGGAATTTACAGCAAGAGCGGCCCCCGCGCCGACTGCATCCGCTGAACCTGCAGCAAGTAAAAATTCAAAGTAAAAAAAAAACGAAAGCGCAGGGAGGCAATCCCCCTGGGCTTTCCTAAAAATTAAAAATCATGTTCCAAAATTTGAGAAAAGGATCATCTGTATATGTGCTCGACACACGGGAAACTCCGAAATTCTATACGGCGGCTGTCAAGGAGGTCGGCGTGCCGTACTATCCGCAGCCGACACCCGGACAACTGACGCCCTTCCAGCAGCAGTACATCAATATTACTATTGAGAACAACGAACCCTGGGGAGTGCCGGTTAATCTGGATGTCGTATCGAAGGATGGGCTTACCGTCTCCATGACGCGCGAAGGTCTGATGCCAGCTATCACAGCGGCGCAGAAAGAGAGTTCGGATATCATCAATTCGTTCGAACGTCACAAAGCGAACCTGGCAGCCTACGATCAGATTTTAAAGGATCTCGATCCTTCCTATGCGAAAGCGAAGGCTCAGGACGAAGAGATCAAGCGTCTGAACAACGAATTGAGCGAAATAAAGAGTATCATTCGTTCGGTTCCGAGCCTGGAGGATATAAAGGGCCTTTTCGACAAACAAGGAACACCAAAAACAGCTAAATGATTATGAGTTGGAATGGTATGGTAATCGGACGCGCTCACGGAGGCAGCGAACGAGAAGACGTGGATTATATGCTCGATGAAGCCTATGAAAAAGGCCGCGAGGATATGCGTCGAGAAATGATGGACAGCGGTCGATATGGAGATCGTTCAGACTATCCGCGCGGGGACTATGAAATGCGCCGCATGGATGGGGAGGGCTACGGAGATCGCCGCGGAGTCAAGGGTACCGGGCCGTATGCCGGTGAATACAGGCGTAGAAGGTATTAGGTTATGGGACGGCTTGATGTTTACGAAGCATTGCCGGAAGGTATGAGAGAATACCTCTCCAATCACGGCTGGCATTTCAGTAAAAAGCTGGCCGAGTATGCAACCAACCCCCAGAGGATGAAGAATACCGACGGCACAAGTCATCATTGGGATCACGAGCAGGTAAAACAGGCCCTCGAACGTAATGGAATTACAATTGAGAAAGCGAAGGGATACGACTGTATGTACGTCGCTAATATGGCCTATTCGGACTTTTATCCGAAACCTTTAGCCTCGGAAGCTGCCATTTTGCAGTATGTGAAGGCTTACATCGATGATCCGGACGGCTATGACGGCATCGCACTTACCCGGTACTATGCGGATTGCATAGGAAAGGGGGAACCTATTGCCTGGGAAGAATTTCTGTAACCGGCGGGGCACTCCGAATCATGTCGGAGTGCCCTTATTTTATTCAAATTAAATATAAAGATCATGGAAGAAGTAGAATTGAAACAGTATATCCTGGATTATTCCAAATCCATAGCTAAAGGCGATGACGATGTGCTTGAAATAGCCGGACGTGTGTCCGACTTCATTGAAGGGAAAGAAGATAAGTGCAAAAATTGTACGCTCGTGCAGTGGCTTTGGCTGATTTTGTATCTGAACGTCGATGTCCTTTGGGGCAAGGACGATCAGGAAGACGAACAACCTAAAAAGACGAAGAAATGAACGAGTATGCCCAAAGATTATTAGCCGGTGAAAGCCTCCGGTCGGTCATCGGCAGCATGTCCCCCAGCGATCATCAGCGGTTATTGGAGTATGTCGACAAGGAAGCTACTTTCTTACCCAGGTTCGTACGTCGGAAGATGTGTAAGCGTATAAAAAAATATATCGAAGAATGATTACCGCAGAGGTACGCATACGCAAATACGATTGGAAGATAAGAATATATCTTGCCGTTACTTGCTACTATACGGACGAGATTATGGACTCCCTATCCCGGATCGGATGCCCGCCCGATATTATGAACAGGGCCTACAATAATATGACCCAATGTGCACTGGATACGGGGTTGACTTATTCAAATTCGCACCGGTCGGTTATGGTCGTAGCCCGGAGTTCGTCGCCGGCGCAATTCTTAAACTCGTTCGAGCACGAATTAAGGCATTTGACCGATCACATCGCCGCTGCCGAAGGGCTTAAGATAGGCGGCGAAGATGTTGCTTACCTGACCGGCAATCTAAATTCCCTGCTATGGGAATATATACACCCTTTTGTTTGTTGTAAATGTAAAGACTATTGATATGAACAACGAAGGAGATATTTGCGCTTATGAAGCGCAGGATCGGGACAGTAAAATAAAAGAGTTACTCAAAGACCTGGAATCAGAATTACCCCAGCCTAAATTCGAACAGATAAAAGAGGAACTGCTTCAGGTTTTAGAGGGGTAATTGCGGGGGTATTTTACCCCCGCAACCCTTCTCTCCAAATGTGTGATAAGTTCGGAGATGCGCGTTTTCTCTGCCATCGATTGTATGGCATTTGCAATAGGATGAAAGAGCTAAATTAAGCGCATACTTTCCCCGTGTTATTCTTTCCCTAAAGGTGCTATTTTTTTTCGAAACTATTGCATAATGCGCCGGACGTACTGACCTTTGCAATATAAGGTTTTACACCTATGTTTCAG
>QAML01000062.1 GCA_003150315.1 Prevotellaceae bacterium | reverse complement strand
TATCAAAATTCCTTCATTTTTCCTCAAATCTTCAGCAATAGACAATAGGGAAAAAGGAGTTATTAAATAACTCCTTTTTCCCTATATATTTTCATTGTTTATATCTTTCCACCACTTATAATAAATGGAATTTGAGCAGCCGCTGGTCCAGAACAATGATCGGATGCTGTACATCCGATTCATTTTCAACATCGATCTTGAGCATAACATTCTGCCATGCTCGACTCTCTTCAGAGATGTCTTCCGGAGCTTTCAACCAGAAGCAGTCAACCAGCTTTCTGGTATTCACTCCAAGAGGTGTAACCATGCCCTTCTTGTCAAGGTTCACCACAACGGGCACACCAAAATAGCGGATGAGTTTTCCCTTCTTGTCTTTAGCAGGGGCAAGCAGAGTAGTGGGGATCATTTTGTCAGGAATTACGTTTTTCTTCTTCATGTTATTTTTTCTCCTTTTAAATCAAAAATATTTTTTGATGAATTCGAGAACGGTGAAGTATTCTCTATCATCTTTCACTTTAATAATATGCATCTGAACCATTTTTTGTTACGGCTCATTGACAAACGATATTTCGGTGTTGACAGCCATGAGAGTTGCTTCTTCAATCATCTTCAATGAAATCAATTCGCTTTCGGTAAACAGATATTTTACAGGGATTTCCGTACCAAGAGCAACAACATCTTTTTCTCCAGTCTCAACTTCCATTCGAGTCTCAATAATAAAAGCAGTGATATAGTTGCAGATTCTTTTAAGTTTTTCAAGAGCAATTTCCGGTTCGCAAGCAGCTGGAGCAGCTGTCGTCATTAATGTGGCATCCGATTTGTGTGTAAACCACTCTTCGGAAATATGAATTTGCAACTGACAAATTGCATGATAAAGACCGAATGCAGGAATATCCACATTCACTTCTACATCATCGTTTTGTGGAGGATCTATAAAGTCCATATGAATACTCATGATATCAGAGCATGTAATATCATAATAATGAAATTTTCCAGTTTCTGGATTCAGCGCTTCTGCAGCTCTTTTATCAACATCAGAACTTCCTGGAACGAGATCAATGCTATGCAACTGTGCCAAATTGTATTTATGCTTTATCCGATCTTCGTTTACAACTTTGATGGATGCTTCCACAATTGTGGAAAAATGCTTTATAAAAGAAGTAACAAAGCCTTGTGGGATGAATGAAAATGCCTGGAGATGGATACACCGATCTTTTTGATTTGTAGCTTTTGAGAGATCGTTGAAAAGATATCCAAATAGACTATGATAGGGTTTATAAATTTCAATCTTTTCATTGGTGTTGATTTTTCCCATTGATTGATGGGATACCGTATCCCAAACAAGCATTCTCGTTTCCAGTTTGTCGTTCACAATCATAGGTACTTCGGCCATAGGAATAAACATTTTTCATTACCTCCATTTTTCATAAAAGAGAATAGATACATCCGATAATCGGATGTATCTATTCCTTATCGATTTTTCATTTCTTCAATTGAAATTGCTTCTTGTGCCAGTTCCAAACGAAGAAATTTTTCTCTTGTGGATTCACCACCACGGAAGCATCGTTGATCGAGATTGATTTGCACTTGTTTGCGTACTTGTGCATATAATCCCTTATCAAGATCTTCAATATGATCAAGATCTTTTTTAATCGTAGAGGGGGACTTATTAAAAACTTTTGCCATTTTTCGAAGGGTTGATCCTTTTGTTACAAAGTAAATACCTTCTTGGATACAAGCATCATCGTCCTCCATTTTAGGACCTCTCGACATGATGCCTCACCTCTCTCATTATTTGATCTACAATAGATCTATTAATGAGCTGTTAAATATTCTGATATCGCTTTTTCAGAACATCCGTCAAACCTGGAAATGATTCTAAATCCAGTTGTAAAACGGCATTTGGATTATACACATCGATTCTGTATCCGGACATTACAAAGAATCCAATGGTCTTTGTATGAATAATCCAATCGTCAAATATCTCCGGATTTTTAAAATTGCACATTGTAAGGATCTCTTTGCATAAAATTGGTTCATTCTTTCGTTCGAAAAGAGCACGAAAAACGGTTTCTCCAATTGAATCCCTATCCAATACTTGATTTACGATACCGGATAGATTCATCTTCGGATGCTCGATTACACGTTTTCTCTTTTCATTTTTGATTGGCATGTTTTTGGTCTTCCTTTCCATTATACTTTCATGATTGTTATTTGATGGCTTCTGTCAACATTTTCATCTGTTGTCATGATAATATTGACATTATGCCCATCGAACGTATTGTTATGACTTACAATGAAAATCTGTTCTGCATTGATTGCTTGAATCTGCTTAAACAGAATTGAGATGAATTTGTCACGATCATCCTTATACAACGGTCCATCCATTTCATCCAAAAGCATGATATTGTAGTCGGATAGAGACTGGCGGACCAATGCGAAGGATAATGCCAATGAAATAATGGACCGTTGTCCTTGCGATGCACTGGAAATATCTTTGACTGGAGATCCATTGATTGCATATGGAATCTTGAAATCTGTTTCGTTAATATCGAAATCGAGGATTTCAATACTATCTCCAAATACATCCGAGATCAGGTCATTAACAGTATCTTTGCATTGATTAAGGAAGAGTTTTACATAAACAAGGGGGATTCCTTTGTTGGAAGAAGTCGCCTCGACGATATCTTTTAAATAACCCTGAGCTTCTTGTACTTTCATAAACTCTTTTTGAGAATATGAGATATCGTTTAATGTGACATTTAACCGATCGATTCGATCTTGCTGCTCCTTTAAAGTCATAACAAGTGTTTTTTGACGAATTCTTTTATCCGTCAATGCGTTGTTGAAGCCTTCCGCTCGATCTAAATTGTCTTTCATTTCAGAAATCTTATCTCGAATCATCTCCAGCTTATTTTCATCGTCTTTGACGGATTGTATCATCATTTCAATTTTGCTCAATTTGATATATACCGATTCCATCATCTTTTGACTTTGTTGGAGACTTTCATTTTTGGATTCCAGTTCGGCGATTCTAGAGGCCGTATTATCGATTTCAGTTTGAATCGATTCAATTTTTTCAAAGATCTCTGTCTCATCGTCTCGTTCAGCGTTGGTCAGTTCTGCTTTCATCGCTTGTGTTTTTTGTGTCAGTTCATAATATTTATCTCGTCTTGCACAAAGATTAAGCGTATCGACAACTTTATCGTGATCGTACCACTTCTGATTGTATATATTCGCAAAGACTTTTGTTATGGATGTTGTCTTCAGAGCACCTATATCAGACAATTGAGATGTAATGGATGGCCAAATATCTCGTAATGAACGAATCTTCGAATAGATGATCGGATACTCAGTCAGTACATCAATTTCATGATCACATTGATCAATCTCAACTTGAATTTTCCCATACATTTCATCGAGATCATTTCCTTTTGTTTTATCTCGAAGTGTAACTGGGTGTGTTTGATAGTATGGGCAATCTTTTGTAGGACAAAACGGAGGAAAGAACAATGTTTCCGATGGCTCATATTTATCTGCAAATTTAAGATTGCTTAGCTGTCGCTGTAATTTCGATCGTTTTCCATTGATTCGATCAATTTTTGTATTCGCCTCTCGAAGAATAGAACTGTCGCTTCCAAGAATATGCATTACAGTGCTATGATTGTAAAGACCAATATCCGAAATTAATTCATTGACTGTATTGATCTGTGACAACAATGCTCGCATTTGAGGAGTTGCATATTTGCATTTGAAACCATGAAGCTCGTCTTCAATTTGATCGAGAGATTGTAAAAGTTCTTCGTATGTTTCTCTCATATTCTTCAGTTGTTCGGCATCTTTTGAGATCAATTTCTTCTCTTGTAATCGACCAAGCTCAGATCCTCTTTCTTTGTAAAGTTTTTCCAAACGTCCAAGTTCTTCTATATTACGGCTATATTCGTTTTTAATAGCTCCTAGTGATTCAGATACATCGGAAATAGAATGATAATTTGATTGAACTTCATCGATTTCTCTTCGACGAACGGCAATATCATTTTTAAGTTTTGAGAACTCATCGGAATACAATTGTATTTCTCTGCGATACTCAATGTCCGTCCGTCCTTTAAAAATCGATTTCAGTTGCGATTCAATGCCTCCAATGTCTCCAAGAATTTGATTGATTTGTGATTGGATTGCCTGTGTAGATTCTGCAAGCATTGCTTTTTCTTCTCGCATATCTTCCACAGATCCTTTTGTTAATGTAGTAATTTTGCCAGCAAGGATACTTGCTCTTGCATTTAACAATCGCATTTCTTCATTCAATTTCTTGTAGAGAACCGAATAAATCTCGGTATCCTTCAATCGAGATGCCATATACGATTTTCGCTCTGCGGCACTCATATCGATCAAATTTGTAACGTTTGGTCCAAGACGAATCATGGAAAGATCACTTTGTTCAATACCCAATTCCATTTCAACAATAGAACGAAAGCTGGATACGTTTCCATTTGGGTTTAACTCTATATCATTTTTGGAAATGTATGATTTTACAGTATGCTTTCCATTTTTCCAATTGTATTTGTGAGAAATATGGTATGAATCATGTCCTTTTTCATACTCAATGATTTTTTCTCCATTTTCTCCATCTAAAATAATGCCATCCTGTGATCTCGAATCCAATGTTCCAAATCCATAAAATGGTTGAAGATGCCCAAGGATTACACTTTTACAAGAGCCCATTTTACCAATGATGATATTGATTACTTTTCGATTTTCCCTGAAGTTTAATTCAACTTCCGTTTTATTCAATCCACTATAAATGTGAAGAAAATTTACCAATTTTAGATACGTAATTCTCATAATACATTACCTCCTACCCTCATGTTTCAAAGATATAATATATCTTTCAGAAGGTTTAAAAAAGAAAAGGGAATTTCCCTTTTCTTTTTGGATAAATCATTTTGGAATCTTTAGAACGGATACCTTTTTACTTGAATCGCCAAAATGAATATTGGCACACGCCAATGGAACCTTTTTTGCGGTAACAATCTTTCCGTTTCCATTCATGTTCATTTTCTCATGAAAACGATTACCAATGAGCATAATATGTGTTGCCCAATTCATTTGAGCTGGAAAATTTTCCACATCGTATATTTGAATATCGGAATTTGGATATTCACTCTTCAAAATTTCAATGTCTTTCGAAGAACCATGTGGGAGAATGACATTCATTTTTTCCTTTCTGGCTTTCAGGTGTTCTTCGGAAATATGTATGGTCACAAGGGCCTCTTCCATCTTCCGTTTTCCTCGACGTGCTTTTGGTGGTACATAACTTTCAAACATTTGTACATCCTCCTGGCATATTTTTTGAGAAGCTCTTCCTAAACCTCTCAAGAATATAATATGTCATTTAAATGATGTATATTACAGATAAAAAGAAAGAGATGAAAAACTCATCTCTTTCTTGGTTGTTAAAGCTCGTATGTATCGTCAGATGATACAATAATTTTATGCTCCAATTTCTTTCCAACTGGGGGATTATCCGGAAATGCTTCTTCTACAATGATTGTATATTTTAATCCAAATGCATCACAACCACGCTCAAACAAAAGCATGGACAACTTTGCGTCATTTTTAATTACTTGCTTGAAGTTAAATGTTGCATTTTTATCACTGAAACGATCTCGATATTGATCAATATCAATATTCTTTTCCATCATTGCCATTTTCATAACACGTTTCAACGAATCATCAGTATTTTTCAGATTTGGTTGAAATGATTTGGAGATAACTTTTCCAGAAGAATACATCTCTTCTCCATTTTTCTTGATATCATCCAAAACCGTTTCTTTATCAAAAACAGCCATATGTTCTTGACACACTCTATATTTTGCAACATCCCTTGGATTGCTTGGATCTACTTCGATCAAATAAAATTGATTTGATTCTGGGTCTAGGAAAATACCTGGCCCTTTTTTAATGCTCCTTAAACAATTCCCTCGATACAAATAGAAAAATCCATTGTGCACATATGCATATTTTTCAGAATACTCAATGTCCTTCGGATCATATATCCGAATTGGAAGACATGCATCTTCTAACAAAGCATACGCGTGATTTTGTTCGAGATATCCTCTATGGATATCAGAATCAAATTCGTCGTTTTTGATGATAGTAACAATAACATCACAGGTATCATCATTTTTGTCTAAACCCTTCGAGATGTCAATCGATGTGTCAAGGGTGCCTTTTTGTTTTGCCATGTTAATCTCTCCTTTGCCATTTATATCATACGCCAAATGGATTCTTCCTAGGCCCACTGATCGGAAATTCGATTGCTCTCGCATTCAAGATTGCTACTGACCCGTTTGTTGGTAAGCTCTGCTTCTTCAGAGTTTACTCCGGTACAGTTTCTGCCGGCACAACTGTTTATAACTCAGTTAAGGACACCAACGAGC
>QAML01000091.1 GCA_003150315.1 Prevotellaceae bacterium | reverse complement strand
AAAAATACAAGCCATGTATTTTAAAATATAAGGCACTTATTTTAAAATAAGTGCCTTATATTTTTTGCCTTTCGGGACGTCTGATACACAGCAACTTACGAAAGCCCGTTTTTTAGCCTTCCGATTATCGTTACAACGGGCGAAAATTACGGGATATAGGTATATCGGCATTGTTGATTGCCTTTGATTTATTCCTATATAAAGACTGTTGATTTCAATATAAAACAAAACTTCCCGCATTTCTCGTTTGAGAAGTGCGGGAAGTATATCCGGAGACCCTATGACAGGGTTGTTTTACTTTTCAATTGAAAGCAATTCCACTTTGAATATCAACGCGGAGAAAGGTTTGATTTTGCCGCCCTGTTCCTGCGCTCCGTAAGCAAGTTCCTGCGGAATATATATTTCCCAAGTAGAACCTACGGGCATGTGGGTCAAGGCTTCGGTCCAACCTTTTATGACACGGTTGCACTCAAATGTAGCCGGTTTGTTGCGCTTATAGGAGCTGTCGAACTCCGTACCGTCTATGAGTTTCCCCTCATAGTTAACCTTTACTTTGTCGGTGGCTTTGGGAACGGGACCGTTGCCTTCTTTCAGCACTTTATACTGAACCTGTGAGCCGGGAATCAGTTTCACGCCGTCTTTCTTGGCATTTTCGGCAAGGAATTTCTCACCTGCCACACGGTTTTCGCCGTATTTCTGCTCCATGAGGCGTTTCTGATAGAACTCCATCTGGTTCTGCACGATTTTCATGGCAGAATCGGAGGGAAGTTTCTTACCTTCGCCCGTTACACCGGCAATGAATCCTTTTTTGAACTCTTCTTCGTTAACGAAAGGCTCGTTTTCCTTGTCGGTAATGTTCTTGTTGATTGACGGAAGAATGCTGTTGAGCACCTGCTGTCCTATCTGTATTCCGGCAGCATAGGCTGTAAGAGTTTTGTCTTTGGAATTGGCAATGGCTTCATTGAGACCGCGCATGAAATCAGCCATCTTGGTTGTGTCAACATTGAGACGCGATGCAAGATAAGGCTTCAAGCCTTCGCTCTGAGCCATACCCATGCAATAACTAAAGTCGGAAACGGGAACTGTGTCCACCTTGGCAACCGCAGCCTCGGCTTTCTTGCCCTTGGGCTTCTTTGCTTTTTCAACCTTTGCGGTCTTGGCTTTCTTTGTTACTTTCGATTGTGCCTGAACACCGTTTGCGCAGAAAAATGAAGCGCATGCGGCAATCAGAACGATACCAAACTTACGCATTGTTTCTGTTATTTTACGTCAATAAGTTCAAGTTTGAAAATAAGAGCGGAGAAAGGTTTGATGAGAGTACCTACATCGCGTGTGCCGTAAGCCTGATCCTGCGGAACATATATCTCCCAAACAGAACCTGCAGGCATGTGGGTGAGAGCCTGTGTCCAACCCGGAATCATTTGATTGACGTTAACCTCAACAGGTTTGCCGTTGTTGTTCTTATAAGAGCTGTCGAACACTTTACCATCGATAAGACGACCCTCATAACTAACATGAACGCGAGAAGTATCGGTAGGAATCACACCACTTCCCTCTTTGATGACTTTGTAAAGGGTTCCACCCGGAAGTTCCTTGACACCGGCTGTGGCTTTCATCTTTGCAATGAATTCTTCGCCCGCCTTTTTGTTGGGACCAAAGCTCTTTTCGAGAGTAGATGACTTAAGTTTGTCTACAAGACGGTTTGCGTTTTTGAAAGCCTCGTCATAACTCATAATCATTCCCTTGCCGCGTGCACCGGCTACGAAACCTGCGATAAGATTCTTGAGACTGATTGATTTTGTACTGTCTTCGCCGTAAATTTCATAGTTCAATCCTTTAAGCATCTGGGTACTTAGTTGCTGACCTATCTGAATTCCGGCATAATAAGCTGCTTTCTTTTTGTCTTCGCCTGCTTGTGCTCCTGCCTTTACGCCTTTTATGAAGTCGTCAAGATAGGCTGTATCAACACCAAGACGCTGCGAAAGATAATCTTTCATGCCACGTGAGTTGGCAAGTCCCACCTCATAGGAAACCGAATCGACTTCTGTTTTAAGGTTTGCCTTGGGAGCACCGCCATTGTTGCACGAGCCAAGAAGAACCACGGCTCCTGCAGCCATAATAATGATCTTTTTCATTTCTTATTTTGTTTTGCTTTTGTTATTGTCGGTATTGCCTGTGTGTTTAGAGCACTTCAATGAGTTCCACATCGAATATGAGTGCCGCATAGGGAGGTATTGCACTTCCTGCGCCGTTTGCGCCGTATGCCAGGTCGTAGGGAATGAAGAATCTGTAGGTTGCGCCCTCTTTCATGAGCTGCACGCCTTCCGTCCAACCCTTTATCACGCCGTTCAAGGGGAATGTGGCGGGTTCGCCACGCTTTTTGGAACTGTCGAAAAGCGTTCCGTCAATCAAAGTTCCCTCGTAATGGCATTTTACATTATCGGTGGCTTTCGGCGAACGTCCCGTGCCTTCTTTGATAACCATGTACTGCAGTCCGCTCGGAAGGGTTACGACGCCTGCTTTCTTTGAGTTTTCTTTAAGGAAATCCTCACCCGCTTTCTTTGCCACCTCTCCTGCGGCTGCCTGTTCGGCTTTTTTCTCGGCATCACGGCGTTGCAGGTATTCTATTACCATTTGCTGACCTTCTATTTCGTCAATGGCGAGTTCGCCACCCGTATAAATGTCCTTTACTGCCTGTGCAAAATCTTCAAGGTTCAAGTCTTCGCCGCACAAATCCTGTAGCTGGCGACCTATGCCCAAACCTAACGCATAACTTACTTTGTTCATATATCTGCTTTTGGAGCATGCGACCTCTTTCGGGCTGAATGCTCGATAATAATACGCAAATGTACTACTTTTATTCCATGTGTGGTTAAGACCGCACGAATTTTTAATATATCTTTGTATATGAAATAAATCAGCAAGATGAAAACTAAAAAGATAGTGGTCCTTACCGGAGCGGGAATGAGTGCGGAGAGCGGTTTCAGCACCTTTAGAGATTCGGGCGGACTTTGGGAAAAATATCCCGTGGAGCAGGTTGCCACGCCGGAGGGTTGGAATGACAATCCCGACCTCGTTACAGATTTCTACAACGGGCTGCGCAAACAGCTTGCGGATGCTCAGCCCAACGAGGGGCACAGACTTCTGGCGAAATTGGAGGAGTATTACGATGTGGTGGTGGTTACACAGAATGTTGACAACCTGCACGAGCGTGCCGGCTCCTCACGAGTAATCCATCTTCACGGAGAGCTTACAAAAGTTACTTCGAGCCGCGACCCCGAGAACCCGGAATTCGTTCGCACTCTGGGAGAGAATGAAACCCTTGTGCCTCACGGCGCAAAAGCTTCCGACGGTTCGCTGCTGCGTCCTTATATCGTGTGGTTCGGCGAAGCCGTTCCAAAAATGGAGGAGGCGGTGGAAGAGGCGCGCAATGCCGACATATTCATTGTAATAGGCACATCGCTCAACGTATATCCCGCTGCGGGGCTTATTAACTATGTACCGCGCACCGCGCCCATATATGTAATTGACCCCAAGACTGTTAAGATTTCAAATTCTCCGCGCATACGTTTTCTCGAAACCACGGCAACTAAGGGCATGCAGGTTGTTTTTGACGAGCTTACCCGATAACCGTATGCCGCACCGCATAAGAAAACAGGGAGATTTGTTTACCTGCACAGTGCAATATTCAAGAAAAAAGGGACAAAGTACACGTTTTCATACAATCGGCTAAAAACCAAGCATTTAACTACATTTTTCAAGGTTTTTGTAAGTTATTGTGAATCAGATACTTGATGTAACGAAAAATACAAGCCATATATTTTAAAATACAAGGCACTTATTTTAAAATAAGTGCCTTGTATTTTTTGCGACAAGCCATGTATTTTTCGGCGTGTCCGTTTGCAACTGAAAAATTTACCAAAAATCCGCTTTTTATTCCTGCATGCGAAAAGTTGCGGGGCATACCTTTTTTTTCGCATGCGTGAGTGTGCGTATTGTGTTCTTATGCGGCGCAACACATCGGGCAAACAAAAGTTCCGCTGCGATGTAAGAACCGATGTTCAATCCGAATGTTTTTTGGCGAACAGGAAAGGATTTTGCCATAGTGGCAAAAAAATACCGGGACGGCGGTTTGGGTCCATCCCGGTAAGCGTTGCCTGCAGTTCAGACAGTTTTACCTAACCATTATCTTCACTGCTTGGGAATTGTCAGCCTTTATCATGTAAACACCGGGCATCAATCCTGAGAGCGAAAGGGTGTTGCCCGCTGCCGAAAGCACCGTTGCGCCTGCGGCATCGTAAACCGTTATCTTCTTTACGCCTTCCGGAGCATTGACCATGCGGTTTTCGGAATCGTATTTCACTCCCTCGTCCGCATTCATTCGCGGAGCGTCAATAGCATTTACTATGGCGTATGACTTACGTGCAGGAACAAGAGTTTCATTCCTGTCGTTGGGAATGGAATAAATGCCGAGCGACGAACCGGAACATACAAGATTGCCGCCATAATCGAATGTCATCTGATATATGCCGTTGTGGTCGGAAGTATTGCGCACGTCAGCGGTGTAGGAATACTTCGGCGTGAGCTTGGGTATGCTTCCGCTCCATGTTACATCGAAGAACCTTAGTACTCCGTCGCCATCGTTTATGACAAGAAGCTTGTTGTCGGGCGAAACGGCAAACCCCGAACCGCACGAACCGTTAAGGTTGTCGGCAAAGTCGGTCTTGCCGGAGTTGAAAACCACGCTGCCCGAGGAGTTGACGTATATGAGCGACGGCACGCCCTGAGTGTTGTTGTTCACATACCTCAGTTGGCTCATCCAAACGCCTCCGTTGCGTCCGGCAACCACCTGTCCGTCGCCATTGAGCAGAAGCGAACCCACATTGAACTGTTTGCTCGGGCTTTTTGCCCATGTGGTGGCGGCAGAAGTGCCAGTGCCTATGTTGTAAACGCCCACATTGTTTCCGAAATCTTCGAGCAACACATACATTTTGCCGTCGCTGACCGTAACACAAGGCGTGGACGAACCCACTTTAGTGTTTCCGTTGCTGATGAGTCCGTCGCTGTTGCGCGTACCGGTGAAGAACGGCGTGAAACTTCCCGTAAGATTTGCGGGATTGCCCACATAAACTCCCGAAGTATTGTCGCTGTAATCAGACATATATATCTTGCCGTTGTCGCCAACGCTTATGCGATAGCACATGGTGAGATTCTGTCCGCCCCTGTAGGGTGTGGAATTGATTCTTACGCCTGCGGGGGTGTAGGCATAAAGCCCGTTCGACGCACTGCCGTAGTTGGCATAGTTCATGACGTACATTCTTCCGAAATATTCCGATTCGGGCGAATTGTCAACGGCGCAGAAAACCTTTCCGTCGTAGTTGGTTGACGCGCCGGCGGTGTTGAGCCTTACAATGTTGGTTACCGGTGCGCCCTTGAGCCTTACAGCCCACGTAACACCCTCATCTCCCGCCTTGGGAATGCTTTCGTATGCTATTTTTACGGTGTTCAGTCCTTCTTTTGGGGCATTTACCGCCACACTGTCGAGAGCCTTTCCGTTTTGCGGGTCATAGAACACTATTGAAGCCTCGAGCGGTTGGGTGTTTGCGGTGAAATTGAAAGTGCAATTGCCCTTGCCGTCGGGAGAATACTTGAGATCGTATGCCGTAATTCCCTTAACCACCGGCTGAGAAACTTTCTTGGTAGTAAACTTAGTGAGCTTGTTGCCCGTAAACATGTAAAGGGTCAAATCTTCTCCGTCAACCTTAGCTCCCGAAGCCATGAACGGAAGCGCGGAAGCAGGATAGGAAAAATTACTGTTCGTTGCCACAGGCACAGCGGCGGACATTCCGTCAGTAACATCGTAAAGGCGCAATCCGCCAACCGATGTGCCGTTGACATAAGGCGCAACCATAAGCGAGCGTCCGGCATATTTGAAGAACGATATGCCTGTTGCTCCCTCGCCTATGGCGTATGAAGAATTTTCCGAGAATTCGGGCGACATTTCACTGTCGTTGTTCGAAGTTTTTGCAGGCGTGAATTCCTGCGGAAGTCTCAACTCGCCGTCAATAACAAACTTGTCGTCGGCAAGAGGAGACACCGTGAGCTGCAGGTTTGCGCCCTGCTTTTTTTCCGAGAAGTTTCCATCGGCTCCGATGTTCTTTTCGGTAAACACAGTGCTTGCAATCGTGTTGTCCACAACGTTCAGCATCAACATTCTCGTGCCTTTAGAATCGCCGGTAGTGGTTGCCGTGGTAATAATTGTGCAATCTTTCGATTCTCCGCTTATTGCAAGAGATTTTCCAACCACAGCGCGGTAGAAATTAGCCGAACTCTGCGTGCTCGCCCACAGGGAAGGATTCGAATTGAAATCGTTCCATTTGTAAATTCTAAGCGTTCCCTGCTTATAACCTGCGTCTACCTGGCTCGCGCTGTACTGGTTGAGCATGCTGTTAACGCCCACAAGTTTTCCGTCAGCCGTGAAAGCAATGTCGCTAAGCGTTGAGTAATCGCCGGCATTCGATGCGTCTTTGGCAATGATGCCTGTGGTGCTCAATTTCTTTACATAAGCGTTTGTTTTGAGGTTTATGAGATGAAGCTCGGGCGTTCCTGCATTGTCGGCAAGCACCACGGCGGAATCTCCACGCACTATGGCACGCTTCAGAGTGCCTTTGAGATTGGTAAAGTTCTTTGAAGTGCGTGCAAACTTGAATTGCGCCGGGAGTTTAAGGTATTCCGGTTGCTCGGGGTCGGGATAGTTTTTGTAAACAATCACAGGCGGAGCATACGAAGAGCTTTCCACCAGCAATTTCACATAGGAAGTTTCGTTGGCTTTCACCGTTACGGGCTTTTTATATTCGTCCGTGAGCGACTTGTATCCATTGGCTTCCACTTCGAGAGTGTAATCGCCAGGCTCAAGTCCCTCGAAAACAAAAATACCGTTGTAAAGTTTGTCCACCTGATAGGTCTGCACGGTTTCATCTCCTTTCTTGAGCAAAACTTTTGCCCCGTTCACCGGCAGCCATTGGTCATTGGTATTGGGAGCATAGTTAAAAAGATTATTAGCTATCTTTTCGTGCATATCTTTTACCGTGCCCATGATATAACCTGTCTTCTCAGGCGAAAGCTTAAAGTAATCGCAGATGCCGCGAGCCACTCTCACGCCTTCTTGTCCGCAATAATCTTTATTAAGAGCACGATGTCGCGCCGGCTGATAGGTATGGAAAAAACCTTCTATGAGACATCCCGGCACACTATGCATTAAAACTCCGAGATAACCCTCATATCCTTTCCAATTTGTCCATGGATTATGATAAAAGTCTATATCTCCTCTGATATTCATACTTGTTCGGCTGTAAGCACTCTGGGGATCGAGCTCGTCCATATAGTGAGGTTTCCAAAGAGCTTTGCATATATTTCGACTGCCTTGGGCATAATCTCCGCCGTCTCCGTCTTTTCCGCGATAAAGTATCAGAGGATAATTCGTCGTAGTGCCGTCTGTGGCAGCATTGGAGTGAATAGAAATAAACATGTCCATGTTGTTGGCATCGACTTCTGCGCTTATTTCCGAAAGCGAACGGTTGTATTTTTCTGCATCCGAGGCTCCGCTGACATAAGGATAGGGACCGTTGAGACGTCGTGAGTACATGATATTCTTTTTCTGCACACCCATTTTTTCGAGGGTCTCTCCAAGTTTCAAACATTTCCAAAGGTCGGTGTTCGATTCGTAGAATCCGCAGGTATCCGGGCGTCCTGTCGAGGCGAGATTGGGATATGGTATCGTGGGCATGGGTCTGTCGTTTGGTCCCCAGCTTCCATGTCCGGGATTAATATATATTCTTACGTTGGAGGTGCTTTGTGCCGATGCGCCCATGGCTATTATTCCTGCGGCAAAGCATAGCATTATCTTTTTCATGGCTTCTTTCATTTGGCAACATTGATTATATACGTTTCTCCCCCGGGAGTGGAGAAAGAAATCTTGTTTGCTTTCTGCGCAGGTTGCGGATACATGGCAATTAATGAGTCGGGAGTGAGAGCCTGACTGTTGCCGTTGAGGTCTACTGCCATTATTTTCGAAGCATAAACACGTTCGCCGTCGTCTTCATCCTTCATACCCACAATAGTACTGTTGTCATACCATTTCGGTGCCCTCACTATTCCGAGCGGAACTATTTGCGTGCCGTCCACATTGCACACGAATGCGCCTATGCCCGCCACATAGTATACTACCTTTGTTGCATCGGGCGAAAGCTCGGGCCAAATATAACTTTTGTCTGTTCCGTTGGGCGAGAAAACCGTTGTCTTTCCCCCACGGGTTATCATAAGCTGACTGTTGTCTATCGAGAACGAGGGCACATCGGTTTTCTTCGTTCCCGAAGCAAGAGCTTTTATTGTCTTCCGGCTGTTGTTTACTATCGAAGCCTGTGTTCCTTCAACCGAATAGCCTTGCAAATCGCGCGAAGGCTTGGATATTCGTTTTCTTTTTCCGTTCACGAGGTTCAGGGAATGGAGAGCCACATTGCGGAGATGGTTTTTGTCGTAGGAATTCTCGCGATAAACAATGTTTTCTCCGTTGCCCGACAGTTTCACTCCGTATCCCGCACCCGGGGCATCGGTTAGTTTTTCGGTCTTTCCCGTTGCAATGTTGTATTTAACCAATCCGTCATATACGGGACTCGTAAGCAGAAGAAAGTCTCCGTTAGGACTGAACGCCGCAACCGACGGTGTTTCTGCCGGAACGGTTATCTTTTTCATCCCGCCGGTTTTGAGAACCTGCGCATGTCCCGCGAGGGGAATGGCAAGGGCTGCGATGATTATTTTCTTTATCATGGAATATATGTTTTATGTTTCGGTTATTTTATTTTCACAGGTGTTATGCCTATGGTCTGTTCCTCTTTCGAATAGTTTACTATTTCGGATATTTCACTTTCGGAATTGTCGTGTTTGTTCACCGCAGTAATGAAATATTTTCCGTCTTCGGGCATGGCATACGAGGTTTTGGTCGTAACTTCCACGAGAGTTGCTTCCTTTTTATCGCCGTTGCTGCGATAAACTGCGTAGTAGCATTCCTTTACTGCGTCCCATGTGAGATTGCTTACATCAAGTATACGCACATTTCCCGGTGCCGCCGGTTTCACTTCGGTATATTTTCCGTAGAAAGGCACGAGGGCTTTCCTGGCATAGCGGTTTTTGATTACGGAATTGATGTCGCAGCGGTTTGTAACCATGTCTCTCATTCTGTAAAGCACATCGCCCGAAATCTTTGACTTTGCATCGGCAAGCGCAAACTGTTCGGAAAGCATGGCATTGGTTTTGAAACCTTCGGTAGCGGAGTTGGGATCGTAGCGATATATCGGATAACCCACGAGGAGCGCACATCTTTTGGCGTTTGTTGCCCATTGGTTCACACGGTTGTTGAAATCGTAATATCCCGTACCGGTTTTGTAATAAATCTGCGGTATCATGACGTCAAGCCATCCGTTGGTCATCCAGCGGTTCACGTCGGCATACTGTCCGTTATAGTCGTTTCCTATGTTTCCCTGCGGAGAAATCGAGAACACCACCTCCTTGCGGGTTTCCCGTATGGTTTGTTGCAGACTTCTTACCATGAGGGTTATGTTATTCCGCCTCCAGTTGTTTATATTCGTGTATGAGCCTTTATATTTTTTGAATTCCGCATCGTCGTTCATGCTTTCGCCGCTCGTGAGCGAGGGATAGAAATAATCGTCCATGTGAACGCCGTCAACATCATACTTCACAATCAAATCTTTCACTATGGAGTCGAGCCTTGCGCGGGTTTCGGGAAGCGCGGGATTGTAAACTCTTATGGTGTTATAGTCCTTGGTCAGTTCCTTGGGGATTTTGGAACTGAGTGTGGGGAATGCGTCCGATGCGCTGTTGCGTTTGGCAATGCGGTAAGGGTTTATCCATGCGTGAAAGCTTATACACCGTTTGTGCGCTTCGTCAATCATGAACTTCAAAACGTCATATCCCGGTTTTCTTCCGGCTACTCCGGTGATATACTGGCTCCACGGCTCGTAGGGGGAGTCGTAAAACGCATCGGCCATGGGACGTACCTGAAAAAACACCATGTTTATGTTGTATTTCACGAGTAGGTCGAGATAGCTTGTGTACAGTCTTTTCTGCGTGGTGGCTGAATAGCTGCCGTTGGGCCAATCCAATCCGTAAACAGTGGCTATCCACACGGCTCTTGTCTGCTTTTTGGGAAGTACGGGCACTTCCTGCACCACATCCGAAGCATCGCCGTCTCCGCGAATGCCTATTTGGTTGTCGTTCTTAAACGCATCTTCGTCGCTACATGCCGCAAGAAACAGCAAAGAAAGGGCGAGAGCGATTTTTCCAAGTACACTTTTTTTCATATATTCTTTATTTTGTAAAGTTCTTTTTGCAAATATATAAATAAAAACATACATTTTCGCGGCGCAGTGCGAAAATCATCGGAACAACATTGCGGCATAGTAAAATACGTATCGAAAGAGGGGCGCGGAAACCTTTTTCGGAACTCAAGAACGATACTAAAAATACCTCGTTTCACGATGCCGAAAAAACACATGGCTTGTTGTAAAAAATACAAGCCATATATTTTAAAATACAAGGCACTTATTTTAAAATAAGTGCCTTGTATTTTTTGCGAAAAATGACGCTTGATTTTCAGCTGCTTATAAAAGCATAAAAACAGCTATTTTTTTTCGAGTCCCGAAAGGTTGTCGTAGCTCTTCTGAAGCATGGCTTTTCCCAAATCAAGACGACGCGGCGAAGGTGTCGGCGTATCGGTCAGAGTGCGTTTGGACGTGAGGTCATAAACAGTGGCTCCCGTGGAATCGATAAAGGATATGCCGTTGTCGAAAGCATGGTAGGCTGTGGGATAACGGTATGTGGACGACAACACATCGCGCGAGAACACGAAATCATCGTGCTTTATGCCGAGCTGTCCGAGCAGCGTGGCTGCAAGGTCGCTTTGGTTGCACAGCTTGTCCACACGGCGCGGCGACTTGACGGCACCGCCCAACCAAAGCATGGGAACATGATAGCGGCGGATGGCTGCTTCGGTCAGTCCCTGGGGATATGCTATTCCGTGGTCGGGGAGAATTATCACCAACAAGTTCTTCCATTGCGGCGTGCGCTTCATCTGTTTTATGAATCTCCCCATGCAGTCATCGAGATAAGCCATGGCGTTGGCGCGCTTGTCGTTTTTGATTCTATCGTATGGCACACCCCACGGCTCATGCGAGGCAAGCGTGAGAAAAGTAGTCTGCCACGAACCGGGCTTTACGGGACTTTTTCGTAGCATGTCGTACAAATAGTTGAACGTAATGCTGTCTGTAACCCCCCAACCGTGAGTAAGCCTTTGCGCGGGCGTAAATTTTGTGTCGCCAATCACATTTGAATATCCCGTGGAACGGAGATAGCTCTGCATATTCGTGAAATTTATGTCGCCGCCATAGAGAAAATTGTTGACATATCCGTTGCGGCGCAGCGAAAGCCCTATGGAAGGAAGATTGCGACTTGCGGCAGGGAGCTTCATGACCGATGCCTTGGGAAAAGCGGGGTATCCGCTGAGAATGGAAAGCACTCCGCGATCGGTGCGATAGGAATTTGCGTAAAAATCTGTGAAGAAAACTCCCTCTTTTGTAAGGGCATCAAAATTAGGAGTAATATTGTCGTGATTTCCCATTGCCCCCACAAAAGTTCCGCCGAAGCTCTCGGCAATTATTATAAGTATATTCGGGCGCGAGGTGTTGAGGAGTGTGTCAACCGAAGTGCTTTGGCTCGAAAAAAGAAGGGAATCATAAATGCTGTCGCACTGCGAAGCGGGAAAGAAACGACCCATCTTAGAGAAATCCTGCGACTTTTTCATTGAAGAAAACAGACTGAACACCGGATTAACCGCCGAATGGTTCAAAAACTGATTCTGGCTGTAATAGACCATTCCCACATTGGCTGTGGAACGCCCCACCCCGCCACGAATGCCAAGGAAAACAAATCCGCCGAGCAGGACGGTGAGGACGGTTGTCTTGATGCGTTGCTTTTTGGAAGGGAAATCGAATTTGCGGGGAGTAACACCGCGCATATCGAAAAAGAAAACCGCCGAAAGCAAAAGCACAAACAGTATGCCGGTTACAAGATAGCCCGTACTTACACTGTTTACCACGCTTGCAGGAGAGGAAAGGTAGTTGAATATAGTGGCATCTATCTTAAAATCCCAAAACGAATAAAGACAAGAATCGCCCACGAGAATCAATGTACACACCAGCGCAACGACACCATAGTATATGGAAAGCACCAAACGCATTTTCGGAACTTTAATCCAAATATTAAGGAGCATAAGAAGAAGTACCGGCGAAATTAGGTAGCACGCGGTGGCTGTGTCGAGCGACAAGCCGTGGAACACAACCTGCAGGCAGTCGGATATGCCGCATCCGTGTCCCGACAAACCATTGTGGAACATGAAAACAAACTTCCACAAAATGAAATACACCATTACGGCAACGAAAAGGCGTATCAAAAAAGCAAAATGTTTCTTCATATCAAAAATGATTTAGGCAACCGGCTTAAAGTTGCTGCATATCGTTAAGACGCTTATAGTATCCGTTTTTAGCCAAAAGCTCGTCGTGAGTGCCGCGCTCCACTATGCGCCCCTCGTGAAGCACACAAATCTCGTCGGAGTTCTTTATGGTGGAAAGTCTGTGGGCTATGGCAATGGTTGTGCGGGTTTTCATCAGCCTTTCAAGGGCTTCTTGAACAAGACGCTCGCTTTCGGTGTCGAGAGCAGAGGTTGCCTCGTCGAGAATAAGGATATCCGGATTTTTCAGAATGGCTCTGGCAATGCTCACACGCTGTCTCTGTCCGCCCGAAAGCCTGCAGCCGCGATCGCCAACCGTTGTCTGATAACCGTTTTCGCTTTCCATGATAAACTCGTGGGCATTTGCTATTTTCGCAGCCTCGACAACTTCTTCCATTGTGGCACTCTTAACGCCGAAAGCTATGTTGTTGAAGAAAGTGTCATTGAAAAGAATTGCTTCCTGATTCACATTGCCGATAATGCCACGGAGGTCGGCAATCTTCAAGTCCCTTATGTCGGTGCCGTCAATGGTTATGCTTCCTCCCGTAACGTCATGATAACGCGGCAAAAGGTCAACGAGTGTGGACTTTCCCGATCCGCTCTGCCCCACAATAGCTATGGTTTGTCCTCTCTTTATCTTGAGCGAAACTCCATGAAGCACCTCGCCGCCGTTCTTGTATGCAAAATGCACGTCATTGAACGAAATTTCATCCTTAAGCCCTTTAATCTCCTTGGCATCCGATGCCTCGCTTATGGGATTGGCTGCATTCAGAATTTTGTTCACACGTTCCACCGATGCCATGCCTTTGGGAATGTTGTACGACGCTTTGGCAAAATCCTTCAAGGGTTGTATGATGCTGTAAAGTATTACCATGTAGAAAATAAACGTCGGAGCATCGATGGGAGAATGCTTGGAAAAAATAAGAGTTCCCCCATACCACAAAACAAGTACTATAAGCACCGTGCCAAGAAACTCGCTGACCGGATGAGCCGAGGCTTGGCGCACCGCAACCTTGGTGGCTGCATGGCGATAATTGTTTGTGCAGCTGTCAAAACGCTCGTTCATTTTCCTTTCTGCCGTGAAAGCCTTGATTATTCGCATTCCGCCGAGAGTTTCTTCGAGTTGCGCCATTGTTTCACTCCATTTGTTTTGAGCGTAAAGCGACTTGGCTTTCAACTTTCGCCCTATCCTGCCCATTGCCCAGCCCATAACCGGGAGCACAATGATTGTGAACAACGTCAGTTGCCAGCTTGTATAAATAAGAACAGAGAAATAACAAACTAAAAGGATTGGATTCTTAATCAACATCTCTAAAGAACCGGTTACGGAGTTCTCTATTTCGTTAACGTCGCCGCTCATGCGGGCTATTATGTCTCCTTTTCTTTCGTCTGAGAAGAACGAAAGCGGAAGAGCAAGTATTTTGTGATAAACCTTAATCCTTATGTCTCTGACAATGCCTGTTCGCATGGGCACCATAATTGCCGCAGACGCAAAATAGCTTCCTGTTTTCAGAAACGTGGCTGTTACAAGAAACAAACCAATCATTAAAAGTGTTGTGGAAGCCCCGTACTGGTTTATGAGAACCGTTGTGTAGTAATAGAAGTTGTTTACCAATATATTTTTAAGGCTTTCGCCGGCTGTGTCCCACGGAATAAAATGATACTGTGTCTTTTCTATTCCGAAAAGCATTTGAAGCATCGGAATTATGGACATGAATGAAAACACGTTCAACATGGCGGAAAGCAAATTAAAAAGCAACGAACCTACAAGGTATTTTTTGTAGGGCAGAACATAGTTGGCAAGAACTTTAAGAAACTCTTTCATTATCTTGTGAGGTGGATTATTCGTTTTGTTTTTAATGTTTTCGTCCGAAATCTGCGGGAATCTCTCCCAATTCCGACGTTTCCCATTTTATTATTTTCGTGGTGTATCTGTTATTTTTCAGCCATTGTTCGGCGCGGTAAATGAGTTTGAACAATTCTTCTGTCTTTGCGTTGCGCTCAAGTTTGGTGCGACACTGTTTCTTTTTCACCCAAAGAATGGCATTTCGGCTGTCGGAATAAACAGGCATGTCCAATCCTTTCTGCTTCAGGAGAGCAAGCGCATGGACTATGGCAAGAAACTCGCCTATATTGTTTGTTCCCCAAACAGGACCGTAATGAAATATTTCTCTCCGGTTCTGCAAAAACACTCCACGGTATTCCATTTTTCCGGGATTACCCGAACATGCGGCATCGACGGCAAGTGCGCGTTCTTCTATGCCTTGCGGCAGAGAAACTGCGTTTTGCCGGGCATATTCTTTAACTTCCGCGCTGCGCTCAGAAGGAGTTCCGAGCATGAACTCGTGTTTCGCTTCTTCTTCGGTGGCAAACGATTTGAAACGCGCACCGTCAAAATGGTCTGTCTCGCGTTTGCAGTCTTCCCAAGAAGTATAAATCCCGGGATTGTGTCCTGCCCAAACTACATAGAATTTCTGTTTTTTGCGCGACATTTCAAACTCTTTCGGATATTTACTTCTTTATTTTCTCGGGAAACGAAATTCAAAAAAAGTGCAGCCTCTTTACTTTTTGCCGGAGACCACACTTTTTTGTTTTTATGCTTGTTACATTCTTTCCGGCATCTCAATGCCGAGAAGTTTCATGCCTTCGCTTATGACTTTTGCCACATTTGCAGAAAGCACAAGACGCATGTGTTTTACGCCGGCATTCTCTTCGCGCAAAATGGAATAGTCATGATAGAACTGATTATAGGCTTTCACGAGTTCGTAACAGTAATTGGCTATTCCGCTCGGGTTCATGTTTTCTCCGGCTTCCTTCACGGTGGCATCGAAATCGGCGAGAGTTTGTATTAGAATGCTCTCTTTTTCGTTTATAGGCGTTCCCGCAGCCACGGGACCGGTTATTTTCAGTCCGTCGCCTGCAGCTTTGCGCAATACGGAGCGTATGCGGGCATAAGTATATTGTATGAAAGGACCGGTGTTTCCGTTAAAATCGATGCTCTCTTCGGGATTGAAAAGAATATTCTTGCGTGCGTCAACTTTGAGAAGGAAATATTTCAATGCGCCAAGCCCCACGATTCTTGCCGTTTCGTTTTTCTCATCTTCGGGAACATCTTTGAATTTTCCGAGTTCCTCACTTGTGCGGCGTGCTGTCAGCACCATTTCCTCCACAAGTTCGTCGGCATCGACAACCGTTCCCTCGCGGCTTTTCATTTTACCGTTGGGAAGATTAACCATTCCGTATGAGAAATGAACAAGACTCTTTCCCCATTCAAAACCAAGGCGATCGAGAAGAATTGAAAGCACTTTGAAATGATAATCCTGCTCATTGCCCACAACGTATATCATTTTATTTATGGGGAAATCCTGATAGCGGAGTTTTGCAGTGCCTATGTCCTGAGTCATGTAAACCGAAGTGCCGTCGCTGCGTATGAGAAGTTTTTCGTCAAGACCGTCTTTTGTGAGGTCAGCCCAAACACTGCCGTCCTCTTTACGGAAAAACAAACCTTTCTTCAAGCCTTCGTTCACAAGTTCCTTGCCCACGAGATAAGTATCACTCTCGTAATATATCTTGTCAAAGCTTACGCCGAGAGCCTTATAAGTTTCATTAAATCCGGCATAGACCCATTCGTTCATTTTTCTCCAAAGAGCGCGGACATCTTTGTCTCCCTGCTCCCATTTCACGAGCATTTCATGAGCTTCTTTGATGAGCGGTGCTTCACGTTCCGCTTTTTCTTTGGCTTCTTCCTCTCCCATTCCTTCGGAAACATATTTCTTTGAAAGTTCCGCCACTTCCTCACGATAATGTTTGTCAAACAAAACGTAATAATCGCCTATGAGATGGTCGCCTTTCTTTCCGGAACTTTGAGGAGTCTCTCCGTTGCCCCATTTGAGCCATGCAAGCATGGACTTGCATATATGAATGCCGCGATCGTTCACTATATTTGTTTTCACAACCTTTTTGCCGCAGGCTTCTTCAATGTTTGCCACTGCCCAACCAAGAAGATTGTTTCTCACATGCCCCAGGTGGAGCGGTTTGTTGGTATTTGGCGAGGAATATTCTATCATCCACAGCGGAGCATCCGCATCGGGTTTGTGTATTCCGTAGTTTTCGTCTGAGTCAATGGTGTTGAGCAAATCCGTCCAACTGTCAGCGGAGACACAAAGATTGAGAAAACCTTTGACAACATTGTATTTGTCCACGGCATTACAGTTTTTCAACAGATACTCGCCTATTTCGGTTGCAGTGTCCTCGGGTTTCTTTTTCGACACTCTCAAAAGCGGGAAAACCACAAGCGTCAGCGAACCCTCAAATTCGCGTTTGGTTTTCTGAAGTTGAATCATGTCTTCCTTAGGCTCCACGCCATAAAGTGCCTTCACCGCCTCGGCTGCGGCAGACGATATATTTTGTTCGATTTTCATATCCTTATATACTTATATTTCCACACATTACGTAATAGTCTGCAAAATTAAGCATTTTAACCCGATAACCGCCGATTTTGGGCATATAACATTTGGTGCACACGGAGCAAAAGCCGAAATCTCCGGGTTTTCATGAACAGCGGCAGCAAAATGCGGACACGCATAACGCTTGAGTCAAAAGCCTTTCCATAGTCCCCAAAAGCGCACTTTGACATGAAAAACAGCAAGTATTTGAATATCACTATTTTACGCCCTTTTTCGAAGTTTTTGTAAGTTATTGTGGCTCACATAGTTATAAAGCGGAAAAATACAAGCCATATATTTTAAAATACAAGGCACTTATTTTGAAATAAGTGCCTTGTATTTTTTGCGATAAGCCATGTGTTTTTTCATACATGCCAGAAAACGCCAAATTTACGGCTTTCGGCGACACGAAAACCAATGTCCGTTAATTTCTTTTCCTGAAGTGTCTGCCTATGACAGGAAGACTTGAAATCGGAAAGTCATAATGTATAATGTGCGCCACAAACAATATTATCAGCAACGTGTTTATGCCCAGGCGCAATGCTTTCGGGAGCGATTGCGGCGTATATAACATTATGGCTGTGAACAATGCGGCTATACATATATATACCGTTATGGATTTCAGGGGATAGTTAATTGGATATTTCTTTTGTCCCACAAAATATGACAGAAGCATTGCGGTTCCATAGCCTGCCACGCCTGCCCAGGCGCAAGCCATGTAGCCGTACTTGGGTATTAAAAGCACATTAATAAGCACAAGCACCACGCAACCTACGCCGGAAAACCACGCACCATAGATGGTTTTGTCGATAAGTTTGTACCAGAACGAAAGATTAAAGTAAACGCCCATCATAATTTCGGCAGCCATTACCACAGGCACCACTTTCAGTCCTTCCCAATAGTCCCGTCCTATTATATATTTGAGAACATCGAGATAGCCCACCACCACGAGATAAGCAAGAAGGGTGAAAATAATGAAATACTTCATTGCCTTGGCATACGTGTCTCTCGAACCTTTTTCCTTGGCACTTCCAAACACAAATGGTTCGTATGCGTAGCGGAACGCCTGGGTTATCATAGCCATTATCATGGCTATCTTTGCCGCCGCGCCGTATATTCCGAGCTGCACATGCCCTTCGGCTCCCGGCGAAACTATGGGGAACAGAATCTTGTCGGCAGTCTGGTTCAAAATTCCCGTGATTCCCAAAAGAAGAATAGGCCATGAATACGACAACATCTTGCGAAAGAGAATTTTATCGAACACCCAGCGAAAACCGGTAAGCTCTTTCCAAAAAAAGAAAGTGATTATTGCCGTGCAGAAAAGGTTCAAACGGAAAACATAACCCACTCCGACGTTAGGATCATATACCGAAGCCGCAAAACCATGGGTTGAAGGATTGGAATACATTGCCGGAAGAACCACGAAATATACTATGTTGAGCGTAATGTTAAGCACAATGAACAACATTTTCAGGGCTACGAACTTCCAAGGTCTGTGTTTGTATCTCAGATAAGCGAACGGAATGCACTGGAAAGCGTCAATAGCCACACACGCAGCCATTACAGCCACATATTCCTCGTGAGCGGAATAGCCCATAAAGGACGAAACCGGATTTATGAACGCCAGGACAAGAGCAACAAAGAGCAACGCCACACTGCCAACCATTATGAGAACCGTGGAATAGGTTCGCATGGGGTTTGCACCCTCTTTGTTCACAAAACGAAAGAACGTCGTTTCCATGCCGAACGTCAGAATAACGAGCAGAAGCGCGGTGTATGCGTATACATTGGTTATGACTCCGTAACCACCCGATGAAGCAGCTATCTTGGCTGTATATAACGGAACGAGAAGGTAATTGAGAAACCTTCCCACAATGCTGCTCATGCCGTAAAGGGCTGTGTCCTTGAACAGCGTCTTAAGATTTGCCATGATTTATGTTGTTTACAATAATATATTACCCGAAAAACATATAGCATATGGCTATTGCCGCAAGAGTCCCCGCTACGTCGGCAATAAGTCCGCAAGCCACGGCGTGGCGTGTGTATTTTATTCCCACGCTACCGAAGTAAACCGCAAGAATATAGAACGTGGTGTCGGTGGAACCCTGGAAAAGACAGCTCAAACGCCCCGTGAACGAATCCACGCCGTATGTGGTCATGCAGTCAACCATCATTCCTCTCGCGCCGCTACCACTCAATGGTTTCATAATGGCTGTGGGTATGGCTCCAATCCAGTCTGTGTTTGCGCCAAACCGAACTGCCACCCACTCTATGCCGTCAATTATCCAGTCCATGGCACCTGCAGCGCGAAAAACGCCTATGCCCACAAGTATTGCCACGAGATAAGGAATAATTCTCACCGCTGTTTCAAAACCACCTTTGGCTCCTTCTATAAAAGCATCGTAAACATTTACCTTTTTTCTCACTCCCACGAGAATGAAAGCTATTATAATGGAAAACAGAAGTATGTTGGCAGCCGAAGTTCCCACCAAATCCATGGAAGCCTTGTCGAGATTTGAAAATCCCCAGATTATGAGTGCAAAAAACACGCACGCGCCGCCGAGAGTAAGCAGCAAGGTTTTGTTAAACAGGTTTATCTTCTGGTAAATGCTCGTGACTATTATTCCAACAAGCGTTGCAACGAATGTGGCAAGCAATATGGGAACGAACACATCCGTGGGCTGAGCCGCGCCAAGCTGTGCACGATAGACCATAACCCCAACCGGCACAATGGTAAGCCCGCTCGTGTTTAGTACAAGGAACATAATCATGGGATTGGTGGCTGTATCTTTTTTAGGGTTCAATTCCTGAAGTCTCTCCATGGCTTTCAGTCCGAGCGGAGTGGCGGCATTGTCGAGACCAAGCATGTTTGCGGCAATATTCATAAAGATGTTGCCCACCGCAGGATGACCCTTGGGAATATCGGGAAAGAGTTTACTGAAAACAGGATAGAGAGCGCGAGACAGAGCCTGGACCAATCCTCCCCTCTCACCTATCTTCATCACACCCAACCATAGGGAAAGCACACCGGTAAGCCCCAGCGAAATTTCAAAAGCCGTCTTGGCAGTTGTGAAAGTGGAATTCATTATCTCGGGAAACACTCCTGTGTCGCCAAAAAACAAAAGTTTCACCAAAGCCACGGCGAAAGCTATCACAAAAAAGGCTATCCAAATATAGTTCAGCACCATATTGCAACTATAAATATATAATAGTTGCAAAATTAGTCATAAAATGCGAGAAATATGCCGCCAATATCCGCTTTTATATTCTGCTTTGCAAGAATAACAACACTAAAAGCGACACAAACATCCCGAAACGCCCAATTTACACTCGAAAAAACGTGCAGGAAAACGGCTTTTTTTCGGGTTTCGTAAGTTATTGAAACAAACCATATTGCAAAAGCCCAAAAATACAAGCCATATATTTTAAAACATAAGGCACATATTTTAAAATAAGTGCCTTGTATTTTTCACGATAAACCATGTGTTTTTTTCGTGCATATATTTGCGCTTCAAAAAGCTACAAACAAAACCGGGAAATACGCTTCCCTACCCTTCGGAATCACACCACATAAAAACAAAAAAGCAAACCTGCCCGAAAGCAAGTCTGCTTTTATTTCCAATTATAGTTATCTATCAAATCTCGAAGTACGCGCTGATTTTTTCGGCAGCCTCTTTCATTTCTTCGGGCTTCGGACAGAGTTTTTCGCGGTGGAAATCCATGTCCTTTTCGCTTTGCATGGGAATAAGGTGGATATGCGCATGAGCCACTTCAAGTCCCAGCACAGCCATTCCCACTTTCTTGCACGGGAAAGCTTTTTTCAATGCCACAGCCACATGTTTTGCGAATACAATCATGCGTGCCAGTTCGTCATCGCTCAAATCAAAAATATAATCTTCCTCACGGCGCGGAATAACAAGAGTATGTCCCATCACCATAGGATTGATGTCGAGAAAAGCATAGAACTCCTCGTTTGCCGCAACCTTGTATGAAGGTATTTCGCCGGCGGCAATTTTAGCAAATATTCCTGCCATTTTTGTTTAGATTGAGATGTTCACGATTTTAAGCTGCACAACGCCTTGCGGAATTTTGATGTCAACCACATCGCCAACCTTGTGTCCGAGCAAACCTTGGGCAACGGGAGTTTGAGACGAAATCTTGCCCTCACGAAGATTGGCTTCGCTTTCGCTAACTATGGTATATTTCATGCGTGCCTTGTTCTTGACATTCTCCATTTCCACAGTGGAGAGAATCTGAACCGTGTCGGTGGAAAGTTTCTTGGGATCTATGATTTTTGCACTTGCAAGAGCAGCCTTCAGTTTGTTTATTTTCATCTCAAGCATGGCTTGAGCTTCCTTTGCAGCATCATATTCGCTGTTTTCCGAGAGATCGCCTTTGTCGCGTGCCTCTGCAATCGCCTCCGATGCCGCAGGACGGTCAACTGTTTCCATGTGTCTTAGTTCGGCCACCATTTTGTCGTAGCCCTCTTGGGACATATAAGCCATAAGTCTGTATATTTTTTAAGTTATTAATCTGTTTTATTCTCCCCTTTCAAAGAGGATAAAAAACTAAAAGAATCCCAAAGCAAAGCCATGGAATCCTTTTGTCTTTCGTTTCTGCAAAGGTATGTAATAAGTTTGATATGGAGAAATTTTTATGACACCAAAAAGTTTTTTTCTTTTTATTATCACATACTTATCTCACTGATTATTTTGATTTTTTCTTGTTCACGGCATTAATGTTACGCATTAGTCCGGAATACTTTGCCCTTTTTACTGCACTGCCTTTGAATAGTTTTCTATACTCTTCTTCGGTGAGCGAATCCCAATCCTCTCGTTTCATTTCGAAAAGCTCTTCGGACGGCGCAAACTCAATGACATCAGTGGGAGTAGCGAAATTGTTGTGAGGACAAGCACTCTGACATCTGTCGCATCCGTAAATACAATTATCCATTTTGTTTTCCGTGCCCGCAGGCAGTTCTTTTCTGCTCTCAATAGTGAGATACGACAAACATTTCCTTGCATCGAGATTGTAAGGTTCGAAAATGGCATTGCCGGGACAGGCATCAATACATTTAGTACAGTTTCCGCAATAATTTTTCAAGGGTTCATCATATTTGTCTACCTCGGCATTTACGAAAAGTTCCCCAAGAAAAAAGAAACTACCTTTATGCGGTATAATCAAAAGGGTATTCTTGCCTATAAAACCAACACCGGCACGCCAAGCCCAGTAACGTTCCGAAACAGGAGCAGTATCGCAAAACGCCCTACCCTCCAATTCTTTTTCGTTTCCCTCACAGCTTTTCTTTAATCTGTTGAAAAGTTCAAAAAGCCTCTGTTTAACTACCGTATGATAGTCTTTGCCGTAAGCGTAATACGAAAAAGTATATTCCTTAGCATTCATTTTTCGCGCAGGATAGTAATTGAGCGCAACAGATATGATGGATTTCGTACCTTCTACGAGTTTTTCCGGATTAAAACGCATATCCATATTTCGGGAAAGGTAATCCATCTCACCATTTCTGCCTTCGGCTATAAATCTTTTGACATAATCGGAATAAGACTTGTTCATTTTTTCCGCCTTACAGATTCCGCACGCCGAAAAACCTAATTCCGCCGAAACACTCTTTATATATTCTGCCGAAAGCATATATTTTTATTGCAACTTCAGTAGTTGAGAAGCAATCTGCCATATTGCAATTCCTCCCGAAACCGATACATTCATGGAATGTTTAGTTCCGAATTGCGGAATTTCTATTGCTCCGTCGCAAATATTTACCGCTTCTTGCGATACACCTTTGACTTCATTTCCGAGAATCAGGGCATATTTCTTTCCTTGTTCCACCTTGAAATTCTGAAGCGGCACACTGTGTTCCACTTGTTCGAGAGCGTAAACCTCATAACCTTCTTCATGGAGTTTGTTTACCGCTTCGATAGTATTTTCGCACTTCTTCCACTCCATTGAAAGCTCTGCGCCGAGAGCAGTCTTGTGAATTTCCGGATGAGGCGGGCACGCAGTTATTCCGCAAAGCATTATTTTTTCAAGTCTGAAGGAATCTGCCGTGCGAAATACCGAACCTACATTATACATGCTCCTTACGTCGTCGAGAACAACTGTGAGAGGAGTTTTATCGGATGCTTTGAACTGACGAACATCTATTCTTTTCAGTTCCGTAACTTTTAGCTTTCTCATTATTTTGCAAAATTAGAAAAACGGTGGATAAGTCGGTGGAAAACCTGTTGAAAAGTTGTTTATTCTTATAAACCGTATCAACAAAAATACGGGCTTTTACGAGTTCAGGTTAATAAGCCACGGACATTTCAACACCGTTTTCACAGACTTATCAACAGTTTTACACAATACGCTTTACCTTCTTATTTTTCTGTTTTTCAATTCTATGCACACATTATTTATTTATTTTTTCTGAGTTTTCCACATTTTCCACACCGTATTATAATTATCATCTTCTTTTTTAGAAAATAAAAATAGGATGATATATATAATATATGAGGCAATGGTTGCTGCCTGCGGTGTGTTTAGCTTAAATAAAAAATAAACAGCTAAATTTGCATCTAAGACATATATTAATCATTAAAATAGTTATGAATAGAATCACCACTACCCTGCTTGCAGTTGCGGTATGCGGTTTTTCGGCTTTTTCACAGAACAACGGAGCCATCACTCCCGATGTTTTGGGAAAACTGAAAAAGATGCAGGGCTCTGCTGCGGCAGACAAAGCACTCGCCAATGCTCTAACGGCTACGGACATTAATGTTCTAACGCGAAACGCGGCTAATCCCGTGGCGCAAAACAAGTTTTTTTCAAACTATGTAAAGTCTGAAGGCATTACCGACCAAAAATCTTCGGGAAGATGTTGGCTTTTTACGGGTCTTAATGTAATGCGTGCCAAAATGATTGCCAAATATGGTTTGGGAGAGTTCAAGTTTTCGCAAAGTTACAGTTTTTTCTATGACCAACTTGAGAAATCAAATTTATTTCTCCAAGGAATCATTGACAACGCCAAGAAACCTATGGACGACAAGCTTGTCGAGTGGCTTTTCAAGAATCCTCTTTCCGACGGCGGTCAGTTCACTGGAATTGCAGACATTATTTCGAAATACGGAGTTGTGCCTTCCGACATAATGCCTGAGACTTTCGCTTCTAACAATACAAGCAGAATGAACATGCTTATAAGCTATAAACTCCGCCAATTTGGTTTGGAACTTCGCGAAAAGGCTGCAAAAGGTGCCAAGAAAGACGAAATTCAAAAGCGAAAGGTTGAAATGCTCGGAACGGTATATCACATGCTTTCGTTGTTCCTCGGAACTCCTCCTGAAAAGTTTACGTGGACTATGACAGACAAAAGCGGAAAACCGATAAGTACAAAAGAATACACGCCGAAGGGTTTCTATGAAGAATATGTGGCTAACGATTTGAACAACAACTATGTTATGCTCATGAACGACCCTACTCGTCCGTACAACAAGGTTTACGAAATTGACTTTGACCGTCATTCTTACGACGGAAAGAACTGGACTTATCTCAATCTCCCCATGGATTCAATCAAAGCCATAGCCATTCGCTCAATTAAGGACAGTACAATGATGTACATGTCTTGCGATGTGGGCAAATTCCTTGACAAGAACACCGGTGTGCTCGACAGTGCTAACTATGATTATTCTTCAATCATGGGAACGGATTTCAATATGACCAAGAAAGAACGTATCGTAAGTTTTGCTTCAATGTCTTCACATGCCATGACTCTTATGGCGGTTGATCTGGAAAAAGACGGAAAACCAGTGAAGTGGGAAGTAGAAAACAGTTGGGGTAGTGATTACGGTTACAGGGGACACCTAATAATGAGTGATTCGTGGTTTGACGGATATTTGTTCCGTCTTGTGGCTGAAAAGAAATATATTTCGCAGCCTACGCTCGATTTGCTCAAACAAAAGGCTACCTTGCTTCCACCATGGGATCCAATGTTCGCTCCCGAGGAATAACGAAACATCATATAAAACGTAACTAAAAACAGGATGAAGCTCTTAAACTCCGTCCTGTTTTTGTTTTCTGTCTAATATAAAACATCATTATCGTAAATGTTTAATAATAAGACGAATATACAATATAACAAACACCATACCAAACATGGTGAGAAACAGGGCGGTAATGAAAAAAAACATAAGGCATATATTTTGAAATAAGTGCCTTATATTTTAAAATATGTGCCTTGTATTTTTTACGACATGGCTTATGTTTTTTCGGATGTATGAAAAGGTTATGAAAAGGTGGTATCAAACCCTTTTCAAAATCATCTGAGTTTGAAATTAACGGGTATTGTCATATAAACTTTCACCTTTTTGCCGTCGTGCATTCCCGGAATGAAAGAAAGTTTACTGATAACTCTCTTGGCTTCTTCGTCGAGAATGGGGTAGGAAGAGCGCATGATTTGCAGATTCTCGGTTTTGCCTTTTTTGTTTACCACAAACCGCACCAATGTAATGCCTTCAAGTCCTTTTTCCTGAGCTTCTTCGGGATAGACAACGGTTTGGGATACTTTTTTAACCAAGTCTTCATAGCTTCCTCCCGAATATTCCGGCATTTTTTCGGTAACGGTGTAGATTCCGTCAAGGTCTCTTGAAACTTTATAATTGTCTTTTTCTGTGTTGAGATATTCCATGTCGGAATCATCCGCATTAGTGCTTACACGTTTCCAGAGTTCTTCCCAAATTCCTTCTTTGGAATTGATGTTGTGATAGGTGTTCATCAACTCTTTTCCAATGAATTCCACTTTTATACAGTCGTTTTTTTCTGCTTTCCCTGTTTGCGAAATTTCATTTGTTTCCTTAACCACAGAATCGTTTACAACGGTATATTTTCCCTGGGCTTTCAACATGGAAATGCCCGTCGGAGTATTGTTGCTCATGATTGTGTAAGTTCCGTCGCCACTGTAAATTTTCCACGTATCCACAAATTTCTTTTGATTGTCGGATATGTTTCGCGAAGGAATTACAAGCTGCCATATTCCTTCGATTTTCTTGGAAGTTTTTTCCTGTGAAAAAGCCGAAATGCCTATGAACATGAAGACAGCAACGGCTGTGAGCTTATTGAAAACGCTGTTCATTTCAATTAATGTTTGATAATGCAATGATAGTAAATAATATTAAATGCGTGAAATGAATTGCGGAATATTAATTGAAATATAAAAAAAGCGATACACCGAAGCGTATCGCCATTTTAGTTGTTCCACACCGATTCGAACGATGACTGAGAGAACCAAAAACTCTAGTGCTGCCATTACACCATGGAACAAACACGATGCTATCGTTAAATAGCAGTGCAAAATTACTCAAAACATTTCATTCTGCAAACTTTTTTTCTTCAAAGTTGAATTTTACATTAAAAACAACCGTGGCGGAGTGGGGGAAAAGGGTTTGAAAAATCAATGGGCTTCGAGCCAGTTTTTACCCCACCCATAGTCTGATTTCAAGGGAACGGACAGTGGATAAGCCTTTTCCATTTCCTCAACCACAATGTTCTTAACCTTTTCTTTTTCGTCGGGAAATACGCTGAAATTCAATTCGTCATGAACCTGCAGAATCATTTTCGAGCGCATATTTTCCTCTTTGAAACGTTTGTAAATCCTAACCATGGCAATTTTAATTATGTCGGCGGCACTGCCCTGTATGGGAGCGTTTATTGCGTTTCGCTCTGCATATCCGCGCACAACCGAATTGCTCGAATTTATGTCGGGAAGGTAGCGGCGGCGATTGAGAATAGTTTCAATATATCCCTTTTCGCGCGCTTTTTCAATGCTTTCGTCCATGTATTCCCTTATTCTCGGATATTCCTTGAAGTAATTGTCAATTAGTTCTTTGGCTTCTCTTCTGGAAATATTCAGACGTTCCGAAAGTCCGAAGGCGGAAATGCCGTAAATAATGCCGAAATTGGCGGTTTTAGCCTTGCGCCGTTCGTCTTTGGTTACTTCCTCAATAGGTTTATGATAGATTTTGGCGGCAGTAGCTGCGTGAACATCGTAATTATTATTGAAAGCTGCGAGCATATGTTGGTCCTGCGAAAGATGAGCCATGATTCTAAGTTCGATTTGAGAGTAATCGGCAGAGAAAAACTCGCATCCGTTTTCGGGAATAAATGCTTTGCGTATTTCTTTTCCGTCGTCTCCGCGCACAGGAATGTTTTGCAAATTCGGATTGCTCGAACTTAATCTTCCGGTAGCCGTAACAGTTTGATTGAAAGAGGTATGTATTTTTCCCGTTCTCGGATTTATCAGCTGCGGCAAGGCATCGAGGTAGGTTGAAATCAGCTTTTTCATGCCGCGATATTTGAGAATAAGGTCAACTATCGGGTTGTTGTTCCGCAGTTTAGCCAGAACTTCTTCCGAAGTAACGTATTGTCCCGTTTTAGTTTTCTTGGCTTTCGGATCGAGAGCCATTTTGTCGAAAAGAACTTCGCCAACTTGTTTGGGAGATGAGAGATTGAATTTTTCCCCGGCTATTTTGTAGACTTCTTCTTCGTATTTGTTCATGCGCTGAGTGAAAAGTTCCGAAGTTTCTTTGAGAGCCGCCGTATCAATACTCACTCCGTTTTCCTCCATTTCCACAAGCACGTTGACAAGAGGCATTTCCACATCGTTGAAAAGGTTTTCCATTTCCGCTTTTGCGAGTTCGGGTTTCAATACATTCTGAAGCCGGAGAGTTACATCGGCATCCTCGCAGGCGTACTCATATATGTTTTGCGGCAAAAGCTCGCGCATATTCTTTTGATTCTTACCTTTTGGTCCGATAAGTTCTTCAATTTTAATAGTGGAGTAGTCAAGATATTTTTCAGCAAGGCTATCCATGTTATGAGGAAGCTCCGGCTGCAAAATATAATGCGCCACCATCGTGTCCCAAAGCTTTCCGCCAACGCGAACTCCGTAATTGCGCAAAACAAGTATGTCGTATTTTATGTTCTGACCTATTTTCAAATTTTCGCATTCGTATGCGGGTTTGAAAATATCCACTATTTTTTGTGCCTTTTCCCTTTCGGGAGGTATGGGAATGTAAAAAGCCTCGAATTCTCGTATTGAGAAACTCAAACCAACCAATTCTGCGTTGATTGCATCGGTTGATGTGGTTTCTGTGTCTAAACTTAAGAAATCCGATGACAGGATTTTTTGGCATAATTCGCGCATTTCGTTTTCATTATCAATGAGATAATAGGAGTGGGGTAGTGTTTTTAGGCTCGAAATACTGCGATATTTTTCTTCTTCTTGGGAGTTGGTCGGCTCTGCTCCAAAATTTTCGCGTTTTTGGACGCTTGTTTTTATATTTTTATTAACACTTTTTTGCTTTTCTCCCTTTTCCGGTTCAACCATATCAAAAAGTCCTCCGGCAAAGTCGCCGATGTTTTTTTCCGGTTCCGCACCCATTCGTTTCAACATGGTTCGGAATTCAAGTTCCGAGAATATTTTTTTCAATTTTTCCGAATCAGGTTCTTTTACTTTCAGGTCGTCGAATGAAAACGAAATTGGAACGTCGGTGCGAATCACCGCAAGAGTTCTTGAAAGTCTGATTTGCTCTTCGGAATTTTCTATTTTTTTCCCGAGTGCTCCTTTTATGTTTTTTGCGTTTGCTATTATGTCGTCAATGTTTTTGAACTGCGACAAAAGTTTTGCGGCAGTTTTTTCGCCAACTCCCGGACATCCCGGAATGTTATCGGCTGTGTCGCCCATCAGTCCCAACAGGTCTATCACTCGAAGGGGAGAATTCAAACCGTATTTGGATTTGATTTCTTCCACACCCATTTTTTCGAATCCGCCGCCGTGTAAAGGTTTAAGCATCCACACGTTTTCGTTTACGAGTTGCCCGTAATCCTTGTCACCGGTTATCATGTAAACTTCATTTTCGGGCGAAGCGAATTTCTTGGACGCTGTTCCTATAACATCGTCAGCCTCAAAGTTTTCAGCTTCAAGTATAGGTATGTTCATAGCCTTGATAATGTCCTTGATTACGGGCACGGATTTGCGAATGTCTTCGGGCATTGCTTCGCGCTGTGCCTTATAGAGCGGGTAGAGTTCGTTGCGGAAAGTTTTGCCGCCTTTCGGGTCGAACGCCACAGCCATGTGGGTGGGGGAGAGCCGCTTTATTTCTTCAAGTGTATTGACAAATCCGTAAATTGCAGAAGTATTGAATCCCTTAGAATTTATTCGCGGGGTGCGTATGAGCGCATAGTAAGCACGATATATGAGTGCATAGGCATCGAGCAGGTATAATTTGTTCATCTGTCTTTATTTTTCTGTAAATGTAATGAAATTCATCGAATGGATAACTATAAATTCGTATTTTTGTAGCTTCAAAATAAGGACATGGCAGAACTTCATCAAATATCTTTCCCTATAGAAAAGGAGCTTTCACAGTGTGTTGAACTTTATGACAAGGTTTTGAGTCATGAAGATGACTTGCTCGGAACAATTCTTGAGCATGTGCGTTCGCGTAAAGGAAAGATGATGAGACCTATACTCGTTTTGCTCACTGCAAAAGAGTTTGCTCCTGTAAACGAAGTTACTTACAATGTGGCTCTTGCGCTTGAACTTTTTCATAATGCCAGTCTTCTCCACGACGATGTGGTGGATGAGAGCGACGAGCGCAGGGGATTGAAGTCGGTGAATGCCAAGTTCGGAAACAAACTCGCCGTATTGGTTGGCGATTATCTGTTGTCGCTGGCTTTGCAACAGTCGGTGAAAACAGGAAAAATGCCCATTGTGAACCGTATTTCGGAGCTTGGAATTCTTTTGTCCGAGGGAGAGGTGAAGCAGCAGGCTAACATACGCAACAAGGTTGTTTCAGAGGAGGCTTACTACGAGGTTATACGCAACAAAACTGCCGAACTTTTTTCTGCATGCGGCGAACTCGGGGCGTTCTCGGTTGGGGCATCTGCCGATAACGTTAAGAAAGCCAAGAGATTGGGAGAAATAATTGGTATGTGCTTCCAAATTCGCGACGATATATTTGATTATTACGACAACACCAAGATTGGCAAGCCCACAGGCAATGATATGCTTGAAGGAAAGCTTACTCTTCCTGCGGTTTTCGTTTTGAACAACAGCGATAATGCACATTATCACGACATTGCCCGAAAAGTAAAGGAGGGTAGTGCAACTGCCGATGAAATAAGTGATTTTATTGAATTTATCAAAGCAAACGGCGGTATTTCCTATGCTTATGAGGTGATGGACAAGTTTCGCAGTGAAGCTTATGACATTCTCGAATCATATAGGAACGAGACAGTAAAAAACGCCATAAGGGGATATGTTGATTTTGTTGTGAGCCGCGACAAATAACCTCGGATTTCCATCTTTTTATTTACATATCTTTTTATCCGGACGCTGAATATTTTTGCGCCCGTATTCTTTTGTTTTTGTCCAGAAAGGCTTTTCTCAAAAATTTACATGGGACATAGTAAAAATTACGAGCCGTATATTTTAAAATATATGGCTCGTAATTCAAAATACATGGCTTATATTTTTAACGATGTAAGTTCTTGTGTTGCAGATATTTGGAAACTTACCGAAAATAAGCCTTATAAGGCTGTTAATTAAGGGGTTAACTTGAGAACCACCTTGTTTGCCGTTTTTCTGCACGGTTGCGGCGGAAAATGAATATCACACTGAATTTATGCGAATAAACAGATAGGTTTATTCATTTTTTCCCTCCGGTTTCAGAAGTATTTAACCTCTGATTTGGTGATGTCTGAAATCAGTGAATTGGCAAGACTTGACGCTCCTATACGGAAAAGATTGTTCGTAAGCCATTCTTCGCCGAGGACTTCTTTGACAATGGAGTAGTAGTTAACGGCATCTTTTGTGGTTTTTATGCCGCCGGCAATTTTAATTCCTATCTTGTAGTTATGACGGGCGTTGTATTGCTTTATGGCAGAGCACATTGCATAGACTGCACCGGGAGTTGCACCAATGGAGAGTTTACCCGTGGAGGTTTTAATGAAGTCCGCTCCGCAATACATTGAGAGTATTCCTGCACGCATGATGTTTTCGGCGGTTTGAAGTGCGCCGGTTTCGAGAATAACCTTGAGTTTCTTTTCGCCGCAATAGCTCTTTATCTCCTCTATTTCCTCGTCAACCGTTTCATAATCAGTGCTGAGGAATTTTCCTACCGGAAGAACTATATCAATTTCGTCTGCTCCGTCCTTGAGAGCCAGTGCACTCTCCACGAGTTTCACTTCGCTGAAAGTTTGCGAGGAGGGAAAGCTGCCGGAAACGCTCGTAATTCCAACTTCATCTACTTCAAGGCTGTTTCTTACAAGGTGTACGAAGTTGGGATACACACATATTGCTGCCACATTGGGGAGTTCGGGATAAGCATCTTCGAAAGAGTTTACTTTTTCAACCATGGCGAGAATGCTTTCGTCGTTGTCGGTAACTTTCAGTGAAGTCAGTTCCAGACTGCTCAAAAGGAATTTCCAAACTTCCGGGTTGTTGTTTTCTTCGGAGTGGTGTTCCATTATGTGGGCTGCCTCATGTTCAGCCTGTTCTGCAGTAAGTGAGTAGCTGTATTTGTCGAGAGTTTCGCGTATTTTGTCATAAAGATTCACATCCTTTTCGCCGCATTCGTAATGGTCATCGCAGTGGTCGTGATGACCGCAGCAGCAATGATGTTCTTCGTTATGTTCATGATTGTGTCCGCAACCGCAGTGGTGTTCTCCCTCGTGCTCTTGGTGGCAGCAGCAATGTTCTTTTTCTGATTCTTTCATTTTTTATCTGTGTTTTTAAGTTTCTCGTTTTCAATGTGTCGCGTTTTATCACGATTGGTTTTTTTAGCAATGTTTTTCCTTATTGCTTCTTCAAGATTCACACCTGTTTGGTTGGCTATACAGGTTAGAACCCAAAGCACATCGGCTATTTCGTCGCCCAAATCGTGTTTCTCGCCTTCTTTGAAGGACTGGTCGCCGTATGTTCTCGACATGATTCGCGCCATTTCGCCTACTTCTTCGGTAAGACATGCCATGTTTGTGAGTTCACTGAAATATCTCACTCCGTATTGCTTTATCCAGGCATCAACCTCTGTTTGAAGTTCTTGAAGAGTCATGATTATTCCTTGTTTTTAGTGTCCATGCAAATAGTAACTGGTCCGTCGTTGAGCAATTCCACTTTCATGTCTGCGCCGAAAGTTCCTGTTTTAACCGGTTTCTCGATTTCTTTGTCCATTGCTTCGCAAAATTTTTCGTAGAGCGGTATTGCAACGTCATGACCTGCGGCACGAATGTAAGAAGGACGATTGCCTTTCTTGTATGAAGCCATAAGCGTGAATTGGCTAACCACAAGTATTTCGCCTTTTATGTCTTTGACCGACAGATTCATAACTCCGTTTTCATCGTCAAAGACTCTTAGTCCTCCAATCTTCTTTACGAGCCATGCAATGTCTTCTTCGCTGTCGGGATTTTCTATTCCCAATAGTATGAGGAAGCCTTTGCCTATTTCGCTTTTCTTTGTTCCGTCTATCGTTACGCTTGCGTGGCTCACACGTTGTATTACGGCTCTCATTATGTTTGCTTTGTTTGTTAGTTTATTGCAAATTTAGCGATAATAGTTTATTCTTTCGGAAAAGATGAAAGGAATAAGGTGTATTTTCTTATAAATCAGAATATTATAATTGCTCTGCGGGCGATGCTTCACGCTCGTGGAGCTGCGAATACAGGTTTTCTCCTTTTTTGTTGCCGAGTATTAGCTGTAGTTCTGCGAGATTCGCGCTTTTTATTCTTTTTACGCTGCCTAACTTACTGAGTAATAATGTTTTTGTCTTGGGTCCTATGCCGTTCAAACCGTCAAGCTCGGATTTTAGAGCGCGTTTGCTGCGTTTTTGTCTGTGAAAGGTTATGGCAAAACGGTGAACCTCGTCCTGCATTCGCGTAAGCAGGCGGAAAAGCGCGGTATCTTGTTTTAATCCTATAACTACCGGCGGAAAACCGTAAAGGAGTTCGTGGGTGCGGTGTCTATTGTCTTTCGCAAGACCTGCGATGGGTATTTTAAGATTCAGTTTGTCTTCCACAATTTCCCGCACAACTTCCATCTGACCTTTGCCGCCGTCGGTAATAATAAGGTCGGGAAGTGGAGTATTTTCCTCTTTCGCGCGCGAATATCGGCGATATACTACTTCTTTCATGGAAGCGTAATCGTCAGGTCCCACAACGGTGCGTATGTTATACTTACGAAATTCTTTCTTAGCAGGTTTGAGCTTTTCGAAAACCACGCAGGCTGCCACGGCATCCGTTCCGGAAATGTTTGAGTTATCAAACAATTCTATTCTGAATGGAGGTTTTTCAAGGTGCAAGTCATCTTGTATTTCCTTCATGAGACGCATGTTTTTTTGTTCCGGGTTAAGTTTTTCGGATTGTTTGAGTCGGTCAAACTTATATTCCTTGACGTTTAACTGGGAGAGCTTCAGGAGTTTATAACGATCGCCTCTTTGCGGAACGAAAAAGTTTACTCCGTTAAGTTCTGTGTCAATGGGGAAGGGAACTATGATTTCTTTTGCCTTGCTTCCGTAACGTTCTCGCATTTCTATGATTCCCATTTCGAGAAGTTCCTCGTTGCTCTCGCCAAGCCGTTTCTTATACTCAAATGTAAAGGCTTGGTTTATCATTCCTTTGGTTACGTGCATATAATTAATGTATGCCGCCGTATCATCACTCTCAATGGCAAAAACGTCAACGTTGTTCATTACGTTTGAAACAACTTCGCTTTTGGCACAATAGTTCTCGATTAAATCATACTTTTTCTTGATTTCCGCAGCTTCCTCAAAGCGCAATTCTTCAGCGAGACTGCTCATTTCTTCACGCATTTTACGTTGCAGTTCTTTGGTATTTCCGTTAAGTATTTCCCTTGCTTCGTCTATTAGTTCCAAGTACTCTTCTTGCGATTGCCGTGCAGTGCATGGCGCAAGGCAATTTTTTATGTGCCATTCAAGACATTCTTTATAATTGCCGTATTTAACGCCTTCTTTTGTCATTTTCATGGTGCACGCTCTCGGATGAACTAATTTTTTTATAAGGTCGAGTAGTGCGTACATCGTTTGTATGTGCGAATAAGGTCCGAAATACTCCGAACCGTCATGGATTCTTTTCCGAGTCTTTATAATTCTTGGAAAATCTTCTTTGGTAATGCAAATGGAAGGATAGGTTTTATCGTCTTTAAGCAGGATATTGTAGTGCGGTTTATAGCGTTTTATCAAATTATTTTCCAATAAAAGCGCGTCTTCTTCAGTTCGTACAACAATATATTTGATATCGCGGATTTTGCTTACGAGAATTTTTGTTTTAAGATTCGGTTGGTCTCCTTTGAAATAGGAGCTGACGCGTCTTTTAAGCTTTTTCGCCTTACCAACATAGATTATTTCACCTTTTTCATTGAGGTATTGATAACATCCGGGGGAGTCGGGGAGATTGTCAACAATTCCCTTCAAATATTCCAGCCGTTTCTTGTTTTCCTCTTTGGTCATGGCAAATTTTGTGTCTCTTGAACGAAGAATTATATCAGATTACGAACAAACTTTGTACGTCTATATTGCTTGGAAGTGCTTTTCTCCCGTCCGGACATTCGCTTTTAAGTTCAAAAATAAAGTTCATGAAAACATCTTTAGGAGAGAATTTTTGAACAAGATTGTATGCTGCTTTCATCGAACCGCCCGTTGCCAAAAGATCATCGTGTATTAAAACAACATCGTCCTTTGTAATGGAATTTTCCTGTATTTCTATTTCGTCGAAACCATATTCTTTTTCGTATTTTTCGCTTTTTGTTTCACCGGGCATCTTACCTTTTTTGCGACACATTACGAGTCCTGCGTTTAATTTCTCGGCAAGAATCGCCGCCATTATAATGCCGCGCGTTTCAACTCCCACTATCTTTGTAATACCTTTGTTCTTGTATCTGCAAACAAGCTCATCGCTCAATTCTTTTATGACTCCTGCATCGGTAAAAAGGAAATTTATGTCCTTGTACTGGATTCCTTTTTTCGGAAAATTGGGAATATTTCTCAGATGTCCGAGTACGTATTTCTCATTCATAATTAGGCTTTTTGAATGTTTGGTATAAATTTTTGTTTCACGTGGAACTGAAGTAAAGCTTTAAGTTCTTTCTGCGTTCATCGCTTCATTAAAACTAAAAGAACACTGATGTCGCTCGGCGAAATACCAGGAATTCGGCTTGCTTCTGCGAGAGTTTCCGGATTAATCCTCTCGAGTTTTTGACGAGCTTCTATTGAAAGCTGTTTTATTTTGGAATAATCGAAATGTCCTCTGATTTTAATGTCTTCCAAACGGAGAATTTTTTCGGCAAGTTTGCGTTCGCGTTCGATATATCCTTTATATTTTATTTTAACTTCGGCAGCTTCGCATGCTTCTGCGTTTATTCCTTTTTCATCTTCCATTAGTTTTTTTAGGGGAGCAATGTATTTTGAAAGTTTCTCCATATTTATCTGCGGACGATTGAGAAGTTCCGAAAGACGTTCTGAAAATTCTATTTTTGAAGTGCCCATTTTCACGAGTGCATCATTTATTTCTTTCGGCTTTGCTTTTGTTTTTTCGCAATAGTCTATTATACTATTTACGATTTTCTGTTTTTCTTGAAATTTATCCCAACGCTCTTTGCTAACAGTTAGGTTTTTTACTTTCGGTGTCAGTCTTTCGTCGGCGTTGTCCTGGCGCAAAAGAATTCTAAACTCGGCGCGCGATGTAAACATTCTGTATGGTTCGTCCACGCCTTTAGTTACCAAATCGTCTATAAGCACTCCTATATAAGCTTCATCGCGACGAAGAACGAGAGGTTCGGCATCTTTTACTTTTTGTGCGGCATTTATTCCTGCTATTATACCTTGCCCTGCCGCTTCTTCGTATCCTGTTGTTCCGTTCACCTGTCCTGCGAAGAAAAGATTCTCTACAACTTTTGATTCGAGCGAATGATTTAGCTGCGTGGGGTCGAAAAAATCATATTCTATGGCATATCCCGGACGATAGGCGCGTGCATTTTCAAAACCTTTTATGTGCTTTATTGCTTCAAGCTGCACATCTATCGGCATACTTGAGGAAAAACCGTTAAGATACATCTCGTTTGTTGAAGTACCTTCGGGTTCGAGAAAAAGAGGATGGTGGTCGCGGTCGGGGAAAGTAACAAGTTTTGTCTCTATACTTGGGCAATAACGCGGTCCGATGCTTTGTATTTGTCCGTTATAAAGAGGTGAATCTGCCAGACCGCTCCTGAGAATTTCGTGAACCGTTTCATTTGTGGAGCACAGCCAGCATGTGAGCTGCGGGAGTGTTCTGCTTTCTGTTATATATGAAAAGCGGTGAAAATCATTCTCGCCTTCTTGAATTTCGAGTTGTGAGAAATCTATGCTTCGTGCGTCTATTCTCACGGGAGTTCCCGTTTTCATTCTGTCGGAATGTATTCCGTGGCACGTTATAGACTCTGTGAGATGCGACACTGCCGGTTCGGCGCAACGTCCTCCCGGAACTTTTTTGCGCCCTATGTGCATAAGTCCGTTCAGAAATGTTCCTGCGGTTATCACAACTGCTTTGGCGTTAATCCTTACGCCCCATTGTGTTGCCACTCCCACTGCTTTTCCGTTCTCAACAATTAATTCTTCCACCTGGTCCTGCCATATGTCGAGATTGTCCGTATTCTCGAGAATCCTGCGCCATTCTTCGCTGAACTTCATGCGGTCGCATTGCGAACGGGGGCTCCACATTGCCGGTCCTTTCGAACGATTTAGCATTCTGAATTGTATTGCGGTGCGGTCTGTTACTATTCCCGTAAAACCTCCGAGAGCATCTATTTCGCGCACTATTTGTCCTTTGGCTATTCCGCCTATTGCGGGATTGCAACTCATTTGTGCAATTTTCGCCATGTCCATTGTTACAAGACAGGTGCGACATCCGCATCTTGCCGAGGCGCTTGCGGCTTCACATCCCGCGTGGCCCGCCCCAACCACAACTACATCATAATATAAGTTCATCATATCTTTTTGGCTGTGCGCCTTGAAAGGGCGCAGAATTACGGCAAAATTACTCCAAAATAATGAATTCCATGGTTTTTAGCTTTTGCGTAAAACTGTCAAACGGTTTTGAAAAGTTTTGAACTTGAATGTATTTCGTTGAAAAGCAATGTGTTATATATAAAAATAGATAAATTCCGAAGCGAAGTTCAAAAAATGTTATTTATTACGTTGCACGTGAAACATTTCCCTTTTAATTATACGGCGTTATGTGTATTCAGCACTAAATCATTACCTTTGCACCCGATTTTATAAGTTTACGAAAATTGAAAACATTTGAAGAGCTCGGATTGGAGCCCGAATTGATTAAAGCCATTGACGAAATAGGCTATGAAAGCCCGATGCCTATTCAAGAGGAAGTGATTCCGTACTTATTGGGACAGGGTAATGATGTTATAGCACTTGCGCAAACAGGAACGGGAAAGACTGCCGCTTACGGACTTCCTCTTTTGCAGAAAGTGAAAAAAGACAAAGACGGTGTTCAAGCCGTCATTCTCAGTCCCACGCGCGAGTTGTGTCTGCAAATAGCGGACGACCTCAAGGACTATTCCAAATATCTTGATTACATACATGTTCTCGCTGTTTACGGAGGCGCGGATATTGGCAGCCAGATAAAGGCTTTGAAGAGAGGGGTGCAGATAATTGTTGCCACTCCCGGTCGTTTAATCGACTTAATGGAGCGCAAGGCTGCCAGGCTTGACGAAGTTGAAAATGTTGTGCTTGATGAGGCTGACGAAATGCTCAACATGGGTTTCACGGAGAGCATTGACGCCATTCTTGCAGGTGTGCCGAAAAACAGAAACACTCTGCTTTTTTCCGCCACCATGAGCCGCGACATCGAGAAGATAGCCCGCAATTATCTTACCGACCCCAAGGAGATTGTTGTGGGTTCACGCAATGAGGGAGCGGAGAAAGTGAACCACGAATACTATCTTGTTCATGCACGCGACAAATATGCGGCTTTGAAACGCATTGTTGATTATCAGCCAAAGATATATGCTATTGTTTTCTGCCGTACCCGAATGGAAACGCAAGAGGTTGCCGACAAACTCATTCAGGACGGATATAATGCCGAAGCCCTCCACGGCGAACTGTCGCAGGCTCAGCGCGACCTTACAATGCAGAAGTTCCGCCAAAAGAGGGTTCAACTTCTTGTGGCAACCGATGTTGCGGCGCGAGGACTCGACGTTGACGAGCTTACACACGTCATAAATTACGGTTTGCCCGATGACATAGAAAGTTACACCCACCGCAGCGGAAGAACGGGGCGTGCCGGAAAGCGCGGAACCTCAATAAGTATTGTGCATTTGCGCGAAAAAGGCAAGATTCGCCGCATAGAAAAAGAAATAGGCAAGAAGTTTGTGCGCGGGCATCTGCCTTCGCCCAAGGACATCTGTACAAAACAGCTCTATAATGTGATTGATAAACTGGAGCGTACCGAGGTTGACGAGCAGCAGATTGCTTCGTTCATGCCCGAGGTCATGCGCAAGCTCGACTGGATGGATAAAGACGATATCGTGAAGCGCATTGTTGCATCGGCTTTCGGTCGTTTTGTGGAATATTACGCCAATGCTCCCGAAATTGTGGAACCTGACGAAAAAGGCGGGCGTGATTCTGACGAAGAGGGCGGAAAAGCTTCGCGCCATGACCGCCGTTCGCGCAAGTCGGGTGCCGGCAGAGACGGAAAGGTGCAGCCCGAAAAGGGGTACAGACGACTTTTCATAAATCTCGGAAAGCGCGACGGTGTGTTTGCACGCGAAATCATAGGCATGATAAACAAGTATGTGGGCGGCAGTGTGGATATAGGACGCATAGACCTCACGGCAAGTTGCTCGTTTTTCGAAGTTCCCGAGGGCGATGCGCCTGCGGTTTTGAAAAGTTTCAAGAAAGCCAACTACAAGGGGCGTCGCGTGGTGGTTGATGACGCGGAAGCCACAGGTACGAAGCATTCCGACAAGGGCGGAGGAGGAAAACGCCGTTCCGGTGCGGGAGAAAAGTTCCGCGATGAAGCTCCGAAGAAGAAAAAGGGCAGAAAGCGCGATGATTTCTTCGACGATGGTTTTGAAAGCAAGAAGAAACGCGGCAAAGACGATTGGAAAAAGTTTTTCCAATAATAAAGTCTTTTGCAGTCGTGTTCCGCTACAAATTTCCGGGGTGCGGAAACCGGGATTTTTGATTCCTGAACACCCTGTCGGCAGGGGGTGAAATCACAGCGTTTTCACGCTTCTAAAAAAACATAAGGCATGTAGCAAAAAATACAAGGCACTTATTTTAAAATAAGTGCCTTGTATTTTAAAATATATGGCTTGTATTTTTCGCCTTTTCAAATATCTGAAACGCAATAACTTACAAAGGACGTTTTTTGAGGCGTTTTCCGGCTCTCTAAAAAGCCCTGTTTGCGGCTTTTAAGGGCATCGGTTGCAGTGTGTCCGTATGTTTCCGCGACACATGGGTTTCGGGGCTTTTCGGGTTGCATTCCCTGCATCTCCGGCGGGGTTTCGTGCGGCTGCCGATGCTGTCGGCAAACAATTTTTTGGAGGCTATGCTCTTTGTTTCTCAATAAATCGCTACTTTTACACCAAATTATCATGCAATGACACTGAAACACATAATCCTTTCCCTTTCCGTAATGGCGGCAGGCACTGTGGCTGTCCACGCGCAGCGCGTAAATTTCACTATCGGCGGAGGAATTTCTTCGCACACCGGAAGTTCCACCGACAACGTGGGAGCTTTTAAGCTTGGTGCTTCATACGAGTATGAAATACCGGGAAACTTCAGCATCGAACCCGGGGTGTTTTTTTATGCCAAAGGATATAAGGACAAGAACGAGAGCGTTTACATGCGCGATGACAAGGGTAACATTGTTAACGACGAGGACGGCAACCCTCTCATGGGAGTCAAGAACGTCAGCACCGGAAAGTTCTACGTCGAAGTGCCCGTAATGGCAAACTATTACCTTGAAGTTGCTCCGCTCCACTACATAGAATTTTCGGCAGGACCTTATGCCGCCGTGGGAGTAGGGGGGAAGCGCAAAACGCGCGGCGACACCGACAAGAATTTACAGGACCGTTTTTACTACGAAAAGTCCACGTTTAAGGAAAAAGGCACGCGGCGTTTCGATTGCGGCATTTCGGCGGGCGTGGCATACGAATTCAACCGCATTTTTGCTGTTGGAGTGCAAACAGACTTCGGTTTCATAAACTTCCGAAAGGACGGCGGAAAGAACATATCGGGAATACTAACGTTCAGTTATCGTCTGCGTTTGGACTGATGCCGCCTGAAACATTAAAAACAGCAAAAAACTAACCCTTAAAGCTATATGTACGAATTTTTCATGACATACCAATGGGAAATGTGGGCAGTGGCAGCTCTCGTGTTCCTTGTGCTCGAACTTATGGCAGGCGACTTTTTCATGCTCTGCCTTGCTGCCGGTGCGGTGTGTTCCGCAGTGGCGGCGGCATGCGGCGGCAGTTTCACTTTGTGCCTCGTGCTGTGTTCCGTAATCACAGTGGCAAGTCTCTTTTTCCTACGTCCCAAAGCATTGAAGCGTTTTCGCGGCGGCAAAACCCGCAAGAGCAATGCCGATGCCCTTGACGGAAAAACGGGAATAGTGAAGGAAGAAATAAAAACCGGCGGCTATGGCTACGTAGGCATAGACGGCGACATGTGGCGCAGTATTTCGGAAAGCGGAGAAGCCATCCCGGCGGGAACGAAAGTGGTGGTTATTTCACACGAAAGCATCATACTGACCGTAAAACCCGCAGAGGCTTGAAAATTCTCAGATAAACAAACATTAAAAACATAACACCATGATTTACGTATTAGCAGTACTCGTATTCCTGGCTATTGTAATAGTAGCCAAAAGCATTACAATCATTCCCCAGTCAAGCACAAAAATCATAGAACGCCTCGGACGCTATCATGCAACGCTCAATCCCGGCATAAACATCATAATGCCGTTCATTGACAAGGCACGCACCATAATAGTAATGAGAAACAAGCGTTACTATTACTCAACCGAAATAGATTTGCGCGAACAGGTTTACGATTTCGACAAACAAAACGTAATAACCAAGGACAATGTGCAGACCGAAATCAATGCACTTTTGTATTTCCAGATAGTTGACCCCTTCAAGGCGGTTTACGAAATAAACAATCTGCCCAACGCAATAGAAAAACTCACTCAAACCACGCTGCGAAACATAATTGGCGAGATGGAACTCGATGAAACTCTCACTTCTCGCGATACAATTAACACCAAACTCCGCGCTGTGCTCGACGATGCCACCAACAAATGGGGCATAAAAGTGAACCGTGTGGAACTTCAGGACATAAATCCGCCGCTCAGCGTGCTTCAGGCAATGGAAAAGCAAATGCAGGCAGAACGCAACAAACGCGCCGAAATACTTAACAGTGAAGGTGAGAAACAAAGCGCGATTCTGAAATCGGAAGGTGAGAAAATGGCAACCATTAACCGTGCCGAGGCAGAAAAACAGCGCGAAATCCTGAACGCCGAGGGTGTGGCGGCTGCCAAGGTGAAACAAGCCGAGGCCGAAGCCAAAGCCGTGCAGCTCATAACCGAGGCTGTGGGACAATCAACCAATCCCGCCAATTATCTGCTGGCTCAAAAATACATACAGATGCTTCAGAATGTGGCGAGCGGCAATAAAACAAAAACCGTTTACCTGCCTATCGAGGCTACAAACATGCTTGGTTCGATTGGCGGCATAAAAGATCTCTTCAAAGCCGAATAAGAAAATAACTTTCCCTAAATAAACATGAAATGAAAAATATATCGAGACGACAATTCTTGAAAGACAGCCTCATGGGTGCGGCTGCTTTCGCAATAGTGCCGGGCAATGTGCTCGGCAAAACCTATGGCTATAAAGCACCGAGCGACAAACTGAACATTGCGGGCATCGGCGTAGGCGGAGTGGGGCGCAGAAACATGCATAACATGAAAACCGAAAACATTGTAGCCCTTTGCGACGTGGATTGGAAGTATGCCATGAAAACTTTCAACGACTATCCCAAGGCAAAACGCTTTAAGGATTGGCGCGAAATGTTTGACCGTATGGGCAAAAGCATCGATGCAGTGATGATAGCCACTCCCGACCATACACACGCCGTTATCGCCGCTCATGCAATGACTCTCGGAAAACATGTGTACCTTCAAAAACCGCTCACTCACTCTGTGTATGAAGCAAGACTGCTTACGAAACTCGCCAAGAAGTACAAGGTGGCAACGCAAATGGGAAACCAGGGCAGTTCGTTTGAATGGAACAAGCGCGTAGCCGAATGGATTTGGTCAGGAGAGATAGGCGAGGTGCGCGAAGTGCATTGCTGGACCGACCGTCCCATTTGGCCGCAGGGATTAATGAAACCTACCGATACTCCTGCGGTACCCGACACTCTCGATTGGAATTTATGGATAGGTCCTGCGGAAATGCGTCCCTATCATCCCTCGTATTGTCCGTGGAATTGGCGTGGCTGGTATGATTTCGGTACAGGTGCTTTGGGCGACATGGCTTGCCATATAATGGATCCCGCAGTTCTTGCGCTCGATCTCAAATATCCCACAAAAGTAATAGCATCTTCAACTCTCAGCAACCTTTATTCGCCTCCATATGCCGAAGTAATCACTTACACTTTCCCGGCTCGTCCCAAGAAAGGCAATGTGGAAATGCCCGAATTAAAACTTACGTGGTATGACGGCGGACTTATGCCGCCGCGTCCCGAGGAACTCGAAGAAGGTGATATGCTTGGCGATGAAAACGGAGGAATCCTCATAATTGGTTCAAAGGGAAAAATCATGACGGGATGCTATGGCATGAATCCAACACTGCTCCCCAAAAGCCGCATGAAGGACTTCAAAGACCCTAAACCCCAGTTGCGCCGCGTAGTAACGAGCGATGTGGCAAGCATTTGGGATTCCAACGCCCACGAACAGGATTGGATTCGCGCCTGCAAGGAATCTCCCAAGAACCGTGTGCAGCCTTGTTCGAATTTCGAGTATTCCGGTCCGTTCACCGAAATGGTTGATATGGGCGTAATGGCTACCCGTCTCGCCGGTCTCACGGGTCTTCACAAAGAACTCAAATGGGACGGCGAAAACATGAGGTTTACCAATATTTCCGCCAATGACAAAGTAAAAATTGTCAATTACGATGATTTCAAAGTCATAGACGGCGACCCGCGTTTCGATCGTCGTTATGCAGAATTCAGTGCTCTTGACCTCGTTAACGAATGGATTAAGCACACTTACCATAATGGTTATTCGCTTCCGCCTATGCCCAAAGACTAAGAGCCATGAAGCGATTACTTTATATCCTTGTGCTGCTGTTACTGCCCTATTCCGTATCGGCTAAAACCAAAGCTGAAAAAATGGGATGGAATCTTGCCGTGCAGACATTCACTTTCTATCCTACGGATCTCTGTACCGTAATAGATAAAAGCCTTGAACTCGGCGTTAAGTACCTTGAAGTTTTTCCCGGACAGAAGATTGGCGGAAAATGGGGCGATAGGGTTTTCGATTACAACCTTGACGTTTCCACTTGTAAGGAACTTCTTAAATACACAGCCTCGAAAGGCGTGAAAATAGTAGGCACCGGGGTTTTCGTTCCGGGCAAATCGGACGAATGGGAACGGGAATTTGCTTTTGCCAAAACCATGAAACTTGATTACATTTCTTGTGAGCCTGCGCTCGAAGACTGGAATCTTGTGGAACGTCTCGCAAAGAAAACCGGCATAAAGATTTCTGTTCACAATCATCCCCAACCTTCCGAATATTGGACGCCTATGAATCTGCTCAATGCCATAAACCATAGGAGCAAACTCCTTGGTTCTTGTGCCGATGTGGGACACTGGTTGCGCTGCGGGCTTATGCCTTTGGAGTGCATGAGGGTTCTTGACGGCAGGATAGTGAGTCTTCATTTCAAGGACATAGTTGACGGCGACGATTTCGAATCCATGCACGACACGATATGGGGAGAAGGAATAATTAAAATGCCATCTTTGCTCCGCGAACTGAAACGCCAGAAATTCAAAGGCTGGTTTGTGATAGAATATGAGTATAGAGTAGGCGACTTAATGGGCGCAATCAAAAAGAGCATAGAAAATTTCAACCGCATGGTTGAAGAAATGCACTGAAAAAGCCTTTGACTTTTCAACAAATCAATTTATAAGCAAAAAACATCCGTTAAGCATGGTAACATATCGCTTGGCGGATGTTTTTGATATTATTTACATAATTTCTTTTCCAAAACAAACTGATTTATAACGTAAATGTCTAAATTTGCGCAGAATTATCAATACTAACCAATGAGAATCAGGAATATTTTAATGGCTTCGGCTTTGGCTGTAAGCCTGCAGGTTTCTGCCACGGACGTTTACGTTTACATGAGCAATAACTTTGTTCCCATAACATCCCTGGGCAATATCCGCAAAATCATTAACGGTGCCACCGAAACCACTCTTATTTCCACTAAGGGGGACACGGTTACGGTGGAAAACTCTTCTTTTACGTACATAACCTTTCATCGCACTTCCTTACCCGTTGGAATAGAGAGCGCAAAGGCTCAGAATCTGAAAATTTCTTATGAAGGCGGTTCCGTAAAGGTTACAAATTCTTCCGTTCCCAAGAACATTTCGCTTATTTCCTCCGACGGTTCGGTCTTTTCAAGTTTCACGCCCACCGATTCCGAGGTTGTCATTTCCACAGCGGGAATCCCTGCCGGAGTGTATATTGTAAAAGTTGTTACGAGCGACGGCAAAAAACTCATAAAGAAAATCATCAAGAAGTAAACGGTCATGAAATTATTCAAACGCAAAAACATTATTCCGCTTTGCCTTGCTTCGCTGTTTGCTGCCTTTGCAGCCAGTGTTACGGCTGATAGAATCGTAACCGTTTACGGTCAGGGTGCGGTGCTGGGCACTTTTTCGGCTGCCGAGGTCGATAGTATTGCTTTCGGAACCACGGGAACTTTGTTCAAACTCTATAATTCTTCGCGTTACCAGCTGCTTCTTCGTTCGCGTTCCAAGGTTGACAGTATAGTTTTCAGTGGTGAATATGACAAAAGTTCTTATCCCGAGTTCAACACCACGAGTCTTTACCACGACATGAATGTTTCTTATAACGAAGATTCGAAAGTCTATTCGCTTTCCACCACAGGCGGCGACCCGTATATATTCACAAAAACTCTTACAGCCGACCTTCCGTCCGACTCGTGCGTAATTGCTTTCGAATATCGCTGTCCCAAAGGTGTCAGCGACCTTCAGGTGTTTTTCGCAGACCCTGTAAGCGAATCCAATTCGGCAAGAACTTCGCAGATTCCGGCTACAATCGGCTCGGAATGGGCTACTTTCAGATTCAACATCAAGAATTACCGCGAACTTTTCGGTTGGGGTAAGAAAGGCGACCGCTTGCGTCTTGATTTCGGTTCGGCTTCGGGAGTGGACATAAGCATTCGCCATTTCCGCATTCGCATAATGACCGACGCGGAGAAGGAACAACTGGCGCGTGCCGACAGTCTTGAGAAAGCCAAGAAGACTATGGCGCAAAATCTCACCAAATATCTTTCGGCTTCATACGATTCGAAAATAACAAATGTGGACGTTTCTTTCGACACTGTTACCATTACCGGTAACTGCGTAGGCGAAGGACAGTTCGCTGTTGCCGACGTTGCGCCGTTCGAAGACGTTACCGAAACCAGGAAGTTTGAATATACCGCCGACATTCCCACCGGCGAATTTACCATAAAGCTCCCGCGCAAGTTGAAACGCAGCACTTTGCCGAACTATGACCGTGCCATTTCGAAATGGGCCATTGTCAAGGTGAACGAAGACGGCACTCACACTCTTGTGTCGCATGCGCGTTATGCCGATGACGTTATTGCCAAATATTCGGCAGAGAAGTGCGAGTTCAAGGGCAAGAAAGGCATTGCCGCAGGCGGAGGTTCCAAGTACATTGCCGATTTTGAAAGCCTCGATGTTCATAGTATTACGCAGAACATAGTATTGAGCACGATTATTTCCACCACGCGCGGCAGAGGATTCACCCAACCGTACTATTACGGAGGCAGAACTTACTACATTAATACGGGAAGTGTTGCGGGATATGACGCTACTCTCAAGGCTGCCCAGAAAAAAGACATCGTGGTTGAGGCTATTATTCTCACGCCTACGGGTTCGGGATACACAGACCCCGAATGTACAGGCGGATATTACACCATGCCTAACATGACAACGGCTTTGGCTACTAACTATTACGCTGCGTCGCTCGACTATCTTGCAAGACGCTATTCCACGGGCGAGAACGGACGCATTCATCACTGGATTATGCACAACGAAGTGGACCAGGGCGACACATGGACCAATATGGGCAGCCAGCCGGAGATGAGATTCTATGACAGATACATCAAATCCATGCGCTTGTGCTATAACATTGTGCGCCAGTACGACCAGAATGCATCGGTGCTTGGTTCGTACACCCACACATGGTACATATCTGGCAACGAATACTCACCCCGCACCATGCTCGAGCAGAATGTGCAGTACTCCAATGCCGAAGGCGATTTCCGTTGGGGAATTGCTTATCACCCTTACCCCATTAATTTGCTGCGTCCCGAATTTTGGGTTAATGACAGGAATTATGCCACATTCAACAACAATGCAGCTTACGTAACTTTCTATAATCCCGAAGTCATAAACGCCTGGATTCTCAAGAAGGAGCATCTCTATAAGGACGGCACGAAACGTGTGCTTGTTTTCTCCGAACAAGGCACCAACTCACCGTCGTACAGCGAGACCGATCTTGCAAAACAGGCTGCCGGCGCGGCTTGGATTTGGAAAAAGTTGCAAAAACTCGACGGTATTGATGCAATGCAGTGGCACAACTGGAGCGATAATCGCGCCGAGTTCGGACTCCGTATCGGTCTCCGTGCTTATGCCGACGGCGATTACAAGGATCTCGACCCCAAACCCGTTTGGTATGTATGGAAGGCGGCGGGTACAGAAAATGAAGACGAAGTATTTGCGCCCTATCTCAAGACCATAGGCATTTCTTCTTGGGACGGCATCGTCAGAACTGTGAAATAATCTCCGCAGCATAGGGGCAAAATCACATCCCGCCGTTTTACTGCGGCAGGACATATAAAAATAAGTCCGACGGAACAGGTTTCCGCCGGACTTATTCGTTTTCCGACGCATGGGCAAAGGCAAAAAGGCTTTACATAATGCGCTGAGAGGCGGCAAAATAAGGCGATTTTTGGTGCTTTTGTAAAATGTTGAAAATAAGACATTTGGAAAGACGAAAAATACAAGGCACTTATTTTAAAATAAGTGCCTTGTATTTTAAAATATATGGCTTGTATTTTAAAATATATGGCTTGTATTTTTTACAACAAGCCATGTGTGTTTTTCCGTGTCGTGAAATAGCTTTCGCAACATGCACGAATGTCCCGAAATTGAACGGGAATTTTGCACGTTTTTCGGCATGTATGCCTGCCCGTGAATATTTTTGTACGGAAAACGAAGATTTTGAAAAAAACATTTATGCGATTGAAAAATATTTTCATTATATTTGTGGCATAATAAAACGGAAAAAGAAAACAAGATTCACTAACTCACACATTACCTGAAAGCAAACAAAGGGGGAGGGAACGGAAATTCCCTCCCGCAAGTCCTCTGCATTAACATTTGCCAAAGAAAAATTGAAGGAAATGTCAGGATTTTCTGCAATATGATGCACAAAGAAAAACTGCGTTTTGCAATTTCATAACTCTCAAAAGCATTTGATTGCAAAAATTTTCATTGCAAAACGAAGTTTTCGGAGAAAAGTTTTTGCCGTTCGAAAGTATTTTTACATATTTGTGTGTGTAAATATACAATAACACGGAATCTAAAGCGAAAATTAAATATCGAAAACCGTCGGACACTCCATATCCGTCGGCAATAAAGAAAGATACTGTTTAACATTATTAATTCATAGTTTATGGAAAAATTTTTATCGAAACTGATTGCCCTTGCGGTGCTGTTGATAATGGCACCTTCAGCGGTTGTCTTCGCTTCGAATGACGACGGAGACACAGAGGAGGAACAAACCCTCCAAGAGCTTCTGGACAGCTTCAAGTTTGGAGTTGACGACTATGCTTACGGCAGTGCGCCCGGCTATGTCGGAGACGAAGTTGTCTATGAAGAGTTTTACAACATCTATTCCGATGCTATCCAAATGGCAAGCAGCACAACGGCTACCGATGAGGAGAAAGCCGCAATGTGTGCCAAGCTAAAGGAAGCCAAAGCCAAAGTGGAAGCAGCCATTAATCCCGTAACCGATGGCACTTACTACATCGTTACAACCTATTCTGCTTTCGCAGACAAGGACACAATGGCTTGGTTTGCTCCTTATGAGGGCAACTATCCCGGATGGAAGAAGAAAGAACCCCAGGTTCTCTTCTTGTGGAACGTTAAAAAACTTGACAGCGGCAATTACTCCATTCAGAATCTTGCAACCGGTCAGTATGTAAACCACAATGATGTTATCGATGGTCAGGAAACAAACATGTACATGACCAATACCCTCGAAACCGAACAGGTGTTCGACAACATCAGCCCCAACGGTCAGTTCAACATTCACTGTGTTGGCGCAAACTGGACCTACAACATTCAGCATCATAACAGTGGTAATGCCGTTACCGGTCCTATTGGTAACTGGCAGGACAAGAATGTAAGCGGCGAAGGCTCTTGGAAACTCGTTCCTGTGAGTGAGGCTGACCTCGCTCTGGTAGAATCCACCCGCAATCGCGACCTCTTGCAGGCTAACATCAATTCCTTCGTTCCCGGCGACTATACATTTGGTAAAGATCCCGGTCAGTATTCAAAAGAAGCTTTCGATGCTTTCAACGCAGAACTCACCGCTTCTAAAAATATGCTCGCAGACAGCGTAACAACTCCCACAGAAGAAGCATGCAAAGTCGCTCTCGACAAATTCGTAGCAGCAAAAGCTGCACTTGATGCTTCGCTCGTTGAAGTAACCGACGGTTATTACACAATTTCTACCAACACTTATGCAGCAGTTACCGAACAAGGCAAGAGCGGAAGTGCTTGGACAGCGAAGAACAGCTATCTTTACGCTTTCGGTTGGGAAACCCTGAATCCTGCATACATTTGGAAAATCACCAAGCTCGCAAGCGGTAACTATTCAATCCAAAGCCGTGAAACGGGAGAGTATATCAATACCACCGACCTCTATCAGGCCGGCGCAAGTATCGGTCTTTCCAAATCGCAGAACACAGAAATGGTAATTACTCGCAATAAAGGAGAAAAATTCTATATCGTCGACGCTGCAACCAAAGCCCACAACATGAGCTACGCAACTGCTACAGACCTTTGCTGGGTGCAAAACGGAAACGGTTCTGACCTTTATTTGCACAAATATTCTGATGAAGAAGTCGCTTCGCTTGATGTTCTCTATCCGCAGAAGCTTCGCACCGATACTCTTCGCAGCCTTATTGCTGAAACATCCGCACGCGTTAATGTAGACTCCATATATACTATTAATATGGACGCTCCTATCATTACCAGTGCTTCGCAACTTTACATCACCAATCAGTCTACTGAAGGCGCAGACCTTAACAGACTTCTTGATAACGATCCTGAGACACACTGTATCAGTGCTTACAATAATTCTACCGTAGAAGGTACCGATTTGAACGACTATCATGCTTTGCGCATCGATGCCGGTGAAGGCAAAGTCCTTCCTCACAACATCGCTTTGCACTGGCGTGCACGCGGTTCTGTTTGGAAAGCCATGTATCGTCCCATTGACGTACAATTCTATGCAAGTAACGATGCTGTAAATTGGGAATATCTTGGCGAACGTAAGAATCCGCAAGCAGGATTCCCCACTGCGGCAGAAGATCCCGAGTACACTGCAGCCGATCCCGTGGTTATGCCGGCAGGTTATCGCTATCTTAATATGAAAGTCATCAAGACCAATACAATGGATCTTGGTAAATACGGCTACCCTTTCTTTACTTTCTCGGAATTTCAGGCATATCCTATGACTGCCGAGGTTAATCCTAACATGACAGACCCTGAAATCAATCAGGCAATCCAAGATCTTCGTGCCGCTATTGCTACTGCTCGCGTAAAGGCTGAATCCGGTAATGTTTCTTCACAGGATATTGCAGACTTGAGAGGTGCTTATACAAATCTTCTCCTTGTTTGGAAAGACACTACCGACATTTGCCTCGTGCTTAACAAGGCTAAGGCATTTGCTCCCAAAGTTGCAGAAGGTAGCGAACCTTTCTATTTCCCCGGCGACAAGATTAATGCTTTCGAAGAGGCTCTTGTTGAGGTTGATGACGCTTATCCGTTTGAGGACCTCAAACAGCGTGAGATTGCCCGCCTTGACACTCTTCTCACCCGTGCTTACAACGAGCTTGTAAACTCAATGGTTGGTCCGGATCCCGATACTTGGTATTTCGTTTCCTGTGCTGATGAAACAGCTGTTGATGGTGCAGGCAATCCTGTCAAAGGCAAATACTCTTACATGGGTGGTCTTAACGCATCCGACGGTTTGGGCTGCGTAGGTCTTGAGAATAACATCAAGGATTTGCGTCGTGTTTGGAAATTCGAGGCTACCGGCACTCCCAATGTCTACAACATGATTTGCGTTGCAAATGGTTATCCCATTAATCGCGGACCTGTTCGTCTCGATGCAATAGGTGATGGTCAGTTTGCCATTTACACCAACGTCGATCTCAATGCTGCTTACTTCATCCAGAGCAATGTTCTTCCCGGTGTGCCGAGCATGGGCGGCAAAGCTCCCGAAGCTAACGGTTGGGGTGCTTGGGCAATGGAAGAGATTTCTCCCGAAATGACAAGCAGAATCACTCTCAAAGCTGACAAGGTGTTTGCAAGAGTTAATCCGTTCGACACCGAAGACATGCCTTCTGCTTATACCGAAGGACACAACGTTCAAACTTACAGCGTATGCGGTTATGAAGTTGGCGATGACGGCAAGACCATCACAGCCATCAACCTTACCGAGTTCGTTCCCGATGAAGAGTTGGGCGGTATCCCCGCAGGTACTCCGTTTGTAATGATTGTTGACGATTTGGATGCTTACGATCCCGAAACTCCTGTAGTTATCGATCTTCATCCGGCTCACGGCGGCAACGTTACCCACGAGGCTAAGATGGTTAACGGTCTTGGCGGTCAGTTTGCTTCATGGCCTTATCCTACTGAGATGCTTTATTTCCAAGCTAACGTAGCTAAGGTTCACGGTGGTGCTGCCGGTACTTGGATTCTCGATCCTCAGGATGCTTATCTCGATCCTTCTCAGATTGTAAACGATCCTGAAGCTTCCATCGATGCTGTCATTCCTGTTGATTCTTCCAACGGTACAGTTGAAATACCTAACGGAATTGCATCTTTGATTAACTCACAGAAAGCAATCGTTAACGTTTACACTCTCGACGGTGTGCTCGTTAAGAAGAATGTCAAGGCTGTTGAGGCAACCAAGGGCTTGAAGAAGGGTGTTTACGTAGTAGGCAAGAACAAGGTTCTCGTTAAGTAATACGAACGCCTTACATATAATTAAATCCCGCACGATAAACGTGCGGGATTTTTTTGTTTTCGGCATTGCCGGGTTCTATATATTTGCATGCCTTTGCGCGTGTCGTGAAATCGGAATGCCCGATTATTGTGCATGTATGCGTTCGCATGGGGACATAATGCTTGCCTGCATGCTGTAAGCGGTGCACGGCGCGATGCTGTTCTGATGTTTTGAATATCCTGTGCGGTGAATGTGCAAACGGTTCGGGAAATGTGCGAAACGGCATGGCAATTTAAGTGTAATTTGCGGGTTATTGGAGCACCTTTTTACCACGGTTCGAAAAACACATGGCTTATCGCAAAAAATACAAGCCATATATTTTAAAATACAAGGCACTTATTTTAAAATATGTGCCTTATGTTTTTTGCCGTAATAAGTATCTGAATCACAATAACTTATTCGGGTGTCTGTAAAATGTATTCAAGGTGTTGTGTGTCAAGAAGTTATCCCGGATTTTGCAGTTTCGGGGTCGGAAAGCTCTGTGAGGCGTGTTTTCCGACAGTTTTCCGTCGAACGGTATGCCTTTCGAAACGTATGCAAAAGAAAAAATGTCCGCTAACACCCCGGGGCGTTGCGGACATTTCCGTTTGCGATATTAGTATGCCCTGTTTATTTTTCCTTGTTTCTTATGTGCTCTTCGTATTCCGCAAGTTCGCGCTCTCCGAAATGGGCGAGACCGTAATGTTCATCGTGCTGGCTGAGGTCGAGACCCACTTTTTCGCTCTCAATGCTTACACGCATGGGAATGAACTTGTCTATGAGCCAATATCCGAGGTAGCTCATTCCGAAAGTATAGGCTATGACGATTGCCACGGCAAGAAGGTGGAACAGGAAAACCACTACGCCCTGCGATGTGCCCGAAATCAGACCGTCGTGAATGAATATGCCCGTCATTATGGTGCCCACAATGCCGCCCGTGCCGTGTGTGGGGAAAACGTCGAGGGCATCGTCAATGCGGCTGTGCGACCTCCAATAAACGGCAATGTTGCAAATTATGGCTATGACAAACGAAATGAAAATGGTTTGCCCCACGCTCACGTATCCGGCAGACGGCGTACATGCCACAAGTCCCACAACGCAGCCCACGGCGGCTCCCATTGCCGATGGCTTGCGTCCGCGAAGGCAGTCAAAGAATATCCATGTCATCATGGCTGTTGCCGAAGCCGTGGTGGTGTTCAAGAAAGCTTTCACAGCCTGACCGTCGGCGTGGAGCGAGCTGCCTGCGTTGAATCCGAACCAACCCAGCCACAGCAAAGCTGCACCAAGGAGTACGAAAGGTATGTTGGCGGGTTCCTCGTCTTTGGTCGACGTGCGGCGTTTTCCCAGGAAAATCGCTCCTGCAAGGGCTGCAACGCCCGAAGAAGCGTGAACCACGATACCGCCGGCGAAATCGACCACGCCCCATTTGAGGAAAAGTCCGTCGGGATGCCATGTAAGGTGGGCGAGAGGGCAGTAGATGAACACAAAGAAGAATATCATGAAAAACAGATAGGCGGAAAACCTCACCCTCTCGGCAAACGAACCCGTTATAAGCGACGGCGTGATTATGGCAAACTTCATCTGAAACAACGCATACAGTGCGAGTGGAATGGTAGCTCCTCCGAGAATCTTGCCGGTGGGTGTGGTGTAGACTGCAGCCCCTACGTTTTGAAACATGGCGAATGTACAGGGATTTCCGATTATTCCGCCTATGTCGTCGCCAAAGCAAAGGCTGAATCCGAAGGCTACCCACAGCACGGTAATGATTCCCATGGCTATGAAGCTCTGCAACATGGTGGAAATGACGTTTCGCGCGCCCACCATTCCGCCGTAAAAAAACGACAGACCCGGTGTCATCATCAGCACAAAGATTGTGGCGGTAATCAACCACGCCACGTCAGCCCCGTTAATCTTTGAAAAATCACACTCAAAGCTCGGCTCCGATGCGAAAAGCCCCGCAATGGTAATGATAACCATCAGCCCCATAAGGACAATCCATTTCTTTTTGATTTTCATATTAAGTTTCGTTTTTGTTTGTATATGGCGCAAAAATAAATCCTTTGTTTGGAAAAATAATAATAAACCAATGAAAAAGAAAGAAGAATGTGTGTTTTACTGTAAAAATGATAAATATACATTGAAAAAGCAGGGATTTTGCGCAAAAGCCCCGCCCGTGATAATACATACTGACTTACAACGCCGTGCGAACCTACGTTTTGGTGCGTAACGGCGAATTACGTCAAACTAAATTGCTATCTTTGCGCAGGAATTGCGAAGCGTACAGCCGCAACAGAACATATAACGATAATTAAGATGGATTACGAGTTTCAGAAGATAGAGGAAAAATGGCGTAAGGCATGGGCGGAAAAGAAAATATATCATGTAACGGAAGATAGCTCAAAGCCCAAATATTATGTGCTTAATATGTTTCCTTACCCCTCGGGTGCGGGACTTCATGTGGGACATCCCCTCGGATATATAGCAAGCGATATTTACGCAAGATACAAACGCCTCTGCGGATTCAACGTTTTGAACCCAATGGGATATGATGCTTACGGATTGCCTGCCGAACAGTACGCAATACAAACCGGACAGCACCCCGCCGTAACCACTGTAAAAAACATAACACGCTATCGCGAACAGTTGGATAAGATAGGGTTCTCGTTTGATTGGGACCGCGAAGTGCGTACATGCGACCCCGCGTATTACAAATGGACTCAGTGGGCATTTATATTGATGTTCAACAGCTATTATTCGAACGCCGCGAAAAAAGCACTCCCTATCGAGGAACTTATAAAGCATTTCGAGCAAAACGGAACGCAGGGCGTGGATGCCGCATGCAGTGAAGAAACGGAATTTACCGCAGAAGAGTGGAACGCCAAGAGTGAAAAGGAAAAACAACAGGCACTCATGAACTACCGCATTGCTTATCTCGGCGAAACGGAAGTGAACTGGTGCGCCCAGCTCGGCACAGTGCTCGCAAATGACGAGGTTGTGGACGGAGTTTCTGTGAGAGGCGGCTACCCGGTTGTACAGAAAAAAATGAAACAATGGTGTCTGCGCGTTTCGGCATACGCACAGCGTTTGCTTGACGGGCTTGATACGATTGACTGGACCGATTCCATTAAAGAAACACAGCGCAACTGGATTGGACGAAGTGAGGGAACGGAAGTTGTTTTCTCTGTTAAGGACAGCGACAAAAAGTTCACGATTTTCACAACTCGCGCAGACACTATGTTCGGTGTTACTTTCATGGTGCTCGCTCCCGAGAGTGATTTGGTTGACGAGCTTACAACTCCCGCGCAGGAGACGGCTGTGAAAGAATATGTCGATGCCACGAAGAAACGCACCGAACGCGAACGCATTTCCGACAGGAAAGTTACAGGCGTTTTCTCGGGTTCTTACGCCATAAACCCGTTTACGGGCGAAGAAATACCGGTGTGGATAAGCGATTACGTACTTGCGGGCTACGGAACGGGAGCCATTATGGCTGTTCCTGCTCATGACAGCCGCGACTACGCTTTTGCAAAGCATTTCAACCTGCCTGTTATTCCTCTTATCGAGGGATGCGATGTGTCAGAAGAGAGTTTCGACGCAAAAGAAGGCATCGTAACCAATTCTCCACGCAAAGATGCAAAACCGTATATAGATTTTTCACTCAACGGACTGACTGTAAAAGAAGCCATTGCGGCAACAAAGAAATATGTAAAGGAACACAAGCTCGGAAGAGTCAAGGTTAATTATCGTCTTCGCGATGCAATTTTCTCGCGTCAGCGTTATTGGGGCGAACCTTTCCCTGTTTATTATAAAGATGGCATGCCTTGCATGATTCCTGTGGAATGTCTGCCGCTCGAGCTCCCGGAAGTTGACAAATACGAGCCTACCGAAACCGGCGAACCTCCTTTGGGACGCGCAAAGATGTGGGCTTGGAACGAAAAAGAACGCAAAGTCGTTGACAAAAGTCTTGTCGACAATGTAAATGTGTTCCCTCTCGAGCTTTACACAATGCCCGGTTTTGCAGGTTCTTCGGCTTATTATCTGCGCTACATGGATGCTCATAACGACAAAGCCCTTGTTTCGCCCGAAGCCGACAACTATTGGAAATGCGTGGACCTTTATGTAGGCGGCACAGAGCATGCCACGGGACATCTTATCTATTCCCGTTTCTGGAACAAGGTACTTCACGACTACGGATACTCGGTGGCAGAAGAACCATTTGCCAAACTCATCAACCAAGGTATGATTCAGGGACGCTCAAATTTCGTTTATCGTGTGAAAGAAGGCGAAGACAAAGGAAAATTTGTGTCTCTGGGATTAAAAGATAAGTATGATGTAACGCCCATTCACGTTGACGTTAATATTGTTTCCAATGACGTTCTCGATACAGAGGCTTTCCGAAACTGGAGACCCGAATACAAGGATGCGGAGTTTATTCTTGAAGACGGCAAATACGTTTGCGGCTGGGCAATAGAGAAGATGTCGAAGAGCATGTTCAATGTTGTAAATCCCGATATGGTTGTTGAGCGTTACGGAGCCGATACATTGCGACTTTATGAGATGTTCCTCGGTCCCATAAACCAAAGCAAACCTTGGGATAGCAACGGAATTGACGGCTGTTCCCGTTTCCTCCATAAATTGTGGAATCTCTTCAACGGCAAAGGCGGTTCGTTTGTTCCCAACGACGCAGAACCGACCGAAGACAACCTACGTACTCTCCACAAACTCATAAAAAAAGTAACCGAAGACATAGGCAATTTCTCTTACAATACGGCTATTTCGGCTTTCATGATAGCTGTGGGAGAATTCAACAGCCAGAAGTGTACGTCCAAAAAGGTTCTTGAGCCACTTGTAGTGCTCATTGCGCCGTTTGCGCCCCACATAGCTGAAGAGCTGTGGGAACAGCTCGGACACACAAGCAGTGTGTGCGATGCAAAATGGCCCGAGTTCAACGAAAAGTTCATTAAGGAAAACAGCGTAACGCTCAGCATTTCGTTCAATGGCAAGACGCGCTTCACCATGTCCTTCCCCGTGGAAGCCACAAAGGAGGAAATAGAGAAAGAGGTGCTCGCCGGCGAACAGGCAAAGAAATACATTGACGGCAAACAGATTGTAAAAGTCATTGTAGTGCCCGGACGCATTGTTAATATTGTTGTGCGCTAAAACATGTTGCAGCCTTTCGGGGCAACAATAGTGATATGGAACATTCTTTGAGTATGCCGGGTGTCAAGATGACACCTATGCAATATGTTCACGATTATGCGTTGATAACATTCGGACTGTTGTGCTACGCGGTGGGATTTACTTGTTTCATTCTGCCGTACCAAATCACAACGGGTGCCGTGGCGGGTATCGGTGCTTTGATATTCTATGCCACACACGGTGCTTTCCCTGCACACTATACGTTTCTTATAATAAACTCCGCCCTGTTGATAGTCGCCATTAAGGAGTTGGGCTGGCGATTCTGCGTCAAAACCATCTATGCAGTGCTTGTGCTCAGTGCTTTCATGGCTTTGGGCAAGGACTTGATGCAAAGCGTACAAGGCTTTCCCCTCAATTCCGAGCATCTGCCCATACTTCTCGGCGACAATCAGGGATTCATGGCGTGCGTCATAGGTTCTCTGCTCGAGGGCATAGGCATAGGACTTGTCTTTCTTCAGGGAGGCAGCACCGGAGGTACGGATATTATTGCCGCAATAGTCAACAAGTATCGCGATGTAACCATTGGTCAGATGATGATAGTGCTTGACATAATCATCATAACCTCTTCGCTTTTCACGCCGGTGGGAAATCTCACTAAACTTCTCTTTGGCTATTGCACGCTAATCATTACCAACACCACGCTCGACTATGTTCTGAATGCCGGAAGGCAGAGCGTGCAGTTTCTTATCATTTCGCGCCATTACGAAAGCATTGCCTCGGCAATAGAATACTATCATCGCGGAGTTACGGTGCTTGACGGTCATGGCTGGTACAGTAAGCAGGAACAGAAGGTGCTTGTTGTTCTTGCGCGTCGCAGAGAAAGTAAGGACATTTTCCGTATCATAAAACACACCGATCCCAATGCTTTCGTTTCGCAAAGCAAGGTTATCGGCGTATATGGCGAAGGATTCGATAAAGTTAAGGTAAAATGATATCCCCGACCTCAAAACGGTTTGTCGTTGTGCCTCAGGGCGGACTGGGAAACCGTATGCGGGTTATTCGTTCGGCTTATGAGCTGGCACGCAGCGGATATGGCGATGTGCATGTGGCTTTTGCCCGCAACAATGAGTGCTATTGCCGTTTTGAGGACGTGTTCGGTGAGATAAATCCCCCTTTACAAAATTTCCGCATTGCACCGGCAAAATGGATTGATACGCCCTCTTCGATACGCAATCTGCATTTGCCCGGCGCAGTCCGTACTTTGTATTACGATTTGCAGCTTAACGACTTCGCCTCGTTCCACCGCGAGAAAATCATGACCCTTTCGGCTCATGCCCGAAAGGTTTACATAGCCACCTGTTACGAGTTTTTCGACACAAAGCTCGAGATGTCTTCCCTGTTCACCCCTTCCGCAGCCGTTAAAACCGCCGTAGAATCCGCCACAAGACGTTTTGAGGGAAGAGTGGTGGGTTTTCACATCCGCGCCACGGACAATGCGCCTGCGCTGAAGCAAAGCCCTTATACTTTGTTTGAGCAAACGGCGCGCAAAGAGCTTGAGTCGTATCCCGAAACCGTTTTCTTTCTCGCCACCGACAATCCCGAGGTGAAACGCAGGTTTCTTGCCGCGTTCGGCAAACGGGTTGTTACTTCCGCCGGCGAACTTTCGCGCTCTTCGGTGGGAGGTATGGTTGCCGCTGCCGCCGATATGTTTGCCCTTTCGCGTTGCAATGTCATTTACGGCAGTCATTATTCTTCGTTTTCCGAAATTGCCGCCGAACTCGGGGGAAAACAGGTAAAGGTTCTCCGACTTTCTTAGCAAAATACCCAATTCCGACACGGAAAAAAGGCTCAAAAATCCCCTCTTTTCAAGTATTTGTTTTTCAGATATTTGGAAAGACGAAAAATACAAGGCACTTATTTTAAAATAAGTGCCTTGTATTTTAAATTATATGGCTTGTATTTTTTACAACATGCCTTGTGTTTATTTTCGTGTGTCGTTACGCTCCGGAAAAACTTGGAAAAATGTGGCGCAAAAACAGAAATCCGTCCTGCGACACGGTATGCCACGGGACGGATTTTGATTTCCGAAAATGGTGCGGGCATTATGCAATCAGAGTCTCCTCTTTTCCGCGTTACCGGCACCTGTTCCTTTGTAATGATTCTTGCCTGTGTTGAAATTGTAAGTGAGGGTCAGGCTCACATTCCGCGTGTAATTGTAGCAGTCTTTTGTTGTTTTCACATTGTTGCCGTATTGCGTCCAGCTGTCCTTGCTTCCTTTCAGCAGGTCGTTGGCTCTGAGGTTTATCATGAGCGCATCGTGAAACAGCACGCAGGTATATCCCAGGTCCAATGTGGAATATGGCTTGTAGTGCGAGCACATGCCGTCCGAAGCATGATCGTATGTATAATCGAGCGTAAAGAAGTTTTTCTTTGTTATAACAAACTTGTTGTCCGCCTCGAAGTATATGCCGGCACGCTGCAGGCTTTTGTTCACGCCGTAATCCTTATAGCTTACGAAAGGTTTGGCAAACTGCAACTCGAAAGTGGGTTGCCAGAATCCGAACTTGGGCGATACGTCGAGAGAAGCGTATATTGTCTGGTATTTTTTCAGGTTTTCCCATCTCGTTAACGCAATCTCCTGTCCGTTGTAAAGCTTGCCCATCGGAGCCATCATGTCTTTGTCGTAATTATATCCCAAACTGAAGTTTATCCATTTGTAAATGGCGTTGAATTCCACGTTGTGCGTAATGTTCGGACGCAAATAAGGATTACCGGCTTCGTACATGAATCGTCCGTCATACTGCACATTGTTTCGCAAAGCATAATAGCGCGGGCGCATAATCTTTTTGGCATATCCCAAACTGAAGTCCCAATCGTCGTTGTTCCATTCCGCCGAAACATTGGGGTAGATATTGTCGTAAGTACGGCTCGGTTCTTTTTCCTTTACCCCATTGCTGCGGTAATTGGTATTGACATGTTCGTAGCGAAGTCCCGCATCGAAAGACCATTTTCCCACGCTGAAACTGTATTCTGCGAACGGCGCAAGGTTGGTTTCCTTTATGTCGCTGCGGTTTGAGGGAATGAGATTCTCGGGATTCATGTAATTGCTGTGCGTATTGGTCAGCGTGGCTTCCGCACCGCCTTCGAGCGTTCCCTTTCCTATGGGATAGCCCAGCACAACCTTTCCCGCCGTCATGTTGGTGTGGTTCGTATTTTTTGTGTTCACTTCGCGGTTTTCGTAAGTGTCCGATTCTTCCTTCCAACGATAGATGCTGCCGAATTTATTCCAGATGTATGTGGCATTTGCATTGATGTCGAGCTTGCCGGATTTGCCGGAATAGTAAGAATTCACCTGATGCGAGGGACCGGTATAGGAATAAATCAGCGCGTCATTGCTAATGGTTCCGTCCGGTTGCCCGTTGTGAAAAACATTAATGCTGCTGTTTTTTGCTCCGCCTTTTCCGTGCAGGCTTTTAACCACCGAATAATATGCGCCAAAGGAATTGTTTTCGTTTATGTCGTAGTTGAATCCCGCTTTCTCGCTCACCGACGCTCCTTTGAACATTGTGTTTATACGTTGGTCAATTAGCGTTTTGCGCTTGTCCGTTGTCATTTCGTAAGAAAGGTGGTTTCTGCTTTTGATAACGTCTCTGTCGGCATAGAAAGTATTGAATATTTCGAAACCTTTCTTACGGTATTTCAAATCAACCTGTCCATATCCGTTCCACGAGGGGTTCAACATGGAATTTGCCTCGAGTCGTGTGGAAAATCCCTCACCTCTTTCGGGTTTTGTGTTGATTTTAATCACCGATTTTGCCTCGGCGTTGTATTTTGCTCCCGGATTTGTTATGACATCCACGCTTTTGATGTCCGAAGATTTGAGTTCCGTCAGTTCTTTCTTGTCTCTAACCAAACGATTATTGATATAAATTTCCGGCTTTCCCTTTGCAAAAACGTTTACATCGCCTTCTGCGTTCACCTTAACCCTTGGCAGTTCGCCGAGAACGTTTGTTGCCGTTCCCGCCATGCTTAAGAGCGAATTTTCAACGTTTATGTTCATTCCGCCCTGCGTCATTTTGTATTTCGGAACCGAACCTTTCACCACCACACCGTTTATTGTGTAGTTTTTGGGGCTCATGGTTATGTTTCCGAGCTTTTTCACGGGAGTTGTGAGGTATTTGTCGTTATATCCTATGCAGGATATTTTTGCAATGACCTCGTTTGCCGTGCACGGAATCACGAAATCGCCGTTTTCATTGCTCACACCGCCCGTAACGAATGAGGAGTCGGCGGGATTCAATACCTGTATGTTTGCATATACAACCGATTCGCCCTTTGCGTCAACAAGATGTCCGCTGAGCTTTTGCTTTGCTTTGTCCACGCATTCCACTGTAATGAGGCTGTCGTTGGTTGTTATTCTCATGGGATAGAACCCAACGACTTCGTTTACGGCTTCGGGAATGGTTTTGTTGTTTATTTGCTTTGTTATGGTGTAATCTTCGAGTTCGTTATAAAGAAAGTTTATGCGGTAATTGCTTGTGGCTTTCGACAGGTCTATAAGCACGTCCGCCATTGACTGTTTCGTATAGTTTCGCGTTACACGTTGCGCTCCCGCTGTATGGACTGCGGCAATGAGAAAAAGGATATAAAATATACGTCTCATGATTTGCTTTATTCTACGGTTAACACGTCTTTGTCAAGGCTGAGAGTAATGTTTTCGAACTGGTTCAGTTCTTTCACCGTAGCCGCCATGCCTTTGTTCGAGTCCCAATTGTAGTATATGCGGAGCTTTTTAACTTCTTCGTTCTTGAACACTACTTTCACGTTGTAGTATGAGGCAATTTCCGGAAGCATTTTCTCGAGCGGTATGTTTATGAATGTTCTCTTCTCGGCGGGTTTGGTTGTGTTGCCGTCGGCTTCTGTTTCCGCAGGTGCGGCATATTGCTGTTTTTCTGTGCCGCCGGCAGTTGCTTCAATGCGATTCTGCGCTGTTTCGCGAGCCGTTTTTACGTAGCGGTATGCGGCATACGATGCGCCGGAAAGCGCAAGCACGACGGCAAATACGGCTGCTATTTTCATGAAATTCCATTTACTGCCAAAGATGAACGTGTGGCGCGGTGCGGTGTCAAGATGTCGGGCTGCAAAGTTGCTCCATTCCTTGTCTATGTCCAAGTCGGCATCGTCCATGTCTGCTGCCGCGCGGGTTTCAACTATTGTTTTGTAAATTTTTCGGCTTTCGGGGTCGTTGAGCATGGCTTTGAATTCCTCGTCGGTGTAACGTCCGGGGTTGTCCACCATATCAATTACTTTTTCTATCTTTTCCATATTCTTCAGGGGTTAAATTGTTTTTTCAGTTTTCCTATGCCTTGCGCAATGTGTTTGTAAACCGCCGCTTCGCTTATGCGCAAAGCCGCCGCAATTTCGCTGTAGGTCAGCTTTTGGCGGTAACGCATTTTTATTATCTGCGATGTCTGCGGTGTGAGTTGGGAGTTGAGGTAGTTGTTAATCGACTCCAGCTTGTCCGTGAGCCTTTCGGGGGCTTCTTCCGTGCTTTCGGTTTCGCCTGCAATGAATGTCATGGCTCTTTCACGGGTCTTTTCGCGGTCAAGAGTGTTTAAGCACTTGTTTCTGACGCATACAAGCAGAAAGCTCTCGGCAGTCTCCGAGTCCACAGTGGCATTATTGTCCAACATATCGGCAAAAACATCGCTTACGGCATCTTTGGCGGCATCGCCGTCACGCAAAAGCACTTTGGCAAGCAGGTACATTTTGCGGTAATGACGCTTAAAGAGTTGTTCTATCTGTTTGTTCATTTCTTTTTTACCGTTGTTCAATGATAATACAGGTACATTGCCAAATCCCCAACCCCTGAGAGGGGATTTTTTTGCGATATTTTTTGATGTTTTCCGACTGCAGAAAAACACACATGGCTTGTTGTGAAAAATACAAGGCACTTATTTTAAAATATGTGCCTTATATTTCAAAATATATGGCTTATATTTTTTGCTTTTTCAAATATTTGAAAAACAAAGACTTATAAAAGGCGAAAAATGCTCCCTTTTTTCGTGCCGTTTTAGCGTCATTTTTAGTGCGTTTGAGGCGTTTCTGATTGCATATCGGAGGGTGCGCCTGTTGGACGGCTTGTCATAAAATATTTTTCAGAATCTTTTTTGCCGATTCGTTGTCGCAGGCAATTTGTTGCTTCAATTCTTCGAGAGAATCAAAGTGTTTTTCGGAACGCAGACGGGCTGCAAATTCCAAACTCATGTCCCTGCCGTAAAGATTGCCGTTGAAATTGTTGAGAAAAGCCTCCACCGTTGTGTCGTTGCCGTTGTGCAGAGTGGGGCGTGTGCCTATGTTCACTACCGAAGCGTATTTGTTTCCGTCCACATGGGCTATGGCGGCATAAACGCCCTTTCCGGGCACGACCTTGCCCGCTGCCGAAGCGTCGATGTTGGCTGTGGGAAAGCCTATGCCCGTTCCCACGTGATGACCTTCAACTACTTTTCCCGCAATGGCGTATCTGCGACCGAGCATGGCGGATGCCTGTTCCACTTTTCCCTCTGCCAGTGCGCACCTTATGGCGGAGGAACTGATTTCCATGCCCGACGGCGGGAGATATTTCGCAGCCCTTACCACACAAATGCCCATGCTTTCGCCCAGAGAACGGTAATGTTCGAAAGATTTGTCCTTGTCGTGCCCTATGGAATGGTCGTAGCCCATGACAAGGACTTTGACGTTGAGGCGGTCAAGGAGATATTCGCGCATGAAATCCTCTGCCGAAAGCATGGCAAAGGCTTTGGTGAAATCAAGCAGGGCGCAGAAATCAATGCCTTGGCTTTTGATGAGCGAAAGACGTTCGTCGGTGGTGGACAAAAGCGAAGGTTGGCTCTCGGGACGCAACACGGCAAGCGGATGCTTGGAAAAAGTAACCGCCATGGTGGAAAGATTTCGCGCACGAGCCACTGCTTTTACGTTTTCAAGCAAGAAGCGATGACCGAAATGCACACCGTCGAAAAAACCTACGGCAGCCGCCGAAGCTTTGGCGGGACGCGGGTCGTCTTTTCGCAAAACTTTCATTGTTTTTGCGCGTTGCCGAAAAGTTCAAGCCAGTCTCCGCCGCCCTTGGACAGGTAAGTTTTCAAACCTTCTTTGGCTGCGGCTTCGCAGTTAGCCTCGCTGTCGTCAATATACAGGGTTTCTTCCGGTTTCACTCCCGACTCCTTGATGGCAATCTTGAATATTTTGCTGTCAGGCTTAACAACACCGAGTTTGTAAGACAGGAAAATCTTCTCGAAATAGAAATCCACGGTGCGACCACGGAAAAGGAAGAAATCATTTGTGGCAAGCGTCCAGTGAATCCTGTTTGTGTTGCTGAGCATAAACAAATGATATTTGTCCTTGATGCTTGCAAGACATTCGAGACGCTCTCTGGGGATTCCCACAAGAAACTCGTTCCATGCGTCAATGATTTTGCGGTCGGGCACATCGGGCAATCCCGAAATTCCGCGCAATGCGTCGCAAAACTCTTCGGTTGTTGTTTCGCCGGTCTCTATTCCCGAGAACACGCCGCTTTGTACGTATTGTCCCAAAGCGTCTCTGACGTTTACGCCAAGCCTTTCAAACCCTTCGATACAGCGTTCGCGGTCAAGATCAACTATTACGCCGCCGAAATCGAAGATTATGTTTTTGATACCGGTCAGTTTGTTCATATTATTAATGGTTTATTTTGTGATTAATCCTTTAGGGTGTTTGTTTCCGAACCTTCGCATTGCGGCTCTTGTGCCTTCCGGCACGGCGTAGACGAGGAATGTTGTGAAAAACATCTCGAGCCAAACGCTGAAATTCAGATGAAATGTGCGAAAAGCCGAGCCTCCGAACTCCACAAGTACTGCTTGCCCCAAAAGAATGAGGAACATTCCCGCCAGCATGCCCCGACATTTGAAAAATTTGTGGAGTGCAAAATTTTTACTCCCCCATGCGCGGACGCAGAGAAGGTTCCAAAATTGCAGAAAAACAAACACCGAGAAAAACATAGAGAGATTCTTCAGCTGCAAAACGGGAAGAATGCCCGGCTTATGGTTCAACCATTCCACAATGTTCAACATTACGAGCAGGATAGCCGTGAAAGGCAGCGATGTGAGCAATATGTTTCTGATTACGTCTTTCGTAATTATGTAAACAGTGTGTTTGCGCGGTTTCTTATTAAGTTGTCTGTTCGACGGAGGCAATGTAAGCAATGCCATGACGGCTATGAAATCGGTTATAAGACCTATCCACAGCAATTGAGAGGCTGTGAACGGTATTGTGTCGCACATAATGGCGGCGAGGAGCATTGTGAGAAACAGGGTAACGTTTGCGGTGTATCTGAAAACCATTTGCCGCCGCATGTTTTCGTACATAGTTCTTCCCCATCTCGCTGCTGCGAGAATCGTAACAAGGGAATCTTCTTCGATAATTGCCCCGGCGGATTCTTTTACTGCCGTTTCCGCGTTTCCGGAACAGATTCCCACGTCGGCAAACGAGAAAACGGGAATATCATTTACGTTGTTTCCGGTAACAGCCACCACTTCGCCGAGCTTACGCTGCAATTGGGCAAATCTTTGTTTGTCGCCGGGTGTGGCACGACTGATTATTTTTATTTTCGGTATGATATGCAGGGCTTCTTCATCGGACATTTTTGCAAATTCCTCGCCTGTAATTTCGTTTTCGTGGCAGTCTGTGTCCTGCCAAACGCCTGCCGTGCGAGCCATTTCCCTTGCCGTTGTGCCGTTTTCGCCTGTTACGATTTTTATCTTTATTCCTGCTTTGCGGCATTGCATTACGGTTTCGGGAATGTCGGGACGTATGGAGTCGGATATTATTGCTGTTCCGATATATTTCAGTTTTCCCGCCGCCAAAACTTCGGCAGCGTTGTTTTCGCAAGCTTCGAGGCGTTTACGGGCAAAGGAAAGTGTGCGCATGCCTTTGTTGCGGTAGTAATCGAGAAGCTTGTCGTAATCGGCTTTTTGCTCTTCGTTCATGTCGCAAAGCATTTCCACAGCTTCGGGTGCGCCTTTCACGAAAACATATCGCCCGCTTTCGGTGTCGGCAATGGTTGCCATCAGTTTCCTTTCCTCCGAAAACGGCAGGCGGTCTATTATTTCCGTTTTTTCACGGAGTTTTGCGTAGTCTTCTTCCTCTTTCCGCATCCAATGGAGCATGGCGCATTCTTCGGCATTTCCCATTCCTTTGTATTTGCTTCCCTCCACGAGAAAAGCAGAAGAGTTTGCGGCAATGCCCAAGCAGAAATCGCGTTTGGCACCATAGTATTTCATGTCGGCAACACAGAGATTGTTCTGGCTTATAAAGTTGGAAATTCCGCAGCACACCATTGTTACCGCGCTAAGTTCCTCGCAGGCTTGCGGTTTTCTCACCACTATTCCTTCTTTCTGCATTTGGCGAGAGTTGAGAGCCATACAGGTTGAAAGCAGATAGGGCAGTCCTTTGGGAAGTGTGATTATGATGAGGGCGTTGCTCATCATGAAGTTGTTTACAAGTATTGCGAACACGTCGTTCCACCATTTGTCCGTGCCGAAGTTCACATTCATTATGCCCTTCACGGTGAACAGTAGAAACGATATGAGAGCCATGAAAAGCACGGCGCGGCTTGTTACGGAAATAATGCGTCCGAGCTGTTTGCCAAAGGGAGTGGATTCGGAATAGTCAATGGAAAACGATTTTTGCAATGCCGCTATTTTAGTGTCGTTTCCCACAGCCGTTACCTGCATAACGCCGTCGCCTTCAAGCACCTTTGATGCCCTCAGAAGTGTTGCCTGCTCATTGGCGGGTGCATGGCTCGGGGCGGCTGATTTTCTTATTGACGCATTTCCTGCAACGGCTGATTCGTCAACGACAAGCGCATGGGAAACGAGCAATATGCCGTCGGCGGGTATTTCGTCGCCACGGTCGAGAAAGACTATCTCTCCGCTCACTACTTCGCTGCGCGGAATTTCGCAAACTTTACCGTGTCGCGACACTTTCACGGGATAAGAGTCTCCCGTGTTTTGGGATTTCACGAGGCGACGTACCACATAATCTTCCATACACTGCATCACCCCGAAATAAAGAAGCACGGTGAGAATCAATCCCACCGTTCCTGCCCATCCGTTTCCTATAAATCCTATGACGAGTGATAGAAACGAGGCGAGAAACAGGGCTTTGACCACAGGGTCGCAGAGTTTTGCAGCATAGCGTTTCAATGCCGATTTTTTTCGCGACGTATTCAGCACGTTGCGTCCGTGTGCAAACCGCGCAGTAGTGATTTCTGCCTCACACAGTCCCCGGCGTATTTTTTTTATGGTGTCGGAATCGGGCATTTATTTGTTCGTTTCTAATACTTTGCAAAGTTAGCAATTCTTTGGAAAGTGGAAAAGCAGAGGGGAATGTCCCGGCTTTTTTGTAAATGACTGAAACTGTGGAATTTAAGGCAAATTTGGAAGTTTTTGTAAGTTGCTGTGAATCAGATGTTTGGAAAGGCAAAAAATACAAGGCACATATTTTGAAATATGTGCCTTGTATTTTAAAATATATGGCTTGTATTTTTTGCGATAAGCCATGTGTTTTT
>QAML01000098.1 GCA_003150315.1 Prevotellaceae bacterium | reverse complement strand
CCACCATCACCTCGGCAAAGTTCACCCCGGATATAAACGACGCTTTAATTGTTCCCGGAACTCTCGGATTGATCTCCATCAATTTGACAATGCCGTCGCGAGGATCTTCGATACAATCGAAATCGGCCATCCCCACCCAATCCAGATAATCCAAAATCCGAGCATACAATCCTACCAAATCCGGACGTTCAATGGTCAGATTACAGGTACTCGTCCCTCCGTCCAACGGATAATAACGACATTTTTCGTAAACGCTCGAAGCCACGATAGCCCCGGACTCACTACGATACAGTTGTACTTTATATTGGGTTCCAGTCTGCGGAATGAATTCCTGGATGCAGCTTGCTCCGAATTTTTGTACCGTAGTCTGGTAATACCGCTCGAAATTCTCCCGGCTATGAATTATTTTGATCCCCTTGGCTCCGGCGCCCAGATTGGGTTTTATCAGGCATGGATATCCGACATAACCGATCGCTTTCTCGTATCCGATCTTTTCCGGATTCGCAGTTCGGGGATGGGGAATCCCCAATGTTTTGCAAGTCTCCATCAAAAGCTCTTTATCGTGTCCCCGAATGAATACCTCCCACGCGGGAATATCTACCTTGGAACCCGAAGCCTCAATCTCCGCCTTATGACGACTTGCGAATTCGGCCGTATCATTGAACAGCGGAATTACTAGATCCTGAGGATTCATCCGGATATATTCAAGCAAAAAATCAAGATAGGCCGTTCCATCCGTCTTGGGAGCAGGACACAATACGCGATGGCGTGCATATCGGGAAAAATATCCGTAAGAAATCCGGTCTTCGCAAAAAATCGTAACTTCCGCATTCAAACGAGTCAAGGCCTTCATCATCGGCAAAGCCTGAATGGTATGGCCGTCTAACAGTAAAATCTTCATTTTACAACCGTATCGCTACTATTAAACTTTTTTATATTATCCAATGCTCGCCTATTTAATTGATCCCGCTGGTTATCGAAAAACCACCCCCATTTATTGAAATAATAAAAAGCAGACCGAACATGCACAAATAGCATTCTCCAATTTTGATGAGATTCTCGATTCGCCAAATGAATCGATTGGGCATTCGGATATAGACACGTTCGAAACTTTTCATGAACCCTTCTGCTTAAATCAACATCCTCAAAATACATAAAAATATGTTCATCAAACAATCCTGTAATCGGGAGAATATCGACTCTAAAAAACATGAAACAACCTGATATAAAAGGGACATCCATTACCTCATTATACCCAGACTCTCGCATTTCGAACTGGAAATTCCTTTTTTGAGCATATCGAGATTTAGAAAACAAACATCTTAAAACAAGATCCATAGGAGTCGGCAACAATCGACATATATAACGAATACTGCCATCTGGATTTACAACTTTAGGCATAGATAACCCCACATCTAAATGATTATCCATAAAACGGCTTAACCTTGGTATTGTATCTGCATCAAATGAAAGGTCTGGATTTAAAACCACATGATAACGGGCTTTGTTGTTTAGAGCTTTTTCCAACGCGATATTATGAGCGGTTCCATAACCTAAATTTTTTCCTGTAAAAATATACTCAATACAACCCGGATAAAGATTTGCTAAAAAACGAAGCACATCATTCGGAGAATTATCTATCAAATACAAAATTCGATCTTTTGAATCCCCCTTAAAAAAGGAATGTATAACTTCTGAAACTTGATTGACATCGGTTTTAAATAAAACAATGGAGCCCGTAATCATATTCGTAATATTATTTACAAATTCGCCTGATTATTTTCTTATACAGTTTAAAGATATGAACGATTAAAAAAATAATAACATAAAAAAAGGGATATGGCAGCCTCATTAAAGACACCCCCAAACCATAATCATAACATCGATATTCTGGCCCATTTAAAATCTGGTAATATTTACGCTTCAAATACGAACCCGCATTTGACCCCACTAATCCTGCTAATATTTTGAATCGGCGCTCTGAAATATAGCGATTTGCGATAAGACGAATTTCTGGGCTATTGCATGACTCCATATAATTAATGATAGCATTAATTATATAAATTCTGGAATCCATACGATGCTCCATATTTCTATCAGTTGTCGTAAACGAACCCTCATGAATGATATAATTATAAGTTCGTTTAGGCAAAATAGCAACAGAACGTGCATGAAAAGCTATTTCAAAAGACCATAATGCATCTTCATATAACAGACCTTCCATAAAACGGATTTGATTCTTTTCTAAAAAAGTCCGTTTAAGCAGTTTATTACAAGGAGAATGATGAATATATTTTAAAAAATAATTTTCCAGTATATCTTGGTGATTACATAATACTCTATTATTAATAAGCGATTTAAACACACGACGTCCTCCTATAAAATTGATATCTGCCGTTGTAAAATCCACGTTATATTTCTCCAAATAAGCCACATGGTCCTCTATACAATTCGGCGTAAGAGTGTCATCCGAATCCATAAAAAAGATATAGTCTCCAACCGCCGCATCCAAACCCGTATTCCGTGCAGCCGCTACACCTTTATTGCAAGCATGTCTGATGATGCGGATTGTTTTTCCTGCAAAGTTCGTATTTTCAACAAGCGTCCGAACCAAATCCATGCTATTATCCGAGCCACAATCATCGACAATTATATATTCTATATTATCATACGTTTGTTCAAACACAGATAATAAACATTTTTCTACATATGCCGCAACATTATAGATAGGAACAATCAACGATACCAAAGCCATAGCAATAAATTAATGATTTACAATGTAGTCCGTTAAAATCTCATGCAACTTATTAAATGAATAATTTCTCAGATACATATTTCTGCTGTAATCATTAAATCTAAATTTTGTCAAATTATAGTTATCAATAGCACAAATGAAATCCTCCGCATTATTACATAAACAGCCGACTTTCCCATAGTCGAATGAATAACCCTCAAATGCCTCTTTCGTCCCAAAAATAGTCTTACCAAACATCAAAGCTTCGGCAGTTTTTGTTTTCATCCCTGAACCTTCGAAGATCGGAGATATGACAAAATCAGCGTTATAATAAAACTCATCCAGACTCTCAACCGTCCCTACAACTTCAATATTGTCATATATTTCCAATTCTTTTTTGTTTCGCTCGAACCCATTACCGACAATAATAATTTTTACGTTTTTGACATAGGGTGCCACATGTTCTACAAACCATTTAATTCCGTAATAATTAGCATAAAAATTACTTCCTACGAAAAGAGCCTTTTTCGGTCGGTCACTTTGATCTATTTTCAATTGCGACGGATCAAAACGATCTTGCAAGCATATCGGCAGGATTCCATCAGCACAACGTCCGTATAACAATGCCAATTCATCCGAATCCCTTTTATTAAGAGTAATTATAACAGAGCTATACCGAACGGCCAGTTTTTCATTGTACCATGTTACCAACAATGTCAACAACTTATTGATTTTGCGACTTGTCTTCCATGCATCTTTAGTATATACGAATTCAACATTGTGGAACAACGAAACCACGCGGATCCCGGGAAAATTCCGTCTTATTTTCTTTTCCAGCAATCCTAAACTCGATGTATTTATAAAAATAAAATCAGGATGATTTTTTTCGATCTGACGAATGATGCTCTTCTCTATTGCAGGTGTTGATCCGAGTAATCGACCAGTCAACATATAAAATAATTTCTTCCATTGATTTTTAAACATTGGAAATTCAAGAACGTGTAAATTGATTTCAGCATGAGTCTGCAAAACCTGTTTTATAGTATCGCTAACAATTCCGCCACCCGTTTTCGAATTATATAATGCACTTATATATATTCCCTTTTTCATCATTTACTGAGATGAGCATTAAAATTTAATTTCCGTATGCAAATCCAAAAAATCGCACATTGAATGACAGAAAAAAACAACTCCAAAGAAACTCCCGATAAAATTGGATATAACAACACAGTCAAACCCACCTCCAAGACACCTGGAAATGAAAGTTTCAATAGGAGGGCAAAATATAATTCTATCAGTAGCAACATTGAAATTAGATTGATCAAAAAAACCCACGGTGATCTCATAAAGGATACGATTAGCATCCCCGGCATACCAAGCATAAACGAGGTTCCGGCATCTTCCTTGGAATTCTTGTTCTGTTCATATAAAAATCGTTCCGGCAGATTATCAGCCCAATTTCCTAAATGTACACCAAAGCGGTCAAGCCATTGCGCTTGATAAAAAAAAACTGGAATAGTTTGTGCATAAATATAAAAAGTCGGAGCATTTTCAACGATAAATGCAACATCAGAATAGCAAGATAACCGTCCTGCCAATGTTTCGCACAATATCTCAGTTGGTTCTACCTCCTTTAAGGAAATGTCATCTTTTGTTCTGAGTTCGGCCCTCAATTCATATAAAAAACTTATGCCATTCAATGCTATGACAAATAGAACAGGTATTAGAACCCAATATTTTATCAACACTCTTTTCAGTGTTGCGTAATAACGTAATAAAATAAACAACAATAAATAAAATACCTCTTGCAAGGATGCCTTCAAGACACAAGCCACTAAAAACAAAGCACTTATAAGAATCACATTGATCCTTTTCCGCGATTCCAGCAAGAATGCTCCGGCAAACAGATAAAAGATAAAAATATTATTACCTAAAGTTCCTACCCAATTCTGGGTTGCATTACCTGTCATAACTCCGACGCCTAATGCTCGAATAATGATATTAAATACTAAAAAAATTAATGCATATCCACCCAATACATTGACAACATTTATAGCACTACACAGCTTAAGTTTACGTTTATAATATTTATAACGATTCCAGACATAAATAAAAGGAAGGAGAGAAATTATAAACAATAAAAACAATACGATTTGAGGTATGGTAATATACTCTCCGATAAAATCTCCATTCAGTTCACCCGTAATACAGACAAACAAATAGCTTGTAATCAAAGCCAAAATGTATATAGCAACAATCTTCCGGATGCCATAATAGTAAGTATCCTTTATATCCTGCATTATTTAGAGATATTTAACGTACTCGCCATTCTACTCACAATATGTTTCATTCCTTTGGTTGCAATGTAAAGGGCCCCAAAAAGCAGTGAGAAGAAAAAAACGATTACAATGATTCCGTACATCAACCAAGCCCCGATTCCCGCCGTCGGGTCGAATGGCAATACGCCAAGAATCAGAT
>QAML01000095.1 GCA_003150315.1 Prevotellaceae bacterium | reverse complement strand
CCTACAAAGAGATAGACAAGATTGAGCGTGTCCGCTCTATGTACCGTGATGCGGAGTTTGCTTCCTCCTGGCGTGATATGGAAGTCGTCTATATGTTCGGTAAAACCGGCTCTGGTAAGACCCGCTCTGTTATGGATAAGTACGGCTATGGTAATTGCTACCGTGTCACTGATTACAAGCATCCGTTTGATACCTACGACGGACAGGACGTGCTTATCTTTGAAGAGTTCCGAGGCGGTCTGAAACATGGTGATATGCTGAACTATTTGGACGGCTATCCGCTTCTTCTCCCGTGCCGCTATTTCAACCGGCAAGCCTGTTTTACAAAGGTCTTTATCCTGACGAACATTCCTCCGGATAGTCAGTATCTGAACGTAGATAGGGAAAGCCGGGAAGCATTTTTTCGCCGTATCCATAAAGTTATTGAGTTCGGCGAAAATGGCACTCGTTCCGAATGGCCCAGCGTCTACGCCTACATACATCGTTATGACTGGGCTAACGATTCGGATAGCGAATTTGTTGAACAGATGGAATTGTGAATGAGGTAATGTTATGAGCGAAAATAAATCTTGTTGTGTTTCTGCGGTTCGTGCTCTTGGTTCGAAAGAGTGTTCGGTAATTTTTTCCGGTTCTCCGGATGACCTTGCGGTTTGTCTCGGCTTTATCGTTCATTCCCTGCTTCGTTCCGGTATTCCTACTCTGGTTCTGGCGTCGGCTTTTGTTGCCGGTTGTGAATTGGCGGGTGATGAGGATGACTAATTCTCCTTGTTTTATATGCAATAATGCTCTTGTAGACGATGAATTAACTTCTGAGAATGATCTTGCCTATTTTTCCGTTGGGAAGTGTGCTGCTGGTTTTGGCATTTTTGTTTCAAGCGGAGGTGGGCGCCCTTTGAGTATTTTGTTTGAGCGTTGGGATGGCTTTCGATGGCAACTTGTAGGGTTCTACTCTCCTGCGTATTGTCCGGCTTGTGGGCGTTTGTTGTCTGAATATAAAAGGAGGAGTGAGGATGTTTGACCGGCTTCGCCCCTGGCTCCCGCTCTCCCGCAGGATTCTTTTCGGCTTTGCCTCTGCCGTTCTCCTGTTTGCCTATCTCTGGTTGGCGCTTTTGTTCTTCCGTGCGGAGATCCCCCTTGTTGCCGTTCTCCTGGTTCTTTTCCTTGGGGCTGTCCTTGTATTCTCTGTATTCCTGAATGTCCTGTTTTTTCTGATGAAAAAATCCGTTTAGCTTGTTGCCCTCCCTGCGCCGGGCGTTCGGCCGAACAGGGAGGGCAGTATAAAGGCACTCCCTTTGAAAGTGCACAGTCAATAGCTTAATGGTAAAGCGTTGCGGCCGCAATACAACTTTGCTTGGGTATATGAGTTCAAGTCTCATTTGACCGTGCACTTTCAAAAAAAGAAACCGTGATTTCTCACGGTTTCCTCTCAGACGCTCCTACTCCGCATCAGTCCCGCCAGTACATCCAGATCAATAAAACCGCTCTGGTCCTTGGCTTTCTCTTTCGCGGCTTTCCATGTGTCAAAATCGGCCTGCGTATAGGCTCTTGCATTTCTGTTGTTTTGGCCCTTGTATTTCAGGTGCGCTTTCTCTTTTTCTTCGTATATTGTTTTCGCTGTGAATTTGATTAGGCGTTTGATGATATTGTATGTACCTTTGAGCAAAAATGCAATTAGGCCAATTATTCCAATTGGTGGAAAGACTACAATTCCAATTAGTGTAATGGTTCCTAAAATTAAGTATACTTTCATTTTTGTCTTCTCCTTTTTGGGGGCGGTGATTCTTTGATTAAGAGGATTATAGCATTTGTCCTTTGCTTTGTCACGATCTTATTTTGTGTAGTAGTATCTGCCTCTGCTAATGTCCTTGATATGCTCTCTTATAATGTGTGCTACTTGAGTGACTTAATCGGAAACGCAACTTATCATATTGGAACAGATGGCGTTTATATTGAAGGCTCGGGAGATTGGTCTACAGTAGATTGGTGGAATGCTTTAGTCCATGGTGGTAGTTCATTTGAGAATTCCTACGACACTTACGTCTCCTCCCTTCCTAGCACAACGGTTTCTTTTTCAGATACGGCTTTTTCTCCTGCCCTTTATTTTAACCCTGAGTTGAGTGATGATCTTGATGATCTCGGTTGTTCTGAACTAGATATTACGGGTAATTCGGTTTCATTTTTTACTGGTTCGCAAACTAGGCGTGGTACTGGAGGCCCTAGTTATTGGCAGTATTCAACTGTCTTTACTTCTGCACCTTTTTCTGTTTCTGAAAGTAGTTATTATATCTTTGATGGTGGTGCGGGTTACACTAATTCGTATTCATCAGTCGGTGATTTTTCCTCCATTCAAATGTCCTCTGACGGCGGGAATACCTGGACTACGGTTGTATCTGCGTCGTCAACTAAAAGTTATTCATCTGATACATCTTTAGATACTCTTTCTATTGATTGGACTACGGTCTCCGTTTATCTTGATGCCAGTAATTTGTATCGTGTTGCTTTGAAGCTTTATGTAAATTTGCGGAATTCTTCTAGTTCTTTTTACGATCATGTATTAGTTAATTCTACTATATTGTTGTTGCCTTCTATTTACCGTAATGGGCACACGGTTCTCCCTTCTTCCACTCGTCTGGCCTCCTTGATGCAGACAATTAACACTTACAATAGTTATGATTACAGCACTAAGTATTATATCGGCTCTACGGACAGCGGTGGTAACGTAACAAATGTTTGGGACCCGAATCTGTTCGATGAACAGACGATGATTTTCACGGAGCCGGTAACGGGTGAGCAGTATCAGTGTACCGGTTGGACATATGGCTATTCGCCCTCTGTCCGTGGTTATCGCCTTGAGCTTCCGGAAAGTACATATGTCTATAATAATATTGATATTCGTACTCTCTGCCTCTTTTATTTGGATGACGCCTTGTATGTGTGCGGCCTGGATACGCCTGTTGAGGACCAAGACTTTGACAATACGGCGGATTATTTTACCAACGCAATATTTATTCAAGAGTATAATTATGTAATTGCTACGGAACGTGAATCTGACGTTTGTCAGCATGTTTATACTTCGGAGACGATTACCGAGCCCACTTGTTTGGTTTCGGGTGTGCGTCGTTATACTTGCGAATTGTGCGGCCATACCAGGGATGAATATATCCCGGCCACCGGCCACGCTTGGGAAGTAACGGAGACGGTGGAAACGGAAGTTAGTGAGAGCGGCGATATTACAAAGCTTGGCTATACCGTCTATACCTGTTCTGCCTGCGGTGAAACGTACAAGCAATATGATGGCACTGGCCAGCCAGGTCCGCCCTCTGGCGGCGATTCATCGGAGGACGAAAGCTGGTTCTCCTGGCTTGGAAACCTGTTCCGCTCCTTGATTTCTGCAATCGTTAATGGTCTTGCGGCTGGTCTGGAATATCTGGTGGAGAATGTTATTGTCACAGTGACGGACCTTATCATACAGACCGTCCAGTGGGTTATGGACCTTTTGAGTATTGATAATCTGACTGGCTTTTTCGGCTGGTTCAGTGACGATAATGTAACCTTCCGAAATGAATTCGGCCCCGCTGAGGAGGTAGACGTATGGGCTTACTCATTAGACTGATTACCGGTATACAGCCCGTGTTCACTTTCATGTTGGACCTCTGGGGCGCTTTCCCCCTTGCCCTAAAAGTCGTGATTGCCCTGTTCTTCGCCGTGGCGGTCAGCCTTGTGATGATACGGAATTTTATCCTATGAGGTGATGGAGCGTGTTCAGTGTCCTTTCTCCCGCCCTTGAGTGGATACCCTTAATTTTGCGTCTCCCCCTTCTGGCTCTGGTATCTGCCCTTTCCCTTATGGTCTTGATTAAGCTGGTCACTGCTGTGCTCTCTATTATATCGGCTGTGCTTAGTTTTATAACAAGCTGGCTTTGAGGCCATTTCCCGGCCCTCTGCGCCCTCTTTGCCGCCGGGGGTATCCCAGGGTATCCCCGGCGCTCCTCGCCCCTGTTTTTACCGATGGAAAAAGCCTTTGACCGTGCACTTTCAAAAAAGGAGGTATCCCCATGGAGATAATGAAAGAAATTATGACAATCCTCTTTTCCGGCGTGTATAACCTGTTTACCGCCTTTACCGTCCCCGGCTTCGGTATCTCCCTCTGGAAAGTCGCCATTGGCTTTTTCGTTATCCGATTCTCCCTGTCCCTGCTCTCCCTGGTGACCGGCTTCCGGTCTAATTCCGGTTATGCGGCGGACCAGTTCCGTACCTCTTCCGAAAATCTGAACCAGTATAAAAAAGTACATGACCAAAAAGTAAACCGCGAGAAAAATGGCGGTATTGGATTTCACGCATAAGGAGTTCTGTATATGAGACGCTTTTTTCGGATTGCCCCCATTTTGGCCCTGGTCGTTTGTCTTTGCCTACCTGTCGGTGCTTCTGCTGTGGATATTGAATCGGATGAAACGGATGTTTCCGTAGATGCCTCTTCTACGGAAACCGGTTCGGATACCTTGTCGGATACCTCCATGGAGACCTTTACCACGGAGACGGAGAATGGGAATGTTACCATCAATGTCACTGTCCCCGCCACTCCAGATACTTCCACCTCTGAGGATATGTCTCAGGATATTTCTGCTGAGGACGCTGAGGCCCTGGGTATCGAGGAGGCCCCGTCCTATCCCTCTTACTTCACTCGTACTCTGGATGACGTTACGCCCCCTGAGGACACGGAGACTATGCCTGGTCTGATTACCTCCCTCTTTGGTACATATACGCCCCGTACCCAGACCGTGACGGAGCACCTCTCAGACGGATCTAGCGTGACCTATACGGAGGTCGTTCCCGGCCTTGCCGGTCTGGATTGGCCCTGGATTACCTCTGTCGCCCTGTTCGCTATGGCTCTGTACTGTATTTTCCGTATGATTGGAGGACTGATGAAATGGAATTGATGATCTCTTTCACTACCTCCCTCCTGGGTGCTGTCGCTGACTTCTTGGCGACGGAACCTGTGATTTACCTGTTTGCTATTGTCTGCCTGATTGGTATTGTCAAGGTGTTTCGGCAGCTTCTGCCTTAACATAAAATTCGTTGGCCACGAATGATGAACACTTAAAAATCTGTAAAAAGAAAGAAAGGTGTATTATGACTATGACTTCTCTGCTGTCTACCATTACTGAGGTGTTCACTTCCGCTGTCGGCTGGGTCGGTACGGTCGCTAGCACCATTACTGGTGAGCCCTTGCTTCTGATTGGCGTTGTCCTGGGCTTCATCGGCGTTGGAGTCGGCCTGTTCCGGCGCATGCTGAACGTGTAAGGGGGATAATTGGCTATGGAGGAAACTACCACCACCGCTATGGGCACGCTTCTTACCACCGTTGGCGAGGTGTTTACCTCTGCTATTGGCTGGGTCGGCACTGTGGCCGATACCATTACCGGTGAGCCCCTGCTCCTGATTGGCGTTGTCCTGGGCTTTATCGGTGTTGGCGTTGGCCTGTTCCGGCGTATGCTCAATGTGTGATTCCACCTGTCAGGGCGGCGGCTTCTGCCGCCGCCCTTTGTCCTTTGAGAGAAGGTGATTTTTTGAAATTTTTTCGCCTTGGGCTTGTTGCTTCTGCCCTGTTTTGTCTTTTGTCTGTTTCGGCCTTTGCGGCGGAGAGTGAGTATGAATATGATGTTTCCGGTGATTATGTCCCGGATTATGTTTCGGCCTCCTGTTCCGGTGACGTGATTTCCATTTATCTCAAAGATGCCTTTTTTGATGCGTTTGCCGCTGGAGCGTCCCGTGAAGTCGCCCTTTCTATGTTATCTACCTATAATTGGGTTCTTACCGTTAATGGGGTTGTGTCCTCTAGCTTGGTTTTTGATTGGTCGGTCGGCTCTGCCTCGTTTGAGTATTCCGGTGACGGCGTGTATTTGATTTCTGCCGATGATGCAAACTTTGATTTGAGTTTGAATGTCGCTTGTGTTTCTTCTTTAGACCCTGAACCTGATTCCGGCTCTGCCTCTGTCTCCGGTGTTCTTTCCTCCGCTTCGGATGTGCTGGCCGCTGTCCTCGGCCTTGTTTCGCTCCTGGCTGCTTCCTTCGTTGTCCATCCCATCCTTCTGATCGGTGTGATTTTGGGCTTTTTCGGTCTTGCGATTGCCATATTCCGCCGTCTGCTCGCATAGCACCGGAGGGGCGGCGGCGGAGTGAAAACCCGCCCCGCCCCTCTTTATTTTTGACCGTGCACTTTCAAAAGGAGTTCATGAATATGTCTTATCTGTTTCTTTTTCTGATTGTAATTATCTGGCATCAATTTCAGGCTGCACGCAATCCTAAACACCCTTTGCAGTTAAACGTCTACTTCGGCGTTCCCGGCTCCGGTAAGACCACCTTTGCCGCTTACCTTGCTAAACAGGCTCAGCGTGAGAGCATCGTGATTTGTTTATGCCGCCGTTTTCCCTGCCGCCTTACAAATTGGATTGTGGGCGGCAAGCACTGGAAACGCCCCATTCGTGTTTATTCCAATGTCCCCATTTCCGGTACTTATCGTGTGGATGCACGGGAGGACCTGGGCAAGTATTTGATAGAGGACGGGAAGCTTATTATCGACGAGGCTGGCGTGGAGTTTAATTCCCGTCAGTATAAGTCCTTCCCGGCTAATGCTATTCACTTCTTCAAGTTCCACCGCCATTACGGCGTTTCCGTGGATGTGTTCAGTCAGTCCCATGAAGATATGGACGTGACCCTCCGCCGCCTTGCCCAAAATTTCTATGTGGTCAAGAAGAGTATCCTTCCCTGGTTCGTCGTGATCAAGCGTATCCGTCGTAAAGTGGGTATTGATAACAATACCCACCAGATTGTGGACGCTTACTCCTTCGGCGTTCCCGTCCTGGATACCAAGCGTATCTTCTGCCCGCCCCTCTGGAAGATGTTTAATACCTATGACCATAAGGACCTCCCGGAAAAGGACTGGCAATCCTGGGACGATGTAGCCGCCGTGTAGTCTTTTGCTTTCGCCCGTGTCCCCTGTATTCCCCCGCCCGTTTCCCTCTGTCTTTTTTCCGGAGAAAAAAGCCTTTGACCGTGCACTTTCAAAATATCCGCATAACATAGCCCCCGGAAGCTCATGCCTCCGGGGGCCTTTTCCGTCAGTATAGTGATGTTGTGTAACCCAGCCGTTTTAGAAACGCCTCTGCTTGGTACCCCTGGGAAAAGGTTCTGCTTTTCAGCTTTTCTCGGTCCCGCCCTGGTATGGTCTGCCCACTGGCCGCCTGGACTATGAACCGTATTTGTCCCCCTTTTGTTACTATATTGTAATAGACCGCCTGTCCCTGCTCATTACTCAGCTTCATCCCTTCTCCGCCTCCTTGTCCATGTAGATCTTGATGGAGATGCTTTCTAATGTCGGATGTGTGAATTTGTACGCCTCCACCCACTTCGCTATGTCCTTCAACGGCAGGTCCTGCATGTGGTGTGTGTAATTGCCTGTTCCTGGAAAATAGCACCGGATGCTGAGCGGGTAAATTTTCATTTGTGCCGTCCTTTCTCCCCGTATAGCCGGTAGGTCAGCTTTTGAATGTGCACTTTCAAACTTCGACCATTTTCTCCATGCAGTCCCCGCATAGGATGTTGACCGTCTTTGTAGCTCTGACGCTCTGCCCGCACGTGGGACAAACCAGCTTGCGGGTGCTGGACGGCCTCTTTCCGCCTCCCTCTGTCCCGCTGTCGCTCCCGCCGCTGCTCTGGTTGGCTCCCGTGCCTCCGGTCCGGATGCCTGGTAAAAAACTGTTTCGCCCTATCTTGATTTCGTTCCAGCCTTTTTCCAGAGCGTATTCCACCAGCTTGTCTGTCGGTCTGGTGTTCCATCCATAGGGCCCGCATTGGTAGCACTCCAAGCCCCGCTTCTCCGCCTCTGCCTTAAATCTTCCGTTGTGGTACTTTCCGCCCCGGCTCGTCTCCTTGATGCCGTTTTCTCTGCAATACAGGTGCACCATCTCATGTATCATGGTGTCGAGCGTTTCTTCTATGGGATAGTTCAGTACCTCCGCCGCTATGTTCAGTTCGTAGGTGTTCCCGTCCTTTCTCTGCCAGACTTTGGAAACACTACAATGTCCGTATGTCCCTGGCTTGCTCTGTACCGTGATAATTGGCACTGGTAGCGCTCCCTCGAAAAAGTCTGTGTTTAATGCGTTGTAAACCTTTTCCAGTTGACCCACCGCCCGGCTCATTTTCGTGGTCTCTTTCATGTTCTGCGCTCCTTTCTGTCTGCTGTTCAGTCCCCAGAATAAGAACTGCTGTCAAGAGAGCTCGCGAGCGAGCTCTCTTGATTACCCCGCCCCATGGACTTCTAATAAGGTCAAGACTGGCCCGCAGGGCCACTTGCAAAAAAATTTGCTCCCCCGTGAGAGCAAATTTTTTCGGTCTTGACATTATTCGATGTCCATGGCACCCGTCCGGCGAATAGCCGGACACCCTATTCCCCCGTCCCCGCCGTGGCGGTGCCCACCTCCTGATACTTGACACGCCCCGAAAATACGTGATACCATCAGGGCATGAAAAAAGAGCGTCAGGCCATGAAGGCCCGGCGCTCTGCCGCATTTATAGGCGTTTTATATGTGCACTTTCAAAAGGGGGGAAAGCTAATGGTAAAGCGCATGACTTGGCATACCCGGCTCCAAATCGAAAAGTTTTTTAACTCCGGCTGTTCCTATCGTCAGATTGCCTGTAAGCTCGGCTTTGCCGTCTCTGCTGTCTACCGTGAAGTTCAGCGTGGCCTGTATGACCATCTGGACGGCTCCACCTGGAAAACTGTCAAGCGATACTCTGCCCAAATCGCCGATGATGATGCCGCATGGCAGGCCACCGCCCATGGCCGTCCCGTCAAGCTGGGCAAAAACTTTGCCTATGCAAGCATGGTCGCCTCGCGTATCCTCGCCGGTGAGTCCCCAGACCAGATTGTGGGTGATCTGAAGCGTCGTGGAGAATGGACCGTCTCCACCAATACGCTCTACCGCTATATCGACCAAGGCTTTATTCCAGGCGTTACCAACAATAACCTTCTGGTTAAACCCAATAGAAAGCGTCCCTATCATAAAATCCAGAAAGCCGCCCGTGCACCCAAAGGCTCCTCCATCGAAACCCGCTCCGATGACATCAACCTCCGGAAATCCCCCGGCCATTGGGAAATGGACAGCGTAATAGGAAAATCAAAGGG
>QAML01000086.1 GCA_003150315.1 Prevotellaceae bacterium | reverse complement strand
AGTTCGCTCTTGTAAACCTGGAACTCGCCGATGGTGTACATCATGCAAGACTGCGGAACTATGGTGCTTCTTACAACGAAGCGGATGTAACGATATTGCTGGTCAAGACCTCTCACGGGATAGTAAATGTAACGTCCGTTAGAGTTCATGTTAGCACCTTCGGGCTTGATATAAGAGGTAAGATCGGTATAATTGCCTACGTGAGTCCAGTCTGCGTCGTTGAAATTCTCTTGACTTGCAACATTAGCGTCGTTTGTAGCGTAAATATCGATGTTACTCCAGCATTCTTTCCAGCCCCAGTCGCCTTCGCGAAGACCGAAATAGAATTCGAAGTTGTCTACAGGATTACTGCGAAGGTCAACCTGCAACCACTGTTGTCCTTGTCCTTCTTCAACTTTGCTGCCCCAGGTACCGGAATCCCAAGAACTCTGGAAACATGTGTTAAGGTCGCCGTCAATGAGGTGAGCATAGCTTGTATAAGAATCATTTACCTGAGTACCCCAGATTTGTCCGTCAAGAGGTGAGGTTTCGTTAGTTTCCTTAATAAGACCGTCGTTATGGTCAGAGTTATATCTGAACACAGCTTTATATGCAGGTTCTGCTTTTTGCAAAGCATTGGTATAAGCCTGATTGATACGTACCTGTTCCGATGCGTTCAAGATGCTGTCAATAACAGCCTGATTGGTTTCTCTTACGAGTGTCCAAGTCTTAATGTTGTTTCCGTCGTTGATGTTAATCACACCGCTTGTTTCAGTCATGTAAGTCTTAAGAGTATAGTCGGCATTGTCTACAGTGTTGGATATATGCCATACACCGTTGCTGTAAGCAAATTTTTGAGGAACGGTCTGTTCGGAAGTTGTTCCCACACCGTTTGCGGTGTTGCTGCCAACGTAGAGTGCGTATTCCACATTCTGGATTGAGAATGTGCCGTCGCCGAGATTTTTGATGTTAAAGAGATACTGACCGTTGTTTCTGCGAAGAACTCTCCAGCTCATGTAACCTGTGTTGGGGAGATACATTGCAATTTTTCCTTTTTCCTGGAAACCGTCTTGGGTGCTTACGATATAATAATAGCCGTCTTCTATCTGACGCATTGAGTGATCCTGCTCGTTGAAGTTCTTAACGGCTTCGGCGAGTTTTGCAATCATAGCATTGGCTTCGTCGTCGGAAGCTTCTGCCTGGTCATACATTTCACGTGCTTCTTCAATAGCATTGTTTATTTCCGTAACGTCTCCGTTGTTGTCGCCGGGGTTCGGACCAACTTTCGAGTCCTTTACAACGCCCGCTGCGTCGGTAATGGCTTCGTTAAGAGTGGTGAGGAAAGGAATGTTCTCTACAGCCAATTTCTCCACATACCATTCGCCGTCGTTGGGATGCCAGTCGTTGTTCGAGGAAACTACGTTTCCGCCGTCGGCATTCCAGAAGTTGCCGCAATCGCTTGCGTAAAGTCTGAAACGGTTGTTGTAGTTGTTCTTGAAAATCTGGTAGGTTTTGCTTGTGCCTGCCATGCGTGCAAGTCCCCAATTGTATTCGTGATAAGCCGATACAATGTAGGTTGAATCCTGTGTGCCGCAGTTTTTCATTACAAGGTTGCCGTCGGCATTCTTTATCACATGCCATACAGCCGATGCGTCCATGGTGGGGTCAACTGCGTCATGGCCAAGATACCATTCGTTGTTCTTGAAATAAGGTTTCAGATAGTCTTCGCTTCCGGGTAAGCAGTTTTTGAAGGTATAGTAACCTTCTTCAACTTGGATTGTTTGTCCCACGAGCGTAGCCGTTGCGTTGTTCAGTTTGTCTATCAGTTCCGTGTTGTCGCCCTCATTTGAAGCGGCAGCTTCGGCTTCTTTCAAAACGCTGCCGAACACATCGTAGTTTTCCTGAGATACCTGTCCTGGATTTGTTCCCACCGTAAACTGTCTTCCTTTGGCAGTTGTGATGGCTTCATTGAGTTTGAGTTGATTTGTTACGCTTGCATCGGGAACTTTTATGAATTTCACCATCGATGCCGCGTTGCTGCTCGAACTTGTCTGGATGTTGCCGCTCTCGCCGTTGATTGCGTAGTTGTAATCATTGTCGGTGGAGTAGATATATGCGCATCCGTTGCTGAGGAATTGTAGTCTGAAACTTGCGGGGTTTGTACCTGTCATCACAACATAGGGACTTTCTTTCGGTCCTTTGGTTATGTTTTCAATGTATGTCAGGTCTTGTGCGCCGCAGTTCTTGAACGAGTAAGTCTTGCCGTCGGCATTTTTTGTAACGTGCCAGATGAACGAGTTGTCGAATTCCGAATTTTCGCGGGGGTATGCGCCAAGTCTCCAAAGGTCTCCGTCCTGCACGGGAACCATGCAGGTTGAGGGGTCGCTGTAGTTGGAGAAGTTGATGAAATAATAGCCGTCGTCGAGCGAACCTTCCACTTCCGTGATTTCTTCAATGTCGTCAAGGAGTGCGGGGTCTATTTTGTCGAAATACCACGAGTGGGTGCTGTTGGGTGAAGCCAGTTCGCCCCAGTAGCCCGTGATTTGTTCGCCCTGGAATACGCCCTGATGTCCGAGAAGAGGACCGTGAGTCAGACCGCCTTTTACATTGGCTATGAGATAGCTGCCTTCAACTGCCGCAGAGGGCGGAAGCTGAATTTCTGTAGGCTCTTCCACGAATCCTGCACCCTCCCCGTAGCCCATGCCCGAGATACGACCTATGTACATGTTGGCTTCGCGGTTTCTTACGGTGTAACCGTCGCCGAATTTTTTGATTTCAAAGATGAAAGGTTTGTCATCTTTGGTGAGTTTTGTGGGAATCACGTGGTTTGCGTAGTGCACACGCAAAGCCTGATCTGTTCCCGTGTTGTTGTAGAGCAGTGCGTCTGACGGATGGGCTGCACTTGAGATAAAGTAGTAGCCTTCTGCCGGACCGTCGTCCTGCGCAACAACCGGCTGCCATGCACTTCCGAGCGCAAGCAGCAGCACAGCGGAGAAAATCCTCGCTGTCCAAAGTCTAAGTTGCTTCATGCTTTTTTATTAATTAGGGTTGAACTTGTTTTCATGATTCGTGTATGCCGGGGCATTATAAGAAATCAAAATACCCCCCCCGGTTGAACTTCGAGAGGGAAACACGTGTCAAAGTTACAAAACGTTTTTGAAACACCCAAAAATATAACAATAAAAAGCAGTCTTTGTTTTGACGAAAATGCATCCGAAGTTTTGTGCTTATATTATAATATGCAAGTCGGCAAAACCTGCATATTTCAGGGTGTGAATGCATCCGGAAAAACACACATGGCTTGTTGTGAAAAATACAAGCCATATATTTTAAAATACAAGGCACTTATTTCAAAATATATGCCTTATATTTTTGACGAAAAATGATATTTGATTTTCAATGACTTACAAGAATGGAAAAATATGCGTTTTCGGGCGTGGATTTTGCCGCTCTCGGGGAGTTTGGGTTAAAAAGTCATGAAAAATTTCTTTTTTGTTCCGGCTCGGCTCGCTTTCTCGTTTTTTATAAATAATTTAGCCAAAAATATTTTTTGCATACCAAAAACGTTTTTGTGCATCTTTGAAACTAACAATTTAACATGAAAATTAATGGAGAATAAAGAAAGACTGGTATTTGTGGACTATTTGCGCGTTGTGGCGTGCTTTTTGGTGATGCTCGTGCATTCGAGCGAAAATTTTTATGCTGCCGATGCTTCGGGACTTGCCGGCAATGTTTCTATGCTGGCTAACGATGCCAACCGTTTCTGGGTTGCGTTTTACGACGGCGGTGTGGCGCGAACCTGTGTGCCGCTTTTCATGATGGTTTCGGCTTTTCTGCTTGTGCCCATGAAGCCGGGCGCAACAATGGCGGGGTTCTATAAACATCGTTTCCTGCGCATACTTCCGCCGTTCGTGTTTTTTGCGGTGCTCTATTGCCTTTTGCCGCTGGCATGGGGCGGTATGACGTGGGAACAGTCGGTTGCCGACCTGAAAAACCTGCCTCTCAATTTCCCTTCAATGGCAGGGCATTTGTGGTTTATGTATCCTCTCATCAGTCTTTACCTTATTATGCCGGTCATTTCGCCATGGCTTGAAAAGGCTTCGGCAAAGGACGAGCTCATATTCCTTGGGATTTTTGCTTTTTCCACGTTCATGCCGTGGCTTCACAAGTTTGTGGCTCCCGAATTGTGGGGTGAATGTTTCTGGAACTGCTATCACATGCTTTGGTACTGTTCGGGTTTCATAGGTTTCCTTGTCATGGCTCATTTCGTGCGTTTCCACATACGCTGGACGGTGAAGAAACGTCTGACTGTGGGAACTGTGTGCTTTCTTGCGGGAGCCGGTTTCACGGCATGGTCGTTTTGGTGGAAAGGTGTGCCGGGAGTGCTTATCGATACGCCTATTCTCGAGTGGGCTTGGGAGTTTTGCACGCCCAACGTGCTTTGCGCCACTTTCGGACTCTTTTTGATTTTCACCTGCATAGGAGCAAACAAATCGTGCAAGCTGATCACGGGAATTTCCAAACTCTCCTTCGGCATATATCTCATGCACATGTTTTTCCTTGCTCCCATTGCGGCGTTCTTTGTAAACGGAAATCAGGCAAATCCCATTGTTCCCGTTTATTTGGCAATACCCTGCATAGCGTTGCTGACATTCGTGTGCTGCACAATCACCGCAAAACTGTTGTCGTATGTCCCCGGCAGCCGCTGGTTCTTGGGGGCTTGATGCAGAAACAAAGCATATAATACAGAATACGCCCCTGCAACAGGCTGAAGTCTCGGGAGTAAATTCCGCGCTGCCGTTGCAGGGGCGTATTCTGTATGCACATGTTTATGCTAAAGAGCCGCAGTGTGCGAAAACTGCGGGGCGTTGCCCGCGCCGCATGCTATTTAAGCACTGTTTCAATGCCACTGAGGTATTTTTCCCCATCGGGATTTTTTTCGTAATAGGGTTTGATTGAAATTTTGTTGGTGGATTTAATCTTTCTTCCCGTTTCTTCAAGCACAAGCTCAACTACTAAATCAAGCGCACCGTTTTCTATGAGACTTATGTCGGAGAATGCAAAATATCCGAGATGTTTGCCTTCCTGTAAATTCCACGGCAATGTTCCATTTTTCCATGGCGTTATTGTTTTGAAGTCCAACCATAAGTCGCAATTACTATTCCATCCGCTCCCGCTCTTTTTGAATGTAGAGCTTTTTATAAACAGCAGTCCGGGCATTTTACTCAAAATAACAATCGAGCTTACATTGCTCAATGTACTTCCTGAAAACCACGAATTTTCTATTTCACTAGGATACCATGAACCCGCTGTGAAAGAAAACGAAGGCTTTTCGTCGTATTTAAGCTCCATAGGCACTGGCTCGCCATAGACAGTTTGCAAATCAGCAAGGTTAAAGTCCGTGTAATAATCAATGTAGGAACCTATCGTATAGTCTCCGTCGGTAACGGCAGTGAGCTTGTTGTAGTCCACAAACATTTCGTTTTCATCAAAATAGATGTTTTGGGTTGACGTAGCCGATTTTATGTTTCCCGAACCCTGACTGTCGCTTTCGGAAATCATTGAAAATTTGTGGAAAACCCTTCCTGAACGATAGATAATAAGCCCCCAATCGCGCAAGGCTGTTATGTTTTGGTTTGAATAGGCATTGCACGTGGCGGTGAACTCGAATTGGAATTTCATTTTCTTGTCTTTGTAGCAACCATTGTCCATATCCCAGTCCGCATCACAGGTAGCCTGTGTCTGACGAAAGGTGAAATCCACATCCGAAGCCACCAAGGGCACGGTTTCACCGTGTTTCACGAAATCGCAACTGAGCTTGAATCTTTCTTTTCCGAGAAAATCCAAATCGGAAATGAGGTAGGGGCGCAGCTTTATGTTGTTGCCCGTAGGATAGACCACAAGAGTGTATTCTGTTCGGTAATCGTCGGTTTTTTGAACGAGAATTTCGCCCGAACGAACGTCGGTGCGATTGTACCAAGGGTCTAAAACATCGCGCGCAAGCACTCCGCAATAAACATTATTGGTGTAGGTTTTCTGGACACATGCTCCAAGCTCTGTGTGGTTCTGAACAATTTTGTTAGGAATGGACGAAGCACCCGTTATTTCCACCGTAACATTGTATCCGCTGTCTTCGCGCTTTTTTATGTCCGTTATCTTTATGTCGGCATACCCGTAAAGGAATCTTTGAACCTCGCTTACCTGTGCTTCATACTCGCTTATCATCATTGACAAGGGTAAAGTCGCCGCCGAAGCCGAAGGACCGCCAATCATACTGATACCTGTTGTCAAAATAGTGAGCGAAGCTTTCACCCATTTCTCATCGTGAACCTGTTTCGAGAACTCGTAAGCCGTAAGAATGTCGTCAAGATGTGGAATTTGTTTGGTAAGAAATTTTTTAATCATCGATGTTGCCCAATCTTCCACTACGCCTTTAGCAGGCAAAGCATTGCCTTTGGTGGCAAGTGTCTTGGTATCCCCGGTGGTAAGGGTAACGGTTCGTGCGTCTATCTCGTTTTTGCCGTCGCGAGCGACTTCGAAAAGCGTAAGTTTGTTGCCCGACTCGCAAATGTCCGCCATGTTGCTCCAACTTCCGAATTTCAGGATGTGATTGTCCTCGGGGTCAACCTCAAATACGATACCCTTGTCCGAATTGTACTGCGAATCGTCAAGATAATAAAGAATCGTGCCTTTTTTCTTGTTGGCATGCGCCATAAGAAAAGTACCGTTGTAGTAAATTCCCTCTTCCCATCCGTTAGCAGTATCCTGCACGGCGTAATAAGTATTTTTTTTGAAAGTAGAATCCCTGGGCGGTTTTTCACAATTCTCTGAATCCTGGCAGGATGCGAACATGAGGATTCCGAAGACGGTTGTAACAATCGTTAAAAGGCGGGGTAGGTTCATAATTCGGTTTTTAGTGGAAAATATGTTTCTGATGTTTGCAAAAATACTAAAATACAAGCAATTTGTATGGTGTGCAGCCGTGTCAATTGCCGTGGAAATGTTATTTTTGCCAATAAAGAATCTGAAAAGAAATCAAACAGGGGCAACTGTTTGGGAAATCTGTGTTTTTAGAAAGTAAAATATCATGAAGATAAGAATTTACGCATTGATGGTTTGCGCTTCTGCAATGAGTTTGACGGCGCAAAAAAACTTAAAGACCGAACATCTTGTTTCGCCGCTCGGCATTGACAACAACGCTCCGAGACTTTCGTGGCAGACTTTAGGCGAAAGTCAGAAAAGTTATGCGCTTGTGGTGGACACCGACAGCGTAGCGGCAGCTGCGGGAAAGGGAAGCGCGTGGAGCACGGGCGTTGTGGAGACTGACAAACAGAATGTGGTATATGCAGGAAAGCCTTTGAAACCGTTCACAACGTATTTCTGGCGCGTGGAAACCGTGGGGAAAGACGGCAAAACCAATGTGTCGCCCGTGGCACGGTTTGAAACCGGTATGATGAGCGTTAAAAACTGGCAGGGGGCGTGGATAAGCGACAATAACAGCCGTGATTACAAGCCGGCACCGTATTTCAGAAAAACTTTCAATGTGGAGAAACATGTGAAAACGGCACGGGCGTATATTTCGGCGGGAGGGCTTTTCACGCTTTCGGTGAACGGCAAAAAAGTTGGCGACCATTTTCTCGACCCTGTGTACACCCGCTATGACCGGCGTTGCAAATATGTAACTTTTGACGTAACATCTTTGCTTCACGAAGGCATAAACGTTGTGGGAGTAGTGTTGGGAAACGGCTGGTATAACCATCAGGCATTTGCCGTATGGGACTTTGAACGTGCCCCGTGGCGACAGCGTCCTGCAATGTGCATGGATTTGAGAATTACATACGATGACGGCAGTGTGGCAACCGTTCCCACGGATTTGAGCTGGCGTTCGTCTTCGGACGGACCGCTTGTATACAATAATATATATACGGGCGAGCATTACGATTTCAATAAAAACTTACTGCAAGGCTGGGATACACCGGAATATAACGATTCGAAATGGGGCGGTGTAAGACTTCGTCAGGCTCCTGCACCTATTGTCAGCGCACAGGCTATGGAGCCGATTCGTTTTGTGGAGGACATAGCGGCAAAAGGAATGAAGAAGTTGAACGATTCGACATATATATATGACTTCGGAAAGAATATGGCGGGCGTTACAACTGTTAAACTTCGCGGCGACAGCGGTACGGTGGTGAGAATATCGCATGGAGAACGTCTGCATAAGGACGGAAGTCTGGACTTGAGCAATATTGACGTTTACTATCGCGGCGACAAAAACACGGAACCATTTCAAACCGATATTCTGACGCTTAGCGGTGGCGACGATTGCTTTACGGCTTCGTTCAGTTACAAGGGATTTCGATATGTGCAGGTTTCCGCCTCGCGTCCTATATACATGGAGCAGAACAATATGGTTGCGCATTTCACTCATAGCGATGTGGCATCGGCGGGAAGCATTAAGTCTTCGAATCCGTTGCTTGACAAAATAGTTGCAGCCACACGTCAGGCTTATATTTCCAATTTCATGGGCTATCCCACCGATTGTCCGCAGCGCGAAAAGAACGGTTGGACGGGCGACGGGCATTTGGCTATAGAAACCGGGCTATATAATTACGACGGTTTCACGGTTTATGACAAATGGCTCGCAGATCATCGCGACGAACAGCAACCTAATGGTGTTTTACCCGATATTATTCCTACCGATGGTTGGGGCTATGGCACGGACAACGGTTTGGATTGGACAAGTACCATAGCTATTATCCCGTGGAATCTTTATCTTTTCTATGGCGACGAACGTCCGTTGCGCGATTGTTATGATAATATAAAACGATACGTGGATTATGTTGACCGCAACAGTCCTTCGCATCTTTCTTCCTGGGGACGCGGCGATTGGGTGCCAGTAAAAACGCGCTCCGACAAAGAACTATCTTCGTCAATCTATTTTTATGTCGATGCCACGATACTTGCCAAAGCTGCAAAACTGTTTGGCAAAGCGGAAGATCATGATCATTACTCCAAATTGGCACAACAGATTCGCGATGCCATAAACAATAAGTTTCTTAACCGAGATACGGGCGTTTATGCGGGAGGTTCACAAACCGAACAGAGTATGCCTTTAATGTGGAACGTAGTTCCCGAAGATATTAGGGCAAAAGCAGCCTCCGCTCTCGCAGAAAGCGTAAAAGCTGCGGGATGTCATATAGACTGTGGGGTACTTGGCGCAAAAGCGGTGCTTAATGCTTTGAGCGAAAACGGTTATGCCGACATTGCTTACAATGTTGCTGTTCAAGATACCTATCCTTCTTGGGGCTGGTGGGTAGTAAACGGTGCGACTTCCCTACTTGAGAATTGGGATTTGAAAGCTACTCGGGACATTTCCGACAATCATATTATGTTTGGAGAGATTGGTGCATGGCCATATAAGGCTCTTGGAGGAATTTTCCCTGATGAAAACAATCCGGGATTCAAGAATATTATATTGCGTCCCAATTTTGTAAAGAAACTTGATTCGTTTGAGGCACGCCATAATACTCCTTACGGCGAAATTGTCTCAAAGTGGACGTGGAACAAGAGACGCAGTGTTGTGGAATACTCTGTTAGTGTTCCGGCAAATACAACGGCTACTCTTTATGTGCCTATGAAGAGCGGTGCAAACAAGGAAGAAATCTTGAAAGCCGGGGAATATAAAATGAAATTCAAGGCGGAGCAGCTCGCGCAATAGCTTAATTGCGGAGGATGTAACGTCCGTTATCTATCGTAACTTCTCCGTTTTGCACCATTCTTTGCAAAACTTCCGAAATGACCGATGCCGGAATGCCGGGAACGGTTATTTCGGCGGCGAAGTGCGGTTTGCTTAAGATTGTTCTTATTGCGGCGAAGGCTTGTTCCGTTGCTTTTGCTGCGGGAATGCGATGTTTGTGCAACAGACATATTTCGCATTTCCCGCAGTCCCGTGCGTCTTTTTCGTCAAAATAATTCAGCAGGAAACGACTATGGCATACATCGTCCTCACAATAGTCTATCATGGTTTTTATTCGGGTGATGTATTCCTCTTTTCTTTGCTCGTAAACTTCATTGCTTATCACGAGTTCTTCAGATAGCACGCGGCGTTGCAGATAAGTAACACGCGGAGTGCGCTTATGGGGAATGAAATGTATGATTCTCTGATGCGACAGACCTTTGAGTATTTCAACAATATGTTCTCGCGACATGCCACAATAGTCAGCCAATACCTGCTCGTCGATAAAAGTGTAATCGGTAAAGATTCCGCCATAGTTTCTAAGCAATGCCTGAATAACGCTTTCGCTTTCAGGAGAAGTGTTGTTTATTCTGTACAGTTCGTCGCGATTTAGCATGAATACTACTCGCGGTTTTATGTCTTCTTCTTCGGAGTACAGTATATATCCCGCGCGTGTCAGTATGTGCAGCGAACTTTCCACTACTTCGGGAAACATGTGATATTGTGTGCAGAATTGCGTGAGGTTGAAATTATATGAAACATAGTATCCGTCTCCCACGGCAAGTTCAAAAAAGTATGCCATGTAGTCGTAAACTTTTCTTATGACGGACACGGGAGGAAAGGTCTGCGACACTCTTCTAAGCAACTTGACTCGATCGTTTTTGTTGTACAGAAGTACGGCATACGCTTGCAGTCCGTCTCTTCCGGCTCTCCCTGCTTCTTGAAAATATGCTTCGGGCGAATCGGGACACTCTATATGTATCACAAGCCTTACATCGGCTTTGTCAATGCCCATACCGAAAGCATTGGTTGCCACCATAACTCTTGTTTCTCCCTCGTACCAGCTTTTTTGGCGCAGGTCTTTGTCAATCCGTGTCAGACCTGCGTGATAATTAAGGGCTGTGATATTGTTTTCTTTCAGATACTTTGCCACTTCCGTGGTCATGCGGCGGTTTCGCGTGTAGACTATTGCCGAGCCTCCGTAGCTTTTTAGAATGTGAAGCAGTTCCCCCGGTTTGTCCTCGGTGTTCCTTACAACGTATGTGAGGTTCTTTCGCTCGAAACTCATGCGGAACACATTCGGTTCTTTGAAGTTCAGTTTTTTCTGAATGTCCTCCACCACGTCATTTGTGGCTGTTGCGGTGAGGGCAAGAACCGGTGCTTGGGGGAATATCTTGCGAATTTCGTTTATCTTGAGGTATGACGGGCGGAAATCATAGCCCCATTGCGATATACAGTGGGCTTCGTCCACGGTTATGAGGCTTACGGGCATTTTCTTTGCCTTCCACAAAAAATATTCCGAGGCAAGTCGTTCGGGCGAGACGTATAAGAATTTGTAATCGCCGAGAATACAGTTTTCGAGAGCGGCGATTATTTCGTCCTGTTTCATTCCGTTGTAAACGGCGGTGGCTTTTATGCCGCGTCTTCTCAGAGCCATTACCTGGTCTTTCATGAGAGCCACGAGCGGAGTTACCACAAGACAAAGACCGGAACCTGCGAGGGTGGGCACTTGAAAGGTTATGGACTTTCCTCCTCCCGTAGGCATGAGTCCGAGCGTGTCTCGTCCCAAGGCAATGCTTTCGATTATTTCGCGCTGAATGCCGCGAAAATCGTCATAGCCCCAATATTCTTTGAGAGTTTCGCTGAATATGTCGCCCATTTTCTGTTGCGGCATTGTCCGGTGCTATTCTGCTGCCGGACGAATGTCTTCTATTTGCAGTTGCAACTCGCCGTGGCGGCGTACATTCTCTTCTATGGAATAGCAGATGTCGAATGCGCGTTTTGTTTTTATGTATCTTGCCTGCGAACTCTGTCCGAAAGCTATTCCGTTTACTATGTTGTTTGACTTGTTGTCCACAAGTTCCAGCTTGATGTGCTCCTGCTCGCGTCCCACCACCTTACTCGTGCCATAGTCGTATACACGTTTTGTGCAAAACAGGGGCTTGGGATTTCCGGGACCGAAAGGATTGAAACGCTTCATGTCGTTGCGGAATTTCTGTGTTATATCCCGGAAGTCTATTATGGCTGATATGTCAAGACTTGCTTCGGTTTGTTCCTCGCTTATGTTGCTTTCCACGTATTGTTCGAAGCGATGTTTGAAAGCACTCACGTTTTCGGGTTTCAAAGTCAATCCCACGGCATAGGTATGCCCACCGAAGTTTTCCAACAAGTCGCGACAGCTTTCCACTGCCTTATATATGTCGAAACCAACCACGGAGCGTGCACTGCCTGTGGCGAATCCGTCGGAGAGGGTCAGCACCACGGCGGGACGATAGTAGACTTCGGTGAGTCGTGAAGCCACAATGCCCACTACGCCTTTGTGCCACGAGGGGTCGTATACCACGAGAGAGCGCAGATTGTCAAGATTGTCTATCCCGTCCACAATCTTGTTTGCCTCTTCGGTCATTTGTTTGTCAATGTCCTTGCGTGCCTCGTTGTAAAGGTTTATTCTGTTAGCCCTTTCCATGGCTGCGTCGTGTTCGCGTTCCGTAAGCAGAGCCACTGTTTCTTTTCCGTTCATCATACGTCCCGAGGCGTTTATGCGCGGACCGATTTTGAACACAATATCGTTCATTGTAAGCTCTTTGCCTTCGAGACCGCACAACTCAATTATGGCTTCCACGCCCATTGAAGGGTTGCTGTTCAAACGGCGCAGCCCGTGATAGGCAAGAATCCTGTTTTCTCCCGTAACGGGTACTATATCGCTGGCAATGCTTATGGCACAGAGGTCAAGCAGGGATATGAGTTTGTTGAACTCAATGCCGTTGTCGCGTGCAAAAGCCTGCATGAGTTTGAATCCCACGCCGCATCCGCACAGGTGGGCATAGGGATAAGTGGAATCCTTCCGCTTGGGATTGAGTATGGCTACGGCATCGGGCAGCTCGGCATCGGGAACGTGGTGATCGCAAATTATTACGCCTATCCCGCGCGAGTTTGCATAAGCCACTTCTTCGATTGCTTTTATGCCGCAATCGAGAACTATCATCAGCTTCACCCCCGTTTCGAAAGCGTAGTCTATACAGCGTTTCGACAGTCCGTAGCCTTCGTCGTAGCGGTCGGGGATGTAGTAATCAATGTTTGAGCAATAGGCTTTAAGAAACTTGTATACCACCGTAACAGCCGTGCAACCGTCCACATCGTAATCGCCGAAAACGAGAATACGGTCGTTGTGTCCCACGGCATGGTTGACAGCATCAACGGCTTCACGCATATCGTTCATGAGAAACGGGTCGTGGAGGTCGGAAAGTTGCGGGTGGAAAAATTTCTTTGCTTCAGCCGGCGTCGTTATGCAGCGATTCAACAGCAACCGTCCCAATATCGGGTGAATGCCCAGCTCCTCTGCAAGCTTGCGCGCCGCTTCTTCTTCCTCGGGTGAGGGAGGAGTGTATTTCCATTTGTAATTCATTATATAGTGTCATTTTTTATTCTTGATTTATAAAACATTGCGGGGGCACACAGTTGCTTTATGGTGCCAATTACCCGAATTTACAAGCGTAAAGTTACGAATAAAAAGCCAATTCCGCTTTTTTGTACTGTTAAAAAAGCGACGGCGGCGTAAAACCACATGCTTTGGCGATGCGAACGGGCGTGGTGTGCAACGGTTTCTTTATATGGTTACGGCATGACGGCTATAGGGTACGCGGATGTAGCCCAAACAATGAGGCTCATGCCGATGTGCGGAAACGGAATTTAGTTATGGCAATGCTGCAACGTTTTACCGAAATTACGCAGTCGGACATAAAAATTCGCAAACAACTGAAAATCAGACGATAATGAGGATTTTGAAAGGTATGCATAAGTCGTTGTTTTTCAGATGTTTGAAAAGGCAAAAAATATAAGGCATATATTTTAAAATACAAGGCACTTATTTTAAAATA
>QAML01000067.1 GCA_003150315.1 Prevotellaceae bacterium | reverse complement strand
CTGTGGAGCTCTATGCCTGCACCCCAGGACTTGCCTACTGCCACATCAGCCACAATCGGCACATCAGTATCAAAGTGGAATACTTCCTCAAGAGCCTTCGGGTGTTCCAGGATATGCTTAGCCCTGGGACAAAACTCCATCAGGTAGTCGTTCCTCACTTCGAACAAGGTAGCATCATGGACTGTACCAATGACAAAGAACTTGTCCTTGTCCAGTACGTAGTCAGGGTCATAGTACTGGGCATTGCCCATAATCTCAGACATTCCCAAGATGGTAAGGTCAGAGCCAAAGCCCTGCACTGGGGAGTTGATACTCTGCCTCTCAGCTTCAGCTTTCTTCGACTTGTCTGTGGAGTAAATGTCCGGAAGCCTTCGGAGTCTTCCAATGGGAGACCTGACCTGGCCCATAGACTGGACAATTCTTCTCTGCTTGGAGTGCCACTTGGGAAGGAAGTGGTAAGCCTGGAAGAATCTCTCCCGCCACTGCTCAGCCTCTTTATCTGTGAGGTCTACCCCATAGTTGTCTCTAGCATAAATCTTGAACTTCCTCCAGCCCATGCCATAGACAAATCCGAAGTTTACAGCCTTGGCCTTTTTGCGTTGTTCCTTCTTGATGTACTTGTCATCCGAGACCTTCTCCCCAGTTATCATCTCGTACGTGTGAGTGTGGATGTCTCCTCCAGTCTGGTAGATACGCTTCATGGTCTCATCCCCAGACATGATGGCTGCTATGCGGAGCTCTGCCTGGGAGTAGTCAATCTCCACCACAGACCAGCCTTCGGGAGCTCCCACCAGGTTTCTGATGATGGGGTCTCGAGGTACCTGCTGGAGGTTGGGGTCAGTGCAGGAGGTTCTCCCCGTGACAGTTCCGTGTAACTTGAAGTTGGGGAACAGCCTTCGACCCCACATCCGGTTAATCCAACCATCGATGAAGTGAGAGATTTGAATGTTGACACCTCGGTACTTCAGGATGAGTTCTACAATGGGGTGTTTATCCCTTAGCTGCATCAGGGTAGCCTCACTTGTGGAGGGAGAGCCCGACTCTGTGGTCTCAATTACTGGGAGCTTGAGCTCTTCATACAGCAGCTTCTGTATCTGGGCCGGAGAGTTCCAGTTGACCTCGTGCTTGGCCATCTTCAGGAGTTGCTTCTCAATGGCTTCTCTCTCAGACTCCAGGTGCTTTCGAACCTTCTTGAACTGTTGTGGATAGATGAACACCCCGTGTTCTTCCACAGTCTCATAGGAAATGATGCCAGGCATGTAGAGATGGTAGAAGAGCTTCATCAGGGCCCGGTCCTGCTTGAGCTTCTTGTGGAACACTCTATAGAGCTTATACTCATAGTAGATGTCGTACCCCAGGTAAGTCAAGTACTCCTGATACTTCTCTCTGGTCTTGTACTTGCCTGTCTTGAGGTCCTTGTCCACATCCCACTCAGGAGCATTGCACTCCAGCACTGCATTCTCCTTCACACCATTGGGAGTATTCTCGTTGAGTATGTGGGAGGCCAGCACTACGTCGAAGGTGATGTTGGGCTTTACCCCGAAGTGATACTTAAGGAACAGGTCATCGAACTTCCCGTTGCCAGCCACGAGGGCTTTAGCGTTCCTATTTAGCCAGTTCACACACGTCCTAATGAGTTTCCTTTGGGCCAGCCTGGCGCCCTTCAGCGGGCTGTAGCGGGCCCCCAGCGGGATGATATATTGGACCTGGTCATTGCCAAAGCCAAACAGGTTCACTTCATCCTCAAATCTCACTAGGCCGGTGGTCTCAATGTCGTAGCTCAGGTGCAGATAGTTGTTGTCCTTCAGATGGTGGAAGGCTCTCTTGAGTTCCCTCATGTTAGTGATGAGCCTGATGTCCAGTTCGGGGAGTCCCTCCAGGCTTCCTTCCATCATGGCCTTGAAGTTGTTCATGGCCTTCTCCACAAAGGGAGACTTTCCAGGGTCACGGTAAACTATGCCAGGACTGTAGGAGGGCATGTACTTAATCCCATCCTTCTCCACCATCACTCCGTTGAGTTCAGTGATGGAGCCATCCACTGTGGCCTTTAGGGCCTGAGCACCCAGGACCAGAACATAGGTAGGTTGAACTGCAGCAATCTCCTTGTCCAGGTGCTGCTTGCACTTCTTGATGTCCCCCACTTTGTACTTGGTTCCCCGGGGGCAGGCACACTTAATGGCGTTGGTATAGTAGACCTTCTCAGGGTCAAGTCCTATGGCCCTCAGTCTTTCAACAAGGGAGGACGGCATGACTGCCGCCCCCTCCTGTTCATCTTGTTCTGTGGCATAGCTGTTGACTACCATGACCTTGGCCTTGGAGGGGCCGGCTCCCCAGATACACGTAGGACTGGAGAAGGCACAAAGGTTGCAGTCATGACAGGCCATCAGAATACCCCCTGGATGTCTTTGTTGTATACGTGGCAGGAGAACATGGTGTGGGTAAAGTCTCCCACAGGATAGCCAGTCTTCTCAGCTACCCACTCCAGGAACTTGATGGCCAGATAGACATCGTTCCGGAAATGGGTCACGAAGTCACAGGACCTCATCACGTAGTGCAGGTTGAGCTTGCCATCCCGGACCTGGAGACCATAGCCCAGGGAGCAGGGGACTCTGGAGACACCTCCCAGGAAGTCGGGGTCCTTGTTCGGGTTCCAAAGGCTAATCCACAGCTGCCGGGAGTCCGGGTCCTCCTTCAGGCGGTTCATGATTTTGGTCAGCTGGTCGTTGTTCCAGAGCAGCTCGTTGTAGGTGTAGGCCAGCTTCCCGTCGTGCATATACTCAGACCATACCTCCTCCCGAAGCTTCCAGGCCTCGCCGGGGTTGATGAAGTTGGGGAGGCTAATGGGTTCGAGAAGAGGCTCCCCATCCGGATATCTCTCCCAGGGGTCAGTGACCCGCTCCTTGAACTCAGCATCAGCCCAGGGCTGAGTGACTCCGGGGATGTCCTGGCTCCGGGCATTCAGCAGGCAGTAGCTGTAGTTCTGCAGTTCCTTGGTCTCGTAGTCAGGATTGCCCTTGACATACTTGTCCTGCATGGTGACAGGCCGTACCACAATTCCCATCTCGGCCAGGTCCCTCTTGACCTCCTCTACCATTTCCTGGGCGTTGGTGTAGATTCTCATTTGTCATACCTCCAATTCAAAGTCTTTGTAAGTGATGGGTTCGAAGGTTTTCCCCTCCCGAATGGCATTGGCCACATCCTGCATTCTCTGAGCAGGACTGAGCTTCTGTCGAGGGGAGTCCTCCTGATAGTACTTGTCATTCCGGTACCGGATAATCTTCCAGTAAGGATGAGCTGTGGGGTCCAAGTCCTTCATCTTCACTCCGAACACCGGCTCCACCAGAGGAATGACATACATGCCTGACTGGTAGGCACTGGTGATGAAGAACTCAATCTCGGTGAACTGAGAGTTGGGGACCTTGGAGAGCAGGTGGTGCAGAAGGATGAGGTCAGCTGCCCATCTCTTCTGTAGCTCTGTGGCCCTCCAGATAACTGTGGCCTTGGTCCAGGGCTTCTTCCTGCTGTGGCGAGTGAGGATGACCTCCCTCATGCAAGACCCATTGCCCGTATCCTTTCTCTTGAAGTCATACCCAATGGAGATGCCCTTCGAGATTTCACAGAGGTGGAAGAACTCTCTGAGTTTATCCAGGTCAATGTAGGTCTTGACCAGGTGTCCCCACTTCCGGGAGGAGTACCCCAGGGGAGCTAAGTCAACCTTCTCACAGTCAATACTGTCGAGAGTGAGGAAAAGGTCTTCTACGACTCCCCTGGTATTCTCCAGGTAGTCCAGATGCTGTGGGTGCAGCAGGATTTCCCGATTGACCCCAAAGTAGGCCTCACTGAAGTCCTTGTAATGTTTCTTCAGCATGGGACCTTCTCCTTAGTAAGCACTCCGGATGCGAAATTTGTTTACCTGAGACTTTTTCAGGTAGGTGATGGCGATGCTGTCAGCATCCATGCCAGAGACCACCAGGAGAGTGATATACAGGACCCAGACCTCAGCCAGTCGGCCATAGAAGGCATTCTGGTCAGTCTTCATCATGGACTGCTTCCAGGGCTTGTTCTTCAGGCAGTTGCACATCATGCCCAGGTTCTCGATGAATTTAGAGACCCAGTAACTCAGGTTGTCCCCATTCCGGGAGATGCACTCCTTGGCATTCTCCACCAGGTCTTCCAACTGGTCGTTGTGGTAGAGAGCAGTACCCTCAGGAAGGATGTTGTGGTAGTCCTTGCCGGCCAGAATGGTCAACTCAGTCAGGAAGTGCAGTCCGTCGATAAGCTCCTCCTGGTAGTGGTCCTTGGTGGCCTTGGCATCCAGGGCCTCACCAAGCTCCTCAGTCACCCGCCAGGAGAAGTCCTTGATACGGGCCTGTCCTCTCTTGTCGTCCAGGTTGACTGGGCAGTCCTCAGTCTGAAGCAGCCCAGACCGAAGCTCGATGTCGTGGTATTTGTCCATCAGGGACTTCTGGCGGGTGAAGATGGCCTGAAGCTTGTCGCCAGTGGCCTCTTCCACAGTTGCATGATTGATATTCATTAGTCTTCGTCCTCCTCTTCGTCTTCCTGGCTCTTGTCCAGGGCGTCCTTCATACCCTGATGGAACATCTCCCCCAGGTTCATGATGTGGTCATGCAGCTTTCTAGATTCTTCTTTCTCCTCATTCTCAGCCTCGTAGTCGTAGACCTGAACGTCCCAGCCCCTGGCCATCAGGCCCCACATCAGGTCGTCCCAGGCAGCCAGGAGCTTCTCCTTCTGTTCAATCACTCCAGTCATCTGCTCCCGGCCATCCCAGTTGAAGATGGTGGAGGAGTGGGGACGAGTGTAGACGATGGTGGGGTTCAAGTCCTTGAGGGACTTCATGTAGGGGTCATTCAGGGAGTAGATGGGGTCTCCCCGCAGGACCTTGCCATAGACCATCTCCTCGAAGGGAAGGAAGCGGTCGAAGATAACAGAGCCAGGGAAAGCCTTCTCCCGGGTCATCTGGTCAAGCAGCCAGATGTGCTTCTCGTCCACGGGGTGGTCCGGACCCAGGGACTTGACCACGGGGAGGCCAAGCTTCTTGGCAGTCTTCTGGACTATCGTGGTCTTGCCCGAATTGTCCATGCCAGTAAAAATCATCATTTTGAGGTTACCTCCTTTTGTTTGGATAGGTACATTATATCACAACTTTTAGCGTTTGGAAATGGTGTACCCTCCGTTTATTGTAACAACTTTCTTGGATTTGACCAGTTCATTCAAGGCCTTACTGAGGACCTTGCTTTCAACGCCCAGGTTATCCTGTATCGTTCCCTTGGGGAGGGGTACTGTGGAATTGGCCAAAAAGTTGAGAATTTCTCCTTCTAGAGTCTTGATGGTGACCTGTCCAGAGCCAGGGCCACCCAGAGTTACGTTGTACTGGGGGTTGCCGATTTCTCCCATGTCGAAGTGGACATCCAAGTCGGGAAAGTGGCCGGCCATACGGAACTCCCTGGAAAGGGTCACAGTGGCACTTCCTGAGGCCTCCGCATAGTCTACGGCCTGATTGGGAAGGGGCTCTTCTTCCTCCTCCCCTTTGGTTATGTACCAGGCAGACTCTACCCAACCATATAACATGACTGAGCCAGCCATCCTAGCACCACCCTTGAGCTGTCCTTGCTGACTCCCCTTGTTGTAGTGATGGATGACAAGAACGCTGGTACGGTAGTCAGTCTTGAGACTAAGTAGCCAGTTCAACACGGGGTTCAAATCTTTGGATGAGTTGAGGTCACCCTCGAACATGAGGTACAGTGGGTCAAATACCACAAGCACTGGTTTGATTTCCTGAATGAGTAGTTCAATCTGTCTTCTATGGTCCTCATTGCTAAGGGTGAAGCCCTGCTGATTGATAAAGGTGATGGGCAGGTCAGGGGGGAACTTCACTTGAACATGTCTCCGGTTTATCCTGTGGGCCTCTCCCACCAGTCCACGGTCGAGAATAATCTTCTCCGTACGGTCCTTCATGATATAGTCAGCGTTCTCGTTCTGAATGACCAGAACGGGGCCGGGTTCTTCCACAGGAAAGCGACCGAGGAACTTAGTGCCACTGGCTACAGAGATGATGAGGTCATGGACCAGAGTGGACTTGAAGCACTTTGGCATGCCTGCCACAATTCCATGAGACCTCCGGCCCCAGAAGCCTCGTACCAGCCATCCTTCGAAGGTGTTGCAGTTACCCATGACCTCTCCATAGGTGGAGGTGGTCAGGGCTCCTGCTGCTGAGTCCTCCGGGTCAGGGATAGAGTCTCCGATGATTTTCTCCAGCTCCTTGTGGAGTCTGGCGTCCTCATCAGCCCTCCCCCTGTACTTGTTGAAGACACTGTTCTTGATGAGCAGGATGATTTCCTGTGGAGTCATGCCCAGCTCATGCAGGGACTTCTCTACGTACCAGATAGTACTTGACCGGTCTACCCCATTCAGGGACTGGAGGGCCAGGGTGTCTCGGACCTTTTTGGGGATGGAGTACTTAGCGTATATTCTCCGCTCAGCCAGCATATCCTGCTCAGAGGCCGCTGGAGAGACGCTGTGGGCTTTTTCCTTCTTGGGGGTAGTAGTTACACCCCCCACAGCCTTCCGGATGTCACGCGGCTTATAAATGGCCTTTGTGGGCTTCACCTGCCCCACAGGGGGGAGGTTCTTGTACTTGTGGTTGATGGTGCCAGGGATACGGTAGACATGAGCGAAGTCGAAGCAGTCATCGCAGCCTATGTGTGCAGCCAGTGCTTTGTTGAGGGGAGTGTATTCCTGCTCGTTGATGTACCGGTCCAACTCCCATAGACCCTGGTATTTATTCGGTGAGCTCTCCCAGATGTAGCTTGGCTTGGGACTGATGGAGGATGGGTCCTCACACTCATCGATGTCCTGAGCCATGAACTTGGTATCTACCGAAAACCGGTTTTGTCTCTTGGGCTGAGTGTAGGGCATGGGAGACCAGTACAGGTCATATTTCTCAGGTGGGTATGCTTGGAAGAACTCCTTGAGCTTTTCACTGATGTCCTTCCCATACTTGATGGGGACATCCTTCCAGAACTTCCCATCCTTAGCTGCCAAGATAACATAGTCACCACGTTCGCACTGTTGGGAGAAGATTTGCACCAGAAACTTGATAGTCTCTTTCATAAGTTACTTCTCCTTGATGAAAAAGAAAGGAGGTGGACTTTGTGTCCACCCCCTCCTCTTGGTCTATGCGGCTGTGAAGGAGTGGGTCTTACTCCTTGTCATCGGCTTCCAGAGCCTTGACCATCTCCGCCTTGCCCATGCCCTTGGTGACCTTGATTCCACGGGTCCGGCACTCCTTCTTCAGGTCCTTGGTGGACCAGTCAGTGTAGTCCTCACCGTCGTCCTCGTCCTCATCGTCCTCATCGTCCTCAGAGTCCTCCTCCTCATCGGAGTCGTCCTCTTCCTCCTCAGGCTCTTCCTTCTTGGCCTTCTTGGACTTCTTGTCCTTCTTGGCCTTGGGGGTCTCTTCCTCCTCCTCAGCCTCTTCCTCAGGCTCCTCCTCGGAGTCCTCCATCATGGAGACCTCGTTGTCGTAGGCGCCCTTGATGTTGTTCAGGGCGGTGGTCATCTGGTCAGCGGCAGCCTTCAGGGCCTCATCCACAGACATCGGGCCCTCGTCCTGAGGCAGGCGGGAGATGAGCTCCTCCGTAATCTTCAGGGCCTTCTTGGTGTCGGCCTCCTCCTCAGCCAGGGTCTCCTTCAGCAGAGCCAGCAGGTCGGGGGTCTCCTTCTCCAGAAACTTGGGCTTCTTGTTCTTCGCCATTGTGTTTTCCTCCTTATTATA